>DYKN01000002.1 GCA_020722575.1 Rikenella microfusus | reverse complement strand
TTGATTATAAAAAATTTTTTGTTAAATTTATGTTTTTAAAATAATAATTATTTAAATTTTTTAATATGAAGAAGTTGTTACAATTTTCATTTTTATTTGTGATTTTGATTCTTCTGATTAGCGGATGGGCAGCTTTTTGCCAGGAATCAGGTAGTGAAAGGGAATATAAATTTACCTTGAAAACCAATCCATTAGCAGCTCTTGGGGGGCCTTTCTGGGTTGTTGTTATTCCAGTAACAGGAGAATATAAAGTCTACTTTGAGACTGCAGTTAGTGGAAAGACATCTTTTCAGCTTGGTGGAAGTTACATAGGTCCGAGTGTTCTGATTAACCTGGATGAGATCACCAAAGGTGAAGGTGGGGAGATTTCGGGTGTTAAGACAAATGGTTTCCGGGTTCAGGGAACATATAAAATCTTCGTCAGCAGGGATCTTAAGGCACCCGAAGGATTTTATCTGGGGCCAAATTTTTCGTATGCCAAAGCCTCTGTCACCAGCAGAAATAACTCTGCTGACAAAGTAAATGGTTCCAAAATAAATGTAAATGGAATAATCGGGTACCAGCTTATTACATCTGGTGGCTTTACTCTTGATATTTTTACAGGTCTGGGATTTGTTTCGAGGAAATTTTATGTTTCAGGAGAAAATTTTGATGCCTCTGAGTTTACAACCAAAAATTCTGTTTCAGTTCCTTTAGGGATAGCTTTCGGATATGCATTTTAAGTAATGGTTTATCTGATAGGAAAGTTTGAAGATTTACGTCTTTGCCTTCTTTTTTACATTATTTCTTCCGAAAAGTCTTCAATACGTCTGACTTTTTCCACACCATTTATATTTGAAATCTTCATAATCAGGTTGTTCAGGTCCTTTGTATGATGCACATAAAGATCAATTGTGCCTTCGAAAATACCATTGTGTACGGAAATATTAATATTCCGCATGTTTACTTTCAGTTCACCTGAAATGATATTGGTAATGTCATTTACAAGTCCCACCCTGTCAATACCTGAAATGCTTATCCTTGCAAGAAATGAAAGGAGTTTATGCATTGTCCATTTAACTGAGATAATACGATTCCCCTCACTTGACATAAGTCTCACTGCCACAGGGCATTTAGGTTTATGAACAATTATTGTGCCTTTAGGTGAAAGATATCCGGTCACTTCATCACCCGGAATAGGATTACAGCATCTGGCTATTTCATATGATTGCTCGGCGCTTTCAATATCCTCGCGTAGAAGGAAAGGAGTTGTTCTATCAATTATCAAATTTTCCTTTGATGTTTCTTTTTCCTGACTCTCTTTTTTATTTCCAATTAGTTTAAGATCCCAGTACTTAATAAGGTTCTTTGAAGGGTTTTTGCGGATAATCTTTTTGAGATTTTCAAGGGTAATGATACCCATCCCAATTTTTGAATATAATTCTTCTTTGTTAGTTGCATCATAATGAATCATTATTTTTTTAAGAATCTCTGCGCCAGGTGTAAGTCCTAATTCTGAAAGCTTTTCTTCGAGCAATGTCATGCCTTTCTGGATCCGGTTTTTCGATTCAGCTTTAAGTGCATTTTTTATTGCTGATTTGGCTCTGGGTGTGTAGACAAAGTTGAGCCATTCCTTTTCGGGTGATGCTTTATCGGAAGTAATTATTTCAACCTGATCGCCGCTGTTAAGGACAGTATTCAGAGGCATAAGTTTATAGTTAATTTTTGCCCCGATTGCCTTATTGCCCACTTCAGTATGTATTTCGTAGGCAAAATCGAGAGCAGTGGCACCCTTAGGCAAATTGATTAGAAATCCTTTTGGAGTAAATACCATTATTTCGGTGGAAAAGAGGTTCATCTTGAAATTGTCGAGGAATTCCATAGGGTCATCAAGAGGATTTTCGAGCATGACTCTGATCTTTTTTATCCATTTATCGAGTTCGTTTTCCCGGGAGTCATCACCCTTGTATTTCCAGTGTGCGGCATATCCCCTTTCAGCGATTTCATCCATACGGGTGCTCCTTATCTGAACTTCCACCCATTTCCCTTCAGTACCCATCACAGTTACATGTAAAGCTTCATATCCGTTAGGTTTTGGCCGGCTCAGCCAGTCTCTCAACCTGTCGGGCTTGGGAAGATATATGTCTGTAATAATTGAATATATATTCCAGCATTGTGTCTTTTCTGAAACACCCGGGAAAGGTTCAAATACTATTCTGACAGCAAGAACATCGTAAATCTCTTCAAATGGGACATTTTTGGTCTGCATCTTTTTCCAGATGGAGTAAATAGATTTTGGCCTGCCAGTTATATCAAATTTATAGCCGGCCTCATTCAGTTTCTCAATAATCGGCAAGGAAAACTTATTTATAAGAGATAGATACTTCTTTTCATTGTGTTTCAGTTTCGACTGGATCTCTTCGTATATTTTTGGATGTCGATATCTGAAACTAAGATCCTCCAGTTCGGTTTTGATGGCATAGAGCCCCAGTCTTGCAGCCAGTGGGGCATAAAGATATATAGTTTCACCAGCTATTTTCATCTTCTTGTTTTCAGGAAGTGAATCAAGTGTCCTCATATTATGGAGTCTGTCGGCAATCTTAATGAGAATCACCCGGATGTCATCGGAAATTGTCAGAAGCATCTTCCTGAAATTTTCGGCCTGAAGTGACGATGAAGTGTCGGCATTGTATGTTCCGGAGATCTTTGTGAGCCCATCAATCAGTGATGCAATTTTATCCCCGAAATCTCTTTTTACATCTTCAAGGGAATAATCTGTATCCTCCACAACATCATGTAAAAGAGCAGTGGCAATTGATTTGGCGCCAAGTCCAATTTCGTGATTAACTATTTTTGCAACTTTTAGAGGATGAATTATATATGGCTCTCCCGATTTGCGACGCATATTCCAATGAGCCTCATTTGCCGTTTTGAAAGCTTTTTCAATCAGCTCCCTGTCGCCTGGTTTGTTGCATCTGTAAAGGTTGTTTATCAGGGATTCATATTCCTCCCTTATAAGCTTGTTGTCCTCCTCATCAAAAATATCCTTTCCTGTCATAATGTTACGTTAATGCAAAGATAACACAATTAAGGTTTTGTTAATTCCGATTTATGACAGGAAGATGTTTTTCTTGCAGTTTTTATCTGTTTCTCAGTATTGTAATTGTACCATTTTTAGTGATGACTTTTCCGGATGGTGCAGTTACTTTTAAGTACCACAGATATACTCCAGATGAAAGCATAGAATCTCTGCTTTTCCCATCCCACGATTCAAGATAATTGGTACTCTCAAAAAGAATTACGTTGTTTCTGCTGGTTATTACCAGCAGGTATGCAGTTGGAATAAAAGATAAAACAGGTCGGAAATAATCGTTTACGTTATCACCATCAGGTGTAAAGGCATTTGGTACAAATATTTTTTCTTCAGGTTCAATGCAGACTCTATTTGATTCACTGTTTCCGATTATGCCAAGGTCATTTATTTTTTCCTGTGAGATTAAATAGAAACATACCTGTGATCCAGTCACTTTGTACATAATCGTTGAATAGTCTACCGACCATGTAGAATCAACGGGCGGTAAAGAAGCATACTCGGTAAAACCATTACCAAAACTGACCATTATTTTCTGATAGTCAATTCCTCCCCGCCAGCCAGCATAAGGAGACCAGGAAAACTGAATAACTTCATCCGTAAGATTTGCCTTCGCCACAACATTTGAAGCAATGTTTGAATAAACTACTGCAATGTCACAATTATTTATTGCGGACAACCTGTAGAAATATCTTTCTGATGGATCTACCTGATTATCGGTAAAGTTAAGAGTATTATTCTGTATAGATATTTCTTTCAATAACAACCATTCAGCCTCATCTTCTTTTCTCCTTTCAAGGTGAAATTTTTTTATTTCAGAAAGAGGATCAATTGAAAAAGACAGGAAAATAGATTTATTATCGATAACGGTTGCAAAATCTGCGTTTATCCATTCTGGTGCTTTCATCATCAAGATATCCGCACACTGCATATTGGAAACTGAAACTTTTCCACCTTCAATCAGAGCTTCAACTTTTATACAATATTTGGTTTTTGTTTTTATACCGGTAAGAGTATAATTATTTGTTAATGAATTCGTTGTTTCTACTTCGTGCCATTCGTTATCGTTTTCTGAAACCATAATCCTGTAGCCGGTTAAATTATGAGGAAACTGTATATAGGGATTCCATGATACTTCGATAGCAGATTGGCAGGTATCAACGTTAATGACAGTATAAATTGTTGTCAGAGGATTGGAAAGAGGGCTGACATTTCCAGCAGTATCTAATGCAGCGGCAACGTATGATTCAGTCCTGTATTTTGCACCTGATCCTGTATTTATATAATTGGTTGCGAAGGGATTGAGAATTGTATCAATAGCATAACCTTTGCCATCAATGAAATAATATATTACATATCCGGCAACATCGTTAGAATTACTTCTGCTCCATTGGATTTCTGTAAATCCGGTTTCGGGAATTACGGTAACAAGTGTAAGAACGGGTGAATCCGGTGGATCGTTGTCGAGCTGGCACTTTATCGGCTGTAAAAATGCCGATAACAAAAACATTATAATAAAAAATCTTGACGGATTCATTGCGCAAATTGCGAAGTCTTTTTAGTAAATTTTATAAATAATACGCCGGGAAAGTAAAAAATATTTTGTTTACTAAAATGTTTTTTATGAGTTTCTTATTAGATTCTTCAATTTTAAAATTTACAATTATAAAAGAAAATAAAAAAATAAAATACCATTATTCTCTGATTAGTATATTTGCACGGAAATGAAATCAGAAGTATTACAGAAGGTAATTAATGCTTTTAATGAGCGGTTCAGCAGTACACAAAGGATATATATTTTAAGTTTTGCTGTGGGATTGCTTGGTGCCCTGGCTGCATCATTGATTAAAAACCTCATTCATTTTACTGCAAGTTTTGTAGCAGAGAAGTTTGCACATGGCACAGGTATGCTGTTTTATTTTCTGGCGCCATTTACAGGGGTGATAATTACTTTTTTTCTTGTAAAATATTTGGTACATGAAGATATAAGTCATGGAATATCTAGAGTATTGTATGCAATTTCAAGGAAAAAGAGTTATCTAAAGGCAAAAAATATTTGGGCTTCATTAGTTGCCGGAGCTGTGACAATTGGTTTCGGAGGTTCGGTGGGAGCCGAAGCACCTATCGTACATGCAGGATCATCAATAGGGTCGTCGGTAGGTAGACTTTTTAACCTTAATTACCGGCAGATAACTTTATTGCTGGCATGCGGTGCAGCAGGTGTAATCTCCGGTATTTTCAAAGCTCCTATTGCTGGAATAGTCTTTACACTTGAAATTCTGATGATTGACCTTACCCTTTCTTCAATAATTCCACTTCTGATATCATCGGTTACTGCAACTACAATAGCATGGCTCTCGATGGGTAATACTGTCCTCTTGTCTTTTGAAATTAAAGATTCCTTTAATATTTCAAATATTCCATGGTATATACTGCTGGGAATGTTTACAGGACTTATTTCTGTATGGTTTTCTAAGATGACCCTTTTTACCGAACACCTGTACAGGAAAATAGATAATCAATATATCAGGCTAATTGTAGCCGGCTCCATTCTGGGATTACTGATATTGTTTTTCCCTCCTCTGTTTGGTGAAGGTTATAATACTGTTATGACTTTACTTAAGGGTGATAGCAATACACTTATGTCAATTTTTTCAGGTTTTCTTCCCGATGGATGGATTTCTTTACTGATTATTTCCGGTGCGTTGATATTTTTAAAAGTATTTGCAACCAGTTCCACAAATGCAGCAGGGGGCATAGGGGGTGTTTTCGCGCCGATACTTTTTACTGGAGCTATTTCAGGCTTTTTTGTTTCCATGCTTTTAACTGAGTTTACAAATATGAAAATTCCCGACAGCAGGTTTATTCTTGCAGGTATGGCCGGCCTGATGGCAGGAGCAATGCAGGCACCTCTGACGGCAATTTTTCTGATCGCTGAAATATCAGGAGGGTACGACCTTCTGATCCCGCTGATAATAACATCAACCATTTCGTTTATTACAGCAAGACAATTTCTGAATTATTCAATATATCATATTCAACTTGCTGACAGGGGAGAACTTGTTACACATGACAAGGACAAGGCAGTTCTTGTAGTAATGGACTGGAAAAAGGAAATTGAAAAAGATCTTATTCAGGTAAAACCCGACGATCTTCTACGAGATCTTGTTAAATCAATCACAAAGTCAAAAAGAAATATATTTCCGGTTGTTGATGAATATGGTGTGCTTGAGGGCATAGTTTTGCTTGACGATGTCCGCGAAATAATGTTTAACAACGATTTATACGATAAAATTCGTGTGAGGGATATAATGACAATACCCCCGTCGTATATAGATATTTCTGAAAATATGGCAACTGTGATGGATACTTTCAGCAAAACGGGAGCCTGGAATCTTCCTGTATTGAATAAGGGGAAATTTATTGGAATAATTTCGAAATCAAGAATTTTTTCAACCTACAGGGAGATGCTTCTACAGATGTCGGAAGAATAATTATATTTATAAGTTTTTAAAAGGTATTTTAATAACCATGGAAATCTCTGAAATAATGAATATTAATAGTATAGTATGATAATCGATATTTAATTCATAATTATTATTTATCATGAAAAAAGATGAATTGATTTTTGGTATTATAAGTAAGGAATATAACAGGCAGGTTGAAGGTATTGAATTAATTGCTTCAGAGAATTTTGTTAGTCCGCAGGTTCTGGAGGCTATGGGTTCGGTGCTTACCAATAAATATGCTGAAGGATATCCCGGGAACAGGTATTACGGAGGTTGTCAGTTCATAGATGAGGCAGAGCAGGTAGCTATTGATCGGTTGAAAGCATTATATGGAGCTGAATATGTGAATGTTCAGCCACATTCCGGGGCTCAGGCCAATATGGCTGTGTTCCTTGCATTCCTTAAGCCCGGGGATACTTTTATGGGGCTTAATCTTTCACATGGTGGCCATCTCTCGCACGGTTCACCTGTGAATTCATCCGGGATTCTTTACAGGCCAGTAGCTTATGGAGTTGATGAAAATACCGGTCTTATTGATTATGATAAAATGGAAGAAATTGCCCATCGGGAGAAGCCAAAGCTGATAATTGGAGGTGCTTCAGCCTATTCAAGAGAATGGGACTATAAAAGGATGCGGCAGATTGCAGACTCAGTTGGTGCTGTTCTAATGATCGATATGGCTCATCCGGCGGGACTAATTGCTGCAGGATTGCTTGATAACCCGCTCAAATATGCTCATATTGTTACATCAACAACACATAAAACACTCAGGGGCCCAAGGGGTGGTATAATACTTATGGGTAAAGATTATGAAAATCCATGGGGGATTAAAACCCCAAAAGGGGAAGTAAAAATGATGTCGGCTGTAATAAATTCAGCTGTTTTCCCGGGTGTTCAGGGGGGACCACTGGAACATATTATTGCTGCAAAAGCAGTTGCATTCGGAGAAGCCCTTGAACCATCATTTAAAAAATACCAGTTGCAGGTAAAAAGAAATGCCGAAGTTATGGCAAAAGCGTTTATTGACAGAGGTTATAAAGTAATTTCAGGCGGAACAGATAACCACCTCATGCTTATTGATCTCAGAACAAAATTCCCTGATATCTCAGGGAAAAAAGCAGAAAATACCCTTGTTAAGGCACATATCACCGTCAATAAAAATATGGTACCTTTCGATAGCAGATCTCCTTTCCTGACCTCCGGCTTGAGAGTTGGTACACCAGCTATCACAACAAGGGGACTTAAAGAAGAATTTATGCCATTGATAGTTGAAATGATTGATGAAGTACTGTCAGACATTGACAATGAAAATATAATCACCATGGTGGGTAATAAGGTAAAGGAAATGATGAAACCATTTCCTTTATTCAATGAGGATGCTTTTTAATATTTTGAATTTATATATAATTGGTAAAAGAAAATTATGTTAACTTTACATAATAAAGCCATAGGATGGATAAGAGCAAATTAATCTTTGTCGTTGATGATGATCCATTTGTGACCAGTCTCGTTTCTAAACGTCTGACATCCAAAGGATACAAGGTCGAGGCTTTCGAATATGGGGAGGATTGTCTTGAGGCGATGAAAAAGAAACCTGATCTTATTATTCTAGATTATTATTTTACAAAGCCAGGTCATAAGGTAATGGATGGTATGGAGGTCTTCGACAGAATAAAGGAGATTTCGCCAGATGTTAATGTAATAATGCTGTCGGGGCAGGAGAGAGGAGAAATTGTTCTGGAACTTGCAAGAAAAGGCATTGATGATTATGTCATAAAAGATAACAATCTTATTGATAATCTTGAAAACTCAATCAGGGAGCTTCTTGAAATTGAGGAATAATCTATCTATTTAAGCAGGAAGTTATAAGTTATTGTTCCTTTCTGGATAACCGGTGCATCAGGTTTAGGTTCGAATCTTGCTTGAAGAGCGGCTTCTCTGGCAGCATTAAGCAGATCTTCTTCGAGTGTTGTTGAACCTTTTGCACCGGGACTGGCCTGAATAACCCTTCCGCTTCGGTCAACACTTATTTCAACAACCACTCTTCCTTCTTTTTGATATTCGTATTTTGGTACTGGCAATGATTGGAATCCCCTTCCTCCAAGATCATAAGATATACCCCTATCGCCTTTACCGGTTCCTTCTCCTCTGATTTTTGAATCAGGTGATCCTTCGGGTATCCCCTGATTACCGGAACCTCCGGCAACACCTTCAGATTTTGTGTCAGTGCCGATATTTCCGGCATTGGTAAGAGCATTTTTCGTGCGGTTCAATATATCGTTGATTCTTTTTTGTTCTTCTTCAATTCTTTTTCGTTCCTCTTCTTCTTGCTGTTTTTTGATTCTTTCAGCTTCCAGTTCGGCACGTCGTTTTTTCTCTGCCTCAATCTGTTCCTGTTTTTTCTTTTCTGCTTCAGGGTCAACCTTTTTGACTTCGGGGACGTCCTTATCAAAATCCTGAGTCAACAGGGATTCATCAGAAGGTGAGGATTCAGTAGTGGCTGCAACAGGTTGCGCCGGCTCAGGCTGTGACGGTGGGCCTGAGGGCTCTATAAGCCCGGAACCTGTGTCGTCAAAACCGAAATTAACAAGAATACCGCTTTCGGGTTCTGGAATCTTTACGGAAAAACTTATCACAAAGAGTATTATAAACAATGCTGTATGAAACAGAATTGTCCAGGCAACCCCTTTCCCTTTTTCAGCAGGTATCCTTCGAATTTCGCTATTTTGGAGATGTTGCAAGGATTAGTTTGTAATTGTTTTTCTGTGCAATATTCAGTACTCTGGTTACAACTCCAATAGGTACACTTTCATCTGTATGGAGTGAAATGTAAATATCGGGGTTGCTTCCCAGTTTCTGCTTGAGCTCATCTTCCAGATCATCAAAACTGATCTGCTTATTTTCAACATAAAGCTTGAGATCTTTTGTAATCGAGACTGTTGTTTGAGGTTTAGCCGAAACCTGAACCGAACCTTTGGGCAGATTAAGCTTCAAAGCTGTTGGATGCACCAGTGTGGAGGTAAGCATGAAAAAAATAAGAAGGTTAAATACCACATCGGTCATTCCGACTGAACTAAAACTGACATTTATTTTATTTCTTGCTGAGAGTGCCATATTATTTGCCTTTTAATGGTTCGTTAAGGATGTCCATAAACTCCGTCAAGGTTGCTTCAAGGTTAAATACAACCTTTTCAACTCTTTCTACAAGCATATTATATGCAAAATAACATAGAATACCAATTGCAAGTCCGGCTACTGTTGTAATCAATGCAGTATAAATTCCGTCCGACATTGTTGAGATTTCCACATTATTGCCGGCCTGTGACATGGCATAGAACGATTTAACCATTCCTATCACTGTGCCGAGAAAGCCAAGCATCGGTTCTGCAGCGGTAATTGTGGCCAGTGTTGGAAATCCTTTTTCAAGTTTTGAGATTTCAAGTTTGCCAACGTTTTCGATAGCTGCATTAATATCGTGCAATGGCCTTCCCAGCCTGCTAATACCCTTTTCAATCATCCTGGCCGAAGGCGAATTTGTAGAACGGCAAAGGGCAAGAGCAGCTTCAATCTTCCCGTCGTGAATATAGTCTTTAATTTTGTTCATGAAATTAGTGTCTTCACGGCTTGCTTTTCTGATAACATAATAACGTTCAGCGAAAATGTATGCTGCAATAAATGATAATAGAATTATGGGAATCATTACCCATCCGCCCTTTACAGCGAGATCGAAGAGAGTAATTTTCATTTCACCTGCGGCCTGAAGGCTTGCATCCTGTTGTAGCAATAAAAGAATACTCATTATATAATGTTTAATTATTATTTACATTCAAATTCCTTATACTGCAAGGAGTTTTTTCAGATTGCGAATTTATTAAAAAACGGGTATCCTGTTGTTTATATTACATACAGGTTTAATAACAAATTCGAATTATTTATTAACTATTTCAATTTCTTCCTCTTTTTTAATAGGGCTTTTTTCTTTTTTACCAAACAGGTCCTTTAATTTATTGAAATCCTGTCGGTAAAAAAGCGATATGCCCTGTGTGTATTGAACACCTTTGTCAATATAAAGATTATCGTTGGATCTGTTAAAAAATTTGAATCTCAGATGTTCGCTTATTTTATATTCAATATCAAATGCTCCGGTAACAGCATTGATGTTTGAGGTTCCCACTCTTCCTGTCTGGGTTCCAGCAACGTCAAAATTTCCGTTGATAGTTACTCTATCATTAAGGAGCTGGGTTGAAAGAGCTACCTGGAGTTCCTGGGAGTTTGGTAGTGTTGTTGAGCCCGGCCGGTAGACAATACCTATATCGAAATCATTGCTTATTTGTGACAACCAGTTACTTACCTGATTGGAGAGCATTTCAAGGGTGGTAAAACCAGCAGTTGACAGTCCGAGATCAGCAGTACGCATTTGCATGCCGGCAGTCGGGTTAGCATAAAAGCTGTTCATTACAAGCAAGAAAAGGAATTGCCGGCTCATCTCCTCTTCCGATTTGATCATACTTCGCAGATATGCCCTTGTTTCTTCATCAGCTGTTGGAAGATTAATATCGAATCCGACCACAGGATTGAAAAGCCTTCCTGTCAATAGAAGTTGACACTCAACCGGTATTCTTTCTTTTAGTTTTTCATCCGGCAATAATCCTGGCATTATATCGTAAAGAGATGCTTTAGTATGGTAAACAGCTTTAATGTCAATATCAGCCCTTTCAAGATCGCCGTTAAAGGTTATCTTTCCTCCGTTAAGTACTGAGAACGGCTTATTGATAATATTCCCAAGCGTAAAAAGGTAATCGCCATTAGAAATAGTGTAATCACCAAATATTTTGAATATTCCTTTCTGATCAAGACTGATATTAATATTACCAGTACCTGTGCCTTTCATAATGTCACCAGCTTTGGGATCCATTAATAGTTGTACCTCTGCATTAGGTGTAACTTCGAGATCAAATGCAAGTTCCATGCTGGTTTTTGGTTCTTCCTGGGATTGAAACAATATTTTTCCGGAAGGTTCTTCTTTATCAGATTTATCAGGAGTGACAAAAGTTATAAAAGCATTCTCGGTTACAGACATTCCCGTGTTAAGAGGAATAAAAAATCTTGTATTTCTTCCTGTTTTTGCAGAAATGTCAAGTCTTAGAATGTTTCTAATTGTTTTTATTGTAGCTATTCCTGTTGCAAAAGCAGTTCCATAAAATATTTCATTATCTTTTTCTCTTGTATTCAGCACCATGCAGTCGTTAGTTTTTATTGTGAGATCTACGGAATAATCTTTAAAATTTCTGTGTGATACTACTCCGTTCAAAGAGCCGGTATTTCCTCTTTCATCAATGAAAACAATGTTATTAAAACGGATTGCTCCGGGATTAAATCTGATGCTGTCACTAAATCTATATCTGGTCTGAAGAAAATCAATTTTAATTGAAGCGTTATCGGCAAAGAGAGAACCAGTAAGAGAAAGATTATTCAAAGGCCCTGAAAAAATGACCTTTCCTGAAGTTGTTCCAGAAATGCCTGATGCGAAGGTACTTAGAAGGGCATTCAGTATATCAATGGGTAACTTATCTGCCTTTGCGCCAAGATTTAAATATTTATTTTCCGGATCATAGTAGCCTTTTACATCCAGCATCCTCTTCCCTTCATAAAGGTTATTAATTTCAATTTCAGCCAGTTTTGATTCTCTGTTCCACACTGAGCCTATACGAAGATTACCATATTTACTGTTGAGAAGTGCAAAATTACTGATTGTTAAATCACTCTGGAACATTATATTTTTATATATATCGGTAAAGCTTAAAGTTCCACCAAGAATACCACCAAGAGCAAGGTGCAGGTTATTGCTTGAACCTGCATTGCGTTTTTCATAAAGATTATTCAGGCCGGAAATATTTATTCCATTTAATTTGATATAAATTGTATCCTGTTTATCATGAGATGCGGCACCATAAATACTGAAATAATTGTTGTTGTTGCTTACCATGAAATTATTTATCTTGAGTGAAGTTGAATCTATTGTAATTTCGGCAGGATTTATTTCCCACCGGTTATTTTTTGATAGAACTTCACCAGGAAGTACGCTAAGTTTCAATATCGTATTTTTATCTGAACCTACAGTTAATTCATTTTTTCCAAACACACCAGCAATTTCCAGAAGTCCTTTATTGGGAACATTGCTCTTATCGTCCCAGATCAGGGAAGTTTTGAAATTATCAGGAGAAGAAGAGAAATTTACTTTGAGATTTTTCAGTTCAATAAGGTTCATTACATCTAATGATGATGTTGTGATGATTGAATTGAAGGTGGAATCGCAGTATTTCATGTCGAAGGCTAGATTACTGAAAGAATTGTTTTTAACATCAAGCCTTTTAAACTGACCGGATAACAATATCAGGGAATCAGATATGACTGAACCCGTAATCAAGGAATTATCAGCAAAATATAAACCGCTTTTAAGAAATTTGCTCAGGGGTTCTGTATTTTTGAAATTTATTTTTAAAGTAAAATCATTTCCTGAGTTGACCTTATCATGTGATATTGATTTAAAGCGTGAAGGGAACATTGCTGACAGAACTCTGCCAAATTCATTACGGAGGGATGAAAAGTTATAGTTGCCCATAATTTCAGCATCAACAAAATCAGTATTCACAACAAGTGAATTTATATTTTCTTTGCTGGAGGTTCTGATTGTGAAGTCATACAGATCAAGTTTATTACCATATTTTTTGAAACTTGAATTGAGTAGTTTTATTTCGCCGTGAAGATTATCAATGTTTCTTCCGGAAAAATTAGCGGTCAACAGAAAGGAAGCAGCTGATGTTGTATCCTTTCGGTCAAAATTAAGTTTATACAGATTTGCATTTCTGAGGTTCAGAGTAAAATCAAACTCTGGCAGACCTTTTCTGAAATCAAACATGCCAAGAAGTTCCATTTTGATATTATCGTCTTCTACTTTTACTGAACCATCCCATGTTTTTTCAGTAAAGTAACCATTAAGATCAATGTTCCGGTAATTGTAATTATTTATTTCAATACTGTCAATTTTCCCTTTGAGGTCAACGGCAAAAGTTTTGAATGATTCGGTTTCTCCATTGATATCGGCTGAAAATTTTGCTTTTCCAAAAAGTGAATTGTTGCCAAAGAGTGTACCGAGGTCCAGTTCATCACCCCTTAATAGACCTTTAATTAGAAATCTCTTTGAGCTTTCAGGGCGAAGTGATATATCTGATGATAAGGTCCCCAGTGATGTGTACAATTTCCCATAGGTAACAAAATCAGTAATAAAACCCGTAAACGTACCGGTGAACAAAATAGTGTCAACTTCTTGAAGATTAGGGGGAAGATACAGCGGAAATGCTCCCGGTATATTGATTTTCTCAATATCCGAAGCACTGGTTTGAAGTCTTTGAACTTCACAGAAAATAAATGTATTATTAATGTCTGGTAAACCAGAAAGGCTGAAATTCATTTCAAAAATAGTTTTTTCAGGTAGTTTTATTCTGATTTTTTTCCCTCTTAGTTCAGAGATAAAACCCGAAATATCTCCTGTTAGGCTGACTTTATTTGAAGGGAGTACATTAGCAGGCATGAAATACCTCAGTTCTGGAATCGCAAGCTGGCAATTCTCAAGACGGATATCGAGCCTGACATTTTCAGTAAACTCTCTGAATGAACCTGAAGAATCGGCCTGCATTACAAGTAAAGGAACAACCATTACTGATGAATCTGTTTGAGCGAATATCTTATCGAAGATTATATTATTATTTTGAATAGAAAGGCCTGAAGAAAAGTTTTTAACTCTGAAACCACTCTTTTCCCTGAAAGCCATTCTATTGATTTTCAATGATAAAGAATCATTGATTATCAACAAGTTGCTAATTGTTCCATTCAGGGAATCAAGTTTTAGATTACTGAAATCTATCAATGATTTTGAAGGATTATTAATTCTGTTTTTAAGTCTGAAAGAACCGTCATTTATGATAATACTGCTGATGTTGATGAATTGTTCTTTATGTCGGGTTTTGTTATCCTCTCCATTTTTTCTTAATTTATTAAGATACCATTTAAGATTCAGCATTCCGGTTGAATCTGTAACAAGATTGAAGACAGGCTTTTCCACTTTTAAATTTCCAAGGTTTATCTTTCCTGAAACAAGATTTATGCTTCTGATATTAACACCCAGCTCATGTGTGAAAATCAGTGTGTCATTGTTTTGATCTTTGATAAGTATATTATTGATATTAAGGTGGTTAAAGAAAGTAAATTTTATTTTTTCAATATAGATATCAGAACCAAATTTTTCTGAAAGGTTATATGATACTTTTTGAACAAGCCATGTTTGAACTCTTGAGGTACTCAGCAATATCAAAGAAGCTGATGTAGCCACCAGCAGAAAAATCAGTAAGACAAGGAGAATGGTAAGAATATTTTTAATAATTTTGCGCATTGTAAAATGCCGGTTAAACTACACTCAAAATAACCAAAAAAATACGGAAAAAAAAAGCTTTGGATAACATTACTATACTTGCTATTGAATCGTCTTGCGATGATACTTCAGCATCGGTGGTACGTGATGGATATGTACTTTCAAATATAATATCTTCACAGGATATTCATGCTGCTTATGGAGGGGTTGTTCCGGAGCTTTCTTCAAGGGCACATCAGGTAAATATAATTCCGGTGGTTGACATTGCAATTAAGAATTCAGGTATTGAGAAAGAGGAAATATCGGCTGTGGCATTTACTCGCGGACCGGGCTTGATGGGTTCTCTTCTTGTTGGAACCTCATTTGCCAAAGGGTTTGCAATAGCACGGCATATACCTCTAATAGAAGTCAATCATCTTCATGCCCATATTCTGGTACACTTCATAAAAGATTACAATAGGGAAGTTAAAGTACCTGCATTTCCATTTCTTTGCCTTCTTGTATCCGGAGGGCATACCCAGCTTATAGTGGCAAAGGATCATTACACAATGGATATAATTGGAAATACAATAGATGATGCTGCAGGAGAGGCATTTGATAAGTGTGGGAAAATTATGGGACTGCCTTATCCTGCTGGTCCGGTTATTGATAAGCTGGCATCAGAGGGAGATAAAAATGCATTTCGTTTTACAAAGCCCTCAGTGAGAGGACTTAATTTTAGTTTTTCAGGATTGAAAACTGGCTTTCTTTATTTTGTGAGGGACAGATTGAAAGAGAATCCAGATTTTATTAATAAGAACTTACCTGATTTGTGTGCATCGCTTCAGCATACAATAATTTCAATACTTATAGATAAACTTGTAAAAGCTTCGGCTGCAACAGGTATAGGAGAAATTTGTATTGCTGGTGGTGTTTCCGCAAATTCGGGATTGAGAAATGCGCTTATTGATGAAGGTCGCAAACGGCAATGGAATGTCTATATACCTGATTTGGTTTATACTACAGATAATGCAGCAATGATAGGAATTGCTGGTTATTATAAGTACCTTAAAAGCGATTTTGCTTCACTCAATATTACACCTTTGGCGAATAATTATTTCTAATGTTCGGGGATTAGTTAATATTTGAGCATTATTTACAGGGAAATAACCGTATTATTAAATATTATATATTTATTGCAAAGTTTACTATGCAGGAGCTAAGGATTGAAGCGGGCAAATATACACCTGAGGTTATACTTAAACCTGAGGGAATAATAAGCATTAGCGGTAGATCAATTCATGAGAATGCGGAAGAATTCTATGCACCTGTTGAAAGCTGGATTAAAGAATATATTAAAAAACCTGCAGATGTAACTGTTGTCAATATAAAAATGGAATACTTCAACAGTCAGAGCGCAAGAGTTTTTATTAGGCTATTTCAGCATGTGATTTATGTGACGATTAAAAACAAAAAGTATATTTTCAACTGGTATTATGAGGAAGGTGATGATGATATATTTGAGAGGGGTGAGTATTTCTCATCGGTATTGTCAGTTCCATTTAATATGATTAAAATCAATGGTAATTGATTTAACTTTCAATATGCCAGAATCATACTTCTTTCCCTTCCAAACCCTTTAATCCATATTTTATTCCGATAGACTTCGACTATGGCATAGCTGTTGAGTTCATCTGTTTCTACCATTCCTTTGAAATTCACAAAATGAATCATGTTTGTATTTCCGTAGTTCCCTGCGTGGTTATGGCCGCTGAAAAAAGCAATTATGTTTGGATAGTTTTTCAAAAGGTCAATAACTTCTCTGTAGTTGAACAGATTATGTTCATTTTCTGGCCAAACAGGGAAATGGCATATAATAAACACTTTTTCTTCACTGGCGATTGCTTCATCAAGTTGTTTTCTAAGCCAGAAGAGTTGAACAGAACTTATTCCACCGTTCCATTCATGCCAGTTAGGGTCACCTGCCTCTCGAATCTGGCTAATCATGAATTCTGCGTTTTTGATAATTGATTTCTTCCCTGGCCCATATGTGCTTATTTCGGTTCCATCAAGAACTATAAATCTGAATTTTCCATTGACGAAGGAATAATAACCTTTTTTTCCTCCTGTCAGCAACTGCAAAACATGCTTCTTATCTTTCTGTTCAACTGAAAAGTCATGATTGCCTGCTACATGATGAATTTTAATTCCGCTTTTATTAATAGCATCCATTACAGGGCCAAAAGAGTCATAATCTTTTTCAATCAGATCGCCCAGATTTATAACGAACGAAACCTCTGCTTCTCTGAAAGATTGTAGAGCATTATTAAGTTTTAGAAGAGAATTCCTGTAGAATCTTGTTCCTGATGGTTCGCAATCACAATATTGAGCATCGGCAAAAACACCAAAACAAAAAAAATATTCTTTCCCTTGAGCAGAGGGTTCTCCTTGTTTATTATTATAAAAAGCCATTTCAACAGCCAAAGTAAACACCGTTAAACCAATTAATAATTTCATCTGTCAGAACATCTTTCTGTAAATATAACGAAAATTTTCTTCATTGACAGTTACTTATGACATTCGCAGTTGTAAGAATGTCGTATCAGGTTTTATTTTTGATAAAAGGCTTCTTTGCCTGGATAATGGTATCTTCTGGTTGCAATTTCAACTGGATACAGGAAATATGTTATTTCAGCTTCGGCACAGATATTTTTATTTCTATCGGCAAGAGAGCATTTAATAATGGCACTTTTTTCGTCTTTGGTAATTAGTTCGGCTGTTATTTTCAGTTTACCTCCTGAAATGATCACAGGTTTCAGATATTTGATATTCATCCTTGATGTTACTCCAGCGGTTCCGAGTTTTGCATATACAAACCAGGCAGCTGTTTCATCAAGGAGTGTTGCTGTTATTCCGCCGTGAAGAATGCCGGGATAGCCCTGGTACCGGTCTGAAGGCTCCCACAATGTAAAAAGGGTATCTCCATCGTCTTCAAATACAAGTTTCAGTCCGGCAGGATTTGATGGTCCGCATCCGAAACACCTGTTTAACTCAGGATCAAAAGGATTGAAAATCTTCATACAAACCAGAATTATTTCTTTTTGCGATTCTCAAGATATGCTTTCAGGTGAATATATGATATAATGAATAAAATCATACCCAGTAAAACAAAAAGTACCAGAATAAAAACCGAAGGGTCTTTTATGCCGGGTAATGGATGGTTGAGTCTGTAAATATATCCGTATATTGCGATAAAAAGTACTGCTACCGCTACTATAAGAGAAGCAATAATGATAGAAACGTCAAAAATCTTTGTAGCTTTATAAAAATCAGTTTTTTTGAATCTGGAAAAGGATGCTCTTGCATAAGCTGCTGCCCGGCGTCTTGCCATATCTTCTCTATACTTCCGCCACTCATCCATCATCTTTTCAAATTCTTTCTCTCCTGAGTGAATTTTTAAATGGTTTGTCATCAGAAACTCATATGCTTCGGTGGCGGCAATGAATATTTCGTCAGCACCTGGATTATGATTGATATCGGGATGATATTCACGTGCGATTTTCCTGTAAGATCTTTTTATATCATCAATTGTGCAACCCGTTTCCAGACCAAGAATCCGGTAATATTCTGAAATATTCATCAAAATTATATTATATGTGTAAAATTATCTCGTTAATAGATACCCTCTTACAAGTTCAGCTCAATTACTTTTGCAATTAAAGTTAATTCAAATAATGTTATATATGATGCATTTCTCTGTAATAAAAAATATATAACTAATAAGTAGTAAAATTATCTCAAAAGGTTTGTTAATGAGCCAGTCAAATTTTTATGAGGTAATGGAACAGATATTACCAGGCTTAATTATTACTTTGTCAGTGTTTACAGGATTTTTTATGATCATTCAAACATTTTGCTGCCTCTAAGTTTGCTTGAGGTAACCTTAAACGTAAGGATTATGATGTAATTTATTTAAGATTAATATTATGATGCCCTGGCCTTATTTCTCCGATAATTTTCTATTTGACTATTCCTGAGAATCCCATAAATGCCATAGCGAGAATACCGGCTACAATCAATGAAATTGATGCCCCTTTCATTCCGTCAGGCACTTTAACCAGATCAAGCTGTTCTCTTATGCCTGCGAGGATGATAAGTGCAAGTCCAAAGCCTATTGCGTTTGATGCGCTGAAAACCACTCCTTCTAATAGGTTGTAATTTTTCTTTATCACCAGAAGTGTGACACCCAGCACAGCGCAATTGGTTGTGATAAGAGGAAGAAAAATACCAAGTGCCTGATAGAGGGATTGACTGATTTTTTTTAGAATAATTTCAACCATCTGAACCAGTGATGCGATAACAAGAATATATGTTATGGTCTGCATAAATGCCAGACCAAGTGGAATAAGGACATAAATGTATAACAGGTAAGTTACAATTGAAGCAAGCACCATTACAAATGTTACGGCTCCGGTCATTCCAATAGAAGTGGAGACTTTGCTCGAAACTCCGAGGAAGGGGCATATACCCAGAAACTGTGTCAGAATAATATTATTGACCAGTACAGCTGATATGATTAAGAAAATATATTCCATATTATTTGCTCTCCTGTAATTTCTTTATTTTATTGATAAAAGCGATAAGATAGCCCAGAGCGATGAAAGCACCGGGTGCAAGTATGAAAACAAGTATTCCGTCGCCCTTTATGAGATTGATTCCAAATATTGAACCGTTTCCAAGTATTTCGCGTATTGAGCCAAGTATTCCCAGCGCCATTGTAAATCCTAACCCCATTCCTGAACCATCGAGAAACGACAGCCAGACGTTATTTTTACTTGCAAATGCTTCAGCCCTGGCAAGCACAATGCAGTTAACCACTATTAAAGGTATGAAAATTCCAAGAGTTTCGTACAGGTCTGGTACATAAGCCTGCATTACAAGATCAACAACGGTTACAAATGAAGCGATTATTATTATAAAGGATGGTATTCTAACCTTATCGGGAATGAATTTTGTCAGAAGCGATACTGCGACATTTGAGGAGGTAAGGACAAATGTTGTTGCAATGCCCATGCTAAGTCCGTTTATAGCAGATGTTGATGTAGCAAGGGATGGGCACATTCCTATGAGAAGCACCAGAATGGGGTTCTCACGTAAAAAACCTTTTGTAAATTCTTTCAAATGGTTCATATAAGTCCTCCTTTCTTCAGGGTATTATATGCTTTTTCAATTGCATCACAGAATGCTCTTGAACTTATTGTAGCAGCAGTTATGGCATCAACCTGTCCGCCATCTTTTTTTACTTTAAGAGTGAAAATAGAAGGGTCCTTGTCATTGAACTGGTCTTTGAAAGCCGGGTCGGTCATTTTGGAACCAAGGCCAGGCGTCTCTTTATGTTCCAGTACTTTAGTGTTAAAAATGGTTCCGTCGGGACTGAATCCGACAAATATACCTATATATCCGCTGAAACCTTTATTGGTATGTGTTCTTACTGCATAACCTATAATTTCTTCACCCTTTTTTGCAGGGTAAACTTCAAGAGAATCTCCGTTATCGGCAGGTAGTCTGAACATTTCACTATCCGGATTATTGTCGAATGACGGTACTACTGATTTGATAGCATCAAGCTTTTTGTTGAGCTTTGTGATTTCAATGGGTTTTTTGGTAAGCTCATAAACAAAGCCAAGAGCAGCTGATGCAGTTAAAGCAATAATTGTCAGCGACAAAACCATGTTCTTAAGAGTTGATTCAAGTTTAGCCATTTTTGACCTCCTCTCCAAAACGTTTTGGTTTGATATAACTATTCATCAGGGGGACAAATGCATTCATTATAAGTATGGCAAATGAGACTCCTTCAGGGTATGAACCGTATACTCTTATAACAACAGTAATAATTCCTATTCCGATACCGTATATTATCATTGCTTTTGGAACCATTGGTGATGTTACGTAATCGGTTGCCATAAAAATTGCACCGAGCATCACACCTCCGGTGAGGATGTGGAATAATGGATCGGCATTTTTTGAGGGATCGATTAGCCAGAGTATTCCTGTGAAGAGAGCCACAGTTCCAATAACTGCAATCGGTATATGCCAGGTTATAATTTTCCTGACGAGCATGTAGATAAATCCTATAATCAGAGCGAAGGCAGCAACTTCACCCATTGATCCTCCCATATAACCGTAAAACAACTGCATATGATCAGGCACTTGATTCATCAGGTTTGAAATGGATTCTCCGTTACGAATACCTTCTTTAATTATTGCGAGTGGTGTTGCGCCGGTAACTGCATCAGCATAACCTGTTTTAAAACCGGAGGGAACAGGCCAGCTCGTCATTTGTACAGGAAAGGATATAAGGAGAAAAACCCTGCCTGTGAGAGCTGGATTAAAAGGATTGTTTCCCAGGCCTCCAAAACTCATCTTGGCAATAGCTATCGAAACAAGTGCGCCAAGAATTATTATATAAATTGGCAGGTTCGATGGAAGATTGAATGCAAGCAGTAACCCGGTAACTATTGCTGAACCATCTGTTATAGTTATCGGGCCTTTCAAAAGATATTTCTGAATGACATATTCAAAGAAGAGACATGAAAGGACAGAGGTTAATGTCACAATTACAGCGCCCCAGCCAAAGTAGTATACCGAAGCTGCCAGTGCTGGCATGAGGGCAATGATAACGCCATACATTAATTTTCGAGTGTCTACTCCAGTATTAATGTGTGGGGATGGTGAAACTGTAAACAGTTTGTTCATTTCTGAATTTTAATTATTTCATACTTTTTTCGCGGTTCATCCGCATTACAGTTGATTTACCTAGACGTATGTAATCGAGTAATGGTCGGTGAGCAGGGCATATGTAGCTGCAGGAACCACATTCAATGCAATCGGTAATTTTTTCATTTGCAGCTTTCTCGAAAAGATTTTTTTCAGAAAGAGCCATAAGCAGATATGGCTCAAGACCCATCGGGCAAACAGAGACACATTTACTGCATCTGATACAGGGACCGTAATTAATTCTCTCCGATTCAGATAAAGGAAAGACTACTATTCCTGATGTGCCCTTAACAACTGGTATCTGTGTGTTTGGAATGGCTTTACCCATCATAGGGCCACCAAAGATAATTTTACCGGTATCATCAGGAAGGCCTCCTGCTGCTTCAATGAGTTTTGAAACAGGTGTCCCAATCCTGACAAGGTAATTACCTGGTTTTGAAAGAGACTTGCCTGTAACAGTAATAACCCTTTCAAATAATGGTTTATTCTTTTGGATAGCCTCATAAACGGCGAATGCTGTTCCAGCATTATGAACTACTATTCCCACGTCAATCGGAAGCCCTCCCGAGGGAACTTCACGGCCTGTTACGGCTTTGATAAGCTGCTTTTCACCTCCCTGTGGATATTTGACCTTTAAGGCCTGCACAGCAATGTCGTTTGAGCCATTCAACAATTTTTCGAGGTGTGTAATGGCATCAGGTTTATTGTTCTCTATTCCTATAATCGCCTTATTCACACCAAGGGCTTTCATAATAATTCTGGTACCAGTGATTATTTCCTCGCCTTTTTCAAGCATAAGGCGATGATCGGCGGTGAGATATGGTTCACATTCTACGCCATTAATGATCAATAAATTACATTTTTTCCCGGTCGGAATCTTCAGTTTTACATGGGTGGGGAAAGTAGCTCCTCCAAGTCCCACAATGCCTACTTCCTGACATTTTTGAATTATTTCCTCAGGAGAATGATTTATTTCGGTAATAAGTTCCGGACTTCTGTCAATATCACTCATCCAATCATCTCCATTTACATCAATAAAAATGCAGGTTTGTTTATAGCCTGAGATATCGGTGAAATTATCAATTTTTGATACAGTTCCTGATACTGATGAGTGAATATTGGCTGAAACAAAACCACCTGATTTTGCAAGAAGCTGTCCTGTCAGAACCTTATCTCCCTTGCTTACGGTAACAGTTGCCGGGGCGCCTATGTGCTGTGTAACCGGAATAATAACATTCTCCGGTAAAGGTATCCTTTCTATTTTACAGCCGGCTGTCAGCTTGTTTTCCGGCGGATGTATGCCTCCTCGTCGAAACGTCTTGAGCATCTTCAGTATATATAATATTATTTTATTACAATTCTTTTGATGATTCCTGTATTCTGTTTTCCACTTTTTTCAATGGTGGAAAATTAAGTTCAATAATTGCATTTGTGGGGCATTCATAAACACATTTTCTGCAGAGAGTGCACTTAAATGAGTCGATATATGCCAGGTTGTTTTTTATGGTAATAGCATCGAATTTACAAACGTTAACGCATTTATTGCAGGCTATGCATGCCACTTTGCAGGCCTTGCGTGCAGGTCCACCTTTATCACAATTGACACATCCAACGTATATCTTTCTGTCCTTTTTGGCTTTTTTACGAAGTTCTATAATATTTCTGGGGCAGGCCTTCACACATGCCCCACAGGCAACACACTTATCATCTATTATGACCGGGAGGCCAGTAGCTTCATCCATGTACATTGCATCGAACTTACAAGCTCTTACGCAATCTCCGTAACCAAGGCAACCATACTGACAATCTGTTTCACCACCATATAAGGAATGTGCAATGCGGCATTCTTTTACACCATTATATACTGATGTTCTCTGGCGATATTCAGGTGAGCCCTGGCATCTTACTACAGCAACAAGAGGTTCGGTAACAACGGCTTCTTTGCCCAGTATCTTAGCGATATTCGTCATTAATGTTGCTCCACCTACAGGGCAATTTAACCCATTCAAATCCTCTGCCTTAACAAGCGCTTCGGCAAAATTTCTGCATCCCGTAAAACCGCATCCTCCACAATTAGCTCCGGGTAATGCCTCCTGAATAATGTCAATCCTGGGATCTTCATAAACCTTAAATTTTTGAGAAACAAAGAACAATATTAAAGCAGCAGCTAACCCAACTGAACCAAGAACAATCACAGTTAACAGAATTGTGTGACTCATCGGTTTATAACGTTTTTATTTTAAAAGAAAATTTCTTTGAAACAGATTTACCTGACAGGAAAAGTATTAGATAGTATAATGCAGTAGCAACAAGAGAGATAACTCCGGCAAATAGTTCTCCGACTGAAAGCATTACAGCAGTCACCAGTGAAATCAATAAAATGAGGAGAGGAAGTATATATCCCAGGAAAAGAGCGAAATAACCTTGTATCCTGCTTACTGAGACTTTTACTCTGGTACCGGGTTGAAAATTTGAGTTTTCATTATTTTCAACAATAAGAATTTTCTTCTCTTTTCCCTCAACATTGCAAATATTTGAAGCATGACAGCCAGCACAACTGACATGAGGAGATATTTCCACCATTACCTTACCGGAAGCATCTGATACTACAATTCCCTCATGGGTAATTTCTTTATCAGTCATATTTTTCCCCAAGTTTTAAAGCTGCAAATTTATATTTACAAATAATATAGTTTCTGCTTTTTGTCATTTTTATTTTTATAATAGTTTATTTTTCTAAAATTCAATTGATTATTTCTTCAAACCTGTCAATCTTAGCTAATATTGCTCCATGAATATTTTCTGCTAAAGAGCCTGTTAAGTTCGTTGAGCAGTACTCTGTTTTTATTATTTTCAAGCATTGGATCATTTTCAAGAATTTTGCCGGCAATATTTCTTACATATTCGATAAGTTGTCCGTCTTTCGCAAGATTGCTTATTTTAAGGTCAAAAGGTATTCCGCTTTGTTGAGTACCTTCAATATCACCTGGCCCTCTCAAACGCAGGTCAGCTTCTGCTATTTCGAAGCCATCATTTGTTCTTACCATTGTTTCTATCCTTGCCGCTGCTTCTTTTGATAGTTTTTCGGAGCTCATCAATATGCAGTATGATTGATCAGCACCTCTGCCAACTCGTCCCCTCAGCTGGTGAAGTTGTGAGAGTCCGAATCTTTCAGCGCTTTCAATAACCATAACAGTTGCATTTGGTATATCAACACCTACTTCAATAACTGTTGTTGCAACCATTATTTGTGCTTTACCCTCCCTGAAAAGTTTCATGGAGATCTCTTTATTTGCAGAGGTCATTTTTCCATGCAAAACACTGATACAATATTCTGGAGGCGGGAAAGCTTGCGATAAAATTTCAAGACCTTCATCCAGATTTTTGTAATCCAGCTTTTCCGATTCGGTAATCAAAGGGAAAACGATATAAATTTGACGTCCTTCTTTTATCTGACTGCGCATGAATGCGAACACTTTACTCCGCTCCGAATCAAAAAAATGCATTGTCTTGATTGGTTTTCTGCCAGGTGGCATCTCATTTATTACCGAAACATCAAGATCACCATAGAGAGTCATTGCAAGAGTTCTTGGGATAGGTGTTGCAGTCATAACCATAACATGAGGAGGTTCAGAGCTTTTTTCCCAGAGTTTTGCTCTTTGAGCCACTCCGAACCGATGTTGCTCATCAATGATTGCAAGCCCCAGTCGGTTAAACTGTACCTTCTCTTCAATCAGAGCATGAGTACCTATAAGTATTACAGGTTCCTCTCCCATAAGGAATTTCTCAATCTGTTTCCTTTCGCTTTTTTTTGTTGACCCTGTCAATAGCAGAACCTTTATCCCAAGTCCACTGGTAAATCTGGTTACAGATCTGTAATGTTGATAAGCAAGTATTTCGGTAGGAGCCATTATACAAGACTTGTAGCCGTTATCGGCAGCTATTAGCATTGCCATCAGTGCGACAAGCGTTTTTCCACTGCCAACATCTCCCTGCAGAAGCCTGTTCATCTGCCTGCCTGATCCGAGATCCTTTCTTATTTCTTTCATTACCCTTTTCTGCGCCGAAGTAAGTTCGAAAGGTAGATTGTTGAAATAGAAATTGTTAAATAGATCTCCGACTTTTGAAAACACGAAACCTCTTGTATTTTTGTTTCTGTGTATCCTGTAACGCAGAAGATTCAGCTGAATGTAAAAAAGTTCTTCAAATTTGAGACGGTATCTGGCTTTTTCAAGCAGAAGATTATTGGGGGGAAAATGAATGTTATACAACGCATCGTGCAAGGCTATAAGGTTATATTCTGAAATGATGTACTCAGGTAATGTTTCAGGAATCCTGAAATTTATCATTTGAAAGAGATTCCCAATAATTTTACTAATAAATCTGGATGTAATATAATTGCTTCGAAGTTGTTCGGTAGTACTGTATTGAGCTTCTAATGCAGAGGTTAACCGGCTTTCTCGTTTCTCAGCAAGCTCTATCTCAGGATGAATAATGTTCAGGAGACTGTTAAACACACCGGGTTTTCCGAAAATAACATATTCCTTTCCAGCAGGATAGGAGTCGGGAATCCACCGGGTACCTTTAAACCATATTAGCCTGATTGTCCCTGTAATGTCAGAAAATTCTGCAATAAGCCTTCTGGAACTTCCTTTTCCTTCATAAAAATATCCTGTAATAGTTCCTTTAATTTGTACATATTGCATTTCCGGATCGAGTTCGGAAATAGTATAAAATTTTGTTCTGTCAACATATCTGTATGGAAAGTAGTAAAGAAGATCTCTGAAGTTATATACCTTAAGTTCTTTGTTAAGCTGTTCAGCCCTTTTGGGTCCAACACCCGGAAGAAATTTTATTTCAGTCTCCAGAAAATTATTCATGCATAAAAAGGGATGTATACTATAATTAAGTCTCCGAAATTAAATAATTTTGCAAACCTTACATAACTTAAAAGAAGAGAATCGAAATGAACAGAATCAAGACTCTTCCTAAATATCTGAAATATAAGATATTTTCATCGCATAAGAGAGGGTACGGAATACACAGTCCTTTTGTTTTCAATATTATTACCGGAGTTTTCAGGAATAAAATTGATCAGCAGATTGTCTCTAATATCGAAAAGATCCGAAGAAAAATGCTGGCAGATAATTCAATTATTAATGTAACAGATTATGGATCAGGGTCAAAGCATGTTAAAGATAAAATGAGAAAAATATCCTCAATAGTTAAATATTCTTCTGTTCCGTCAAAATATGGGAAATTGCTTAATAGACTGGCCGGGAGATTTGGAGGCAGCAATATTATTGAACTTGGTACTTCATTGGGTATCAGCACTATGTATATTGCATCAGGTGCACCGTCGGCTATAGTTCATACAATTGAGGGTTGTCAGGTAATCTCAGAAATTGCTTTAAAAAATTTTATTGAGGCACGATATCACAATATAAAATTATATACCGGGAAATTTGATGAGGTTCTTTATACACTCAAGCAAGAAAACATTACTCCTGGTCTGGTTTTTATTGACGGAGACCACAGGAAAGATTCATTGCTGAGATATTTCAGTATTTTATCTGAGATGTGTACAAACGACAGTGTAATAGTGGTTGATGATATTCATTCTTCCCCGGAAATGTATGAAGCATGGCAGGAGATTAAGGAGAAAAAGAATGTAAGTATAACAATTGATATTTTTAGAATGGGGATCCTGTTTTTCAGAAAGGGAATAGCAAAATTTGACTATGTAGTAAGATATTAACATATATTAATATAATATAATTTAACAATTAACTTTATTAATCTATTTTAGGGGACTAAAAAATCACAAAATTTATGAATGAAAATAATAAAATTATTGAACTGGAGGACATTGTTAAGAATTACCAGATTGGAACGGTAATAGTAAGGGCACTCAGGTCAGTATCACTTATCATAAACAAGAATGAATATGTAGCAATTATGGGTCCATCAGGTTCAGGAAAGTCAACTCTTATGAACTTAATTGGTTGCCTTGATACACCAACCAGTGGTAAATATTTTCTTAATGGAGTAGATGTAAGTAAGATGGAAGATGACAGACTTGCTGAGATAAGAAACAAGGAGATAGGATTTGTATTTCAGACATTTAACTTGCTTCCAAGATATACGGCACTTGAAAATGTTACTTTACCACTTATTTATGCCGGAGTTCCCAAGATTGAGAGGGAACAACTGGCTATTGAAACATTAACTCAGGTTGGACTGGCAGATCGTATGCATCATAAGCCAAATGAATTGTCGGGTGGGCAGAGACAGCGTGTTGCTATTGCACGCGCTCTGGTAAATAAGCCATCCTTGATACTTGCAGACGAACCAACAGGTAACCTTGATAGTAAAACATCAGTGGATATTATGAATCTGCTCGATAATATTCACAAAAAAGGTAATACCATTGTGCTGGTAACACATGAAGAGGATATTGCCAAGCATGCTGCCCGTATTGTAAGACTGCTTGACGGTCAGATTTTTTCTGACATGCAAAATGAGAAATATACGGGAGTCTGAAAGGATCTCTAATCGGGGAAGACCATTTACAGGTTTCCTGATTGACATTATATTCTATGAAATTATATATTCGTACGGTTAAGACTTTAGTCCTAATCTTAACGCAACAGACAGAGATTGACATTATATTCTATGAAAATATATACTCGTACTGGAGATGACGGGTCAACCTCGTTGAGGGGAGGGAGACGCGTTCCAAAGCACCATCAGAAAATTGAAGCATATGGGACGGTTGATGAACTTATTTCTTGGTTAGGATTACTGAGGTGTTATATTGGTAACAAAAAAAATAACGATTTTCTCATATACATTCAGAAACAGCTTATGGCTTGTGCTGCTGCCTTGGCAACTGACAGGGAAACCGGTGCCCAGAAAATTGTTTTACCTGATAATGATTGTGTTGAAAAAGTTGAAAAGGAGATCGACAGGCTTGATATGGAGCTTCAACCTCTTTCTTCCTTTATCCTTCCAGGTGGTGATATTGCATCATCTCATTGTAATATAGCAAGATGTGTTTGCCGCCGGGCTGAAAGGGAAGTATTGAGATTGACTCAAAATGAAACAGTACCAGAAATTATTATAAGGTTTTTGAACAGGATTTCTGATTATTTGTTTATTCTTTCAAGATATCAGTGTAAGGAAGCTGGAAATGAAGAAATTAAGTGGATTATTTAAAAATGATTTAATTGATTGAATTTTGTAGGAAATATTTTAAAAATTTTTATATTTGCAAACCTTTTTTAATAATAAAAAAAGTTCTTAGTTATGTACTGGACACTTGAACTAGCATCAAAACTTGAGGATGCTCCATGGCCGGCAACCAAAGAAGAACTGATCGATTATGCTATCAGGTCAGGTGCTCCGCTTGAAGTAATTGAGAACCTTCAGGAAATTGAAGATGAGGGTGATATCTACGAGAGTATAGAAGATATCTGGCCCGACTATCCAAGTAAGGACGATTTTTTCTTTAATGAGGATGAGTATTAAAATTAAGGGGCTGTGACGACAGCCCTTTTAATTTTTATAAACTTTATTTTAATAATAATGTCGTTAATCTAATGTCAGTTATTTTATAAATATATCTGATTTCTTTTTAGGCCTGAGATTATCATACCAGGAGAATCCTGTAAGGTGTAAATTTTCAGATGAATTCATGTTTGGGGGGTCAAGTTTCCCTTCAGGGTTCTGGAGTTCCGTGATTTCGATAATTTTACCATTTTCTACCATAATTTCAATTGATGCACTTCTGGCATGATTAACACCTATAAGTTCATTATTATCAACAAGGTAGTAAATTGTTTCGCCGTTACCCTCAATAAGAATCCTGTATAGTTTGTTTTCTCTGAAGTAGCCGGTAAGTTTTCGACCCTTCATCTGATTAAATCTGAGGGAATCAATCTGGCTGGCAACGAATACAGAATTATAGAGTTCCATTCTGTCGGCTTTACGGTTTTTAGTAAAAACGGACACTGAATCGGCTGTTAACTGGTTTTCTTCCGACCATAGGATGGGATTTTTGTAAAGGTGGATTACGGAATCCCTGAAAGAGTAAGAGAGAGAGTCACATATTGACTGCAGGTCAGCACTGAATACTTTGCAACCGTAATAAGCTCTTAGAAGTCTGAACGAAGATGAATCGTCAGGATTAAATAAGGTAATTGCATTAAGTGTATCGGCATGGAGAAAAAGGGAATCTTCTTCTGAAACCTGTATAAAGAGAGCCCTGTCGGTAACCATAAACCGTTCAGGGTTTTTATAATACCATGCATAATTGCCGCATACTATTATATTATTGGAAGTATCGGTAATACTTATGTTTTGATATGCTTCGCCAAAACCGTTTTTTTTGTCATAGAAAAGAGAATCTCCCCTGATAGTATTTTGCTTGTTGTCAATAACTGGATTACACCATATTGATGTTAGATCATTCTGCGTGTCGTACCAACCTCTTTCACAATAAATAAATAGACTGTCGCCTTCGATTGTTGTTGGCCCGCGAAAAAAAGCAGTTCCGGTTTCTGAATTGTAATCAAGGGTGTCGGCCAGCATTGTGTAATCGGGATTGACTATTCTAACACTATCCTTGAAATGGAAAATCTTGTCAGAGGCATAATAGATACCGATACGGCTGGAAAGTATGTTGTCGTCATTTATTATTTTTCCCGGGAAAGGATAATTTGCCACTCTGGTTTTTGCATCGTAATTAATTAAAGAAGTGAAGAGCTGTGTCTCTTTATCACGCAATTCAACATCTCCTTCAATCAAAGCCTTTTCTTCGTTCCCATCGTAGAAAAGATAGTTGCCAGAAAGAAAGATGGTATCGGCCTGATTGATTTTAACATTTCCGAATGCTTTTACCTGATTTGCTTCAGAATAAAGATAAGCACTGTCACATGTCATTATTATATCATTATGCTTAAGTGCCACGTTTCCTAATAAACGCTGTAATTCCCTGTCAATTTCCTTATCGATAATAAGAACATCTGAATAGAGCAGTTCAATTCTTTTTTTGCCCCTGTTTTCCTTCTGTTGCTGTAGATAATTTGAATAACCGGGAAGTATATGACAGAATAGCAGGAGTAGTCCAGCGGCTGCGGCGAATATCTTCAGATGCTTGAGACCGATTATTTCAGCCAGTTTGGATTTGAAAAGGGACATGATTTAAATTCTTCACTTATTTTAATATAAGTGACTCCGATTTTTTTATTTATCCAATCCTGAAATTTTGATGAACGTTTTTCCATCAAAGTGGCGTTGTACAATGTCTGGTAATCTTCCTTAAGGTCTGCAACGTGTGCCGGAACTTGATTATCGAGTCTTACAATTCTGAAAACCGTATTGCCATTTTCATCATCTGTTTTGAATGGTTGTGAAATCTCACCGGGTTTAAGATCCCGTACCACTGCGTAAGTGTTTCTGTCAAGTTCTTCAAGAGTGAACAGAGTAGTTCTTGCAGAGGGATCAGTCTTTACGAGTTTTCCGCCGTTAATTCTGCTGTCTTTATGTGTTGAATACATCATTGCTGCTTTATCAAAGGAAAGGCTGTCGTTTCTGATTTTGCGGGCTATACTATCGAGTTTAGCAATAGCCATTTCTTCCTGTTCTGGTTTAACCTTTGGCCTGATCAATATGTGCCGGGTGTTTACAAGGTCTCCCATCCTGTCGATTAACTGAATAAGATGAAAACCGTATTTTGTTTCCACAATTCTGGAGATACTGTTTTTGGTAAGTGAGAATGCAGCATCGGCATAAGGTTTTTCAAGTTCACCTCTGCTCAGGTATCCCAGCTCACCTCCGCGACGAGCCGACTCTGTGTCTTCAGAATAGAGTATGGCAAGAGCAGTGAAACTCTTTCCTGCAAGTATTTCACTCCTCAAATCAAGAAGCCTTTGCCTTGCTTCTGCCTTATTTACTTCATTGTCGGGAGGATCAATCTGAATTATGCTTAATTCTACTTTTGCCGGAATGGTTGGTAAACTGTCTTTCGGAATCTTCTCGTAAAATTTTTTAACATCGGCCGGAGTCACTGTAATATTTTCAGCTATTTTGGCCTGCACTTCTTCAATAATCTGCTGATTTTTCAAAGATTTTCTAAGATCGGCTCTTATTTCCGTAATACTTCGCTTGAAGTATTCTTCAAGTGCTTTCTCTGATCCTGCTCTTGCAATAAATTGATTAAGCCGGAGGTTGAGACTTCCTTCTATTGAGGCATCTGAGACCTCAATGCTGTCTATCCTGGCCTGATCGAGAAAAAGCTTTGCAATCATCTGTTCTTCAAAAATCATACACCTGAGCTTCTCAACCGGTGTCCTGTCTCCGGAATACTGCTGCTGAATAACAGCATTTTCAATTTCGGAAAGAAATATTGCTTCATTTCCCACTATTCCTGCAACTGATTCTATAAGTTTCTGGGCAGAAAGATTTTCGGCTCCTGAAACTATAAGGATGATAATAACCGCTTTTCCCAATAAAACCCGGAAAAATCCTGTATTCATAATATTATCAGTACTTTTTGAATATATTTGTTTTAATCGCCTCATTAAATATTTCATTCTCAAGAGATTTAAGAAATTCGATTCTTCTGTTATTCAAAATGATATTTTTAATGTCTTCTTTAACGTATTCGTATGGAGCCACTGCTGATCTCAATCTATAATCCCTGATTGCCAGAAAATATGCGAATAATGGATCGGCAGTTTCATAAAAAGTATATCTTTTCAGAAACTCTTCCGGATTGAGAATTTCTACAGGTAATTCTACAGCCACTTTATCAAATGAGATCCACCCTTCACCAAAATCATCGAATTTCTCCGCAAATTGAAAGCAATATGATTCGAGCTGTCTTAAAGCATCGGCATCAGTTGATCTGTACCATGTTCTGACTTTTGAAATATTTGGTGCATCGATAGGGATCTTAATAAAAAGTGCTTTTACTATGCTTGAATTAAGCCTGAAACGGTCTTCTCCAGAAGCATAATAATTTTCAATTTCGCTTTCAGTTACCACCGTATCCATCTTTTCAAGCATCATTTGATGTTGATAATGAAAGATATACAAATTGCTTCTTGTTTCCTGAAGCTGGCTTTCAATCTCATTTTTATATGAGGGAAGAAGGTTTTCGGCAGCTCTGGAAAACATTAGTTCCCTTTTTGCCCATGAGTTTATATAATTATTAACAGAAACAATACTGTCTTCATAGGATAAGCCGGTACGGTAAATTTCAGGTATCTGATCGAGAAAAAGTATTTTTTCACCTGCCTTTGCAACAGGAATTCTTGTACCATGATTGGTATTTCTGATACATGAAGAAACAAAAAGAGTCACACTTAAGAATAAAGCCGTTGCAATTAACTTATTCATTTAATAACCTTTTTTTAACGTCTTCAAGAACTTCATTGTTAATTTTAACGGGGTAATCTTTTTTTAATTGCTTAACCCATTCCTCTTCCAGATATTGTTGATATTGTTCAGAAACTTCTCCAATAATACTGGATAATGGTAGAGGGCGGGGTTCAATAACCCGCAAAATATAAACTATGGAAGGTAATCCGTTAATTCTTGATTTTATTATGCTTTTTTCCCAATGCATATCCATAGGCAGGAGTGAGTCTCCCTCCTCAAATATTCCTTTATGTACTGTGAACAATGTATCGGTTTTTGTTGTAAAATATCTCATTAGTTTTTTTTCAATGGCTGAAATATTTTTTTTGTTTCTGAACACCGAATAGAAGGATTTTTCACTGTCAGGATTAGAACAAATATAAATATTTGCTTCAACGGATCTTTTTCCCGGGAATTTATATTTGTTCTTTTCGTAAAAATCCATTAAACCGGTGGTATCATTCTGTACTCGATCCCACACTTTTTTGGATGATATTTCGAACAAAAGTATTCCGTCGTGAAATTCTTTCACCAGATATCTGAATTCCGGATATTTTTTTTCCAGAATTGAGTTTTCATAATTTATAAGATGGTCGGTTATAAAAGTTTCCAGCCGATTTTTAACAAATTTTTCGGGAAGGTCATGCACTTGTGAGCTAGCTTTGTTCTCAATAAAGGATGCAAATTCAATGGCTTTGCAACTTTTATCTGCAAACGAAAACAGGATACCCGATGGCAATCTTTTTCTGTCATATTTTGAGTATCCTTTTATTATGAGGGTATCAGTATTTTGAAGGAACCAGTTTAAGGTAGCATTATCAAGTTTGAAGTTATATTCTTTCTGAAGTTTTTCCGTGAATGATTTTAAGCCTTCGGCATTTATCCAGGCTTCATTTAGTTTTGTTTCAAGCTCGGCTTTTGCCTGTTCGTATGGTAGAGGATCTTTCCGGTCAATTCTTTTAATTATATGCCATCCGTACGGAGTTTTGAACGGAGTGGAAAAATCTCCGTTTGCTTTGAGAGCAAATGCAACCTCGGTAAATTCGGGAATTATTTCTCCGGTCCCGAACCAGCTTAGTTCACCGCCTTTTGCTGCCGATTCGTGGTGATTGGAATATTTTTTAGCAAGTTCACTGAAGGAGGCGCCAGCTTGCAATTGCCTGTAAACCGACCAGATTGTGTCTTCGGCTGCTTTCTCCATTTCAGGCCTGGCATTCCCCGGGATACTGCGCATTATATGGGCAACTTTAATCTTACCCCGTGATGGACGAATATCGGCTACCTTAATGATGTGATATCCATAAGGCGTTTTAACAGGGTCTGAAATTTCACCTTCCTTCAAACTATACATAGCATTCTCAAAAGGCGTAATCATTTGAAAAACAGTTAAATATCCAAGATTACCGCCATTAACATGTACTGAAGGATCATCTGATGTGCTTCTGGCTACCTGGTCAAAAGGTTCTCCTGAGATAATACGGGCTTTAATCTCCAATGCCTTTTTATAAGCTGCAATAGTATCATCAGGTGAGGAATTGGGAGGACATGACACCAGAATATGCAAGACATTTATTTCTTTTGTGTATTTTTCATATGTTCTTCTCAGTAATTTTTCCTTGATGTCTTTGTCGGTAAGATAGTTATGTGCGACCTGGTCCCTGTAGCTTTTTAATTCATTCTTAAATGCTTTTGTTGTATCATAGCCTTCCCTTATAGCATTAGCAACTTTGAGTTTGAATGTAACGAATTGTTCAAGATATGCATCAAAGTTGACTTTATCTCCAATAGCTGCCGATTTATGATACATTCTGATGAATTCACCGGCTTCAACTTCTCTGCCATCTATGGTCATTAGAATCTTTGAATCGAATTCCTGAGCTGCAGTCAGAAAAGCGGCGAACCAGTATAAAAAGATTGAAACAAGATATTTCATCAAGGTTTAATGGTGCTATTATTCAATAGATTTTCTACTGTAGTTAGGAGCTTCTCTTGTAATATTAACATCATGAGGGTGACTTTCAATTATGCCCGGGCCTGTTATTCTTACGAATCGGGCTTCCCTTTTCAGTGTAGGTATATCTGAAGTTCCGAGGTATCCCATACCTGCCCGTAATCCTCCTACCATCTGGAAAATTACTTCTGCAAGAGTACCTTTATAAGGAACTCTTGCCTCGATACCTTCCGGAACGAGTTTTTTGATATCATCTTCGACATCCTGGTAATATCTATCTTTTGATCCCTGGCTCATGGCTTCTATTGATCCCATTCCGCGATAGGTTTTGAACTTTCTCCCGTTGTAAATAATTGTCTCACCGGGAGATTCTTCAACACCAGCAAAGAGCGAACCGGCCATGATTGAATCAGCACCTGCCGCAATAGCTTTTATAATATCACCCGAATATCTGATACCACCGTCGGCAATTACAGGTACTCCTGAACCTTCAATTGCTTTAGCCACATTATAAATTGCTGAGAGTTGAGGTACTCCAACACCTGCTATTACTCTTGTGGTGCAAATTGAACCAGGGCCTATTCCTACTTTTACACAATCTGCTCCCTCATCGACGAGCTTTCTGGCAGCTTCAGCGGTGCCTATATTTCCTACAACCACGTCTACATGGGGAAAATTTCTCTTTATTTCTCTTAATATTCCTATTACATTTTTAGTATGGCCGTGAGCAGTGTCGATAACAATGGCATCAACATTTGCATTAATCAGAGCCTCAGTACGTTCAAGTGTATCGGCAGCTATACCTACTGCTCCTGCCACCCTCAGACGACCTTTGTCGTCCTTGCAGGCATTAGGCCTGTCCTTGGCTTTTGTAATGTCTTTATAAGTTATGAGGCCGATTAACCTGTTATCATTGTCAACTATTGGTAGTTTCTCAATTTTATGTTTCTCAAGTATTCTGGCTGCCTCTTCCAGATTAGATTGATAACTTGTAGTTATGAGATTTGTGGTCATGATAAGGGAAATCTTTTTGGTCGAATTGTTTTCAAATCTCAGATCACGGTTTGTAACAATCCCTTTGAGTATTCCGTTACCATCCACAACAGGTATTCCTCCGATCCTGTATTCTCTCATTAATTCTAGTGCTTCAGCAACTGTAGCATCAGGGTGTATGGTTACAGGATCAGATATCATAACATTTTCAGCTCTTTTAACCTTTCTAACCTGGGATGCCTGCTTCTCAATCGACATGTTCTTGTGAATAACCCCTATTCCTCCTTCACGGGCTATTGCAATTGCAAGCTCTGCCTCTGTAACTGTGTCCATAGCAGCCGAAACAACAGGAGTGTTCATTTTTATGGTCCGGGTAAACATTGAACTGATATCAACTTCCCTTGGTAAAACTTCAGAATATGCAGGAATAAGCAAAACATCATCAAAAGTTAAACCTTCAAATAGTATTTTATCATCAATGAATGACATGATCTTTAATTTTGAATTTCGGGCTGCAAATTACAAAAAAAACTGACTCTGAAAACAGTGTGGGTTATTTTGAGAAACATAAAAAATTGAAATACAGTTATTATTTTTGTATTTGACAGGAGCTTTTTAAAGAATAAGGTATAGAAAGCGGGGAAATAATAAATATCCGATTTCAATTATGGACATTGAAATCTGCAGGAAAATACTTATCAAATACTGGGGATTTACCAGTTTCAAACCTTTGCAGGAAGAGATAATCAAATCAGTACTGGCAGGAGAGGATACACTTGGATTGATGCCTACAGGGGGAGGAAAATCTGTTACCTTTCAGGTACCGGGCATCGCAATGGAGGGAATATGCCTTGTCATTACCCCACTTATAGCTCTTATGAAAGAACAGGTTGCAAGGCTTAACGAAATGGACATCAAAGCACTTGCCCTTCATTCGGGAATGACAAGGGAAGAAATTGAAATTACACTGGATAACAGCATTTATGGCGATTATAAATTTCTTTATGTATCTCCTGAAAGAATCTCCTCACCACTTTTTAAATCAAAGGCGCCAAGGCTTAATGTTTCACTTGTGGCAATTGATGAGGCTCACTGCATATCTCAGTGGGGCTACGATTTCAGGCCTTCATATCTTAAAATAGTTGAACTGAGAGATCTGCTTCGTACCAGTCCTCCTTTTCTGGCTCTAACTGCTACCGCTACCCCAAAAGTTATTGAGGATATTATCGAAAAACTTAACTTCAGGGGGAAAAATATTCTCAGGACAAGTTTTGAAAGGAAAAACATCTCCTATTTTGTTAGAAAAGTTGAGGATAAAGGAACATTTCTTGTAAATACATTAAGAAAAGTCAAAGGATCAGGAATAATATATGTAAGAAGCAGGAAAAGAGCAAGAGAGGTGGCTGAAATGCTATCGGGAAAAGGTTTCAGCGCCGATTATTACCATGCCGGAATTTCAAATGAATTACGTGACAAAAAACAGGCTTCATGGAATTCAGGAGAAACAAGGATTATTGTTGCTACAAATGCATTCGGAATGGGAATTGACAAACCTGATGTAAGATTTGTTATTCACTGGGATATCCCTGAATCAATAGAATCTTATTTTCAGGAAACAGGAAGGGCTGGACGTGACAACAAACCTTCATGGGCTGTTCTGCTTTTCAATGAAGCCGATAAAAACAGGCTTAAAGGGAGTATCCCCCAGAAATTTCCACCAATCGAAAAAATAAAGGATATTTATGAAATGCTGTGCAACTATTTAAAAATACCGGTTGGTGCGGGCAAAGATACCGTTCACGACTTTAATATGCAGGAATTTGTTGCACAATACCATCTCCCCGTGATTGTCACTTATAACAGCCTTATGTTTCTTCAGAGGGAAGGCTATCTTGAATTTACTGAAGAAATCAATAACCCTTCGAGGGTTCATTTCATAGTTGGAAGAGATGATCTTTACAAATTTCAGGTAGCTAATGAGGATTATGATAGTTTTATTAAACTTTTGCTACGCTCATATACGGGAATGTTTACTTCGTATGTCCCAGTTAATGAAGATATTCTGGCCAGAAAATCAGGACTCTCCCGTGAAAAAGTATGCCAGTACCTGATACGACTTTCAGCACTTAACATCATACATTATATTCCCGGCAAAAGAACCCCTCTGGTTATTTTTACCGAAGAACGCCTCGATAGAAAATCTATTTTGATTTCCCCTGATAACTATTTACATGTTAAAGAGAAATATCTTCTTCGGCTCGAAAAAATGCTCGAGTATGCCGAATCAGAAACAAAATGCAGGTCGGTTATGCTACTCGAATATTTTGGCGAAGATGCTGAAAGGTGCGGAAATTGCGATGTATGCCGGAAAAGAAATGAACTTGAACTGAGCAAATATGAGTTTGACCTTATTATCAATGAGATAAAAACTATTGTTTATTCAGAAAAAGTTAATGCCCATAATCTTGTGAACAGAATTAATTTTTCCGAGGAAAAAGTGGTTAAGGTTATCAGATGGCTCCTCGATCATAATAAACTGCATCAGGATGAACAGGGACTGCTGTCCTGGAACAATTCATAATAAGTTAAGTTAACATTCTTTAAACCAACATATTTATGCCATCTTATTTATTAACTCCAGAAAAATGGCTAATTTTGCCGGTTAATCAATCAGAACCGGTTAATGGATAATAATATCTCAGGATCTCTTTACTCGACAACAATAGTTGAATTTGTTGCATCTGCAAACGAATACTGCAAATATCTGGAAAAAGCCCGTGAACTTGACGGTAAGGAATTGCTTCAGATCTTGCAGAGGCTCATGCCGTTTATCTATCTAAAAGCAACACTCTTGCCTGAACTGGAACCTTTCTTTGAAGAGGGAAATGAAAAGTTTGTCAGGGAAGAAGACTGGAATAAAATTCATGATACTCTTAAGGAAAAATTTGGAACAGCCGATATTTACCTGGAGGTATTTGATGAAAGGATAAACGAATCGGAAACACCTGTCGTAGCAAGTTTGGCCGAAAATCTTACCGATATTTATCAGGATCTTAAAGATTTTGTGATTCTTTATCAGACAGGCACAAATGAAGTTATGAATGATGCTGTCTGGGAATGCAGACTGAATTTTGAGAATTATTGGGGACAGAAACTTGTTAATTCACTTCGGGCTATTCATAAATTATTGTATTCAGGGGAAGAAATAGGTAAAGCTCCTGAGGATGAATCGGAGAAAGAAAGAATCCTGAGGCAGGAAAAGTGGATAATCAGCCGCCGGCAAAAAGATTTCAGAAAAAATGGAAAATAAAGTGTATCAGCAAAATATTACTCCTGAAGAACTTAATAAAATAAGCATCGACAGATTTAACGGTAGAGTGCTGGTGATTGATAGTATGTACACTTTCAAAAAATACTTCAAACTACTTGAAGGAAAATCAATCTTGGGCTTCGATACCGAAACAAAACCATCTTTCAGAAAAGGAAAAAGGAACAGGGTTTCTTTGCTTCAACTTGCCTTCAATAATACGGCATTCCTTTTCAGATTGAACAAAATAGGCCTTCAGGATGAACTAGTCCATTTACTTTCCGATCCTAAAGTTATTAAGACAGGTGTTGCATTGCGCGAGGACATCAATGCACTCCAGAAGTTAACCAGGTTTGAACCGGCTGGTTTTATTGACCTGCAAATGCTTGTAAGAGATTTTGGTATTGAAAGCACCAGCCTGAAAAAAATCACTGCAATAGTGATGGGTTTCAGAATTTCAAAAAGTCAACAGGTAACTGACTGGGAAGCACCAGTACTCTCCGAAGCTCAAAAAATATACGCCGCTACCGATGCATGGGTATGTTACCAGATTTATTCCAGACTAACAGGACAATTTTGATTACACTGTGATGAAATCAATAAATCAAATTAATGCCGTACAGAACAAAATAGTGCTTAAGTCAGGAAAAGACCAGTCGGTACGCCGTTTTCATCCGTGGATTTTTTCAGGAGCAATTAAAAAAATATACGGTAATCCTGTAAACGGTGATATTGTAGAAGTATATGACAACAAGGATCAGTTTCTTGCACTGGGACATTATCAGACGGGAACCATAGCAGTAAGAATTCTATCTTTTGAAAATGTAATTCCAGACAGAGATTTTTTTTATAAAAAAATCTCATCGGCCGTTGAATATCGTAAGAAACTTGGTTTATTCAATAATACTGAGACAAACGTTTTCAGACTCATTTATGCCGAAGGCGATTACCTTTCCGGTCTTATTGCTGATTACTATAATCGGATGGTGGTGATCCAGATGCACTCGGCCGGTATGTATAAAATCAGAGACGAAATTGCAAAAATCATCGCTGAAATTCTGGAAGATAATGTCGTTGCTATTTATGACAGGAGTGATGCTACTTTACCTGAATGGTTAGAAGTGAAAAACGGAAACGGTTTTCTAAAAGGTGATGCAAAGGAGATAATAGTTTCTGAAAATGGTTATAAATTTATTGTTGACTGGAAAACAGGACAAAAAACCGGGTTCTTTATCGATCAGAGGGAAAACAGAGCTCTTGTTCAGAGATATTCTGATACCATGGAGGTACTGAATCTTTTTGGATATACAGGAGGATTTTCGGTTTATGCCATGAAAAATGCTCGCAAGGTTGATACTGTTGATAGTTCTTCTGCAGCCTTAAAGCTTGCAGATGAAAACATTCGTTTGAATTACGGGGATGATAATCGGCATTCGTCATATCAGGCCGATGCATTTGAATTTCTTAAAGAGTGTAAAGGAAAATATGATTTAATTATTCTCGACCCACCTGCCTTTGCCAAACATAATGATGCACTGCCAAATGCGTTGCTGGGTTATAAGCGATTAAACATGAGAGCTATTGAGGCAATAAGAACAGGTGGTATCATTTTTACTTTTTCTTGCTCACAGGTAGTATCAAGAGAAAATTTCAGAAAATCAATATTTGCTGCAGCTGCAAATACTGGCAGAAAAGTCAGAATTCTACATAATCTTGGACAGCCTGCTGATCACCCGGTTAATATTTTTCATCCTGAAAGTGAGTACCTCAAAGGTTTTGTCCTTTATGTTGAATAAAGAATACCATCACTTTTCGAGAATTTTATGAATGCAGAAAAATATTTTCAGATAATAGCGGAAAAACTTCAACTGTATGTATGGCAGGTGGAGAATGCTGTAAGGTTGTTTAACGATGGAGCCACTATACCATTTATCAGCCGTTATCGTAAAGAGATGACAGGCAGTATGGATGAGGTTACCCTGCTTACTGTCAGAGATGAGTATACCAGACTCGGAGAACTGGATAAAAGAAGGGAAAGTATCATTCGTTCAATTGAGGAACAGGGAAAGATGACCCCTGAACTCAGAAGAAAGCTCGAAGAAGTGCTAACTCTTTCGGAACTTGAAGATATTTATTTACCATACCGCCCTAAGCGAAGAACGCGCGCAACAATTTCACGAGAGAAGGGACTTGAGCCACTTGCAGAGATTGTTTTCAGACAGGAAAGAGATAATCCGGATGATCTGGCTGAGGACTTTATTAGTGAATCTGTGCCTGCGGTTGAGGAAGCTCTTGCAGGCGCAGGTGATATTATAGCCGAATGGATAAGTGAAAATGAGGATGCACGAAAAGCACTGAGAAAAATCTATGAGAAGGAAGCAATAATTCATTCATCGGTAATAAAAGGAAAAGAGAAAGAGGGAATTAAATATTCTGATTATTTTGACTGGTCGGAGTTGCTATCAAAATGTCCTTCACATCGTTATCTTGCTATGCGGAGGGGTGAGAAGGAGGGCTTTTTACGAATTTCAATTGCACCCGATGAAAGCAAAGTTATCAGACTACTGGAGAGACTTTTTATCAAGAAAAATAATCGTTCGTCTGAGCTTGTAAGAGAAGCAATAGGCGACAGCTGGAAAAGACTTTTGTCCCCTTCACTGGAAAATGAATTCAAGAATATTGCCAGGGAGAGGGCTGAAGATGTGGCAATCAAAGTTTTTGCAGATAATCTCCGGCAACTTCTTCTTGCTCCGCCGCTTGGGGAAAAAAATGTGCTTGCAATAGATCCCGGCTATCGTACAGGTTGTAAAGTTGTTTGCCTCGACAGGCAGGGCAATCTCCTGCATAATGAAACAATTTACCCCCATCCTCCACAGAATCAAACTGCGCTTTCAGTAAAAAAAATTGTAACCCTTGTCAATTCATATAAGATTGAAGCCATTGCAATTGGCAACGGTACTGCAAGTCGCGAGACTGAAGAACTTATCAGATGGATTAAGTTTGATCGCGATATTCAGGTTTTTGTTGTCAGTGAGGCCGGTGCATCAGTTTATTCAGCTTCTAAAGTTGCAAGAGAAGAGTTCCCTGATTATGATGTTACGGTTAGAGGAGCAATCTCAATTGGAAGGAGACTTATGGATCCACTGGCAGAATTGGTAAAAATTGAACCCGGATCAATAGGAGTGGGGCAATATCAGCATGATGTCGACCAGACAAAACTTCAGAATGTTCTCGATGATGTTGTGATCAGCTGCGTAAATGCAGTGGGAGTGGAGCTAAATACTGCAAGCAGTCATCTCCTTACTTATGTATCGGGCCTTGGCCCTCAACTGGCAAAAAATATTATTGAGTACCGAACCAAGAACGGGCCATTTAAATCAAGACAGGAACTTTTGAATGTAAAAAGAATGGGAGAAAAGGCATTTGAGCAATGTGCAGGATTTCTGAGAATAAGAGGAGCAGAAAATCCTCTTGACGCCAGTGCAGTTCATCCCGAGAGCTATTACATTGTTGAGAAAATGGCTTCTGATCTGGGAGTAAAAGTTGTCGACCTTATTCAAAATGAGGAGTTAAGAAAAAAAATAAATATTAATGATTACGTAACTGAAAAGACGGGTCTTCCTACTTTGATGGATATTATGAATGAACTGGCACGCCCTGGCCGTGATCCCAGAATGAAAATAAAAGAATTTAGATTTGCTGATATACATTCAATTGAAGATGTTAAGGAAGGTATGATTGTTCCAGGTATTGTAACAAATGTTACAAAATTCGGCGTTTTTGTGGATATAGGTGTTAAACAGGACGGACTTATCCATATTTCAAATCTCAGGAAAGAGTTTGTGAAGGACCCTTCAGATGTGGTAAAACTTCACCAGCATATAATGGTCAAAGTCCTCAGTGTTGACCTCGAAAGGAAAAGGATACAACTTTCACTTAAAGATGTATCCCCCGAAAAATAAATTACTTGCCTTTAGTGATTTCTGCCTTCGATTAAGGAATAAAGTATTTTTCAGAATCCAAAGGGTGAACCCATTGGCCTGCTTTGTGATTGAGGCATTTCGGGCTTACCGGGTAGCTTGATATCTCGCTGAGCTGCAAACCACGCAAATGCTGCGGTGATTATTGCATTGTGCCTTAGATCGCTAAAATCCAGTCTTTCGAATGTGTCCATTACAGTGTGATAACCTCTTCCGTATTCAAGAGGATCCTGAATAAACTGAAACCCCGGAAGGCCGGCTGAATCAAAAGAGAGATGGTCCGTACCACTGGTATTTCTGATAGTTACTGTTGAACAACCCATATCGGCAAATGGCTTAAGCCATTCTTCGAAAACAGGACGAAGCAACTCATTTGATTGGAGATAAATGCCACGATATTTGCCTGATCCATTATCCATATTAAAATATCCAGCAAATTTATCCCAGCCGGGCTTCTTTGCACGCGTCTGAGGATCCATAAGATATTTCTCAACATATCCGCGTGAACCATTTAGCCCCTGTTCCTCTCCGCCCCATAATGCAATCCTGATTGTTCTTCTTGGTGCAGCATTCAATGTCTTAAGTATTCTCATAGCCTCAAGCATAACAATGCACCCTGAAGCATTATCGGCTGCGCCGGTTCCACCATGCCATGAATCAATATGTGCTCCGATCAGCACAACTTCTTCTTTTAGATTTTTATCAGTACCCGGAATCTCTCCAATAATATTGTAAACTTTCGGGCTTTCGAAGAACCTGTTTTTTATTTCGACTTCCATAACTACAGTTTCATTGTGTCTTAGTAGCCTTACCATTCTGCTGTATGCTTCAACAGGTATATTAAGTTGTGGTGTGGGTTCAGGGTCGCCCCATTTATAGTTTGCACCATTTGAACGAGGTACATTAAAACTTCCCGAATTGTTAATTATTACTGCAACGTTTTCATTTTTAAGCATTTCCTGAATTTTATTCTGCAGATTTCTCTGAGCCATCATCTGATTAATGTCTCCCTGTGGTCGCCTTCCAGCCTGCCTCCCGGCAGCAGCCATAGATATTTCCTTCAACTGTTCATCAGTATAACGCGTTGCAAAAGGAGTAAAACTCATTTCATACGTAGTGGTTGACGGCATCAGAACAATCTTTCCCGATAATTTACCTTTGTACTTTTCAAGATCCGATTCATTCTGAGCATCCAGTAAAATTACCTCACTCTTTACAAGTCCATTTGTGCTGCCGGTCCATGCAACCGGATTGCAAGCAAGATTCGAATAATAGGGTTCAACCATGGCAGCATAAGTTTTCAGATTATCCCAGCCACCACGGGTAAAATCCCTCGCTTCTTCAATGCGTACATTCTGAAGGCCGATTTCTTCCATTTTCTTTTTCGCCCATTCACTGCCTCTTGTAAAACCTGTTGAACCTGTAAGCCGGGGACCGACATAATCGCATAACCCATATGCCATTTCTTCCAGTGAATTGCTCCTCAAAGCTTCCTGCTTGATCTTATAGACCATTGCAAGGTCAATATTCTCTTTTTGCGCAGTCAGCAGTAATGGCAATAATACTGCTATCAGCAAACTTGAATAAAATCTCTTCATATTTTATGTTTTATAAAGTTTCTAATTGTGCATTAAATGTATATAAATTTATGTCTTATATATTTTGCACATTAAAATAATTTAACAATAATTAACAGAAAAAGGAACTGTTTACCTGCTTCCTTCAACAAATTATGGGTTAGAACAGGGATTAAAGATCGATTTTTATAGATTCAAATTATTAATTGACAGTATGATTTTCTTTAGTAATTTAATGCTCATCTATAACAGGGATCCGATATAAACATTAAGATATTAACACTAATTTTGTGAAACCAGAATAGAAGGTATGGTATATCCTGAAGATTTCGAGAAGAAAACCGGTTTTGACAGGATCAGGTCAATGACAGCAGGAAGGTGTCTTACTGAAGCAGGTGCAGAACTGGTAAACTCCATGAAATTTCTCACTGATTATGAAACCTTACAGAGAGAGCTCTCAAAAACATGGGAGTTTCAGCAGATTCTTTTATGGGATGACCCTTTCCCTGCCGATAATTTTACCAGTATCTCAGGTATTCTCGAAAAACTCAAGACAGAAGGTACATTCCCTGAAATTAATGAGTTGATAACTATAAGAAAGTTTCTAGAATGCCTGAAGGCAGTGTTGAATTATTTTAAAAACAGGGAAAGCAGTAAGTATCCTGTCTTAAAAGAGTTCGCATCGGAAGTTAAATTTTTTCAGTATGTTGCAGATGCTGTTGACCGCATTATTGACAGGCAGGGTAATATAAAAGATAGTGCTTCAGCCGAACTGAGAACTATCAGGCAAAATCTTTCGAATAAAAGAGCAATTGCTGCAAAGAAGCTGAATGATATACTGAAGCAGGCTCAGGTTGATGGTATTGTAGAAGCCGATGCAAATATATCTATCAGAAATGGTAGGGGGGTTATTCCGGTAAATGCTGCATTTAAAAGAAAGATTAATGGGCTGGTTCATGATCAATCTGCTTCAGGGAAAACGGTATATATTGAACCGGCTGTAACGGTTGAGATAAACAATGAAATTATAGAGCTGGAATATGAAGAGAAAAGGGAAATTATCAGGATTCTTATAACTTTTGCAAATAACATTCGTACCTATATTAATGATCTTCTGACATCTGACGCTTTTATAGCAGAAATCGATTTTATAAGGGCAAAGGCATTAATCGGCAATCATTTCGGATCGTTGAAACCTGAAATGGCCTCTGTTCCTCGCCTTAACTGGAAAAATGCTGTACATCCACTTCTTTATGAGACTTTCAGAAAGTTTCAGGGGAGACAGGTAGTGCCTCTAGATATTTCCCTAAATGAAAAAAACAGGTTTTTGCTGATTTCTGGTCCGAATGCAGGTGGAAAGTCAGTATGCCTCAAAACGGTGGGATTACTTCAGTATATGGTCCAGTGTGGGATGACAATCCCTGTTCATGAAAGTTCACAGGTTGGACTTTTCACAAATATTTTTATTGATATAGGAGATGAACAAAGTATTGAAAATGACCTCAGTACATACAGTTCTCATTTGATTAACATGAAGTTTTTTCTAAAAAATGCATCAGATGACACTTTAATTCTTATTGATGAACTGGGGACGGGCACTGAACCGGTACTGGGAGGTGCCATTGCTGAAGCCATTCTGGCTCAACTTATAAGAAAAGGAGCTTATGGAGTAGTTACAACCCATTATTCAAACCTTAAACACTTTGCTTCAAAAACGGTAGGGATTGTTAATGCAGCAATGATGTTTGATAATCATCTGATTCAGCCTCTTTTCAGGCTTGACATTGGAAAACCCGGAAGTTCATTTGCTTTTGAAATTGCAAGAAAAATAGGGCTTCCCGGGGATATATTGAATGAGGCTGAAGAAAAAGCAGGTAAAGAAAACGTTAAATTCGACAGGCATCTGAAGGATATTGCGCGTGACAAAAGGTACTGGGAAAAGAAAAGGCAGAATATACGCCTGTATGAAAAGAAGCTTGAAGAATTAATCAGGGAGTATGAAAATGAACTTGCGGGCGCCAGAAATATGAGCAAAGAGATCATCTCAAAGGCACGTGAAGAAGCTCAGAATCTGCTTGCCCAATCTAACAGGATTATTGAAAATACCATACGTCAGATAAAGGAATCACAGGCAGAAAAGGAGAGCACCAGAAAAGCACGAAAGGAACTTGAGCAGTTCAGGAATGATATTACTACAGGTGTTGAATCGGTGATTGAAAATAAAATTGCAGGAATTGAAGATAATATTAAGAAGATAAGAAAAACAATAAAGGCTGAAGAAGAGGTGGATAATAGCAAGGAGAAGATGATTCTTAGGGAAGGAGACGCTGTAAGAATGGTTGGTTCAACTGTGACAGGAGAGATAGTTGAGATTAAGGATGAAATGATTACGGTTGAGACGGGCTCATTCAAGTTTCAGATATCTGCCGAAAAACTTGAAAAGATTAGCAGAAGTGAACTTAGAGAGAGCATCAGGACAGGAAAGGCTCAGATGTACACGGATCCTTTGATTACACAGAGGAAATTGAATTTCAAGCCCGAAATTGATATCAGGGGCGTCAGAGGAGAGGAGGCAATAAGCATTGTAAGGAATTTGATTGATGATGCAGTTATGGTTCAGCATAGAAACTTAAGAATAATTCATGGAAAAGGAAATGGGATATTGCGTCAGCTCATACGTCAATATCTTGCTTCAACAGGTATAGTGAAATCTATTTCTGATGAACACGTTGAAAGGGGAGGGGCCGGAATAACACTTGTTGAACTTGATCTATAAGATTAGAGTGGAGAAAAGTAATCAGTTTTTTCTGAACTTAAAAAGAATCCCGACAAGGAAACCTGTTATAAGAATAGCGGTTGTTCCGGACACAATTGCCATATAACCGTGTAGGGGGCATGCCAGTTTTCGGAGTGAGTCAGTAAAAATTAGTGGTGATAAACTAATCCACCCTATTATGATAATTCCGGTAATAATACCTGTTATAGCGGCGAAGTTGTTTACTTTTTTTGTAAAGAAGCCAAGCAGGAATAGTCCGAGCATTCCGCCGCTGAATATTGAAGCCAGTTTCCACCATGCATCAAGCGCGCTCTGTACGTTAATCATTGCTATTGCTATCAGTATACCTGCTATACTGAAAAGGGCGGAAGAGATGTATAATATTTTCATCGACTTCTTTTCATTTCCTGTTTCATCGGGTGAAAGCCTGAAATAGTCACTCATAATTACAGTTGCTGAGCTGTTTATACTGGTTGAAACAGTACTCATTCCTGCTGCAAAGACGGAGGATACAAGCAAACCGGTAATACCCGGGGGAAGATTATGAAAAATAAAATATGGGAAAACCTTATCGCCTGTGATTCCATGTTGCAGGAGTTCTGGTTTTGCCGTGTAGAAACTAAATAGTGCTGTGCCGATAAAAAGAAACAGAAGTGATACGGGAATATATATTAGAGCACCGAAAAGTGCCGACTTTCTTGCTTCCTCATTCGAACGGGCAGTCAGATATCTCTGTATATAGTTCTGATCAATTCCGAAGTTCTGAAGGTTTATAAAAATACCGTATAAAAGCACAACCCAGAATGTTGATGTTGTGAAATCTGGTTTTATACTGCCCAGGCTGAATTTATTGTTTTCTGCCGCTATGCTAAAAATCTGTCCAGGGCCTTCGGGCATAGAAAAGATAAGGATTAACGAACACATTATTGCACCGGTAATCAATATAATTCCCTGTATTGCATCTGTCCATAAGACTGCCTGAATTCCACCAAGAACAGAATAGATCATTATGCTTGCTCCGGTTATAATTATTACTGTTTTTATATCCCATCCAAGGGTAGTATTAAGCATCAGGGCGAGCAGAAATAGAATGGTACCTGTTCGCATAAGCTGGGTAAAAAGATACATTAAAGATGCGTAAATTCTGGCCCATTTTCCGAAACGTATTTCTAGATAAGTATATGCCGAAGGACTGTTAACTGACCTGTAGAGAGGTACGAAGAATTTTACTGCCATAATAGCTGCCAGCGGCAATGAGAGGCTGAATACAAAAGGATTCCAGTTGGTCTGGTATGCCTGACCTGGTAATGCAAGATAACTGATACTACTAACAAAAGTTGCAAATATTGACATGCCCACAACCCATGCTGGCATGTTTCTGTTTCCAAGGGTAAATGCTGAAGCAGTTTTGTTCTTCAGGTAAAACGAACTGCCGAAAATAATTATTCCCGCAAGGTAGATGATAAATATTAAAATGTCGGCAATTCTCATCTCCCATTCATTCTATCCGAACCTGTAATGTTTCTTTACGGCTTTCTTAATCTTCCATTTGCATTTTAGCCCTTCAGGAAATACCACAAGGTCTCCTTTGCCGAATCTTACAGGTTCTCCTCCTTCAGGTATTATTTCAACATCCCCTTCGAGAATATAACATGTTTCTTTTTCATCGTAATACCACGGGAATTCCGATTCCTCTTTCGACCATACAGGCCATGAACTTACTTTAAGTTGCTTTAATTTTTCTTCCGAAGGTTTTTCAATGTGTATCATATTTTTAATATTAAAATCATATCAAAAGTATCAAAATCATTCTTTTTTATGAAAAATAGTTATTTTTTTAACAGGAAAAAGAAAACCCTCTCCATGGTTAATTAAAAGGAGAGGGCTAACGGGTTTCCTGACGAAATTTGTAATCAGTAAAGCCTTACAGAGCCATAGGAACTTGATATATTAATTGTGGCCTGTGCCAATTTCTCGTCACCTACAATACCTTCAATTTCTGATGAATTATTGTCAATTATGCGTTTCCTAACAACAAAATTATCCTCATTAAATTTGATGGATGAATATGAAGTATGGCCTTTAAGTTTATAATTGGCATCCTTATCAATTCCAATTCTTACTCCTGTATACCTTGTATCGATGTCAATAGATTGAAAGTTTTGAGGTACATAATTTATACTTACTGACCCATAGCTTCCGTAAACCTGAAGCTTCTTCTCAAGATATTCAACATTAAGTGTTGTATAACCAGTTTCCAGAACAAGGTTGTTTATTTTGCCGATTTGAATGTTATCATATTTTGATACTCCAACGTAACTACTTATCTGATCAGCCTTTATTTTTGAATAACGGCTGTCGAGGAGTAGAGCTCTGGTTGTTGGTAGTTCAAAAAGTGAAGCATATCGAAGGTAAATATCCAGCCATCCTGCTTCTTTTACAAGACCTTTGCCGTAGGAGAGAGATATTTTGTTGAGTGGTTTTTCATCATCTCTTGTCAATCTGGTTATTGTTAGATTGCCGTACTTAATATCAAGGTTTATGTATCCCCGGATTTCGTCAATGTCAGTATTACCATATCTGTTAATAAGTTCGAGATTGCAATAATAAGGCATTTTAACGGCATAGTTAATGCTGAATTTTCTACCTGGAATTCCCCAACCGGAGAAAGTGAATTTTTGATCAATAACTGTTCTGGCTGAGACTCTGTTCTCACTCTCCAAAAATTCTACATCAATGAGGTTAATAAGTTTTTCTGCCCGGCTTCTGTCAGGTAGCTCGATGGTAACTTTAACATAGATTTCTACTTTATCATTGTCCCAGTTTGATATAACAACGTTACCGTATTTGTTGTTTATTTCAACAATGGTATTTTTATCGGCACTGTACTCTTTCCTGAATTCTTTTGTTACCTCCTGTGCCTGCACTGCATTTACCATTAGGCCAAATACTGCAAGAATCAGCAACCTATTATTAAATATTTGTTTTTCCATTATTCTGTATATTTTCATGTTCATTTCTTATACTTTTTAACTGGTTAAGGATATATGATAATACCTCAACTTTAGTCTGATAGTGCTCAATCATGGCATTAATTATTCGTTCGTCATCCGGATTGGCTCTAAGATCTTTCTGGAGTTGCAGATAAACTGAATCCATACTTCTGAGTTCTTTATCAATCATTTCTTTTTGTTCAGGGTCGTCTTTCAGGTAATGGTTTTTAAGTTCTCCTTTAATAGTGCTTACCTCGTGCACGTAATAGTTTTCAACTTCCCTGTATTGGGGTGATACATCACCGAGTGCCATTTTTTTATTGTCGGAGCGTATGAAATTATCCCATATCCAGAGAGAGGAGATGGTTATCATAATTGTAACAACTGCTGCTTTAAGCAGGTAAGGTAGAATGCTTTTTTTATTCTGCCTTGAATGGAGCCTTTTTTCAAGTTTCCATTCAAACCTTTCCATGTGACCACTGATCGGCTCGCTATCGTCGAACAGGTTCCTTTTTTCCTTGATGAAGTCATCTATATTTTTCATTTTTCTCATTTTTTACACTTTCGTTTTTAACTCATTGATAAGTTTTTGCCTTGCCCGTGAAAGCTGGGACCTTGAAGTACTGCTGGAAATGGAAAGAATTTCAGCTATTTCGTCATGGTCATAACCTTCAATGAGATAAAGCGTCAAAATAACCCTGTAACCATCGGGTAATCTTTCAATTGCTTTTTTAACCTCTTCAACTTTGGAATCAAGATCCTCGATATACAAAGTTTCTTCTGTACTTTCATCCTTTAATCCGTGAAGAGTGTCAATATCTTCAAAGATCATCTTTCTTTTATTAAGTGTATCGAGTGACCTGTTTATCACAATTCTTTTCAGCCATGCTCCGAAGCTTACAGTCCCGGAATATGTGTCTATTTTTTCAAAGGCCGACAGGAATGATTCCTGCATAATATCTTCGGCTTCCATCGAATCGTTTACAATTCTCAGGCTCGTGTTATACATAGCTTTGTAGTAAAGCTTGTAAATCTGAAATTGTGCCTTCTGATCACCATTTCTGCACCCATCTATAAGGTCCTTGTGGATGTTTCGGTATGTTGCTTCGGTATTGTTGTTCATTTTTCTTTTAAAACCCGGACTAATATTTACTGCCACATCCACTTCATTGTCTTTTTTCTGACAGAAAGACGGAAGGAAAATTTGTATGTTGCATTTAAATCCGGGGAAAATTATTAAAAATGTTAAAAATAGCACCCTGGATTACTTTACCGCTTTCATAATCCAGTTCCGAACCGAACATGCTGTGAGGTATGGAGTAAACGATAAGGAGTATGAGTGCAGCCAGGGCAGGCCAGAACGGACGCTTGTGTTTTCGGTTTGTTGCAACAGCTATTGACCAGAAAACGAAAGCGATGAGTGTCTTATTATCGGTTAAATCCCATCCGAATGGGATTCCTGTCCAGAGATCACCAAATGCATAATATTGTACAACAGGACCCAGAATCATTCCACCTGCAGTCAGGAGGATTAAAGTTAGTACAGAATATTTTTTGAAAGAACTGTGACGGGAGATAGCCATCAGTCCTGCAACCGTAGAAAAAAGCATTGCAATAAACATCAGGATTATGTGCGGAATCAGGATCAAGCCCGGAACAGTTCCTTTAAACCTTACAATCACAGGATTCTCTTTAAAAAGTTCACGTGTACCTGTTGAGTCAGTAATTTTGATATAATATTCAAGTTTTCCGGCAGGTGGTTGCTGGGGAAGAGCCGCATAATAACCTTTCATTTCGTATATTCCGAAAACTCTGTTCATAAGAAAAGAGTTTACTCTGATAATGTTGTAACTGAAATCCTTTGTTTCCCATGGATCATCAGTGGGGTATCTTCTGTAATATAATACTGCCGAAGCAGTTGAATCATCAATTGAAAGTCTGACGAAAGGTTGTTCATCAAGACCGAGACTTCTTACAAGTTTAATGTCATAAAATTTGCCATTAACTGTTATCTTAGCCCTCTGCGGATATGTTGGGCCTGTTCTTCTCTGATAAATTGCGGCCGATAATGTAATAATTATAGCGGAAAGCCAGATAATAATATTTTTCATACCTGCTGTTAAAGTTGAATAAGAAGTTCAAGTTGTCGTCCATCTCTTAAGACTACTACGGTAATAGCTTCACCTTTCTTAAGCCGGGTTAGTCTGTACATATATTCTTCAATGTCCGATACCGGTTCTCCGTTAATTGAAGTAATAATGTCTCCCTTTTTCATTCCTCCAAGGTCAGCCGGTCGGCCTGATGTAACAAGTTCAACCTTCAGACCATTTTTCACACTGCCTGTAACGTCGGGCATAATTCCCAGTGTTACTCCTCGTCTTATGGGCCTTCGGGAGATACTTTCAGTCGGTCCTGACTCCATGAATGTTAACTTCTCAGGCTCTGATGACAGGAGCTTAGCAAGATTAAATACATAATTCGAAACAGTCAGCATGCCATTATAGTTTATCTTATCCCATGTGTCTTCAGGAGTGTGATAATCAGGATGAGCGCCTGTTGTAATGAAAACCACAGGGATGTTTTTTGCATAAAATGCAGCATGATCTGATGGACCGGATCCTTCAGAAGTGAAAACAGGTTTAAGGAAAAGAGTGTCAACAAGTGATTCTGCTTTTTCCTTGAGCCCTGCTGCCGTGCCCACACCACCTATTTGAATATCTTTTGTTTCCCTGAGCCTACCTGTCATGTCAAGATTAATCATTGCATTAATCTTTTCTTTATCTACCGGAAGATGGTCAGTGAAATATTTAGACCCCAGAAGTCCTTTTTCTTCTCCCGTAAATGCAATAAACAGAATGCTTCTTTTATTTGCTTTTTCGCCCGCAAAACGTCCTGCAAGTTCCATCATCATAGCAGTTCCTGATGCATTATCATCGGCACCATGATGTACTGCAATGGTATCTGGTTTACGGCTTGATGATCCCTTTCCTCCCCAGCCAAGATGATCAAAATGAGCACCAATCACCAGATACTCATTTTTAAGATTTTCATCAATTCCTGGCAGAAGCATTGCAACATTTCTTGTTGTGGCTTTGTGCTGAATCACTTCTGCTGTTGCCTTAACCTGTGTGCCGGTATTGAAACTTTTAGATACGATAGGGTTTTTCAATAATTTCTCAAGTGATGTTATACTGGTACCATGGCTTTTAAGAATGGTATCAGCTACATACCGCTTAATTCTAATTACAGGTATCCCGCATTCTGTTTCACCACCTGTAAGCGTTTCAAGTATATCTTCTCGGTCATATTCTTCCCCTGAAACCAGTAAGACACCTGCAGCGCCTTTATCCTTTGCCAGAAGAGTTTTATGCCTGTCAGACGAGTAGGGTATAAAAATGCTCGAAGGATTATCCATTTCAGGATCACCTCTGAAGACCATTATCCACTTACCTGAAGCATCTACAGTTTCATAATCGTTTATGTTAATGGAATCATTGCTTATATTGAAGCCATATCCCGCGAACACCACTTCTGCTGTTAAAGATTTATTACTGCTGAAAGATACCGGAATAAAATCCTCCCCAATTTTAAAAACCGTTCCGTTCACCGAAAGGAAGTTTCCGTCGCCTGCTTCAGCCGAGGCAACTACTTTAAATCTTTGAAAACCATCGCCTTCAGCAGGAACAAGACCGTATCTTTTCAGAACTTTTCTTATATAAACTGCAGCCAGACTATCACCAGTTGACCCGGTCGCTCTGCCTTCAAGTTTTTCGGATGAGAGATATTGAATATGCTGTTTCAACTCACTTACGGTGATTTCCGACGTAAAACGAGGTTGGCATGAAAAAGCCAGTAGAACAGTGATAAATAATGCAGTAAAGAAAAGTTTAAAGTTTCCGTTCATTTTTAATAATACAAATAGGTTAAATAAAATATCAAAAATAATGGTTTTGACGAAGAAGAGAAATATTTCAGAAAAACAATTCAACACCCTGTTATAGGGGAGGTATTGTTCAATTATTTACTGACTGATAAATAGAGCAATAAAAATTAAAGTGCTTACCCGTGGCCTCAAACCAAAATCACCACGGGTAAACACAATGATACAGGTTTAAAAATTATGTTCTTTCTATTTGTTCCTTATTTATAGAAGGATTATTATTCAAACTGTTTAAATGTTTCCTTAATGATATTCATTGCTTCCCTGAGTTGATCTTCAGTTATTACAAGGGGTGGTGCAAAACGTATAATATGTTCATGTGTGGGTTTTGCAATAAGTCCGTTTTCTTTCATGGCAAGGCATACATCCCATGCTGTTTTGCCTCTTTTGGGTCGTATGCCCACAGCATTAAGTAGTCCCTTTCCTCTCACAAATTCAATCAGATCCGATTTAATACCGGAAAATTCGTTCCTGAAGATTTTACCCATTTTTTCAGCATTCTCAGCAAGTTTTTCTTTTTTAATTATTTCGAGGGAGGTTATTGCCACTTTTGCTGCGAGGGGGTTACCTCCGAAAGTTGAACCATGTTCTCCCGGTTTAATTGTAAGCATTATTTCATCGTCGGCAAGAACGGCTGAAACTGGATAAACGCCTCCGCCCAGAGCTTTACCCAGAATAAGGATATCGGGCCTTACGTTTTCATGATCGCATGCCAGAAGTTTACCGGTACGACCAAGCCCTGTCTGAACCTCGTCGGCAATAAAAAGCACATTCTTTGCCTTGCACATTTCATATGCTTTCTTCAGATATCCTTCGTCAGGTACAACAACACCTGCTTCTCCCTGAATCGGCTCAACAAGAAAACCAGCCACATCGGGGTCATTTAAAGCCTTTTCAAGTGCATTAAGATCATTGTATGGTATGATTTCGAAACCCGGTGTATAAGGACCGTAGTGATTTCTTGCATCAGGATCGGTTGACATTGAAATAATTGTTATTGTCCTGCCATGAAAATTACCGGCGCAGCAGATGATTTTTGCATTATATTCCTTGATACCCTTTACTTTATATGCCCATTTTCTGCAGAGCTTTAAAGCTGTTTCGTCTCCTTCAGCACCGGTATTCATAGGTAATACCTTATCATAGCCGAAATATTTCGTTACATACTCTTCATACTCCCCAAGAGCTGAATTGTAGAATGCTCTTGATGTTAATGTGAGTTTTTTTGCCTGACTTATCAATACATTTACTATTTCAGGGTGACAGTGACCCTGATTAACTGCTGAATAAGCCGAAAGGAAATCAAAATATCTTTTCCCTTCAACATCCCATACAAACACTCCTTCTCCTCTGTCAAGAACAACTGGCAATGGATGGTAATTATGTGCACCATACTTATCTTCTCTGTTGATGTAATCCTGTGTTTTCATTTTTGAAATATTAAATATTGTTTATAAATGCTGACAATTATATTTTTATAAAAAATCAAAAAAATGGGGGTATAAAAATATTTTCTAATCTAATTTCAGATTAATATGGCAACCGAAGTTGCCTTATCTGCCTGCTGGCAAAGGCAAATGAAATGAACCATGCAGAACGTAATTCCACGTCAGGTGAACAAATTGCGAAGGAAAATTTTATTTTTTTTCTGCCGTGCATCTGCCAGTAAATAATAATATTAATTGAAGCTGCAATCTTACAAAAGAGTTTTCTCTTTTCAAAATGAATCAGTTAAAATTATTAATTATACTCTACTTGTTTACTGTCCTGAATAAGATTTTAACAGGTCCGGTGAGACCTGACGGAACCAATTTATCATCTTTCCTGTAATATCTGTGGGTTGTAAATGTAAATCTCTTTGTGGGTCTTCTCTCATTTTTTATCAGCCATTCAGGCCATTTGTTTTCTGTAATTCCGTCCCATGGTTCCTGTTCATCACCTATAAGGCGGTTGATCCACAGGTTGGCTACTTCAATTTCGAGTAAATTATTTGTTGACTTAAGAGAAGAGTTGATTTTTATTTCCCATGGGTAGGTCCATAAAACACCTGCTTCCGTTCCATTGATTCTTACTCTTATCATGCCGTTAACTGGCTCTGTTTTCAGGTAGTATTCAAATGATTTTCTGTTTAATTTTTTCTGAGGAATATCAAAGTTTGTCTTGTAAACAGCTATACCTGAATAATATTTTATTCCAGAGTCCTGGTTTAATGTCCAGTCTTCTGCTACCGGAAAAGTTATTTCACCGGGTCCACCCAGGTTTTTATCAAATGTTACTTTCCATGGTCCGTTAATATTCAGCAGTTCTTCCTTTTCATTGAAATTATCTTCATGATCTGTTTTGATTTGATTAAATCCTTCGATGTCATGATAAAAAACTATGAAAAAACTTTGCCATGGTTCCATTTTTAACGGTAAAGATACTCCTTTGGATATTGCTGAAACATTTTTTATTTCACTTATTTCTCCGGTCAAAGGATTCCATAATTCCGCCCTTATGGTTCCATCACGGAATTTACAGTTATCTTCAATTTTTTTGTCTGTTCTGTTTGAGATGAAATAGATTTCACGGTTGGGTAATTTTCGGTGGTTATAACGAATCTTGCCTGACGTGGAGAGGAAATCGGGTTCTATTCCTATACTCCTGAGAATTCTGGAAAGTGTATCATAATCTGGATATATTTCAGAAATATTATTTTGTCCGATTGAAATTGATGTTTTTCCTTCAGGTGGTTCATCAAGTTTAAAAAGAGTTCCATTAAGATATTTGATTTGGCTTTTCCCTTTGCTCCATTTTATTCCCCAAATTGTTTCGGATAATGTGGAGACTTCCTCATCGCATGAAGGAAATCTGGATAGAGAAGGTGACTTAACTGGCCTGATGCCGGCAATCATAGCTCCTGCTTTGAGAAGTTCATTAATTTTTGTCAGGAGTTCCGGGGTCATTCTTTTTATTGCCGGTAACACAAGCAGAGAATATGAAGAACCTGAAGGGAAAATGATTCTACCATTAAGAACCGAGGCATATTTGATAAGGTAAGAAGGTGAGCAAGCATCGAAGTTATAGCTTTTTTTATCGGGTAGTGTATCGGAACCCTCGAGTGCAGATAATGGTGGAACAAATACAGATGGAGAGCCTTCCGGGGTAAGAAAGAGGATCTCTGCCACAGGTTCGCCCTGCATAAGCATGAACTGGCACTTGGATATGTATTTATGATATTCCCCAACCATGGGCCACCAGGTCTGGCCTCTGTCCCAGTGTACACCGTAAGGGCCCATTGTCATTCCGGGCAGATATTTATCTCCATAAGATTTATGTGCAAAAGTGTGAAAGAAGAATCGGTTAATTCCGAGAGCCAATGCCCAATCAGTCTGATTCTTCATATTACCCGGATATTTTTTCCAGGCTTCATCACTGCCTGCAGTAAAAGCTTCAGCAGCAATAACCTGTTTCCCGGTTACATGACCTATCGAGGTTGCTTCAATGCAACTGAAGGAAGAATTGTATCCGTAGCCTGCTGACCAGAATTCTCCCATTGGGATATCTGCAACAGCACCAAGGTCGAAATCAGGTGCCGGATTCATATCATAAGGCTCTATCGACAGATCAAATCCGTATTTCTTACCCAGAGTCTTAAAATAATTTGCATGATTTTCAATTATCAGTTCACCGGCTGTTTGTCTGATATCCCAGAGAAACCTTTCGCTCTCTTCGCTTGAGTTAACGATATAGCCAGCCAGCACAGGCAAATAAAGGACAGGGTCGTAGCCTCTGCGCCGAATGAATTCATCCAGGAAGTTATGACTCCAGTTCTGGGCTCCCATCTCCCAGCTGTCGATATGTAACATTGTCCATCCTCCCTTTGAATTTGATTTAACTGGTTGTACTTTTTCAATTAGTTTACCTGTAAAAGCCCTGAAGTGTTCACCAAGTGCAGCAGTATCAAATTTGTCCGACTCAAAGCCAAGACCGGGCAGGGGCGCAGGTCTAGTAACAGAGCCGTTATTACGTTTCCCAAAACGAATTATAACCCATCGACCTGGAGGAACATTCCATAAAATTTCTCCGTTTTCCTTGCATAATGGTGTTAGATCAATAATTTTTTCCTTTCTGACAATAGAATCCGGATTTCTATCGGATTCTTCCGGGATTACGAAGAATGGAGTAACATATGGTTGTGAAGTGTAAGGAGGTCTGTAATAAAAAGCCTTTTCGTCAAGATTTTCAACTCCTGTTTTTTCTCCCTGAAAAGGGAACGCGATTACTCTAACATCCTGATACCACTTTTCTCTTAATTCCTTGAGATTATCTGTAAGTGTTCTTTCACCGAAAAAAGGTTTTCTGGGCTTTGGCAATGGAAGAGATCCGTTAAAGACTGATGGCCCTGACACAACAGTATCGGATGCAACAAGGTGCATCATTGAGAGTTCAGGCCTTACCCATGGTCCGCCACTTCCGGCCCAGCCAGGTCCCGAACCAAGTATTGTTTTTATTCCAATTCTTTCAGCTTCCCTGATTGCATGAGTAAAAAGTTCTATCCACTTATCACTCATAAACTCAATTTCCCCCCGGGGAATACCAGCATCAACTTCTAGAAAAATGGCATAGCCAATGCCAGCCTTTTGCATTGATTCAAGATCTTTAGTAATAGCCTCTTTACTGATATTACCGTCCATAAAGTACCAGTAAACACCTGGCAGGGCAGAATCGGGTGGACTAATAAAACCCTTCTTTAGTTCATCATCTATTAATAAATCATTGCATGATAAAAGGAAACAGCTGAATATAACTGCCAGTACACTAAAAATATATATTATTTTTTTATTCATCTTCTTTAAGCAGATGAGGTCTCAACCTTTTTGTTCTTTCCAGCGATTGTTCAAGCCTCCATTTCTCAATTTCAGGAGTGTTACCTGAAAGAAGAATATCAGGCACTTTCCATCCCTTAAAATTTACAGGCCTGGTATATACTGGCGGAGCAATAAGATCATCCTGGAAAGAGTCAGTCAGGGCTGACTGTTCATCAGATATCGCACCCGGCAAGAGCCTTACAATGGAATCGGTAATGATCGCTGCAGGAAGTTCCCCTCCTGATAATACATAATCTCCAATTGAAATCTCCATCGTAACCAGATAATCCCTGATTCTCTGGTCAACACCTTTATAATGACCGGCAAGGATAATAATATTCTCAAGAAGAGAGAGTCTGTTGGCTAATTTTTGATTGAGATGAATCCCATCAGGTGAAGTGTAAATGATCTCATCATATTTTCTTTCTTTTTTAAGTGATTCAATTGCCCTGTAAACAGGTTCAATCATCATTACCATACCTGCACCCCCTCCAAATGGGTAATCGTCAACACTTTTATGCTTGTCGGTTGCAAAATCTCTTAAATTGATTAAATTGATTTCAACCAGACCCTTTTCACGAGCTCTTTTTATAATAGAATAATTCAGAGAGCTTTGCAAGATTTCTGGAAATATTGTAATAATATCAATCCTCATAGATATTCAATTGCTGTAAAAATAAGAATAATAAAAGGTTTGACAGCTACTTCTTTCAATTAATTAAGGATTTATATTGATGCAATTTTGAAAAAATTTGCAATCAGTGTTGATTAAAAATAAAAAATTAAGATAACTTTCTTTTATAAAAGTTCATATTTATAAATAACAATTAGTTCTCCTTCTGCTAACATTTGGTAAATAAATCCTCCCGGGGATATTTTTATTGGATGGTAGATTTCATATTCGTCCTTTTGTACTGCGAGCTCAATTCTTCCTGTCTCTTTTAATTCAGGTGAGAAAACAACCAAAACATTGGAATAGGTAGTTTTTCCATTAACGTCAGTGTCTTCAAGAAATGCATTTAAATAGAACTTGCTGCTATTATCATTCCATGGTCCATTAATATGAATAATGAACTTGTCAAAATTAACCGTTAGATCTGGTTTCAGGATGTTCAGTTTGTTCTTTTCAGATATGCGTATTACTGCTGTTATTTCTCCTATTATACTGGCATTCATTAATCTTTCTCCATCAGGTGTCAATGTTCCGGGTACTGAAACCCGCATAATGCTTTTACCTTCACCATCAGTAAGTCTAACTGTCCTGTCTCCCAGATTTACCCAGGCACCAGCATATTTTTCATATTTTAAAACATTAATTTCTGTTACCATCGCTGCTGTTTCGATCATTTCCCCCTCAAGAGGTATGGAATTGTAAATTTTACCCTGTTTATCAAGTACAAATAAAGAATTTTCCAAATTGTTATCAAGTAGAACAATTTTACCATCAGGTAACAATTCAATATCTACCATTCCTGCTGATTTCACCGGAATATTAATTGTTTCGATTCTTTGTCCATTCATAAAAACTTGAATGCGTGAGTTAAGCTGATCAAGAATATAGATCTTTTTATCTGGTGCGATTGCAAAACTCATTGGTCCTTCAGGGTTGGCTTCAGAGGGCATTATTGCACCTACATTATCAGGTCCCGAACCGATTTTAACCTCCAGCACTTTTGTTACTTTGACGCCTTGTAAATTACGTTCTTTTATCTCTTTGTTTTTTAGCTCTCCCGATAGATTTGAACAAAGGCAAATGAAAGTGGAGAAAATAAATATTGCAGGAAATAATTTATTTTTCATTTTCAAAAAATTTTTTAATTGTTTAATCTATCTGTTAAATAAATAGATTGCATTGATAATCTGGAACGTAAAGTTAGCTATTAGAAATATTATTTATACAACTTTTTATAATACTTTTTGTCGGTCGCGGTTTCATCATTTTATTGAAATATATTTGTTTAAGAATTAAATTTTGTTTTTTAGATGGAATGTCGACCAAATTGTGGGGCTTGCTGCATAGCAGTATCAATTTCTTCTCCTCTTCCGGGGATGCCTTATGGCAAACCTGCAGGGATAAAGTGTATACATTTGACAGAAGATTATCGATGTGCACTTTATGGCAGTAAACTCAGGCCTGAGGTTTGCAGAGAATTCAGACCCGACCCCATGATATGTGGTAGTAATAGGGAAGAGGCAATGAATATTATGGAAAGACTGGAGAAAAGCGATAATTTATGAATAAAGGAATGTTGGCCTGATTATTATAAAAAAAGCAGATATACTTTTCTTTTGTACCTCTTCCTGATATATGATAATGATAATCTGAAAAAAATATTTGAAAATTAAATATTGGTTTTAATTATGATTTGTTGGAAAATTCCTTGAAATAACTTTAAAACTTTATTTATTTACCCGATTTGTATACTATTTTTCCCCCTACAATTGTATAATCTACTCTGGTTAACATTATTTCATTTTCGGGTATTGTAAGCAGATCTTTGTTGGTAATTACTATATCGGCAAGATATCCTTCTTTTATCATTCCTTTTCTGTTTTCCATGAACTGAGCATATGCTGATCCCCATGTATAATATTTGATAGCTTCTTCCATTGTAAGTTTCTGTTCCGGAAACCAGCCATCTCCTTCTTTGCCATGGCGGTCTTTTCGGGTAACTGCTGCATAGAGGCCTTCAACTGGATTCAAAGGTTCTACCGGATAATCGGTTCCGAAAGCAAGAATGGTTCCTTCATTCAGGAGGCTTCGCCAGACATAAGCCCCTTTGCTTCTTTCATATCCGACTCTTTTTTCATAAAATCTTTTATCGGTTATGCAGTGTGTCGGTTGCATTGAAGCTATAATACCAAGCTTACCAAACCTTGGTATGTCGCTTTGTTGAAGAGTTTGTGCATGTTCAATGCGATGTCTTCTTTCCCATTTTTCGTTTGATCGAATGGCTTTTTCAAAAGCATTCAAAACCAGATGATTGCCTTTATCACCTATTGCATGAATTCCAATCTGGAATCCCATTTTGTCGGCTTTCAATATCATATCCTCAAATTCATCATATGGCCACATTGTAAGTCCTGAAGTCCCGGGCTGGTCATCATATGGTTCAAACATCAGAGCCGTGCCAGAACCCATAGATCCATCAATAAAAGCTTTAAGGTATCCGAACCTTATCCAGTTTGAATCTCGTGGGTACCTGCTTGCCAGCTCAAGATATTTTTTAAGCTTTTCTGTGTCGCCTGTAAGAAATTGACCAATATCAATCCTGCAGGTGAGCAATCCCTTTTCTTTCAATTTTTCATATATGGAAAAATCTGTATAACCAGGCACCTGAACACTTGTAACTCCATATTCTGCAGCTTCCTTCAAAGCAAGCAGATATCCCTGCCATGTTTTTTCTTCCTGTTTTTCAGGAGAAAGGATAGTTTTAACTTCCTTGATTTTTATCAGGTTCTGAGCATTATCTTTAAGGATACCTGTGGGTTCTCCTGTTACCGGATCTCGCTGTATTTCACCTCCCGGAGGATCAGGAGTATTTCTGGTGATACCGGATTGTCTGAGAACATAACTGTTTACCAGTACAGAATGACCATCCACGCGACTGAGTACTACAGGATTATCAGGAGACACGCTGTCGATAAGTTCTTTTGATGGCCATTTTCTGCCAATAAACAACTCATGATCCCAGTGACCACCTCGTATTAATTCACCTGGCCTGGACCTGGCAATTAATTCAGCTACCTTTGCTGTAATTATCTTTGGATCAGTAATGTAACGCAATTCAATAAAATCAGGATCAAGCGGACCAAAATGTACATGGGTATCATTAAAACCAGGTATTACAAGTCTGCCACGCGCATCAATGACTGTTGTCTTCCCTTTCTCAACCATTTTCATTATGGCATTCGTCTTTCCTGTTTCGACAATCTTTTCACCTTTGATTGCAACAGCTTCTGTCACCGGATTAGCAGGATCAACAGTAAATACCTTACCATTAATTATGACAAGATCAGCCTTCACGACTTTATTGCATGAAATAGTTAGTATCATTAAAAATGCTGGTAATAATATAATAATTACATTTTTCATTAATGATTGATTTAAAAACATCAATAACATGTTTTGCAAACATAAACAAATATGAAAATAAATACAGACATTTGTAAGAGTAATAAAGTTTTTTCTTTTTTAGATGATTTTTTAAAAAAATCATACATATTAACTTACAACTTTGGACTTTTTAGTATAGTTTTCGGAAAGAAAAGGGCAGTGGATGTTAAAGGGTTCATGTTTAATCTGCAGGTGAAAAAATTTTTTCAACTGTTCATTTATTAAGAGAAAGTGTCTTAAGAAACTGTATCAATTAAAGAATTGTATTCCACATATGAAACTGAGACGGAGAAGAGGGATGAGCATTGCTTTGTTAGAATGATAACTGAAGCGATAAACAAATATTTAACGAATTCTTAACTAATAAGAAATAAAAAACAGATATTTTCGCAAAAATTTAAAAAATATGAACATTGCAATTGTTGGATACGGCCGTATGGGCCATGAAGTTGAAGAGATGGCCTTAAAGTTGGGTCATAAAGTATTGATAAAGATTGATGTTGATAATCAGAATGATTTCACTCCGGAAAAATTTTCTGATGTTGATGTGGTAATTGAGTTCACTTCCCCGGAGACGGCCTTCAATAATATTGTAAAATGTCTGGAAATGCCTAAGCCTGTTGTTTCAGGCACTACGGGATGGCTCAGACAATATGATGAGGTTGTAGAGATATGTAAGAAGAATAGAACTGCCTTTATCCATTCTTCCAATTTTAGTATTGGTGTTAATATTCTTTTCAGGCTAAATAATGAGCTTGCCAGGCTGATGGCAGGTTTAAGGGATTATGTTCCACACATTGAAGAGATTCATCATACCAGGAAGCTTGATGCACCCAGTGGAACCGCAATAACTCTGGCAGAAGGAATCAAAGCCCAGCATCCGGTATATGAAGGCTGGTGTAATGCTGATAATCCTGTTGATAAAGCAATACCGATCAAATCTGTAAGAGAAGGTAATATTCCCGGTACACATATTGTAACATGGGATTCAGAGATAGACACACTCAGTATAAGACATGATGCCAAGGGAAGAAAAGGCTTCGCTTTCGGAGCAATTGTCGCTGCAGAATTCATTAAATCTCGCAGAGGAGTTTTTACCATGAATGATGTTCTGAGTTTCTGATAATTATTTTTACCTTTGAAGGCTTTTTATAAAAGTCATTATATGCTTGAATTTTTAACAAACAAATATGTAAGATTTGCTATTGCAGCAATTGTTTATATTCTTGTTGTCATATGGATTGGTAATTTCTGGTTTTTAGCGGGTCTGTTAATAATTTATGATATTTATATTTCACGGAAAGTAAACTGGACATTCTGGAAAAAGAGAGGAAAGAAAAACAGTGCTTTTATAGAATGGCTCGATGCGCTCATCTTTGCTGTTATTGCAGTTACACTCATTAATATATTCCTTTTTCAGAATTACCGGATTCCCACGGGGTCAATGGAAAAATCTCTCCTGATTGGCGATCACCTGTTTGTAAGCAAGGTTGCTTACGGTCCGAGAATGCCTAATACCCCTATTGCATTTCCATTCACACAGAATACAATGCCTCTTACCAGAGGCAAATCATGGTTGGATATTGTCCATTGGCCATATAAAAGACTTGCAGGTTTGGGTAAGGTCAAAATAGGAGACCCTGTTGTTTTTAATTTTCCTGCGGGAGATACTGTTGTGATTGAAGAACAGGCAACAAGCTATTATGAAATTGTGAGACGAACAGCAAGAGAATTATTCAGCCGCGATATTTATGCCGGAACCACTTCAGGAACATGGGAAAATTACATTGACAAAGCAAGGAGAGAAATAAAGGGAAGGTTCAATATAATTTATCGTCCGGTTGATAGGAGGGATAATTATGTGAAAAGATGTTTGGGTTTACCTGGCGATACCATATTTATAGAAGATGGAAATGTTTTCATTAATGGTAAGATGTTCCCTGAATTGAAAACTCAACAGATTACATATGCCGTACAAACAAATGGAACAACAATAAACCCAAAAGCCTTTGAAAGACTTGGAATCTCCAGATCAGATTTCCAGTATTTTGTTGGATCGGTTTATTATTTGCCTTTAACAAAAGAAAACGCTGAAAAAATAAGGAAATTTTCGAATGTAAAAAGTGTTCAGCCTGTTATTGCACATAAAGGAGAGTTTGCACCACATATTTTCCCGTATAAATCAAACCTGAGATGGAATGAAGATAATTTTGGTCCTCTGTGGATACCGAAGAAGGGTTCTACAGTTAATATTGATACATCAAACATTATGCTGTATGAGCGAATTATTGACGTTTATGAAGATAATGATCTGAAAATTGAAGGAGATGATATTTTTATAAATGGACAGAAAGCCACCACTTATACGTTTAAAATGGATTATTACTGGATGATGGGAGATAATCGTCATAATTCGGCAGATTCACGTTATTGGGGATTTGTCCCTGAAGATCACATCGTTGGTAAACCAAAGTTTATCTGGTTGTCAATTGACAAGGAGAGTAAAGGGTTTAAAAAAATCAGATGGAATCGGTTTTTTATACGAGTCAGATAATAAGGATAGTTACTTAGATGGTTTTAAGTTTAAATTTGAAAATATAATATAAGAAGGTACTATTTCTTTATTGAATATCATTAAACAAGAAATCCCTGGTATAGGGGATTTCTTGTTTTGTAAACATTGGATGGTCATTATAATATGGCCATCAATTTGTTGATTTACTGATTGATTATTTTACTTTTTCCACGACGGCTTTGAAAGCTTCAGGGTGGTTCATTGCCAGATCGGCAAGTGTCTTACGGTTAAGGGTAAGTCCCTTTTTATTTAATTTACCCATGAATTCTGAGTAACTCATACCGTACTGCCTAACACCGGCATTGATTCTTTGAATCCATAATGCCCTGAATTCCCTTTTCTTGTTTTTTCTGTCGCGGTAAGCATACTGTAAACCCTTTTCCAGGGTATTTTTAGCAACGGTCAAAACATTTTTGCGTGGACCGAAATAACCTTTTGTTTGTTTAAGAATTTTTTTCCTTCTTGCTCTTGAGGCAACTGAATTAACTGATCTTGGCATAGTTTTGTTCTTTTGCGGAGTTCAGCGTTTCGCTGGTACGAAATCTTTAATGCTGAGCATCCATGTTAATAATTAAATTATTTAATTCCTAGCAGAAGCTTGATATTCTTTTCATCGGCCTTATCAACAAGGGCAGGATATGTCAGGTTCCTTTTTCTTTTAGTGGATTTTTTTGTTAAAATATGACTTTTATATGCATGTCTACGCTTTAATTTCCCTGTACCGGTTAACCAAAATCTTTTCTTTGCTCCGGGGTTTGTTTTCACTTTCGGCATCTTTCAAAAATTTTTATTTTAGTTACTACTTTTTCTTTTTTGGTGCTATGGAAATTGTCATTCTTTTCCCTTCAAGTTTTGGCAGCTGTTCCACTTTTCCATATTCTTCAAGGTCATTTGCAAATCTTAACAGAAGGACTTCGCCCTGTTCACTGAAAAGTATCGACCTGCCTTTAAAGAACACATAAGCTTTGACTTTTGCTCCCTCTTCAAGGAATTTGATGGCATGCTTCAGCTTGAAGTTGTAATCATGATCATCGGTGTTTGGCCCGAATCTTATCTCTTTAACAACTATTTTTGTAGATTTTGCTTTTATTTCTTTTTGTTTCTTTTTCTGATGATACAGAAACTTCTGATAATCAACGAGCTTGCAAACGGGCGGATCTGCGTTTGGTGAAATTTCGACGAGATCAAGACCCATCTCGTCTGCAAGATCAAGAGCCTCTTTAATACTTACTACTTTTGGCTCAACGTCATCACCCACTACTCTAACAATTGGGGCGGTTATTCTGTTATTAACCCGGTATGCAGGTAAACCACTATCCTTTCCCTGCATGCTTTTTTTCTGCAAAACTATAGTTGTTCCTCCTGTCTTTAGTTAATACTTGTTTTATTACCTTGATATTTAAATATCAATTTCTTTCTTAATTTCATCCTTTATAAATTGGGCAAATTCCTCAACACGCATCAAACCTTTATCTCCTTCACCCTGCCTGCGAACTGAAACCAAACCGTTTTTTTCTTCCTTTTCACCAACAATAAGAAGATATGGAATTCTCTTTAACTCATTATCCCTTATCTTCTTACCTATCTTTTCATTCCTTTCATCAATTAGAGTGCAAATATCGGAATTATTTAATAATTCCAAAACTTTTTTTGCATAATCATTATATTTTTCACTTATAGGAATGATAATTGCTTTTTCGGGGGCCAGCCAGAGAGGGAATTTACCGGCAGTATTTTCTATCAGGACGGCAACAAATCGTTCCATTGATCCGAAAATGGTTCGGTGTATCATTACGGGACGATGTTTCTGGTTATCACTCCCTGTGTAGGTGAGATCAAATCTTTCAGGCAGATTATAATCAACCTGAATAGTACCAAGTTGCCATTTCCTTCCGATGGCATCTTTAACCATAAAATCAAGCTTTGGGCCATAAAATGCAGCTTCACCAGGTACCACTATGGTTTCAAGATTTTTTTCGGTAGCAGCCTCAATGATGTCCTTTTCAGCCCTTGCCCAGTTTTCGTCCGACCCAATATATTTTTCCCTGTCATTCGGGTCTCTTAGTGAAACCTGTGCAGTAAACTCCTTAAAATTCAATATTCTGTACATGTAAAGAATGAGGTCGATGATGTCTTTGAATTCATCTCTAAGCTGATCAGGCCTGCAAAAATGATGAGCATCATCCTGTGTAAAACTGCGTACTCTTGTAAGACCGTGAAGTTCCCCGCTCTGTTCATACCTGTACACTGTACCAAATTCTGCCATTCGAATGGGTAAATCTTTGTATGAATGAGGTGTTGCATTGTAAATTTCACAATGATGCGGACAATTCATGGGTTTAAGCATAAACTCCTCACCCTCCTGGGGTGTCATTATTGGCTTAAACGAACTGGCACCATATTTCTCATAGTGCCCGGAGATTTTGTACAGATTAACACTTCCAATGTGAGGAGTGGTGACTATCTTATAGCCTCTCTTTTTAAGAATACCCGTGAGAAAATTTATAAGTGTATTACGTATTTCCGTCCCTTTTGGCATCCATAGGGGCAGACCCATTCCAACCCTGGGCGAAAAGGTAAACAGTTCCAATTCCCTGCCTATTTTCCGGTGGTCTCTTTTCTTTGCTTCTTCAAGAAAGATAAGATAATCCTCGAGCATCTTCTGTTTTGGGAAAGTGATGCCATATATCCTTGTGAGCATTTTACGCTTTTCATCCCCTCGCCAGTAGGCACCGGCAATATTTAATATCTTGATAGCTTTTATCAGAGCCGTTGATGGCAGATGAGGACCGCGGCACAAATCAACAAATGTACCCTGTGTGTAAAGAGAAATTGTCCCGTCCTCAAGTTCACTTAAAAGCTCTAGTTTATATTCGTCGCCCTTTTTTGTAAAAAAATCCATTGCCTCCTTCTTGCTTACCTCTTTTCTTGTAATAATTTGATTCTGAGACGCAAGTTCCTTCATTTTCTCTTCAATGGCAATCAAATCTTCATCGGTAATAATATGATCGCCCGGGTCAATATCATAGTAAAATCCGTTCTCTATTGCAGGTCCTATCCCAAATTTTGTTCCTGGCCATAGCTGTTCAATAGCTTCAGCCATAAGATGAGCAGAAGAATGCCAGAATGCATGCCTGCCTTCTTCATCATCCCATTTATTAAGTTTAATTTTTGCATTACTGTTTATCGACCTTGTCAGATCAAATGTCTCTCCATTTACCGATATTGAATATACCTCTTTTGCTAGTTGAGGACTAATCTGACTGGCGATTTCAAGTCCGGTAATCCCTTCAACAAATTCTTTTACACTACCATCGGGAAATGTTATTTTAATCATCCTGTTTTTTTTAAGTTTGCAAAGATAAACATTATTTCAAATGTGTTTATGCTTATTTTTATCTTATTTGAAACATAAAAGAAAAAATCGAATACTGAAAAAATCCTTACTCATTAATAAATTTTTATATTAGCAGCCAATATTTTTAAAAGTAATAGATCACATTTCAAGATGGTATTATGAATGACACCAATCAGCGTGACAGTTTCACAAGCAAATTCGGTGCAATAGCTGCAATAGCCGGATCAGCTATTGGACTTGGCAATATATGGAGATTTCCTTATATAACTGGAGAGAACGGAGGGGGAGCTTTTTTATTGATATATGTCCTTTTTATTCTTTTGATAGGCATCACTGTGATGACTTCGGAGTTTGTAATCGGTCGCTCTGCACAGAAAAATCCGTATGGGGCGTTCAGATTGCTTGCACCGGGAAAACCATGGTACCTGATAGGTATCATGGGTGTTCTGGCAGCTTTTTTTATTCTGTCTTTCTATACTACTGTATCAGGCTGGACGTTGGAATATGTATATCAGGCATTGTCTGGAAATCTTACGGGAAAAGACAACAGCCAGCTGACTGAAATGTTCACTGAATTTCTCAACCATCCGTGGAGGCCCTATTTGTGGTTTCTGATTTTCATGGGTTTTACAGCGGTTATTATCATATTGGGTGTAAAAAATGGCATTGAAAGATATGCTAAAATATTAATGCCTTTTCTGCTGGTTCTTCTTCTTATGTTGTGTATTCGGGCACTTACACTTAAAGGATCAGGAGCCGGTCTTCGCTTTCTGTTTCATCCCGATCTCAGTAAAATTACACCAAAGGCTATTCTTGAAGCACTGGGTCAGGGATTCTTTTCGTTAAGTATAGGAATGGGTACTCTTATAACATACGGTTCATACATCCGCAAGAAAGATAATTTAGCGGAAACAGCTTTTTATGTTTCAATATCCGATACATTTGTTGCAGTAATAGCGGGCATAGCAATTTTTCCCGCTCTTTTTGCATTAGGCGGTCAACCTGCATCAGGGCAAGGACTAATGTTTATTGTATTGCCGGAAGTTTTTCAGAGAATTCCCTTCGGAAACCTTTTTGCGCTTGTCTTTTTCATATTGCTGGCTATCGCAGCTCTGACTTCAACAATATCAGTTCTCGAAGTCATTGTTGCTTTCCTTGTTGAAGAGATTAAAATGGCAAGAAAAAAAGCAACAATAATCGCCGCATCATCTGTTTCTGTTCTTGGATTACTTACGGTTGCATCCATGGGTAAACTTAGCGGTTTAACCCTGTTCGGTAAAAATATTTTCGGAATTCTTGAATATCTTACGGCAAATATTATGCTTCCTATAGGTGGATTATTCATTGTGTTATTTATTGGGTGGTTCCATAAAAAAAGCCTCACCAAACTGGAAATGACAAATAATGGAACAATAAGAAGCCGTTACTTCCCTGTTTACATTTTTCTGGTGCGATGGATTGCACCTGTTGCAATTACTGCGGTCTTCCTGTATAGTTTGGGAATAATCAAATTCTGATGTATTTTTTTCTCCCGCTTATATGTAAAAAACTGCAGAACATCCTGGCATTAAATTTTTTTAACATTTCTGAATGGCTTTGTTCTTTGAAGGAAATTGTTACATTTGCCAGTCATCAGTTGGGTTATTCTTTCACATCCTTTAAGTATGATGCAGAAAATCAATGATTTCTTGGTGATGCTCGATGGATATATCGGAGGGCATCCCTGGTTTGTCATTCTTTTGCTTGGAACAGGGATTTTTTTTACATTATACCTCAGGTTTCCTCAGCTCAGGTTTTTCAGGCATGCTATTGATATTGTCAGGGGGAAGTATGACCATTACCTTGATGTAGGAGATACATCTCATTTTCAGGCACTTTCAACTGCTTTATCGGGTACGGTTGGTACAGGTAACATAGCCGGTGTTGCACTGGCAATTCATCTGGGTGGACCTGCAGCACTTTTCTGGATGCTTGTAACAGCTGCCATAGGTATGTGTACCAAAATGGTTGAAGTGACTATTTCCCATAAATATCGCGATATTCTACCGGATGGAACTGTTTCAGGTGGTCCTATGTATTATATGAAGAAACGGCTTAATATTATAACCAGATCCGGTAAAATAATAAAAACAGGTGCAGTAATGGGGGCATTTTTTGCAGTTGCAACCGTGCTTTCATCATTCGGAACCGGTAGCCTTCCTCAGATTAACAGCATTTCAAATGCAGTATTTTCAACCTTCGGAATAAATCATGTTATAACAGGTGCTATCCTGGCTTTTGTTTTAGCCCTGATTATTATAGGGGGGATCAAAAGAATTGCAAAGGTGACCGAGAAACTTGTTCCTGCAATGGCTATCTTTTATTTTTTAGCTGCAATCATTGTAATATTTACAAATTATAAAAATATAATTCCTTCTATTATTTCAATTTTCTCAACTGTCTTTACAGGAACAGCAGCCATCGGCGGTTTCATGGGTGCTACAGTTGCTTTCGCAATTAACAGGGGAGTTAACCGAGGACTTTTTTCAAATGAGTCGGGGCAGGGCTCGGCTCCAATAGCTCATGCCTCAGCAAAAGCACCAGAACCTGTTTCCGAAGGTCTCGTTGCTCTGCTCGAACCATTTATTGATACTATAATTATATGTGCACTTACCGGACTGGTAATTCTTACATCAGGTGCATGGCATGAAAAAGTGGAGAACCAGTTCCAGAATGCCGACATGATTTTCCTCAATAATTATTATGATGAAAAAATTCCGGAACAAAAACAGAAGATAATTGAGTTTGTAAGGGATAAAAAAGAATTGCCTCTCTTTAATGGAACACTGATCATAAAAGATGGAAGGATCGAAAACAATCTGACTCTGATTACATCTCGCTCTGTTGCTGAAGATTATATGGTGTATGAAAATAAAAAGCCCTTTACGGGAGAGATTCAGGTTGTCAATGGTAAATGGCAGCCACAAACCTTATCTGTAACAATAGTAGGAAAATCCCTTGTCCACAGTGCACCTCTTACAACAGAGGCATTTAAAAGAAGTATCCTTGGCGACTGGGGCAAATATGTTGTAGCAATAGGGCTACTTTTGTTTGCCTTTTCAACAGCTATCTCCTGGTCATATTACGGCGACAGGGCAATTACTTATCTTGTCGGCCCTAAGTATGTAATCTATTACAGAATTATTTATGTTATCGCTTTCTTTATTGCATCATTTACCGATACTACTATTGTATGGTCACTTTCTTACATAACTATAGCTCTTATGACCGTACCCAATCTTATTGGATTATGGATTCTAAGAAAAGAAATAAAACAGACAATTAATAGTTATTGGACAGACCTTCTTGTCAAACATCCGGAAGACAAAAAACTGCTTAAGATTGTAAGAATGGATGAACTCAAGAAAAAAAGCAGAAAATAAGTTGCCGGTTGAATCTTTATTTATTTGGTATCTTCAGAAAAAACCGAATAGGGCAGGTTCCTCAGATTGTATCTGGAAGCCATAACCTCCCCGTAAGCTCCTGCTGACCTGATTGCTATAAGGTCTCCTCTTCTCGTTTTAGGCAGCTCAACATATTTCCCGAATGTATCAGATGACTCACATATAGGGCCAACGACATCATAATGTATTATTGTGTTTAAAGACTGAGGTGTAATATTTTCAATTTTATGATATGCCTGATACAGGGCAGGTCTTATCAGGTCAGTCATTCCGGCATCAATAATTGCAAATTTTGTATTGCTGCCGTTTTTGATGAACAACACTTTTGATATAAGTGATCCGCACTGTGCCACAACTGACCTTCCAGGCTCAAAATGGAGCTCTTGCCCGGGATAAAGCCTCAATAATTCTTTGAATACTGAAAAATATTCAGCAAAGGCGGGTAGATTATCAGGTTCATGATAATCAATTCCCAGACCACCCCCAACATTTATAATTTTTAGATCAATTTTTCTTGAGCTGAACCAATCTGTAATCTCATTTATTCTTGAGCAAAGATTTCGGAAAACCTGCATCCGGGTTATCTGCGACCCGATATGGAAATGAATTCCAATTAGAACAATATTTTTCAGAGATTCCAACTTTAAAACAGCTTCTTCGATCTCAGAAATGATTATACCAAACTTGCTGTCCTCTTTTGCAGTTGCTATGTGATGGTGTGTATGAGCATCCACATTTGGGTTTATCCTTAAAGCTACTCTTGCAGTTAGGCCAAGCTCCCCGGCTATATTATTTATAACATCAAGCTCCTGCAGCGATTCGCAGTTAAAACATAATATGCCTGCTTTGAGTGCATTACTGATTTCATAATCTGATTTCCCCACACCTGCAAATACTATTTTTTCGGGATTGAAACCGCAGGATAGTGCCCTTTCGATTTCATTCCATGAAACACAATCAGCCCCAAAGCCATAAGATGAAATAATCTTCAATAAAACCGGGTTGGAGTTTGCTTTTAGTGCATAATGAATCTTATAACCGTATTTTTCTGACTCATTTTTTAGCACTTCAAGAGTGTTTCTCAGAATAGAAAGGTCATAGTAATAAAAAGGAGTATTTAATTCTTTAAATCTGTAAATCGGGAATTCAGTTTTCATTTGTTTCCGGGAATAAATGCTCATTAAGTAATTGGAGTGCTCTGACTTTGTTTTTAGTATCTATAAGGATAGAAAGATTATATGGACTTCCACCATAGGCTATCATTTTAATTGGTAGAGTATTTAGTGCCTCAAATATCTCCGGTGCTGAACCTGAACGTTCAGGTCTGAAATCACCAACAATGCAAATAATTGACTGATTTTCCTCTACTTCTACATGACCAAGATTATTCAGCTCTTTTAAAATTTGTGGAAGATTCTCCGGATTATCAATTGTTAGCGATACTGAAACCTCTGATGTGGTAATCATATCAATGGGCGTACGGTATACCTCGAATATCTCAAAAACTTTCCTGAGAAAACCATAAGCCATCAACATTCTGTAAGACTTAATCCTTATGGCTGTAATACCATCTTTCGCAGCAACAGCTTTGTAATCTTTCGGAACATAATTCTGTGAAATAATTGTTCCTGGATCGTCAGGATCCATCGTATTTTTTAATCTTACAGGAATATTTTTCTGCCTGGCAGGATTGATAGTAGAAGGATGAAGAATCTTGGCTCCGAAATATGCCAGTTCAGCCGCTTCATCAAAAGAGAGTTCCCTTACTGGAAACGTCTTTTCAACAAACCTTGGATCATTATTGTGAAATCCGTTGATATCAGTCCATATCTGGATCTCGGTTGCATTAAGTGCAGCTCCAATTAATGAAGCTGTGTAATCACTTCCACCCCGTTTCAGATTGTCAATCTCACCAAATGCATTTCTGCAAATAAATCCCTGTGTGAGGTAAATATTTAATCCCGACTGTTTCTCAAGTTCTCTTCTAAGATTTTCTTCAATATAATATATATCCGGTTCTCCGTATTTGTCAATTCTCATAAAATTCAACGCCGGAATTAAAGCACAAGAAATCTTTTGCTCAAGAAGAAGGAGATGAAACAGTTCGGTTGAAAGAAGCTCACCTCTGGCAACGATTGCCTTTTCCTGGGTCCTTGTGAAGGCTCCATTAATGAAACCGTTAATATAATCAAAGTGTGCATCAACAATGCTCTTACCGCTGTTCTTCGTCTCTTTTTTCTGGTATAGCCCGTTTACAACATCATAATACGTGCTTCTTAATTTTTCAATTCTTAATCCTGCTTCCCTTGTATCACCCGCATAAAGCGCTGATGATATCTCAATAAGGGCATTTGTAGTACCCGACATGGCCGAAAGAACAACTATTTTCTTTTCTTCTGTATTAATTAACGATGCTACTGCCCTCATCCTTTCAGAAGTACCTACTGAAGTACCCCCGAATTTCATTATTTTCATATTTCCAGATTAATTTATGTTTTTTAATTTATTTTAATAAAATATTGATATTCATAATAAATATTTATAATTTCACTGAAAATTATTTATCAGCGTGCAAAAATATGTTTTTTTTGGTAAATTATATCATTAATTGATTTTTTTGTTTTAATAGCTAAATTTTGATTTACATTAAAAATTGCCTTTAATAATTAAAGGATATTTACCGGTATAGATGGATGATAGGAATGGATAATTAATTTTTATTATTGAGATCATTTTTATGTGTTATTAAATTTCAAAAAAAATTATATTTTTGCAACCGCTAATTTGAAAAAATAGGTTCTTTGAATTTTAGTGCCCGGAAAGAATTTTAAACTGAACATAAGGACAGAAGAGTAAAATAAATGGGGTAGTTTATAAAAAATAATACCTGATAAATGTTTGCTTTTGTCTTTAATCTTAAAACTGCCCAGATGGCGGAATTGGTAGACGCGCTAGTTTCAGGGACTAGTGTCAGCAATGATGTGCAGGTTCGAATCCTGTTCTGGGCACAATATTAAAAGGCGAAAGGAAAAAGTTAAAAGGCAAAAGGAAGGTAAAATATCACTTTAAACTTTCTCCTTTAACCTTTCTTCTTGATCAGGCCCAGGTGGTGGAATTGGTAGACACGCTACTTTGAGGGGGTAGTGCCGGTTACGGTGTGCAAGTTCGAATCTTGTCCTGGGCACAATAGAATTTCAGATTGTGTAACGGGGATTTCTAATATTATAACTTGCTAAATCTCAAATCAGCTCTCAATTCATAAGGATTAGTTCATTGAACTCATCAAAATCCCAAATAATAAAAACCAAAATCCGACTTAGCCACTCCTACGGTTAATGTAATTTGCTGACATCCAGATATAATGAATTAATTTAAGCAACAATATTGAGACTCCAGTTTTTTATTATAGAGATTTGAGCATAGAGTCAATTGGCTTCATGAGTTTCAATACAGGGTAGGGGACAGGACCTTTTTCAATTCCTCTATTTTCAAGATAATTATCAAAGAAATTCCAATATAGCAGTCCATCATCAGACTCTGGCTCAAGCATATAGAAAATGAGCCATGCAAGAGGCTGACGCATATCAACATAATAATATCCCTTTTCTGCAGTCAGTTTTTTCCTGATAAATCTGCCTTCAACCCTGACCGGATAATGCCCTCCATAAATAGCTCTTGAATCTCTATTGAATGATTCAATAAGATATTCTTCTGCCTCAATAGGATGTCGGATATCAAGTATTGAGACTTTTATTGCGTGCTCTTTTAGCTTCTCAGCAACATTTGAAAGAGTACCAGGGAAAACATAACCAAAAGGTACTACTGCACTTTTTACAGGGAGGAAGTGGTCAAAGTACCTTATATTGTCAGCAATATATAATTTTCCCGTGGCTTTTATCCTTGTTCTGCCATCTACAGTCTGGTATTCTTCTGTTTCCCTCATCAGCAGTTGAATTGTTTTCTCTGCTTCTGCTATTTTGTATTTGACACCTTTTTCCATTTTGCCACCAAATTCCGAAATCAGCCTTACAGTCTCGGAGTCGGCACTCCTTGTTATTTCATTGATCTCACCGGCATGAGAGTTTGTGTACTCAAGAAGCGACACAAGGAAAAGATAATTGCTGAGAACTCTCTTTTCAAATTTTTCATGTGAAAACGTCTCAATTAGAATACCCATTCTGTTTCTTAATCCCATATAATTAACAATATACCTGGGCATATGGGAATATGTTGAATATACAGGAGATTCCCCCGTTTTTTGTGTAAGATTTCCGAAAAACCAAACAGGTATACCCGATCTTTCATTCATTGACTTAGTTGCTTCCGGTAAAATTTTATCTTGCACGTAATCAGTAATTATATCATGTCCCACAGTTTTATATGCCGGAGCATAATTAATCGTATATCCGTGCCATGAACCATTATCTGTATGAAGATCAATAAGCAGGTCAGGATCCCATTTATGAATGATGTTTTTCATAAAGGCTTTTGATTCAATTGCTTCAAGTTTAATCCCCTCTCTGTTCAGATCATAACCTTCACCATTAACCCTTGCTCCAGTCAATGCTGGACTTCCATCCTGTGATGGCCTGCTGGTTGCACTCAACTTGTCATTCCCATCAGGATTAAAATTTGGACAGAAAATAAGTATTTGATTATCTATTAATTTAGTCTTAGGGCCAAAGCATATTTCTCTTATCAGCTGTAAACTGGCTTCTTTTCCTTCAACTTCTCCGGCATGAATATTTCCCTGAATATATATTACAGGTTTGCCTGATGAAATAGCTTCCTCAGGTGTTGATATTTCGGGATTGGCAAGAACCACCATTATAAGATCATTACCTTCTTTTGTTTTTCCGAATACCTCTGTATGAGCGTATTTACTCATTGAACCAGCGGTTTTACAAAATGATGCTACATCAGAATTTAATGAAGTTTCTTCATACCATGTGCGTTCAGCTCTAGAGAAAAGTTCAGGTGGAATTGTAAATTGCTGTGGAAAAGAATTACCGATTGAAAAAATTAACACCGGGATAAATAACAGATATTTTCCTATTATGTCGGTTTTCATAGTATTTTTTTGTTAATCAGTTATTGAATCATAAATTGCCTGAAGTATATTAGTACGTATATTCATGTCGCTTAGCCTGTTATTATTACGTGTTGGATACACTCTGTTGGAAAGGAACACATAACTTATTTCATATACTGGGTCAATCCATACAAACGTTCCGGTGTATCCTGAATGGCCAAAGCTTTTAGCTGATGCCCCATAAGTTGGATAAGTTTTTTCTGGAGGCAGGCTATTATTGTTAACCAGAGGTTTATCAAAGCAGAGGCCACGGCGATTCTCGTTTTCCGGAAACTGAACCCGGGTATATTCCCTTATAACTTCTTCCTTTATCAATTGTTCTCCTCCATAATTTCCCATCCTGCGATAAAGTTCCAGAAGTTTCATCAGGTCGTTGGCTGTGGCAAATAAACCTGCATGCCCTGATATACCACCAAGCATAGCTGCGCCCTCATCATGAACAGTGCCATGAAGCTGCTGCTTCCTGAAAAGTGAATCATATTCGGTTGGAACAATTCTTTCAGGGGGATAATAAAGATAAGGATTGAAACATATGTCAAAAGCTCCAATTTTATGGTAAATACTATCTTCAACAAGACGATACCAGGTACATCCGCTCCGATTTTCAATTAACTCGGGCATAATTATAAAGGTTAGGTCAGAATAAACATATTTCTTTTCATTGCTTACAGGACTTCTATGTATCATTTTGAAAATTTTGTCCCTGTATTTTCTGTGTATATAAAGCGCCTGTGCTACCTTTATCGGATATCGTGAAGATGGAGCACACTTGAAAGTTCTGTTCTTGAATTCGCCGTTTTTTCTGACAGTCTCTTTCCAGAAAGGAATCCACGCAACAAGTCCTGCCTGGTGAGCTAGCATATCCCTTAAAATCAGATCAGATTTGTTTGACTTTTTGAATTCAGGGAGATAGTTTCCAAGCTTTTCATCGGGGTTGAAAAGTCCTTCCGACTGGAGTAACATCAGGGCAGGTGTTGGGGCTGATACCTTTGTTACTGAAGCAAGGTCATACATATCATTTTCATCAACAGGTGTCTTACGCTCGTAGGTATGAAACCCGTAACATTTATGAAAAACGACCATTCCCCTGCGGGCAATCATTATCTCGCAACCGGGATAGGCTGAAGAATCAATACCAGATGTGGCGATGGAATCAACGAGAAATGTAAGCTTTTCAGATGACATGCCTGCATTTTCGGGTAAGCCATATCTGAGTCGGAGATTATCGGGTGTAATTAACCCGTAACCACAATTATATTTTTCGCTAATTGTAACCGGTAGTTTCCCTTTTGCCCCTATTCCTCCAAATATAAGTTGTGCAGAAAGGTCTTCGGTCATAGAGTTGTTTTGATATGCCATTATTAGACCATCTGCCATTTCCAGAGCGGTAACCCTTCCCGCAAGATATGGATTACCAAACCATGTAATTATAGAACGGCTAGATTTGTTGATTCCCTCAACCAGAGAATTTATTCCTTCTGCTTCAGGAAATTTTAAAAAGACCCTGTCGGAAACGTAAATACCGGCAATAATTATATCATATCCACCCAGCTTTTTAATTATTTCATTTATGTTTTGCTCCTCAAAATTTTTAATAAAATAATGATCGGCCCTGATATAACTGGAAACTCTTTTTTGAAACCCCGTAATCTCATCTTTTCCTGCAGCCAGTGTAGCAACGCGGATTCTATCAATATTTCTGACAGGAATAATATGTTGTTCATTATTGAGAACAGTCAATGCATTAGAATAGAGCTCTCTTATAAATGCAGTAATTGAAGGATTTGTCAGGCTCTTCATAACATTTTGATTACCAATTAATATCGATTTATTCAGGCCTGCCCAATATTTCATTGCAAGCACTTTTCTGCATTTCTCATTAATTATTGCAAGTGGAATCTCTTCGGTTCTGATCTTTTCGAGAATAGTTTTTATGGCAAGAGCAGGGTCTGTAACAAATTCAAGCACGTCCATACCTGCTTTCAATGATAGAGCTTCAGCTTCTCCTGGCGATGAGTACTTTGTGATTCCTCCCATATTCATGGCATCTGATATTAGAATTCCTTCAAATCCAAGCTCTTTTCTAACAAGATCAGTTAGCACCGCTTGTGAAAGTGTAACCGGAAGATTTTCTGAGGAATCAAGAAATGGAACTGATAAATGACCGGGCATGATGCCTGCAACACCATTGCTGATAAGTTGTTTGAATGGGATAAGTTCTATTTTTTCAAGCCTTTCCCGGTTATGTTTTATAACCGGCAAATCGAGATGTGAATCAGTCTCTGTATCTCCGTGTCCCGGGAAATGCTTCCCTATAGCAATGATACCATTTTCCTGCAATCCTTTCATATACATTACCGCCTTACGTCCTACGTTATCAGGATCTTCTCCGAAAGACCTTACATTTATTACAGGATTTGCCGGATTATTATTTACATCTGCAACCGGAGCAAGATTTATATTTACACCTGTCTTCTTAAGCATTTGCGCAATTATGGCTCCCATCCTGAAAATTAATGAATCGTTCTGAATGGCACCAAGAGTCATCTGGTAAGGAAATTTTTCAATGCTGTCAAGCCTCATTCCCGGACCCCATTCAGCATCAATTGCTATTAAAGGTGGAACTTTTGAAATCTTCCTGAAATGATTGATCATTTCAATCTGTTTCCCGGCAGTACCCTGAAAAAAAACAAACCCTCCGGGAGAAATTTCTTTCACTGTTTTACTTAATTCAACATCATAATCAATCCCTCTGTTCGAATATGCAGCAACCCAGATCAGCTGGGCTATTTTCTCTTCAGTGGTTAATGAATTTAGTACCGAATCAACCCATGGATGATTAATATATTTGATAAAAGGTACACTGTTCTCCTGAGAATATAAATTACAAAAAAGTGTCAGGAAGAAAATGTAAAAACATAATAAATTGATATTTAGTTTCATATCTAAATATGTTTGCCAAAAATTTAAAAATGATTATTGAACTATTTTAATTGTTTTGCTTTCTGTAAAATTCAAGTGCTTTTCTAACAGAGCCATGTTGCAACAAGAGGAGCCTTGCGACTTCCCTCTGAATATTTAATTCTTCTACAAGCATTCTGATACCTCTTTCGATGAGCTTTGAATTGGTGAGTTGCATATTGATCATCTTGTTTCCTTTAACCCTCCCGAGTTTTATCATCACCGTTGTGCTTATCATGTTTAAAACCATTTTCTGGGCTGTTCCAGCCTTCATTCTGGTACTTCCGGTTACAAATTCAGGACCAGTAACTACTACCACAGGATATTCAGCAATTTCTACTATTTTGCTTGCAGGATTGCAAGTTATGCAACCAGTCAGTATTCCATTTTCTCTGGCTCTGAGTAAGCCACCTGTAACATAAGGCGTTGTACCTGAAGCCGCAATGCCAATCACAGTATCTTTTTCATTGATATCAAATATCTGAAGTTCTTTCCATGCTTTTTCCGGATCATCTTCAGCTGCTTCAACAGCTCTTCTAAGCGCAGCTTCTCCACCAGCAATGAGTCCAACAATTCTGTCATGAACTCCAAATGTGGGTGGAATTTCAGAAGCATCAAGTACCCCAAGTCGGCCGCTTGTTCCAGCTCCCAGATAAAAAATTCTTCCTCCAATAGCCATCTTATCAACAATTTTATTTATTAGGGCTTCAATCATGGGTATCGCTTTTCTTACTGCCAAATGAACCTTTGAATCCTCTTTGTTGATATTGACAAGCAATTCGTGAACCGACATCTTTTCAAGATTATCGAAATTCGATGGGGTTTCGGTTATAGGAAGTCCGCCAGATATTTTCTTTTTCACTTTAATAAGATTTTATCTTAATCAGAAAAATGATATTTAATAAGTTCAGGCATGGGATATAAAATGATTTTACCGGGCAAAAGATTATTCCTGTGTAAAAGATCCTCAAGATAAGTCTTAAAATAGAACGCTACACTGCCGGTAAAATGAACCGGATATTTTGCTGATTCAGGATATTGCATGATATTTCTTTTAATAAATTCATCAAATGATGTCATTACTATTTCCTGTAATTCCGGCAGGGCAATATTATCATAAATAAATCTTGCAAAATTTCCAAGGTATCTGTTTGGGAAAGGCTTGGTATAAACATTTTCAAGTATTTCGTTCCGGGTTATATGATATGTTTCATAAAATCTGCTGATTACAGTCGGTGATATCTGATTCTTCAACACAGATGATACCAGTTTCCTGCCAAGAACTGCAGCCCCACCTTCATCACCAAGTATGTACCCGAGTGGTGCTACATTTGAAACAATCTTTTCACCATCATAATAACACGAATTGGAGCCGGTACCAATAATGCATGCGATTCCGGGGTTATGGTTGCATAAAGCACGGGCAGCCCCTAGAAGGTCACTCCCCACAAATATTTCTTCTGCATTTAAAAATTCATTTAACGCATCACTGATAACTTTTTCCTTTGACTCACTGTTGCATCCTGTTCCATAAAAAAAAACTTTATTGAAACTCATACCTTCTAATTCAGGAATTTCCTCCTTAAGAATGGCGAGAATCTGCCCACTGTTCTGAAAATAAGGATTAATACCTGACGAGAAATAAAAACCATTGTCGTTTTTGGCACCGGCAATCCTCCATTCAGTCTTGGTTGAACCACTATCAGCAATGAGTATCATAAGAGAAATTTATTGTGCTAAATTATATTTTTTCTGCCTTTTATTATAGAAGTAAATACTATAATTTTGACGGAAGATTAAATACAGAACCTGCAGGCTGATACTTAAACAGGAAGATATTAAATAAAAATTATCATTGAATGTTTAATTTCAACATTATTTTATATAAATTTATTTTCGATATTATTGTTAAATATCAATAAGTGTAATTCAAACAAAGATGGATATAATTAAATAAATTGTTTTAATAAATCATAAAAGTATGGGTATAGAGTTTTTTTCGGCTGTTGAGAAAAAATTTTTTGAGAGATCGGGACGAAAGACATTTACCACTTCAGTTCCGTATATTGTTGTACCTAATTTCCCTGCTCTTGGACTTTTAACTGCTTTGAGGTTTCTTGAGTGGGTATCTGAAAATCCTGAGGGAGTTGTAAGTCTGCCAACTGGAAAAACTCCTGAATATTTCATTAAATGGACTAAAAAGATACTTAACGAATGGGACAAACGCGAAACGAAAAGACTTTTTGAGGAGAATAGTTTTGAAATAACTACCAAACCTGATATGCGAGGTTTGCATTTCGTTCAGATTGATGAGTTTTATCCCATCAATCCTGAACAGCATAACAGTTTTTACAATTATGTAATAAACTATTATATAAAAGGTTTCGGGCTTGATATTAGTAAAGCACTCCTTATCAATTCCGATAATATTCCATTGGCCGAAGGGAAACGATATAATGAAGTATTTCCAGGCAATAATATCGATCTTACATTAAGACATCGGGAACCGACGAATCCTCTTGAAAAACTTCAGCGGGAATCAATTTTCAAAATAGATAATTGGTGTACTGAATATGAGAACAAAATCAGGGGAATGGGAGGAATAGGCTTTTTTCTTGGGGGAATTGGCCCCGATGGTCATATAGCATTTAACACTCGAGGTAGTGACCATAATTCTACTACAAGACTTACTGCAACAAATTTCGAGACTCAGGCAGCTGCTGCAGGAGACCTTGGCGGAATTGAAATTTCAAGAAACAGGCTCGTAATTACAATAGGTCTGGGAACAATTACTTCAAACCCCGATGGAGTATCAATTATCTTTGCCGCCGGCGAAGCAAAAGCAGGTGTTATTAAAAACGCCCTTGAAAATGAACCCGACAACCTTTACCCTGCAACCGTTCTGAGGCGACAGAAATACGCAAGGTTTTACCTGACTGAAGGAGCCGCCGTGCAGCTTAACGACAGCATTGAAAAATATTACACCGAAGGGGAGTGGACTTTTGAAAAAACAGAGAGGGCAATCTATGATCTTTGTCAGAAAATTGACAAATATGCTTCAAACCTTACAATTGAAGATTTGAAAAATGATAAATATTGTGCACTTATTCCCGGGCTGAACATTGAAAGGGTTAAAGAAGTAATTGAATCTACAAAACGTAAAATTGATGAGGGAGTAAAAAACGAATACAATCAAATCTTCCTGCATACCGGTCCGCATCACGATGACATAATGCTCGGTATATTTCCTTGTATTATTCGACAGCTAAGAGAAAAATCAAATGAATTCCATTTTGCGGTGCTTACCTCCGGATTTACATCAGTTACAAATACTCTTCTGAAACGATTGCTGGTTACAACTCTTGAACATATTTTGCAGGGAAAGATTCAAATGCTGAAGTATCCCGATTTCTTTGAAAAGGGATATTTGATGAAGTTTGACAAAGATGTAAGTCATTATCTCGATAAAGTTGCAGATAACGATGAAGATGGTAAACTCAGAGGTATCTGCCATAGACTTGTAAGGGCAATTGTAGATATCTACAAGGTCAAATCAGTTGAAGAACTAATTGACTGCATAAAAAAGATTATTGCTGTTCTCGACGCCTCTTACAGCGGTGAGAAAAATCCTCCTGATATCCAGAAGCTGAAAGGTATGCTAAGGGAATATGAAGAAGAACTGGTATGGGCCCATTACGGAGTTAAGGTTCAGAATATTGAACATCTTCGTCTTGGATTCTATACTGGCGATATATTCACCCCCCAACCTGAACGAAAGCGTGATGTTGAACCAATTCTGGAAATGCTTAGAAGAATTAAACCTACAGTTCTTAGTCTTGCCTTTGACCCAGAAGGATCCGGACCGGATACTCATTATAAAGTACTGCAAGCTATCGCAGAAGCTCTCAGACAATGGAGAAAGGAAACAGATCTTTCCAAACTGAGAATAATTGGTTATAGAAATGTATGGTATAAATTTCATCCTGCCGAGGCAAATGTATTTACTCCAGTTTCGCTTAATTCCATGGCAGTGCTTGATTGGTCGTTCCGAAACTGCTATATCAGTCAGGTTGATGCATCTTTTCCGAGTTATGAACTGGATGGGCCATTCAGTAAACTTTCCCAGAAAATATGGGTTGAACAGTTTAAGAAAGTTCAGCTAATCCTTGGTAAAGACTTCTTCTATGAAAATGATAGCCCAAAAATCAGGGCAACTCATGGAATGATATATCACAAAGAAATGAATATTGACGAATTCCTTAAGTATGCCAGAGAACTTGAAAAAAGTATTGAAGGGGATTTTTAATAACCTACTTGATACCTCTCTATTGAAAAGATTCTTTTAAATAAAAAATATATAGATCCTCTAGAATGATTAAGGATGAATTGCTTCGCCTTCTCTTCAGGGATTTTGCGGGAAAAAGTCCTGAATCACTAACTGTGCTGCCTAAATCAGGATCAGACAGGATTTATTGCAGAATGGTCAGAGGTGATTTCTCAGTGCTTGGAGTATGGAACCCTAGCAGAAAAGAAAATGATGCTTTTACTGGCTTCGCAGCTGCCTTTACAAAATGTGGACTGAGAGTCCCCAGAGTATACAGCTATCTGCCTGATGAAATGGTTTACCTCACAGAAGACCTCGGCGATCTCGACCTCTGCATGTGGGTAAATGAAAAAAGAAAATCGAACCAGGGCGAAAAGCAAATTTTTGAAATGTATTCCGATATTCTCAGAGAATTGATAAGATTTCAGTTCGATACCTTAAATGTTATTGATTTCAACCTTTGCTATCCCAGGAAAAAATTCGATAAAAATTCGGTAATGTGGGACCTCAACTATTTTAAATATATGTTCCTTAAACTGTCAGCAACGGGATTTAATGAACAGTTGCTCGAGGAAGATTTTATGAAACTTGCTTACAGGATTGGCAGTGTCTGGTCAGAAGGCTTCCTTTACCGCGATTTTCAGTCAAGAAATATAATGATAAAAGATGGCATTCCATGGTTCATCGATTTTCAGGGTGGTAGAAAAGGTGCTCCTCACTATGATGTGGCTTCACTCTTACTTGATCCTTACGTCGAACTGAACCAGAACATTCATAATGAACTTCTCGATTTTTATTTTACACTTCTGAATAAGAAACTTCCTCTCAAAAAAAAATCTTTTATAGATCAATACCGACTGTTTGGAATAGTTAGACTTCTACAAGCTCTTGGAGCTTATGGTTTCAGAGGCCTTTATGAAAGAAAGCCTAATTTTACATCAAGTATCCCCCCGGCGGTAAGACAACTTGAAAGATTGCTTGTCGGCTCAAACCTGAGGGATGATTTACCCGAACTCGCAAAGATCTTTGAAAGACTTTCAGAACGCTGGAGTAAGGCAGACCTCAATTTTCACCCAAAACCTGAAGTAATTATTGAAAGTTTTAGTTTTAATAAGGGAATCCCCGAAACCTTCAGCATTGACGGAGGATTTATGTTCGACTGCCGGCATATTATTCTGCCCGCTGAAACTGAAAAATCAGAAACTCTGACAGGGAAAGATATATTAACCACAAACCTGCTTGATTATTCAAAGGGTGCAACTGAACTTGTCGAAAATGCTTTCAGAATGATATCAGGTGCACTTGTTTCTGAAGGAATTTCAGGAAAAAAAACTATCAGAGTATGTTTCGGATGCTCCACAGGCAGGATATCTTCGGTTTATTGCGCGGAAAGGATTGCAGCAATGCTGAGACAGGAAAAACTCGCAGATGTGATAGTATTTCATCACGAAATAAGATAGTTTCAGATAATTGTCTGTTCAGATCAACCGATAACATATTTAAACATCAATTTTCCTGTATGAAAGCTATGATTTTTGCGGCAGGTAGAGGTACCCGACTTGGAGAGATAACTGAAAATATTCCTAAAGCGCTCATTGAAATTAATGGAAAATCAGCTCTTCAGATAGCTGTGGAGAAAATAACTTCCTATGGTTTCGATGATATCATTGTCAATATCCATCACCATCCTGATAAAATGAAGGAAGAGATTGAAAAAATAAAAAAAATGGGATTCAAACTTACTATTTCAGATGAAAGTGAACAACTTCTTGAAACAGGTGGTGGGCTTTTCAAAGCCAGATGGTTTTTTGATGACAAACCCTTCCTGTTATATAATGTTGATGTAATCACTGACCTGAATCTCAAAGCACTTTACAGTTTTCATCTCCGCAAAAAAGGAATTGCAACACTTGCTGTCAGAAATGCTGATGATTCAAGAGTGTTTATTTCCAGTAGCGAAGGAGTGATTGTAGGATGGAAAAACAGGGAGACAGGGGAGGAAATTATGGTTTCAACATGTAGAAATCCTCATGAAATAGCATTTATGGGAATTCATGTTGCCAGCCCAGCAATTTTTAATTTTATGAAAGAAGGAATTTATTCTATGACTTCACTTTACCTTGAGCTTGCTAAACATCAAAAAATATATTGCTTTTCGGGAGATAACAGCTTTTTCTTTGATATTGGTACACCAGAAAACCTTAAAAATGCGCGTAAGTTTTTTTCATGAAAGCAATTGCAAATGGTTATTTTTTCCAGTATGCAGGTGAAAACAACACAATAATAGTCATTAATTCAAGCCTTCCGAAAATCATCAGTAGACTGAATAATATTTTGTCAAAAACCGGCACCGCTGAAAAATTAAACAATGGTCCTAAACTACCAAAAGCAGGTCCAATATTACCCAGAGCCGAAGCAACTGCACTGGCCGATGTAAGTAAATCAAGTCCATTTATGGAGATAATTACCGAGGAAATAAGAAATACAAATAAATATATAATAACAAAATTTATTATTGATGTATTCGTGTTACAATCAAGAACTTTTTCATTGAGTTTGATCTGGATAATGGCATTAGGATGAATGATTTTTTTGAATATCTCCTTTACATTTTTCAGAACAATCAAATGCCGGGCCATTTTTATGTTACCGGTAGTAGAACCTGTACATGCTCCTGTGAAGAAAAGAAGAAATATCAATGTTGTTCCCGCAGCAGGCCAGGTCAAATAATCTGCTGTTGAATATCCAGTAGTGGTGATTATTGAAATTACTTGAAACATACCTTCTCTGAAAGCAAGATGCATTGGTTTCCCGGCTTTGGCAAATAAAACCGAGACAGCAATTATAGTAGCAATAATGCATACTCCAAGGTAAAACCATAATTCCTCATTATTCTTAACTTTTCTGAAATTGAATTTTAATATATAATAATAAACAACAAAACTTATTCCCGAGAGGAACATAAAAACTGCAACCACATACTGGCTGTAATTTGAAAATGCAGCCATGCTTGAATTTCTTGTTGAAAATCCTCCAGTGGCTACCGTGCCAAAGGTATGACAGATGCTTTCGAACAAATCCATTTCTCCAAGACATAATAGGATTGTTTCAGCTATTGTAAGTCCCAGATATATATATAATAGTCTCAGTCCTATTGATTTTGTTTTTGGATGAAACTTCTCTTTAAGTGACGATTCCATGCTGAAAATGCTGTAGTTAGTAATCTTGAACGAGGGGAGAATTATGATTACCAATACTATGATTCCAAGTCCTCCGATCCAGTGTGTAAGGCTTCTCCAGAACAAAACCGACCTCGGAAGAATTTCAACATCTTTTATTACTGATGCACCTGTTGTTGTAAAACCGGAAGCAGATTCAAAGAATGCATCAGCAAAACTGCTTAGTGTTCCACTGATAAGAAAAGGCAAACTGCCCGCAAGTGAAAAAATCAACCATCCTGCAGAGACAAAAAGATATCCTTCGCGATGCGTTATGTTATTCATTCTGGCCCCTTTTGAGAAAATTCGCATAACAATTGATATTGTTGCAGTGATTAAAGCCGAAATAATAAACGGTATAAATGTTTCCTGATAGTACAATGCAACAGGTACGCATAACAGAAAGGCCATTGTTTCAACACCAAGAATATTACCCAGAATACGAAATATTACTGGCAGATTAACAGGTCTCATATTGAGCAATAAAAGAAAAACAAAGATATAAATTTATATTATCAGGACAGGGAAAATAAATCTTAGGATTGATATCAGAATTTTAACAGTTGAAAATTATTATATTTGGCCGTAAGGTGATTTATATTTAAATTGTGTTGTATTAATCTAAAGTATCAGTTAAAGTATGGGAAAACTTTTAATAATAGGTGCCGGAGGTGTGGGTACTGTTGTTGCTCATAAAGCAGCATCCCTTCCTGAAGTATTTGATGAAATAATGCTGGCAAGCCGTACTATATCGAAATGTGACGCAATAGCTGAAAGGATTGGAGGAAAAAGAATCAGGACAGCGCAGGTGGATGCAGATAAGGTACCTGAAATGGTTAAACTGCTTAAATCATTTAAACCTGATATAGTAATAAATGTTGCATTACCTTACCAGGACCTCCATATTATGGATGCCTGCCTTGAAACAGGAACATCTTATCTCGACACTGCCAATTATGAACCCCTCGATGAAGCAAAATTTGAATATAGCTGGCAATGGGCTTATTTCGACCGATTTAAAAATGCAGGATTAACAGCAATACTGGGATGCGGATTCGATCCCGGCGTAACTTCAATTTTTACAGCCTATGCAGCCAAACACCATTTCAACGAAATTCATTATCTCGATATAGTCGATTGTAATGCAGGCGACCATGGAAAGCCTTTTGCAACTAATTTTAATCCCGAAATTAATATCCGCGAAGTAACACAGAAAGGAAAATACTGGGAAAACGGACAATGGATTTACACTCAACCACATGAAATCCATAAACCATTAACATACCCGAACATCGGACAGAGAGAATCGTATCTTATATATCATGAGGAACTTGAATCACTTGTAAAAAATTTTCCGACTATCAAACAGGCAAGATTCTGGATGACCTTCAGCCAGGAATATCTTACACACCTGAGAGTAATTCAGAATATTGGTATGGCTGGTATTGAACCGGTATGGTTTGAAGGCAGGGAGATAATACCGATTCGATTCTTGAAAGCTGTACTTCCCGACCCCGGAGACCTTGGAAAAGATTATAAAGGAGAAACTTCTATCGGATGTCGTATCAGAGGGATCAAAAACGGAAAAGAAAAAACATACTACATATATAATAATTGCAGTCATCAAGCCGCATATAATGAAACCGGAACGCAGGCAGTCAGCTATACTACAGGAGTCCCTGCAACAATCGGCGCCATGTTGTATCTTCAGGGAATCTGGAAAAAACCTGGTGTTTATAATGTGGAAGAGTTTGATCCTGACCCTTTTATGGTACAACTTAATAAGCTCGGCCTGCCATGGGTTGAACTTCATGATGTGGACATTGAACTGTAAATAATCATTTAGTCATTTGTGAAATGGCAATAGACTATACAGTTATTCCATCACCCTGTTATGTAATTGATGAAGAAAGATTCAGAAATAACCTATCTTTGATTAAACACGTTGCTGATGAAGCCGATGTTGAAATAATCCTTGCTTTCAAAAGCTTTGCCATGTGGGGAGTCTTTGGAATCCTTCGTGAATATATTTCCGGTGCTGCCGCCAGCTCACTCCATGAAGCTAGATTATGCTTTGAGGAAATCGGAACAAGAGCCCATACATATGCCCCGGTGTTTAAAGAAAAAGAATTTCCTGAAATTCTTAATTTCAGCTCTCATATAACATTCAATTCCCTGTCACAATACCACAGATTTTTCCCTTATATTAAAAAATCACCGGTAAAAATATCTCCGGGCCTAAGAATAAATCCTGAGTTTTCGGAAATAAGCGTAGATTTATACAATCCCTGCTCTCCCGGCTCAAGACTTGGAGTAACAGCAGAATCTCTTTCAAAAGGATTGCCTGAAAATATTGAAGGTTTACATTTTCATGTCCTTTTTGAAAACGATTCATATATTCTGGAAAAAGTACTTAAGGTGGTTGAGCAAAAATTCAGCAGATTTTTCCCTTTTATCAAATGGATAAATATGGGTGGCGGCCATCTAATAACAAGAAAAAATTATGATGTGGATCATCTAATTGATCTTCTCAAAAAATTCAGAAAAAGATGGGGACTAAAAGTAATTCTTGAACCAGGGAGTGCATTTGCATGGGAAACAGGAGAACTTGTCGCCACAGTGGAAGATATTGTTGAAAACAACAATATAAAAACCGCCATGCTCGATGTTTCTTTTACTGCACATATGCCCGATTGCCTTGAAATGCCATACAAGCCCATAATACTGGGTGCAAAAGAACCAGGAAAAGGCAAATATACCTACCGTATGGGAGGAAACTCTTGCCTTTCAGGTGATTATATGGGCGACTGGGATTTTGACAGAGAACTGAAACCTGGCGACAGAATAGTATTCTGGGATATGATCCATTATACAATGGTCAAAACTACTACTTTCAACGGCGTTAATCATCCTTCAATAGGGATCTGGACTAAACAGGGTAAATTCAAACTGATCCGCAGTTTTTCTTATAATGACTATAAAAACAGATTATCCTGATAAAAAATATTCCTGCTCATGCCAGTATTACCCCTGAGCCAATAACCTCATCACCATCATACCATGCAGCAAACTGCCCGGGAGTGATACCTCGCTGTAATTTGTTGAATAAAACATATATGCCTTCTTTCCTTGCAAAAAGTCTTGCTTTCTGCAAAGGCTGACGATACCTTATTCTTACCATATACTCCCTGCTCTCACCATCGACCATAACCATATCATCCCTTATCCAGTGAATATCTCCTTTCTTAATAAAAAGACCCTTCCTGTATAATCCGGGATGTGATTGCCCTTGGCCAACATAAAGTATATTATTAAAGGTATCAATTCCTATTACAAAGAGTGGTTCACGGTACCCACCGATATTTATACCTTTCCGCTGACCAATTGTGTAAAAATGGGCTCCATTGTGCTGACCTATAACGCTTCCCATCTCTGGATTCAAATAATAGGGAGCAACTGCCTTCCTGAGAAATTCTTCATTTATTTCGTTACCAGTATATTCACTATCTGATATTTGCAAAATATTTTCAGCAGGTATTTCAATTATTTCTCCTATAGCCGGAGCAATTTTCTGCTGAAGAAAAGTTGGAAGATGTACCTTTCCTATAAAACATATTCCCTGAGAATCTTTACGATGTGCCGTGGGGAGCTTTAATCTGGCAGCTAAATCCCTGACCTCTTTTTTACTCATTTCACCAACCGGAAACAATACATTTGATAATTGTTTCTGACTGAGCTGGCAGAGAAAATAACTCTGATCCTTATTCACATCTTTCCCTGATAACAAACGGTATATCGTTTTTCCCTCAACATTAATTTCATCTTTTCTGCAATAATGACCCGTTGCAAGATAATCTGTACCCAGCTTTTCTGCCTCTATGGCAAATGAGTCAAATTTGATTTCCCTGTTGCATAATATATCAGGATTGGGAGTTCTGCCAGCTCTGTACTCCGAAAACATGTAGTCAACTACCCTTTTTTTGTACTGTTCACTCAGGTCAACAAAATGAAACGGAATATTGATTTTTTTTGCTACCATTTCAGCAAACATAACATCATCTTCCCAGTGACATTCACTCTGAAGAAGCCCTGTTGTATCATGCCAGTTTCTCATGAAAAGGCCGGCAACTTCATAACCCTTTTCTTTCAGAATCCATGCGGCAACACTGGAATCAACACCTCCCGATAACCCAACTACTATTCTTTCTTTCATGCGACAAAGATAGATATTTTCAAAATGTCTATCTTTACAAATGTATGGGAACCGGCGTCTTGATAAAATACGGAGCTTCTGCAGGCTCTGGAAAAACAACAGAACTGGCATTCAGATTTCTTTTAAAACTCTTTACCTCTAAAGGCCCTGCGTACAGAAAAATCCTGGCAGTAACTTTTACCAATAAAGCTGCTGCAGAAATGAAACTTAAAATACTGGATCAGCTTTACTTTATTTCAAAAGGTGAAATAACCCATACAGCTGAAAAACTAATGGGAAAAACCGGATTCACTTTTGATACGCTTCAGGCTAAATCAAAAGAAATTCTCTTTTCAATTCTACATGATTATTCTTTTGTTAATATTGGAACAATCGACAGCTTCTTTCAACATGTATTAAGAGTTTTTACAAAAGAAATAGGACTTCACCATGGATATCTCATTGAAATTGATCATAAATATATTTTATCACAGGCAGTTGCTGACACTGTCGATGATGTAGCTGATGATGAATCTCTTCTTAAATGGTTAACCAGATACGCCCTGGAAAGAATTGAAGAAGGTAAAAACTGGAATATTCAAGCTGATATTGGAAAACTTGCAGAAGAAATTTTCAGGGAAACTTTCCGATTGATGACAGATGAAGAGAAAAGCAAATTACAAGATCGTAACCTTCTTAATAACCTTATTGAAGATCTCAAAGAAATTAAGAAAAAATTTGCTTCGGAACTTAAAAATCGTATTGAAAAGTGCCGCAGTATACTTGACAAACATGCTGTTACAGATGATATGTTTTTTGGTGGAAGTCGAGGAAGTATTTCAGCTTTCATGAGAAAATACCTGAATGAAAATATTTCTTTGTACGAACCGCTTCCCAACACACTTGACAGGCTCTTTGACGATCCTCCATTATGGACAGCCAAAGGAAAAATGACCGGGGAACTGAATTCAGCCCTGAAAGACGGATTCGGTGAACAATTCATTGATCTTCTGCAATTCTATAACAATAATTATGTTGAGGCAAATAGTGCAAGTTTAATTTTAGAAAATATCTATATTCTTGGTATTCTTTCAGATATTCTCAAAAATGTTCGTAATATCACATCTGCCGAAAACAAATTTCTGCTTTCTGATTCGGGAGAACTACTGTACCGTCTTATTGGAAGTGATCAAACCCCTTTCATTTATGAAAAAGCAGGAAATATTTTCGAAAATTTTATGATTGATGAGTTTCAGGATACATCGGTAATTCAATGGAATAATTTTTTGCCTCTTATTTTAAATAGCATGGCTAATGGCCACGATAACCTGATAGTGGGCGATGTCAAACAATCAATCTATCGATGGAGAAACGGCGACTGGAGAATAATGTACAATCTTGAGAAACAGATTGACAGAAGAAGAATAACTGATAAGAAACTTCTGACAAACTACAGGAGCCTTAAAAATATTGTTGAATTTAATAATTCACTTTTTTCAGTTTTGCCTTCAGTTATTGAAGAATCACATCAAATTAAAGGAGATAAGACAAACTTGAGCAAACTTTATATAGATGCCTGCCAGAAATGTCCTGAAGGGAAAGAAGGGGGATATATTAAAATAGAATTCATAAAATCAGATGATATTAAATCCTTTGAAGAAGTAGTCCTTGAGAAATTGCCTTCTTTGATCGAAAACCTTCAGGACAGTGGTTACAGAGCCTCAGATATTGGCATTCTTGTGCGATTTAATAGTGAAGGCGCCAGAGTAATTAATTCAATTATTGAGTACCGCTCTAAAGCTGATGACGAAAAAAAAGAAAAATATAATTATAGCATTGTATCTGGTGATTCTTTGTTTTTAAATAAATCTCATTCAGTGAGTTTTATTATTGCACTGTTTGGCTATCTTCTTAATCCTGATGACAAAATCAGTAAAGCAGTTATGGTCAGAAACTACCTTATGGCAATTGGGAAGACTGAACTTGCTGTTGATATTACTAATTTTCTCGAAAATATTGATAAAATTTTCCCACAGGGCTGGAATGAATTTATTAATAAATTGAAACAAAAGTCTGTTTATGAGGCTGTCGAAAATATTATACATTTTTTTAATCTTGGCGTAACTGAAGAAAACTGTGCATTTCTAAGTGCATTTCAAAACTTGGTATACGAATTTTCAATAAATAACTCTTCTGATATACCCTCATTCATTGAATGGTGGACTATTTACGGAGCAGAAAAATCTCTTTCATTATCTGACTATCAGGACTCAATTAAGGTAATGACAATTCACAAAGCCAAAGGACTTGAATTTAAAGCTTTAATTATTCCATTCATTTCCTGGCATATAGGCCATGGCAGGGAAAATCCTATAATTTGGATCCGCCATGAATATGAGCCTTTAAAAAATATTGGACCTGTACCTGTTAAATATAAAAAAGCCCTTCAGTATTCAATTTTTGAAAATGATTATTATTATGAAACTTTATATTCTAACATTGATAATCTGAACCTATTGTATGTAGCATTTACCCGCCCGAAAGAAGTTCTTACAGGTTTTTGCTATGATGGCAAAGAAACAACTGTTGCATCATGGGTGAAACAGGCATTTCTAAAAATTCCTGAAAAAACTCCTGAAAAAATTGAAACGGGAAATAATTACCCTCTTTTGAATTTGTACGAACATTATAATAAAAATGATGGAGTTTTTATTGCTGGTGAATTGCCAGAATGTAAAACTAAAGGTATTCTTAAAGATGATTCAGGTGTAATAAGTACAAGTTACTATTTTGTAAATGATAATATCAAAAGTCTTCGACTTAGATTCCATGGAGAAAACTGGTTTACCAGCAAGGAAGATAGAATACAGATCAAACTTAATTATGGAAAGATTATGCATGAAATACTTGCTTCCGTGATAACTATTAAGGATATAAAAGTTGCCGTTGAAAAAATGGTAGTTGACGGAAGAATAGGAGAGGAGGAAGGCAAAGATATTATAGGTAGGTTAGCAGATAAGGTCAGAAATCCATTAGTATCTGATTGGTTCAACCCCGAAAACAAAGTGCTGACTGAACCTGAAATTTTAACTCCCGGGGGAGCCGTTTACAGACCTGATAGGGTAATTTTTTTGAAAAATAAAATAATACTGGTGGATTTTAAATTTGGAACTGAGGAAAAGAAACATTATGAACAGGTTACTCTTTACCGTAAACTGCTGCAGGATATGGGATACAAAAATGTTGAGGCCTTTTTATGGTATGTTGATGATAATGTAATCAGGAACGTGGAATGATTCACCAGAAGGAAAATCATCAAGTTTTTGCATGGGGAACATCCCGGAGATTCAATGCATATTCAGACTATTTAAGAAGGATCTATGGTGGAAGACTTCAAAAGGTGAGTATTAATACAGGGTTAACCTGCCCTAACAGAGATGGTACTAAAGGAATAGGTGGTTGTTCATTCTGCAATAATAAGGCTTTTAGCCCTTCCTATTGCAACCCTTCTAAAAGCATTTCCCAGCAGCTGAGGGAAGGAATTGATTTTCTTAATAAAAGATACCCACGTGCAGCAGGATTTCTTGCTTATTTCCAGACTTTCTCAAATACTTATGCCCCGCTTGAAAAACTCAGAAAACTCTATGAAGAAGCCCTCTCATTCCCCGGAATAAAAGGCCTTGTAATCGGCACAAGGCCCGATTGTATTGATGAAGATAAAATAGATTACCTCAGTAAACTTGCAAGAAAATATTATATCGTGGTGGAATATGGTATCGAATCATGTTACGATTCAACCCTTAAAAGAGTCAATAGATGCCATACTTTTAACGATTCAGTTAAAGCATTAACTTTAACAACTTCAGCAGGAATTACCACAGGTGCTCATTTCATCCTGGGACTGCCTGGAGAAACCCGCAGCGATTTGCTTAAAGAGGCGGATATTATCTCCCAACTGCCAATTCATCTTGCCAAATTCCATCAACTGCAAATTATCAAAGATACCGCACTTGAAAAAGAATATCTGGAAAACCCGAATATGTTTAAACTCTTTTCATTTGAAGAATACATTGAATTCTTTATTGAATTTCTTGAAAGATTGAATCCTGAGATTATTGTGGAGAGATTTACAGGTGAAGCTCCTCCCCGTATGCTGACCGTTAGAAACTGGAACAACAGAAGATCGGATCAGATAACATCTATTATCGAAAAAAAAATGGAAGAATTAAATACCTGGCAGGGGAAGCTATACGGTAAAAAATTATAAAATCAAAACAAAAAATTGTAGTTTTCTATGACTGACAGATCTTATTGAAGCATGTAAAAATCAATTATGATACTTTCACAAAACCTGATTCAGAACTGAATTGTATAAAATATCAATTAAAGAAATATTTATAATGAAATCCTTCCTTGAACATATTGCAGCCCATATTATTAAATCATACAATGAAAGAATTGAAAAGCAATGCATCATTTTTCCTAATAGAAGAGCAGGAATATTCTTTAAAAAATACCTGACGTCAAAAATAGACAAACCTTTATGGTCACCTGAAATTAAGACTATAAATGAACTTTTTGGATTATTTTCAGATCTCAGAATAGCAGAAAATGAATTACTGGTTTTTGAACTTTATAATGAGTACAGCAAACTTGTGCAAAAGTCAGAATCATTCGATAGCTTTTATTTTTGGGGTGAGATGCTCCTGAATGATTTTGATGATGTGGATAAATACCTGGTTAATGCAGAAAATATTTTTACGAATCTTTCAGATCTTAAAAATATTGACCAAAAATTTGGCGAACTGACAGAAGAACAAATAAAAATTTTGCAACAATTCTGGAGAAACTTTAATGCAGGAAGTTCTACTGATGAGAAAAAAGATTTTATTAATACATGGAATATCCTGAAAGATCTCTATAAAAACTTCAGAAAAAACCTGTCGGACAAAAGACTCGCTTACGAAGGAATGATATTCAGGGAGGTGGCAGAAAAATGTCTTTCAGGAACATTTCCGGTACCTGAAGAATGGGAAACTTTCCATTTTGTCGGTTTCAATGCCCTGAATAAATGTGAAAAAACTCTTTTCCATTATCTTAAGAAAAACAACAGAGCAAAATTTTACTGGGATTACGATGAGGTTTATATTAATAATTCTGATCATTCTGCCGGTTTTTTTATCAGAGCCAATTTATCTGAATTCGGAAATGATATGCCCGACGACTGGAATTACAGAACCTTACTTTCAGAACCTACTGCAGGAAATGTTAAAAAGAAAATTATCAATACCACCTCTGATGTTTCACAGGTGAAACTAATACCTGATCTTCTTGAAGAATTTGGACATTCAGATAATAAAGATGCAAGTGATACCGCAATAATTCTAGCCGATGAGAATCTTCTTATACCGCTTATAACATCAATTCCAGATAATGTTGGTGATGTAAATATAACAATGGGTTATCCTCTAAGGTTCAGCCCGATATATAGTTTTGTTAAAAACCTGTTATCACTTCAGAAAAACTCCAGAAATGAAAACGGAAAGATTCTTTTCGCTTTCAATGATGTCGCTAAAATTCTCAATCATTCTTTCCTCTCCGACGAAGAGCAATATAAAAGCCGGACTATTCTTTCGTCTGCCCAATCAAAGGGTAAACCATGGATCCAGCAGGAAGAACTTTGCCTGACTCCTGAGCTAAACATTATTTTCAGAAGAATTGAATCTCAGACTGAAATACCTTTATATCTTAAAAATGTCTTAGAAAGTCAATATATTATAGGGGGTGATAAAAATGAAAGTGAGCTCAATACAAAGGATTTGCTTCATAACGAATTTTTATTCAGAACCTTGCAGGTTCTGAACAGGCTTGAGATGATAATTTCTGCCTCTAAAATAGATATGAACATTCCAACATGGGCAAGACTTTTTGATAATATTATCAGAAATTTATCTGTCCCTTTTACCGGTGAACCGCTGTCGGGCCTACAAATTATGGGGCTTCTTGAAACCCGCGTACTTGATTTCAAAAATATCATTATGCTATCAGTTAACGAAGAGATATTGCCACGAAGTTCAAGTTCGTTATCTTATTTGCCATGGAGCCTGCGTGAAGCATTCGGCCTTCCTGTCTTACGACATCAGGATTCGGTTTATTCTTATTATTTCTACCGGTTGCTTCATAGAGCAGAAAATGTTGTATTCATATTCAATTCAAATGATGATGGGCTCAGAACAGGAGAAATGAGCAGGTTTCTCCTTCAACTTCGTTATTTGTACGAGAACCCTCCACAAATAAGTAGCTCAGGCTATGAAATTGGAGCAAAAATTCCATTCCCTGAAATTACCGAAAGAAATGAGAATCACCAGAAAATTCTTGAAGAAAAATATCTGAACTCGAAGGATACCGTTTTTTCCCCTGCAGCAATAAACGCATGGCTAACCTGCAGGATGAAATTTTATTATAAATACATCTGTGATATTAAAGAACCTGATAAAATTTTTGAAGGAATTGATCCCGCATCATTCGGGATTATGCTTCATAAGGTAATGGAAAAAATCTATTCGCCTTATATCGGGAGAACTGTTGATAAAAATACTATTAGCAGAATTTCTGCCAATAGTAATATTATCAGTGGTAAAATAAAGGAACTTATAATTGAAACTTTCCACCCTCTAACTAATGAAAAGCTTAGCGGTTCAGAGCAAATTGCTGCTAATATTCTTGAACAATATATAAAAATGATTCTTGATAAGGATGCAAAATCGACACCTCTTATTATAGAAAGCCTTGAGAAACTTTTTGATACACAGCTGTCATTTGGAAACTCAGGCAATTCAAATACAATCAAAATTGGAGGAGTAATTGACAGGATTGACAGAGTTAACAATTCACTAAGAATTATTGATTACAAGACAGGGGATATAATTCCTAAAATAAAATCACTTGAAGAACTTTTTGATGAAATTAAAAAGGATCGAGCAAAAGAATGGCTTCAGCTACTTATTTATTGCGAAATACTCTACAGTCAAAGTCAATACCGGGAAGAAAATATTTATCCGGTAATCTATACTGTTAGAAAATTAACCGATCTGGATTATTCAGGCACTCTTGTTATAAAGCAAAATCAGGGAGAAATGAATATTGATAATTATAAATCTATCAGGGAGCCTTTTATAGAGTTGCTTCGTAATTTGGTGAAAAAAATATTCGACCCCAAAGAGCCGTTCAAAATGACCGAGAATAAATATATATGTCGATATTGTCCTTATATAAACCTGTGCAGGAGGTTTTAGCAGATTAATATTTTAATTCTAAGGTGTCTGCCATAAATTTAAATTGTTAATTTTTCTTACCTATCAGAATAAATGAACATTGGTGGCAGGGGAGTCAAGAATGTGATAACGAAAGGTTGTGTTATCTTTAAAAGTGCTTATCTAAGTAATATACCAACAATCTCACACAATTAGGCTTTGAAAAAAATAATAATTCAACATTCTATTCGAAATTATTGGAATCAGGATTCAATATCCCTTTTGTAGGCCGACATCTTAATTGCTGTAATGGCTGCTTCATCACCTTTATTACCATATTTTCCGCCGGCCCTTTCTCTGGCCTGCTCAAAATTGTTGGTAGTAAGAACTCCGAAAATAAAAGGAATATTATAATCAATATTAAGTTCCGTAATCCCCATACTTACACTCTGGCAAATATATGTAAAGTGAGGTGTTTCTCCCTGAATTATACAACCCAGGCAGATAATTGCATCTACATCTTCGTTTTCAGCCAATAGCTGAGCTCCAAGTGTAAGCTCGAAACTTCCGGGAACGTGCCTGATCAGAATATCTTCCCTTGATGTTCCATGTTTTAGAAGGGTGTTCAGGCAACCCTCAAGCAGACGATATGTTATTTCACTGTTCCAGTCTGATACCACTATGCCAAATCTCATTCCTGAAGCATCAGGAACTTTTGAAGGATCATATTCTGAAAGATTTGTGGTGGACATATCAGCTAAAAAGAAAAAAGAACAGTTTAAGAATATTGACAGCAATATTTATAAAACCTGTGTCGTTTTTGCTAATTCATCAATAATTTAACACGCGCAATATATTTTTCAATACTTGTGCCTTCAGAACTTTCAGGATATTCGTCCCTGATTCTTTCATACACTTTAAGTGCATCATCATATTTCTGCTGCATCTCATATATCTGTCCAGCTTTCATCAAAAACAGGGGTGTGTTGAATGAATTGCTTCCTGTTTCTGCTGCTTCAATATACTTCGTAATGCCTTCATCTATCTGCCCCATTTCAATAAGCGCATCCCCGATAGCACCTATAGCCAGTGATTTTATTACCTGATCCTTCGTATTATATTTTGTCAGATAACTTACCGCTTCCTCATACTGCCCGAGGTTTAGAAAACATATTCCTGCATAATATTTTGCAAGATTACCTGCTTTTGTAAATCGATATGTCTTTGCTATATCAATGAAACCTAGATAGTTGCCGTCACCATTAAGTGCCAGATTGAGAGAATCAATCTCAAACCATCTTTCAGCCTGGTACATCTGCGACTGGGCCTCATGGTTCCTTTTATTAAGAATAACCCTTCCAAGATAAAAGATTCCAACCAGTACAACCAGCACTCCAAGTGAAATTAAAAGCGGTTTGTAATTCTCTTCAAGAAATTGTTCGGTTCTGGTTAATGTCTGTTCAACATTCTTTATTCCCTGAGGATTTAAATTTTTACTCTTCTTTGCCATAAGTGTCACTCTTCAAAAATTATTGCCGCAAATGTAATTCATTTAACTATATTTTAAAATAATACTTTAAGATTTTGATAAATGCATGTCGGAAATAATGAGATGTCCAGTACAAAATTGTCTGATAAACAGTAGTTATATTACTTTTAATAACTTTGAATCTGAAAAATTTTGCGTAATGTTTCTTAAAAAACTTTTGCTGACAAATTTTAAAAACTACGCGACAGCCATTTTTGAATTTTCACCCAGGATAAACTGTTTCACAGGAAATAATGGTGTTGGTAAAACCAATGTACTTGATGCGATTCATTATATTTCACTTACGAAAAGCTTTTTTAATATTATTGACAGCAACAATATTAGGCACGGTTGTGATTTTTTTATTATAGAGGGCATCTTCGTTGACAACGGTAATGAAGATAAGATCTTTTGCTCATTTCACCGCCAGAAACAAAAACTCTTCAAGAAAAACGGCAAAGAGTACAGGAAGCTTACAGAACATGTTGGAAAATTTCCGGTTGTTATGGTTTCACCATTCGATAGCGCTCTTATTACAGAAGGAAGCGAAGAAAGAAGAAAATTTATGAATAAGATAATTAGCCAGTACGATCAAATTTATCTCGATTCAGTGCTTAGCTATAATAAGGCTTTGCAACAAAGGAACCGTTTATTGAAAGATTACGGAAAATCAGGCTCATTTGACCCTGAGGTACTTTCAGTATATGATTTGCAGTTGAAAAAGTATGGGGAATATATTTATCAATGTCGGTTAAAACTTATTGAAGAACTTGTACCGGTTTTTAATGATTATTATGCATTTATTTCAGGTGAAAATGAAAAGGTTAATCTTGTTTATCAATCACAGTTATCCAATAAAAGTTTTGAAGAACTTTTTTCAGAATCACTTAATAAAGATCTTACTCTTCAGTATACTACTGCCGGTATTCATAAAGATGATTTGATTTTTGAATTGGAAAGTTTTCCTTTGAAAACCCAGGGCTCGCAGGGGCAGCAAAAGTCATTTGTTGTGGCTCTGAAACTGGCAAAGTTTGATTATATTAGAAAAAAAGCAGGCTTTGCACCAGTAATCCTTCTCGATGATATATTTGATAAATTTGATTCGGAAAGAGTTGAGAAAATTATTAAGCTTGTCGGAAATCATCGATTTGGACAAATATTCATTACCGATACCGATATGACAAGAATGAAAAAAATATTATCAGATCTTAATCTTGACCACCGGCTTTTCAGAATTGAGAAAGATGACAAAATAGAAATGGTGTCGGACCTGAATAATAATGTAAACTAATGAGACGCAGCAAAACAATTTCCCTGGCTGAAGCCATTAAAGATTATATCAATGAAATGAAAATCGGAGGGAAACTTCTTGAATTAAATATTATTGATTCCTGGGAGAAAATTGCTGGTAAAGCAATTTCATCACGTACTTCCCGGGTAACAATTAAAGATGGAGTGCTGATTGTTTACCTTAAATCATCAGTAGCAAGGAATGAATTAATGATGATTCGCGACTCCTTGAAAGAAAAAATCAACCTTGAAGCTGGGCAACAGATAATTCGTGAAATTATAATAAAATGAATTAAAGTATGACATCCGATAAAAGCAGAAAAAGGGAGAATTTTATTGAATGGTGAGAAAATAGAGTAATATTTCACACTGTTTATATTATAAGTGCCCTGAAATCATTTCCGGGTAAGTAAATGCAAACTTTCACAATTTTTAATCGCAGACAGAAGTAAATGTTTTACTCAAGCCTGAAATTTTGCATCTGATTACCCATTCTTACTTAAGAGGGTTATTCAATTAGTTAGAAACACGCCTTAATAATATCTTTCAGTTTCAGCAAAAAAGAAATTTGTTTCCCGGATGGCATTTTCATCCGAATCAGAACCATGAATTGCATTCATCTGTACTGAAACGCCAAACATCCTGCGGATAGTTCCTTCTGCAGCCTTAGCAGGATCAGTATTGCCAATGAGTTCCCTGAATTTTTCAACAGCATTTTCATGCATCAGTATCATTGCAACAACCGGTCCACTCGACAGGAACTCAACCAGACCCTCATAAAAGGGTTTGCCTTTATGTATTTCATAAAAAAGCTCTGCCTGTTGCATGGTTAGTCTTACCATCTTCATTGCAATTATCATGAAACCAGCTTCATTAATCATTGAAAGAATAGGGCCTGTTTTTCCTGTCCTCACAGAATTTGGCTTAATTATTGCCAGTGTAAGATTATTTGCCATATTTTTTGTTTATTTAATTTCGTTGGTATGCTTTCTAAGTTTTTTTATCTTTGTCGTCCTTTATAAAACAAACGGTGCTGGATATTGACAAATATAAAAAAGAATTATCTCATTACCTGAATAACGCTGATAATATTCTGCTTATTTGTCATGTTAACCCTGATGGAGATGCAGCAGGATCAATGCTAGCCTTCTATCACTATCTCAATTCACGGGGTAAAAACACCAGTATGATTTCTCCTAATTACCTTCAGGAGTTTCTTACATGGATGAATGGTTCAGACAGGATAAACATATTTATCAGAGATCGTAAAAAATGCCGGGAGTTAATAGAGAACGCCGACCTGATAATAATGTTTGATTTCAATCAATCGAACCGCCTTGGTGAAGCTGAAAAATATGTTTTGAAATCAAAGGCAAAAAAGGTAATTATTGACCACCACCTTAATTCGGAATCATTTTCTAACCTTCTGATTTCAGACCATACCCGCTCATCAACTTCAGAACTGGTTCATGAACTGGTTTCGGCAATTAGCGAAGGCCATTTTGTTGATAAAAACTACTCTGAAGCAATCTATGTGGGAATTATTACTGATACCGGAAATTTTGAGCATGGATATTTTAACGGCAAAACATTCAGAATAATTGCTGATCTGTTTGATACCGGAATAGATAAGGACAAAATTAATGACCTGTTGTTTAATAATTTTTCAGAATCTAGAATAAGACTACTAGGGTATTCGATTTATGAGAGAATGGTTCTTCTCCCTGAATTCCATACTGCTTATATCTACCTTACACTTGCAGATCTTGAAAGATTTAATTACCGCAAAGGTGATACTGAAGGTTTTGTAAATCTGCCTTTGTCAATAAAAGGAATTGACTTTTCAACCCTTATAACCGAAAGAGAGGATAATATTAAATTGTCGTTTAGATCAAAAGGAGATTTCTCCGTTAGTGAGTTCGCGGAGAAATATTTTAATGGTGGTGGCCACTATAATGCCGCGGGCGGAGAATCTAACGATTCTCTTGAAAACACTATCAAACATTTTCTTGAAGCACTCAAAAAAGAAAGGGGAAATGATGCATGATTACTCCAGAAAAATCACAATTTTGAGTTTATCAGGAATCTTATTTTTGCTTTTCTCATGCAATAACCCTTCTGGTAATTCCGTTCTGAACAGGAGGCTAACTGGTAAAGATCTGGAAAGAGTTAATACTTATTTCGTGGAAAAAGACAGGGAGAGAATTGTTAACTACATCGAAAGGAGAAATCTTGAAATGAAGGAAACTTCTTCTGGTCTCTGGTATAAAATCATTAATGAAGGAACAGGTGACTGCTTCAAGGAAAACGACAAAATTTTAATGAATTATAAATGTTATCTTCTCGATGGTAAAATGTGTTACTCGTCAGATGAAACTGGCCCCAGAACGGTTCAGATCGGGAAAACAAATATTGAACCTGGCCTCGTCGAGGGATTGAAAATGCTCAAATCGGGTGCTGAGGCACTTTTCATCATCCCTCCATATCTTGCATGGGGACTGCACGGAGATGATAACGCAATACCCCCAAGAGCTGTAGTTGTATATGAGGTCAAAATTCTTAATAATCCTGATAAATACTAAATATTAATTAACCATAAATGAATTAATTTTGTATTGATAAATTAATAAACCCGATAAAATGAAGAATATTATTGCAATCACTATCTTGTTGTTGTTAACAATTAGTTACTCATGTGATTTTGGAAATAAACTTGAGAAGGATGAGAATGAATTGATAGAAAATTACCTTAATTCTATAGGTGATACAGTTTATACAAAGACAGCAAGCGGTCTGTATTATCTGACAATTTCCGAAGGGGATGGGAGAACCCCGGTTATTGGAGATACTGTATTTATGTGGTATAAAGGAAAAATGCTGTCTGGCCAATTGTTTGATACAAATATTGATCAGGCAGAACCGTTTGGCTTCATTGTTGGATCCGGATCGGTCATAAGCGGTCTTGACGAAGGCGTGAAGCTTATGAAAGATGGCGGAAAAGCGAAATTTATTACTCCATCATCGCTTGCATACGGCCCGGCTGGTCTTTACGGGTATAACTCATATGGATATTATCAGGTTATCATCCCGGGATATACTCCTCTTGTCTGGGATATTGAAATTGATACAGTTAGAGCCGGAACAAAATAAACATTTAGAGAATAATAAAACATTTATAGTGTGAATTTCAAGAAAATATATATTAAAAAGATAAATTGGCTACTGATCCTTTTGATGTTTGTAGTGAGTTGCGGTGAAATTGGAACATGGAAACAGCAAGAAGATCAAATGATTCAGGATTATCTCAGTTCACTTGGAGATACTGCTTTTGTCAGAAAACCAAGCGGACTTTATTGTATTGAACTTGCAGAAGGAACAGGCTTGATACCCGAAACTGGTGATTCTGTTACATTTTACTATAAGGGAATGTTTCTCGACAGGGTTGTATTTGATACAAACCTTACTGATAGTATTCCATGGAAACATCTAATGGGTTCCGGTGATATCCTGGAAGGCATTGATGAAGGACTCAGATATATGAAGGAAGGAGGGAAAGCCCGCTTGCTAACCCCTTCAAGCCTGGCTTACGGTCCCAACGGGGTATGGGGCGTTATTCCTGGTTATACACCATTACTATGGGAAATAGAGCTTCTATCAGTGAAGAAAAATAAATAGCATTATAAAATCATAAAATTTTCGTTATCAAACCACCACTTGACCTCAACGAATAAGTTTAATCAGCGGAATCAATTTTTCAGCCAGCTTCTTTTCATAATCCGGCCAGTCGCTTGATAAGAATTCATTTATTAGTGACTCAGCTTCCTTCTCGGCATTGTATGCTTCATCAATATTTTTTTCCTCATCCTGACTGAGTTTACCGGTTGCCGTATATAAAATTCTTGCGGAATTTATCTTTCGAAATAAACCAGCATCACTATTTGAAAGTCTTCTTTCAATGTCCTGATATTTCTTTTTGAATGAATTGTGAAAGTCTTTTACCAGAGATGCGAATGTTGTATCTTTTGTACATAGTTCATCTATCTTCGTAATAGTGTTGTTTATATTGAAAAACTTGGTATACAGATTGTTAAGGTTAATTATTTTGTTGCTCAGATCATTTGCCCTTTTAAAATTTTTTCTCATTTCTGAAGTATCTGGTAAAGGCAGTCTGGGATCTGAAACAATTACTGCTTTTGCAGAATCACTCATTCCACCGTATGTCATTCTTACTTTATATTCACCGGGTAAAGCCTTTATTCTTGAAAACCTCATTCTTGTATTTTGACCTGAGGACTGAATTTCCCTTTGAATCTGTCCGGCTACCGGCATCGGGTCTCTTTCGAACCTCCATTCTACTCTGTTAAATCCTTTTTTGACAGCTGTCTCAAAAGTCCTTACAACACTTCCGTCACTGTCAATTATCTCTGTCTTAAGTTTTTCTGGTAATGTATCTTTGACGTAAAATGTAATAACGCTTGCAATGGGTCTGTTAGCTCCTTCAAAGTATGAATCTCCTCTATAGTAATAGCCCGGAAGGTTTTTTTGTGCCGCCATTACTGCGGGAGGAGCATCAAAAACAGCAATTGTTTCATTAAGTATTTTTCCTCCTGTTCTTGCAATCTCTCTAAGAGGAACAATATCATCAATAATCCAGACAGACCTCCCGAATGTTCCTATAACAAGATCGCTTTCCCGGGGATGAATCACCAGATCGTATGTTGAAACGGTTGGATATCCACTAATCCATTTGTTCCAGTTATTACCTGCATCAAAACTAACATATAATCCATATTCTGTACCTGTAAACATCAGGGATGGTTCCTTGAAATCCTGTTCAAAACATAATACATAACCCCATACTTTATTGTCGTCAATTATTCTTGTCCAGGTCTTCCCGTAATTGTTTGTGTGAAACAGATAGGCCGAGTAATCTCCTGTTCTGTAATTATTCAGAACCACAAAAGCTTCAGCCGGATTGTGCTTCGATGCAGTTATCTGTGGTATCCATGCATTTCTGGGAGCTCCCTTTATATTATCTGTCACATTTGTCCATGTTTTACCTCCATCCCGGGTAAGCTGAACATTACCATCATCGGTTCCTACCCAGATCAGTCCTTTCTCAAGTCGGCTGGGTGAAATTGTAATTATTGTGCAATGGTTCTCTGCACCTGTAACATCAAGCGTTATTCCACCACTTTTTGTCTGATTTTGTTTTTCAGGATCATTTGTAGTAAGATCAGGGGAGATCTTTTCCCATGTGTCTCCACGGTTGGTACTTTTATGAACAAACTGACTTCCAAAATAAATTGTATTGTTGTCAAAAGGATCCTGGGCAAGGGCGGCGTTCCAGTTAAATCTGAGCCTTTCTCCGGTATCGGCTGCAGGCTTGATTACTTTCATGTATCCTGTTAATATATCAATTCGTCTGAGAGCACCTCCCTGTGATTGAGCATAACAATATCTGGGATCACCGGGAACCGGCATTGCATCAAAACCATCTCCGCCTATAAGAAAGTCCCAGAACTCATTTATCAAACCACCATCATGCCATGAGTATGCAGGCCCAACCCATGAACCATTGTCCTGCAACCCTCCGTATATCCTATATGGTTGCTCCATATCTACATTAATGTGGTAAAATTGCCCCACTGGTAGATTTGTTATATGACGCCATGTTTTTCCCATGTCATATGTTATCGCCATTCCTCCATCATTTCCATCAATCATATGAGATGGATTGTTGGGATTAATCCACCATGCATGATGATCAAGATGAACCCTTGTCGCAATGGAAGTTGGAAATGTCAAACCTCCATCTTCACTAACATTAATGCCTGAATATAAAGTATATAACCTGTTCTCATTTTCTGGATCAACATATATCTCAGCATAATAAAAAGGTCTGTTACCTATTCCTTTTTCTCCCCTTTTTTCCCACGTGTAACCACCATCAGTTGATCTGTAAATGGCACTGGGTTTCGATTCTATGTATGCATATACATATTCAGGCCTGTTTTTTGCTATCGCAAATCCCGTTCTACCTATTATTTCCGGTAATCCTTCCTCTAATCTGATAAAATTTTTGCCTCCATCAACTGTCATGTAAATTCCCGTGCCAGTCCCACCGGAATTGAAAAACCATGGCCATCGTTGATGATTCCACATCCCTACAATAAGTTTGTCAGGATTTGATGGATCCATTACCATATCACATACCCCTGCAGTTTCTCCCGTATACAATATTTTTTCCCATGTGATTCCTCCATCGGTAGTCTTGTATAATCCTCTTTCATAATTTGGCCCCCATGGAGTTCCAAGTGCACCCACATAAACTATATCACTGTTTACAGGATTAACAATAATACGATGAATATGACGTGTTTCCTGTAGTCCCATTAACTTCCATGTCCTTCCACCGTCATAACTTTTATAAATTCCGTAACCTCCGGTAACACTGTTACGAGGATTACCCTCACCTGTTCCTGCCCATACAATATCAGGCCGTAAAGGATCTATTGCTATTGCACCTATTGATGCTACAGGCTGATCATCAAACACCGGAATGAAAGTTGTTCCCGCATTTACACTCTTCCATAAACCACCCGATGCTGTTCCAATGTAGAGGATATCATAATTGCGTGGGTCAACAGCTATGGCAGTAACCCTGCCACTCATACCCGCAGGACCTATATTTCTTGGCTTTATTCCATGAAAAAGACTCATGTCAATTTTTTGTGCACCAAGCTCATAGATAGAGGCCAGAAAAAGAACCGTAATCAATAATTTGAACTTCATAATAATTACTGTATGTTTTATTTTTAATTATTTATTCTCTAACTAAATAAGGGATATTCTTTTAATAAACAGCTCAACTTCGATTTAATAAAAAAATCGTCAGTTTGTTTTTAAGTTCGGGGGGATTTTTCTTCCATTCACTTATGCTGTCGGTTTTAATTCTTTCGCCTGGTAATGTAATATCGGCTGCAATGCATAAAAGGGTATCGGAATTGCATGTGGTAGTTATAATTTCAAACATCCTCTGTGCCCTGTAAGGAGTCTCCATAAAGATTTGTGTTTCTCCTTTCCCTGCTCTCTTTTCAATCTCCTTTAACTTCATTCTAAGGCTTTCTTCTTTTACTGGTAAATATCCATGAAAAACAAATCGCTGCCCATTAAAACCTGAAGCAGCAAGGGCTAGCAGGATAGACGAAGGCCCTGATAACGGGACTACTTTTATACTCATTTTATGAGCAAGTCTCACAACATCGGCCCCAGGATCTGCTATGCATGGAATGCCCGCCTCACTCATTAAACCCATATCATGCCCTTTTAACAAAGGCTCAAGAAAATACGAAAATTCCTTTCCCTTTGTATTCTCATCAAGTATGTAAAAATTTGTATCATCAATGGGAAAATCCCGGTTAAGTAGTTTCAAATATCTTCTTGCACTTCTCAGATCCTCTGCAATAAAATGACGCAAAGAAAGGGTGATATTTACAACATAATCCGGAATAACTTCACGGAAATTGTTACCACCTAATGTAACCGGAATAAGATAAAGAGAACCTGCCAACCGATATTTAATTTGATTTCTGGTAAAGTTAGAAAAAAGATACAAATTTTCATCTTATAAAAACTCTTGCCTGTTTCATGATTTTAAATTAGGTTTGTTTACCAATTTTAATTTAAAAGTGAAAATTACTTTTCTGGGAACTGGCACTTCACAGGGAGTGCCTGTAATAGCCTGTAAATGTGACGTTTGCCAGTCGGATGATCCAAGGGACAAACGTCTCAGAACATCATTGCTACTGGAAACAGGAAATACAACCATTGTATTTGATGCTGGACCAGATTTCCGACAACAAATGCTGAGAGAGAATGTTACCCATATCGATGCAATAGTGCTTACTCACGAACACAGAGACCATATAGCCGGTATGGACGATGTAAGGGCATTTAATTACAGAACCCATGATGCAATCGATATTTACGCTGAAGAAAGAGTTTTGAAAGAAATTAGAAGAGAATATTCTTACGTTTTCGCTGAATATCAGTATCCCGGAATACCAAAAATGAGACTCAACGAAATAGGAAATAATACTTTCCAGATTAAAGAACTTGAACTGTTGCCAATAAGAGTTATGCATTTCAGATTGCCAATCTTTGGTTATAGAATAGGTCCGTTTGCTTATATCACTGATGCTAACTATATTCCTGAAGATAGCATGGAAAAACTTGTGGGAGTTAAATATTTGGTAATTAATGCTTTAAGAAAAGAAAAGCATATATCACACTTCAGCCTTTATGAAGCAGTTAATATAATCAGAGAAATTTCGCCAAGGCAGGCGTTTCTAACTCATATCAGCCATCAGATGGGATTATATAAAAAAATCGCTTCCGAATTACCTCCTGAGATTATGCTGGCGTATGATGGCTTGAGCATCAAATTCGATGAATAAAAGCTCCTATCTTTTTTTCTTCATACTCTTTTGGAGCTTTTTCTGGTAATTTACTGAAAAAAAATATCTGTTTCTTCCAAGCTGTGATGTATTAACGTGCGATACCCTGGTTCTTTTTTTATAGTATGGATTTTGCTTTGCAGAGGCACAGCTTATACAGGTTAGAATAAAAAACAAAAAAAGAAATGAAAAATATTTTGTAATTTTTGTAATCACTTTCATCTGAAGCAGAAATTTAAAATCAGTATAAAAATATACTTATTTTACGAAAAAAAAACAATTTATAGTTACATTTTTGATTAAATTATTGATTCTCTGTATTAATAATAAAGAAGAAAAAACAAATTATTAATATCTCTAAAATTGATATTATAAACCTTCTACATAGCTGATACATAGCTGCGAGAACTAATGACTCCAGTATTTAAAAATATTGAAAAAAATCTATACAGGACTAAATACAAATATAGCCTGTCTGAACAGTCGAAATATTAATAAATATTTCTTTAACTTAAAGCTTGTCTTTAACTTAGAGTTTGAGTTTTTTCTCAATCTCTTGAATTTGGGACCTGAACTGCTTATCGGTATCAATCAGATTATTTACAGTTTTACATGCATGAAGCACGGTGGCATGATCTTTACCTCCGATACAGGATCCAATACTTGCAAGGGAAGCTTTTGTTAAGTTTTTTGAAAAGTACATTGAGATTTGCCTTGCCTGCACAATTTCCCTTTTTCTTGTTCTACCCTGCATCTGTTCAAGAGGAATTTTATAATAATCACAAACAACTTTTTTGATAAATTCTATGGTTATTTCCTTCTTAGAGGTGTTTACAAGTTTTTCTACCATCTTTTTGGCAAGATCAATGGTAATCTCTTTTTTATTGAGAGTTGCCTGTGCATAAAGTGAAATCAATGCCGCTTCAAGCTCTCTGATGTTGGTTGTTATATTTTCGGCCAGGTACTCAAAAATTTCTTCAGGCAGTTCTATACCATCATTATAAGCTTTTTTCTTGAGAATAGCCAGACGAGTTTCATAGTCAGGTCTTTGCAGATCTGCAAGTAAACCCCATTTAAATCTGGAAAGAAGCCTCTGTTCCATACCCTGTAATTCGACAGGGGGTTTGTCGCAAGTCAGAACAAGCTGCTTTCCCGACTGGTGCAGATGATTAAAAATATGGAAGAATGTATCCTGAGTTTTTTCCTTTCCTGCAAATTCATGAACATCATCCAGTATCAGAACATCAACCATCTGATAAAAATGCAGAAAATCATTTTTATTATTGTTTCTTATAGATTCGGTAAACTGGGTTTGAAACTTATTAGCATTTACATACAAAACAATTTTATCGGGATATTTCTCTTTTACCAGAATTCCGATGGCCTGCGCAAGATGAGTCTTACCAAGACCTGAATCGCCATATATCATCATCGGATTAAATGCCGTACCGCCTGGATTGTTACCAACGGCAATACCTGCAGAACGTGCCAGCCTGTTACACTCTCCTTCAACAAAATTGTTAAAATTGTAATCGGGATTTAATCTAGGATCAAAATGGATCTTTTTTATTCCTGGAATAACAAAGGGATTTTTAATAGATGATTGAGTAAGCTCAAATGGAACCTGTACAGGTTTGTTATTCAAATCAGCCTTATTCCGGGAGGGATATTTGACAGTGTATGGTTTCCCGTCAGCATAATTTGAATTTTCCATTATGACGTTATATTCAAGCTTCGCGTCAGCACCTATTTCCCTCCTGAGAGTCTTTCTTAGAATATCAATATACTGTTCCTCAAGATATTCATAGAAAAACGGACTGGGTACCTGAATGGTAAGAATATTCTTTTCAAGTTTCAATGGTACAATAGGCTCAAACCATGTTTTATAACTGACTGATGGAATAATATCCTTAATTATTTTCAAGCAATTATTCCAAACTTCAGTGTGAGTTTTGCTCATAGGTTAATTAAATTTTTAAGGCAAATTTTTATATAAATTCAGATAGCAATATTTGCAAAAAAAAAACTGAAAAAAAAATTTTTTTCCACTTGATTTTTTAAAAAAAACATATGAATTTAATCATCAGCAGTTTAGAAGGTAAATTTTTTTTCATCTTTATAAACAGTTTATTATCAATTAAATACATTATTAATTATTCGGTTATTAATGTATAACAGTATATTATATAAATACTCGAAAAAAGACATAAAAAAACAGATTAGTGCTACTATTTTGTCACGCAATTAAAAATTGCGTTAATAGAAAAGCAACAATAAATTTAATAAATTTTTTTCAAAACTTATTTTCTTCCGAAAATAGAAAAATGAACATATTTTTTCGGATTATCTTTCATATCTCGCAGGAGCCTGTCAAGGCTCTCAAGGCTTGCTGAAAGGTTCCTGTAGAGAGTATCATTTGTTATCAACTGGCCGGCAGTTCCTTTTCCTTCATTTATTCCTTCAAGTAGCCTGCGTGTTTCTTCAAGGGTGATTTTCAGTTCAGAAAAAGACTCAGTCAGCCCGGATGAAGCCATTGAGTCGGTAATTGTCTGAAGATTTTGTATAGTTTTCTCAATCTTTGTTGCGTTTGATGAAAGCATTTCTGAAAAATCAGAAAAATCTTTTATAGCACTTTTTATATCATCTTTCTGTGTGCTTACGATCTCATTAATGTTCCCGGTTGTACTGCTGAGATTTGAGATACTCCTTTTTAAATCCTGCGAATTTACCAGAGTGTTAATGCCTGAAATTGTCGAATCAAGAACATAAAGGAGATCATTAATTTTATTCTTAACAGGGATGAACTCCTTTTCAAATATTGAAAGAATTGGTTCCGACAATCTGCCCGGAATGGTATCGCCATTATTGTAAACTCCAATCCCTTCACCAAAGATAATTCTGACTTTCATGCCTGCTATCAATGAAGCACTAGTTATTTCTGCATAACTTCCCTGTGGAAGCTTGTAGCTTTTTTTTATTGATAATTCAACTAGTAATCTGCCACTGTTATCATTGATAAGGAATATCGACTGAACCACTCCTACTTTATAGCCATTTATCTCAACCGGATTTGATTCAGTCAAACCGCTAATATCCTTATATATAACATAATAACTCGCCATAGAACTGAATAGGTCCTTCCCTTTTAAATAATTGTAGAGATAAATAAACGCCAGAATTGTTAATATCGCAGCTACTCCAACCTTGATTTCATTTGAGATTTTAATTTTCATGGCAATGAGTCTATTTTTTTCTGATTTCTGACAAAGCTTCCTGCAAAGGTAACACTTTGTTTTCTTTTACTGCAATTACAAAAGCATCGGGATATAATGCCTCAATTTTTTTTCTGTGTTGAACAGCCTGTTCGTAAGTATAAAATTTCCCTGTGGCATATCTGTAACGGTTATCAGAATGTATTTCAGTTATATCTGTCAGATTTTTGAAATTTCCTGGAGCAATTTCTACTTTTCTGGAAGAAGAAAGAACCTGAACCATAAAAATAATGTGTGCTTGTACCGCCTCTGCCTGAACACTCTGATCACCGTAATTGTTTTTATTATCAGTATTATCCATTCTTATTGCAGATATTCCGCTTTTCTTTTCTGCTTCGAGGATATACTCTCTACAAGCATTAAATATTGCCTTTGCTATTTGCTCCTGTCCCTGTTTTGAATTAAGATATTTTTCTTCTGCTGGGTTAGATATAAATCCAATCTCAATCAGTATACTGGGCATTGTTGTCATGTAAAGAACCCAGAAACCGGCCTGCTTCACTCCCCGGTCGAATCTCTGTACCTGTTCTTTGAACTGGTTCTGTATGCTTGAAGCTAAATTGGTACTTTGTTCAAAAAAAGCTGATTGCATTAAAGTAAAAATAATATAAGATTCCGGGGACCTGGGATCAAATCCTTCATATTTTGTTGAGTAGTCTTTTTCAAGCAAAATAACCTCGTTCTCTTTCATCGCAACTTCAAGATTCTGCTGATCTTTGTGATGCCCCATAACATACGTCTCAACACCGTATGTGTTTCTGTTCTGGTGTGAGTTCGCATGTATGGAAATAAAAAGATCTGCTTTGTTTTTGTTTGCAATATCCGCCCTTTTGGATAGTTCAACAAAAACATCAGTTTTTCTGGTATAAATAACTTTAACATTACTAATTTCTTTTTCAATTAACTCACCGGCTTTCAATGCTACTGAAAGGGTTATATTCTTTTCCTGACTGACACTTCCCAATGCCCCGGGGTCCTTTCCACCATGCCCTGGATCAATAACCACAATCCACTCTTTTTTTTGATAAGCCTCATCAGGAAAAGATGCATATGATGTAAAGACCAGGAAAAATGATATCAGCAACAATGAAATTTTGATAATAGAAACTGACTGTTGGTCGTTTTTAGTCTGTATGACCATTAAATGTACATTAAATTGTGTTAGTTTTGCCGGTAACTTTATAGCAGTTAATGCAAAAATAGAATTTTAAGTTGTATTTTTCTACCTTAAAACGGTTTTCTTTAGTGTTTCTGATTTATTTTATCAGGAGCATGATGATTTTTTCTCAGGAGGAAAAAATTCCGGGAGATACATTACTTATATTTAATGACAGTGCTGTTGTTGATACAATTTTAAAACCACTTCAAATATCAACTGATGCAATTGATAAAACTATTACGCATAATGCTTCAGGGTATAGAAAAACTGATCTTGTAAATAAGCGAGTATATCTTGTTGAAGATGCAGTTGTCACTTATGGTGATATAACTCTCAAAGCTGACTCAATGGTGCTCAATACAGAAACAGGTGTTATCTATGCTACCGGGAGGCCTGATTCCACGGGTAAAATGATAGGGAGGCCTGTATTTCAACAGGGAGAAGAATCATTCGAATCAGAAGCACTTGAGTATAATTTTAAGACAAAAAAGGGGAGGGTCTTCAACCTTGTAACACAACAGGAAGAAGGATATCTGCGTAGTAAGGTTACAAAAAGACTTGACGATGGTAGCTTAAATATAGGATTAAGCACCTATTCAACATGTGATGCAGAAACACCTCATTTCTATATAGGTTTTAAAAAGGCCAAGGTAGTTCCCGGAAAAAAAATTGTTACAGGACCAGCATATCTTGTTTTAGAAGGTGTTCCTCTTCCTCTGGTGATACCTTTCGGCTATTTCCCACTTTATCGAAAGAATACGGCATCTTCAGGTATAATTATGCCTAAAATCGGTCAAACTTATGAGCTTGGATACTCTCTTAGAGATGGAGGTTACTATTTTGCAATAAATGATAATATTGACCTTGCACTTACAGGTACACTTTATACAAATGGTACATGGATGATTAATGCTGCATCGGGATATTATAAAAGGTATAAATATTCAGGCCGGATCTCACTCAGCTTCGCTAATAATGTTTCAGGTCACAAAGGACTACCAGATTTTTCACGTTCAAAAAATTACAGAATTGACTGGACTTATAGTCAGGATCCCAAGGCAAATCCAGGTTCCAGATTTTCTGCAAGTGTGAATATGAGTTCCAGTTCATTTGACCGACAAAACAGCTATGTACTTTCAGAACATGTTACTACAACACGGCAATCAAGCATAAGCTATTCAAAAACATGGGAAGGTACTCCATTTAATTTTTCAACCAGTCTGAACCATAGCCAGAATGTTCAAAATAAGACAGTTAGCCTTAACCTGCCTCAGGCTAATTTTTCTATGTCAAGAATTTATCCCCTTAAAAACCGGCGAAGAACAGGACCTTCAAGATGGTACGAGGACCTTCAGTTTCAGTACTCAGCCAGGCTTGACAATCAGATCAGCAATATACCCGATAGTCTTTTGTTTACAAGATCCGTCTTCAAGAATATGCGGAATGGATTTAAACATGAGGCACCATTAAGTCTCCAAATCAGACCATTCAGAAAATTTCCCGGATTGATTATAAGTCCACAAATTTCGTATTCAGGAGTTTTATATACTCAGAAATATGAAAAAAAATTAATACCTGACTATTTTGATTCTGAGTTAGGAAAAACACGACCTATTGTAATTACTGATACTACAAGAGGTTTTTTTTATGGTCAGACTGTAAATGCTTCAATAAGCACGGGTATCAATCCGCAATTATATGGTTTATACCGCTTTAAAACTGGCTCAAAAATTGAAGCAATCCGTCATGTTATGAAGGCTTCCGTATCTTTTAGCTACGTCCCTGTTATTAAGGGTCTTACCACAAATATGTACAGAAGTTATGTTGATACTTCCGGAATAGAAAGAACTTATTCAATATTTGAGGGAAACATTTTTGGCACCCCTTCGGCGGGAAGAAGAAGTGGAGGTATAAATTTCGGGCTTGTAAATATAGTTGAGGCAAAAATACACCAGAAAAGTGATACTACCGGTGAAGCACAGAAAGTTAAGATAATTGACAATCTGAGTGCTGGAACAAATTATAATATTTTTGCCGATAGCTTACGGTGGTCACCTCTTGCAGTAAACTTCAGGACAACACTTTTAAATAATATTGGCATCGCTGCCAATAGCTCTTTTTCATTTTATGGAACCAATGATAAAGGACAGATAATAAATACTTCTTACCTGAAGCAAACCGGTAAACCTTTGCGCCTAACCAACTTTACTGTTAGTGTTGACATGGATGTGAGACGGTTATTTGGTGAGAATAAAGCCGGGTCTTCATCCCAGACTGGAAGAGCTGCCATCAGACCCGGACCTAATGCAGAGGATGCAGAAAGTGATAAATCTGCACAAAATATTCCTGAAATATTCGATAATTACGGCTACGTTAAATTCGATGTGCCATGGTCAATGCGACTTTCATACAGCTTTAACTACTCCAGACAATATCTGACTTCTTCTGTTTCTCAAACTCTGTCGCTGGTAGGAGATCTCTCTCTAACCGGGAAAACTCGGATAACCTATACAACGGGTTTCGATTTTAAAAATAAACAAATAACAACAACGAGTATTGGAATTTACAGGGATTTGCATTGCTGGGATATGAGTTTTGATTGGATCCCGGTTGGGTCAATGAAAAGCTGGTATTTTACTATAAAAGTTAAAGCCTCAGTACTTGCTGATCTTAAATATGAAAGACGAAAAGATTTCAGAGACCAGTTATATTAATACAGTTATTCAAAGGAAATTATTACTAAATTATACAGAATATGAAACGAATTATTAAAACTGACAAAGCCCCTTCAGCTGTTGGCCCTTACAGTCAGGCTGTTGAAATTAATGGAATACTGTTTATTTCGGGTCAAATTGCCATCGACCCTTTAACGGGTAAGCTCATTAGCGGAGGTATAAGAGAACAGACTGAACAGATACTAAGAAACATTGGTGTAATTCTTGAAGCAGCCGGTTATAACTATAATGATGTTGTAAAATCGACATGCTTCCTTAGTGACATTTCCAATTTTAAGGTAATGAATGAAGTCTATTCATCTTTCTATTCAGAAAATCCACCGGCCAGATCGGCATTTGCAGTAAAAGACCTGCCTCTTGGCGCACTCATTGAAATTGAGACTATTGCCGCTAAATAAAGAAGTAATTGTCATTAAATGATATAATATTCCTAATTCCACTAAATTGAAGTTAGGAACGATTGTTTTCAGGAAAAGAATACAGGAAATCAAGCAATAAAAAAGGGGCTCTGTTTAAGAGCCCCTTTTTGTCTTATTCTGAAACCACTTCAAACTCAATTTCCGCCTTTACTTCTTTATGAAGCTTAATTACTGCTTTATAAGTGCCTACTTCCTTAATCTGGTCTTCCGGTAGAATAATGTTTTTACGATCTATATCAAATCCCTTTTCTTTCAGTGCTTCTGCAATCTGAATCGGATTGACAGATCCGAATATTTTACCGGTGCTGCTGGTTTTTGCACCTATTGTCAGACGAATCCCTTTAAGTTTTTCGGCGATTCCAATAGCCTCAAGCCTGATTTTCTCTTCTTTGTGAGCTCTCTGTTTTACGTTTTCGGCATGAACCTTTTTTGCCGAAGGTGTAGCTATTAAAGCAAGTCCTTTTGGAATAAGATAATTACGGCCGTAACCATCTTTAACTTTTACTATATCATCTTTATGTCCCAGCTTTGGTACATCCTGTAATAAAATGACTTCCATTTTAACCTCCTTGTTATTTTAAAAGGTCAGTGACATATGGTAAAAGTGCCAGGTGACGGGCTCTCTTTACAGCCTGGGCAACTCTCCTCTGATATTTTAATGATGTACCCGTAATACGACGTGGGAGAATCTTACCCTGCTCATTGAGAAACTTCTTCAGAAACTCTGGATCCTTGTAATCAACATACTTGATCCTGTTCTTCTTGAACCTGCAGTACTTTTTCTTCTTTATCTCAACACTGGGGGGTGTAAGATATCTGATTTCTGATTCATTTTGCGCCATGTCTTATTCCTCCATAATTTTTTCAGCTTCTTTCTGTTTTCGCTTTTTCTCAGCATACTCAACAGCATACTTGTCCATTTTAAAAGTAAGGAACCTGATAATTCTCTCGTCCCTTCTGTACTGGAGTTCAAGCTTTTCAACAATCTCACCGGGACCAATAAATTCTATCAGGTAATAGAAACCTGTCGACTTCTTTTTTATAGGATAAGCAAGTTTCTTCAGTCCCCAGTTCTCTTCGTGTACAATCTCACCTGAATTTTCGGTGATAATCTTTTTAAATTTCTGTACCGCTTCCTTCATCTGATTTTCAGACAAAACGGGAGTTGCAATGAAAACGGTCTCATAATGATTTAACATATAATCTTGTTTTTATTAAAAAATAATATTTTGGCTCGCAAAAGTACAATATTTTTAAAATTTACAAAAATATGAAAGACTATTTTTTCTATAATTAATTCCCACTCATTAAAATTATTCCGGATTTTATTAACACCAGTTAAAACAGACTCACTTTTTGTATATATTTGTTCTTAACCACCGGGAATTATTAACGGAATATAACTTAATGGATAACTTTATTGTATCAGCAAGGAAATATCGTCCGGCCACTTTTGAATTGGTAGTTGGCCAGAAACAGATCACGGAAACTTTGAAAAATGCCATAAAAAATGGACAGATAGCTCATGCTTACCTTTTTTGCGGCCCAAAAGGAGTTGGAAAAACAACATGTGCAAGAATATTTGCAAAAACAATCAACTGTTTTAACCTTCAGGACAACGGCGAAGCTTGCAACAAATGCGAATCATGTGTATCGTTTAATACCCAGAGATCATTTAATATTCATGAACTTGACGCCGCTTCAAATAATAAGGTCGAAGATATCCGCTCCCTGATTGACCAGGTTAGAATTCCTCCACAGGTTGGTAAATACAGTATTTACATTATTGATGAGGTCCATATGCTTTCTTCGGCTGCATTTAATGCTTTTCTTAAAACCCTTGAAGAACCACCCTCACATGCAATCTTTATCCTTGCAACTACTGAGAAACATAAAATTATCCCAACTATACTCTCAAGATGTCAAATATTTGATTTTCAGAGAATAAGAGTTGAAGATATAGTTGAAAGATTAAGATTTGTTGCAACAAATGAGTTGGTTAATGCAGATGATAATGCACTCCATATCATTGCACAGAAGGCCGACGGATCATTAAGAGATGCACTGTCAATTTTCGACCAGATGGTAAGCTTTACAGGTAAAAATATTACCTATGAAGCGGTTATTGAAAATTTGAATGTTCTCGATTATGAATATTATTTCAGAACGGTTGAGGCTGCTCTTGCAGGAGATATAACAAAAATTCTTTTGATATTCAATGAAGTGCTTATTAAAGGATTTGATGGTCATAACTTTATCGCTGGACTTAACAGCCATCTCCGCAATCTTCTGGTATGTAAATATGAATCAACTCTTAGCCTTCTTGATACAACACCTTCAATAAGGGAAAAATATCTTGCCCAGTCACGTAAATGTTCAGTTGAATTCCTTTATAAAGCTCTTGAGGCAGGAAATGTATGCGATCTGGGATATAAAAACAGCAAAAATCAGAGACTGCATGTTGAATTGATGCTTATACGTTTCTGCAGATTAAGTGATTCTGGTGATGAAGCTTCTGAAAAAAAAAAGATAGAACCTGATACGGAAATAATAACTATGCCCAGCAAAGGAACTCCAGAAACTGCTAAGGCCGTTAAAAACCAGATAAAAATAGAACCTTCAAAAATTCCCGATCAGAAACCAAATATTACTTCATCAGTTAACCCCAGATCAGTTTCAGTTAAAGAACTTTTAAATAATCTGCCACCTGATGAAGATTCCGAACAAAAATTTAATAAATTTGAGACAGAGGAAAAAATAACTGAAGAAAAAATTATTCGCGATTTTTCAGCTGACGAGTTTTCCAAATTATGGACTAACTTCTGTGAGTCAGTTTATATCGATGGCCCTAGAATTATAGGAATGTTCAAATCAATAAAACCCGTTGTTCATCCAGATAATAGTGTTTCACTTCATTTTAGTAACCTAGCTCAGAAAGACCTTTTCAACCAGACTTATAAACAACGTTTCATTGCGGAAATTGAAGAGGTTTTTGGACCAGGCCAGTGCAGATTGGAATTGATTGTCGATACCACTGAATCAAATGATAATATAATTTATTCCGATGAGCAGAAATATAATTTTCTGGCATCAAAATATCCTCAAATAAAAGAATTTAAAAAGATTTTTAACCTTGATTTTGAATAAATTTGTAATAATTGTTTGCAATCTATGATTTCAGATAATAGTTACATCGACAAACATCTTTTCAATCACCTTGTGAACAATTCCAGATCAATGTTAAGTGTTGTCAACAGGAACTATTGCTACGAAAAAGTTAACAATACATTCTGCAGATACCTCAACATAAAAGATGAAGACATAATCGGCAAACCTTTATCAGAAATCTGGGGAGAAGATATTTTCAGAACAAAAATCAAAAACAATATCGATCTCTGCTTTCAGGGTAATATTGTCAGATATGAGGCGAATTTTGAAATACCTATGGCAGGAGAAAGATACTTTGAAGTTTTATTCAAACCTTTATCCGACGTAAATGGGAATGTTACACATCTTCTTGCTGAAACTCTTGACATTACTGATCGGAAAGTCAGTCAGAAAGCTGTTAATGAGATGGAACAGGAGTTCAGGAAATTTGAGTCATCTATTCCTGTTGGTTTTGTGAGGTGCGATTTGGATGGAACAATTATTCACTATAACAAAGCATTTGCTGTTATGCTTGAAGGTGATATTGAATCTGAATTTGGGGGCCTGAATATTAAGGATTTTTATGCTGATAAACATTTTCATGATATTCATTTAATAAGATCAGAAGATGAAAAAATAAGGACATTTAGAAGAGTTCCACTGATCACATGCAAAGGAAAACTGATAATGTGCAGACTAAACAGATATGTTGTTCCTGACGGAATCACCAATAAACCTCTATATTTTGATTTTGCAGTGGAGGATATAACAAGGGAAGTAATGCTTGAAAACCGGCTCCTTCAAGCAAAAAAACTTGAAACCATTGGATCACTTGCAGGAGGGATCGCACACGACTTTAATAATATTCTTCTGTCACTCTTCGGATATTCAGAAATGCTGATTGACGAAGTAAAAGATAATCCTGCAGCTTATGAGTTGACAGGCAGAATTATAAAAGCAGTTTCTCGGGCAAAAGACATTGTAAATCAGATTCTGACTTTCAGCCGACAGGTTGAACAGGAAAAAATACCAGTTAATATAACCGGAGTTCTTGACGAAGCAATCAGCCTGATTGAATCATCCAGAAATGAAAAAATCAGAATATTAAAAAATTATAATGACACACATGCAGAAGTTTTTGCTGACCCAACACAATTATTCAGGGTTTTTATGAATCTGATGATGAATGGGTTACAGGCAATGGAAAAAAGTGGGGGTATTCTTGAAATAAGTCTTGATATTGTGCCGGGTGAAGCTTTGAAATTTGAATCAGGCAAAAGTATTGTAGCAGATAAATATGTAAAAATCCGCATAAAAGACACAGGTACAGGAATGAGTGATTCGGTAATGAGCAGAATATTTGACCCGTATTTCACTACAAAAGAAATCGGAAAAGGAAGCGGATTGGGTCTGTCCGTTTCATATGGCATCATATCAGAACTTGAAGGAGAAATTACCGTATACTCCGAGCCAAACAAAGGTTCAGTATTTTCAGTCTATCTGCCTTTAATAGAAAATTATTCAACTTTTGAACCTGTAATTAATCAGGATAAAAAAAGAATTATGTTCATTTCTGACGAAACATGTCGGGAATCAAAATTATTGTCTGGAGCCCTGGGAAAAAGTGGGTATGTCATTGATATCAAAACAGATATCGAAGGCCTTTATGAACTTATTGATGAAAATATTCCCAAACCGGATATTTTAATTTTTTCAAATGACGAAAAAGGAAGTATTGATTCCGGCTTTTTGAAAGGTTTTATAAAAGAAAAAAATATAGATATACCCGTCATTCTTCTGGTAAACAATAATTTTGATATTTCAAAGGACCCACTGATCAATTCAGGTATTGCCAAAAACGTACTTTTTAAACCGGTATCACTTAAAGAAATATTATCTGCAATACGTATTTCTGTAAAAGATTAATTTTATGGCTGGAATAATGATAGTTGAAGACCAGAAAGAAACAAGAGAAATGCTGTCACAGGCGCTGACCCGTAACAAGTTTCAGGTTATTGAAGCTTCTAACGGTAGAGAGGCGTTGGTAAAGTTTAAGCCCACAATGGTTAATCTGGTTATTACCGACATTCTTATGCCGGAAGAAGATGGACTTCAGGTTATTATCAAACTGAAAGAACTGAATCCGAAACTGAAAATAATAGCTATTTCAGGAGGAGGGAAAATAGGACCTGCCAATTACCTTAACATAGCTAAAACATTAGGTGCTGATGAAATATTATTTAAACCATTTTCAGTGAAAGAACTACTTAAAAAAGTACAAGAACTCCTTCCGGAGAACAAACAGTCATAATAATTTGTTATTATTTTGTATTAATTAAATTTTAAAATTATGAATAAGAAAATTGAAGAGCTGTGTAATAGACAAATTGAAAGAGAAGGTTATTCATCTAACCTTTATCTTGCAATGGCTTCTTGGGCAGAAAATAATGGATATCCAGGATTTGCCTCGTGGCTTTACTCACAGTCCGAGGAAGAAAAAGAGCATATGCTGAAATTCATCCGATATATTAATGAAAGAGGAGGCAAAGCTCAAATACCTGCCTTTAAAAAACCTCCAGCCGATTTTAAAAACATTAAGGACCTCTTTAACGAGGTACTAAAACATGAAAAATTTATTACCGCAAGCATAAATGAAATTTTTGATGCTACCCTAAGTGAGAAAGATTATAGTACATCGAATTTTCTCCAGTGGTTCCTTGCAGAACAGGTTGAAGAAGAAGCATCAGTTCACAATATTATTGATAAACTTAATATGATGCCAGCCAATAATATTTATCCTCTTGATAAGGAAATTATGACGCTTCGCTCCAAAAAATAAAAATTCCGGATTTTTTTTATTTTTTGAAAGTTATTTTTTATCATAATTGATAAGAAAATTTATTATAACTACTTCTATTATCCTGGCTTTTAACAACCTTGTTGTTAATAGCCAGGATATTATTTCAGGTGAAGGAATTTTTAAGGTTTGTTATGCCGGCAATAAAACAACAAAAGTCTATATTCCTCCACCTGATGAATTCTTTAAAAAAGACCGTTCAAAAGGAGCAAAGATAAGTGTCAGTTATTCAGGATTTAATTCTTTGACCAGGAGGGCATTTGAATATGCAGTTTCTATTCTCTCATCAATATTGACTGATAATGCCAGTTTTTCAGTAAAGGCAATATATACTTCGATCTCCGATGCAGGTGTACTGGCAAGAGCATCTGCCACATATTATGCCAGAGGTTCATATATCAACGCTTTTGAGCCCGATGCATTTTACTCAGCAGCTCTTGCTGAAAATATTGCCGGATCAGATCTCAGTGAGAACGGAGAACCAGACATTACTATCACAATAAACAGCGATATAAATTGGTATCTTGGGACTTCAGGAGATACACCTTCCGATCAATATGATTTCGTTACAGTTATTCTTCATGAACTTATTCATGGGTTGGGTTTTTTCTCTAGTTATTACGTTGAAGGTGATTCTGGAGGATATGGCGGATTAAAAATTCCTTTAATATTTGACATATTTGTTGAAGACGAAAATGGTAATAAACTGACGGATACAACACTTTATGCAAACCCTTCTGACAGCCTTAAGGATGTCCTTACAAGTGGTAAAGTATTTATTTACGGACCGGTTCAGGAAGCATTTAACCCGGGTAACAGGACAAGACTATATGCCCCGGCAAAGTGGGATGATGGTTCAAGCATAAGCCACCTTAATGAAGCAACCACCCCACAAGCTGATGCTCTTATGACCCCCTTTATTGATAAAGGTGAAGCAATCCATTCACCAGGAAAGATTGCAAGATCTATTCTGGGAGATATTGGATGGATAAATTCTCGAATAATACATACCCCATTTACTGATACAGAAGAACATCTGTCACAAATAGAATTTAAAGCAAAAATTTTTTCCGATACACTTTTTAACCAGGATAAAGTTGGACTGGTCTATTCTTTTGATGAGTATAATACACGTGATACATTATATCTTAATCCGCCACAAACCGATGATACCTTCAGAATATCACTCAGTTTATCATCATATAATGTACCACTTAATTATTCTTTCTTTCTAACTGATTGCTTCGGAAGAATTTTCAGATTCCCCTCATCAAAAAAATATCCCTCATACAGATTTTTTATAGGAACAGATACTATTAAACCTCAGGTAACTCATCAACCGGCAAAATTTCTTTTCGATCTTACTCCGGAATATCTTATTGAAGCTGTTGCAGTTGATAACATCGGAATAGATACAGTATATGCGGAATACAGAATTAATGATAGTACCCCTTTTTATGTCGGTCTGAAACGTTCAGACAATAATAAATTTTTTGCGGGGATAAAAATTGCTGAACTATCTCCTGAACCCGGAGATTTATTTAACTACAGAATTATAGCAATTGATAAATCTGAGAAACATAATACATACATCTTACCAGAAGAGGATTATTTCAGAGTAAGAATTGAAGAGTCACTGGAACCGTCTGATGCATTCGAAACTGACTTCAGAAATGCAACAGATTTATTTTTAAATGAAGGTTTTGAAATTGTAAAACCTTATGGTTTTAACGATGAAGCCCTTCATACAAGACATCCATATGAAAGTCCTGAAAAAGATGATGAGACCCTTGAATATATTTCTATCCTCAGACAACCTGTCCTGGTTGACGAATCAGGTCTGATTATTTCATTTAATGAAATTGTTCTTGTGGAACCTGGGGAATTAGGTTCAGTCTACGGATCAGAGGATTTTTATGATTATGTGATTGTTGAAGGTTCAAAAGACTTTGGCGGTAACTGGTTCCCTATTGCCAGTGGATATGACAGCAGGGTATCAAATGAATTTCTAAATGCTTACAATAGCTCAATGAGTGGCATAAACTCCACCTATATACCTTCACAATCTAATTTTCAACCTAGAACCTTTGATATTCGAACTTTCACCAATTTCAAACCTGGTGATACGCTGTTTTTAAGATTCAGACTATTTTCAGATCCTTATGCACATGGCTGGGGCTGGGCCGTGGATGACCTTAAAATAATATCAGTTTCAGCAGGAGTTGAAAGTATCTCTCTGAATAACTCTTTAAAACTGTACCCCAATCCCGGCAATGGAATTATATATGTAAATATCACCTCAGATAATCCTTTCGAAAAAATTTCTTATAGTATTTCAAACATTACAGGAACAACCATAAAAGCAGGAAATCTACCAGTGAATGGTACATTCGTTCTTAATCTTACCGATCAGAATTCCGGGATATACTTTATAAAAATTCAGTATAAAAAATCTCTCTCTACAATAAAATATATAAAAGCCGAATAATATTTGTATCAAAGGTTTTTTCAGTAGTAAGTTTTCAGATGCTTATTTAGTTGAGCAATTATGGTTTAATTGTAAGAAAATAAACCTAATTTTGCCATTAAAATTAATGTTGATTTAAGATGAATATTGTTAGTAAAATACTTGGCCTTTTTCTGGGAAACAAATATGAAAGAGATCTTAAAGAATTATCTCCTTATATTGAATTGATAAATAGTGAATTTGAAAAATTAAAGGATCTTACCAATGATCAGTTGCGTGATAAATCGGATTCCTTAAGAAAGGAAATCTTGGAGGCCATTAAGAATGAAGAAAAAGAGTTGGTAATGCTGAGGGAAAAGGCTGAAGCAGAAGAAGACCTTGATGTTAAAGATCAGATATATACTCAAATCGATAAACTTGAAAAGCAAATTGACAAAAGGATAGAAGAAATTTTGACTGAACATCTTCCTCTTGCTTTTGCAATTGTAAAGGAGACAGCCAGGCGCTTTAAGGAAAACAGTGAGCTGATTGTCACAGCTAAGCAGTACGACAGGGATCTTGCTGCCAAACGTCCTTCTGTAACCATTAAGGGCGATAAGGCTATCTGGAATAACAGATGGATGGCCGGTGGTAATGAGATAGTCTGGGATATGGTTCATTTTGATGTGCAGCTTATTGGAGGAGTAGTTCTTCATCAGGGTAAGATCGCGGAAATGGCCACTGGTGAAGGAAAAACACTGGTTGCAACTCTTCCGGTCTTCCTTAATGCAATGGCAGGCAAAGGTGTTCATGTGGTAACTGTTAATGATTACCTTGCCAAGCGCGACTCAGAATGGATGGGACCAATTTATGAATTTTACGGCTTTACCGTTGATTGTATTGACAAACATCAACCCAATTCTCAGGAACGCCGTAAGGCATATCTGGCTGATATAACATATGGAACAAATAATGAGTTTGGTTTCGATTATCTTAGAGATAATATGGCAATTAATGCCGAAGACCTTGTACAGAGAAAACATCATTACGCCATAGTTGACGAAGTAGATTCAGTGCTTATTGATGATGCCCGTACTCCACTTATTATCTCAGGTCCTACTTCTCAGAGCGATAATCAGCAATTTGCAGAACTAAAACCATTTGTTGAAAAATTGGTAGCTGCACAGAAAAAGCTTATTAATCAGGTTCTTCTTGATGCGAAAAAATTAATCTCCGAAGGTAATACCGAACAGGGAGGAATGCTATTACTCAGAGCATTCAAAGGCCTGCCCAAAAATCATGCATTAATAAAATATCTGAGTGAAGAAGGTATCAAATCTCTTCTGCTGAAGACAGAAAATTTTTATATGCAGAACAACAGCAAAGAGATGCCCAAAGTGACGGATGAACTTTACTTTATAATTGATGAGAAAGCTAATACCATTGAACTTACCGATAAAGGTATTGACCTGATATCAGCTTCTGTATCTGACCCTGGTTTCTTTGTACTTCCCGATGTAGGAACAAAAATTGCCGAACTCGAAAAATCTGATCTCGGTGAACGCGAAAAAATCAAGGCGAAAGATGAAATTCTCCAGGATTATTCGGTTAAGTCAGAAAGAGTACATACTCTTACCCAGCTATTAAAAGCTTATACTCTCTTCGAAAAAGATGTTGAGTACGTTGTAATTGATAATAAGGTCAAGATAGTTGACGAACAGACAGGAAGAATTCTTGAAGGCAGAAGATATTCCGACGGTTTGCATCAGGCTATTGAATCAAAGGAAAATGTCAAGGTTGAAGCAGCCACCCAAACATATGCAACAATCACATTGCAGAATTATTTCAGGATGTATCATAAGCTTGCAGGGATGACGGGTACAGCTGAAACTGAAGCGGCTGAATTCTGGGACATTTATAAACTTGATGTGGTGGTTATTCCAACTAATGTTCCATGTATAAGGATTGACAGGGAAGATATTGTCTATAAGACCAAGCGAGAGAAATATAATGCTATAATTGATGAGATTCAGGAACTTAACAGGCAGGGCAGACCTGTTCTGGTTGGAACTACTTCTGTTGAGATATCTGAGCTTCTAAGCAGAATGCTCAAGTTAAAGGGATTGAAACATAATGTTCTAAATGCCAAGTTACACCAGAGAGAGGCAGAAATAGTTGCAGAGGCAGGAAAGAGTGGTACAATAACTATTGCCACCAATATGGCAGGGCGTGGTACTGACATCAAACTTACTCCGGAAACAAGAGCTGCAGGTGGACTTGCAATAATAGGCTCGGAACGACATGAATCAAGACGGGTTGACCGTCAGTTGAGAGGAAGGTCAGGACGGCAGGGAGACCCAGGAACATCACAGTTTTTTGTGTCACTCGAAGATGAATTAATGCGATTATTTGGTTCTGAAAGAATAGCTGGTATTATGGATCGTCTCGGGCTGAAAGATGGAGAAATGATTCAACACCCGATGATCTCGAAATCTATCGAAAGAGCACAGAAGAAGGTGGAGGAAAATAATTTCGGAATCAGAAAACGTCTTCTTGAATACGACGACGTAATGAACTCCCAGCGTGAGGTAATATATAAAAGGCGAAGACACGCCCTTCTTGGAGAAAGACTCGCTGTCGATATTGCTAATATGATGTATGATGTAACCGAAAATCTTGTAAACTTTTACCATGAAACAGGCAATTTTGAAGAATTTGAATTTGACCTCATACGATCATTTTCAATGGATTCTCCTGTCTCAAAAGAAGATTTTCTGCATAATTCACCCGAAGAATTAACAAATATAGTTTACCGGAAAGTTATTGAAGTATATAAAAGAAAGGAGGAAGCTATTGCAGCACAGGCTTTTCCGGTACTTAAGGATGTTTACGACCGGATGTCGCATATGTATGAAAATGTTGTTGTTCCCGTTAGCGATGGTGCCAGAATTTTCCATGTTATCGCTAATCTTAAGGCTACGGTTGAGAGCAAGGGTAAAGAAATTATGAGAGCTTATGAAAAGACCGTTGTACTGGCTACCATAGACGAAGCATGGAAAGAGCATCTGAGAGAAATGGATGACCTAAAACAGGCAGTTCAGAATGCTACTTATGAACAAAAAGATCCTCTGTTGATCTATAAGTTTGAATCATACGAGTTGTTTAAAACGATGCTCAATAAAATAAACAAGGATGTTGTTAGTACCCTGATGAAAGGATTCATACCGGTACAGGATGCTGAGGAGGTTCGTGAAGCTGAGCGCAGGAGGAAAGCTGATACAAGCAGACTGAGGGAGGAAAAAAGTGATTTTTCACAATACAGTAGTACAGCCGGAATGCCAGCCGGTCAAAGAAAGGTAGAACCCATCAGGGTGGAAAAGAAAGTAGGACGCAATGATCCATGCCCATGCGGAAGCGGAAAGAAATACAAACATTGTCACGGGAAAACGGAGTCTTCAGGAATCAGCCCGCGTGTGTAACTGTCATGGGTTCCATAGCTTTACTGAGCCTTGCATGAACTTGCTGACTCACAGGTACAAGTGGCAGCCTTAATATATTCTGGCATAAATTGAGAATGCTCATTGCTGCCTTTATACCAGCAGGATTACCATCAGTAAACAATAACTCAATTATTTCTGTAAAACGGAAAAGTATCTGCCTTGCTTCAATGAAATTGGAGTTCAAACAATATTTTACCATCCTGCTCCATTCTGAAGGGTATGCATTTGCAATTACAGAAATTACTCCTGAACCTCCTGCTGCTATTATTGGAAGAGTCATCAGATCATCACCTGAAATTACCATAAAATTTTCAGGCTTGCCCTTGATAATCTTCATTATCTGTTCAATGTTTCCTGATGCCTCCTTAACACCAACTATTGTGTCAAATTCATGCGCCAGTTGTAAACAGGTCTCTGCTGATATATTGCATCCTGTCCTGCCTGGTATGTTGTAAATAATTACAGGCACCGGAGTGCATGTAGCAATAGCCTTAAAATGCTCATAAAGTCCTCTCTGAGTGGGTTTATTATAATACGGTGCAACTGACAACACACCATCGATCTTCTTGAAATTAGCAGTCTTAAGTTTCGTAATTATTTCCTGGGTATTATTTCCTCCTATCCCAACGACCAATGGAACCCTTTTATTAATGACCTCATGGGTATAAGATATTAAAGCCTTCTTTTCATCTTTTGTCAAAGTGCTCGACTCTCCAGTAGTACCCATTAAAACAATATAATCAACTCCTCCATCAATAACATAATTAATAATTTTTTCCATAGCTCCGAAATCGATGCTGGTATCATTCTTAAATGGCGTTATTATTGCTACACCTGTTCCTGTGAACTTTTTCATATCTGTTGTTTAATTGATTCCTGTTGATTTTTTATCATTTCTAAATAATGAATAACATTGGAAAGATATTCACGAGGATCTGCCGGCTTTTTTATATCAAGCATCAGGTCAAAAAAATTTGAATTTAAACCATCATTAAATAATCCTATCTTTAATGATGCCGGTGATAATGCCGTAATATATTCAAGAGGCAAAATATTATTAAAATTCATGTCAATAAGTACATCAAATGGAATTTTTATAAACTTTTTAGCCTCTTCACATACAGGTAAATAAAAGAAATTCAGATCTTCCTTTTTTATACACCAGAGATATCTTATCGCAGTTAGCCTGTCAGGAAGAATTTTACCCGGATAATATCCAATAATGTTGACATTAATACCTCTGTCGGCCATACTTTGATGAAACTGCGCAAGAAATCTGAATTCTGAATCTTCCGAAGCATCCCATACAATGCCTATTGATTTTATAGAGTTTATATTTCCTGCAAACTTTCCACGCCTGATATCTGAAGCCTTTTGCCTCAGTATCTTTCTACCTCGTTTAATTCGTATGCCTTTGAAAAGTTCCATTATGCAAACCTAATAGTTTTTTCCAGAAAAGTGCAAAATATTATTCCAGCATTTTTAAAAATTCTTCCTCACTGACAAGAGGGATTCCAAGACTCTCAGCTTTTTGGCGTTTTGCCGGTCCCATGTTATCGCCTGCAAGAATAAAAGAAGTAGCGGAAGTTACTGATGAAGAATTTTTTCCTCCATGCTTTTCAATCATCTCTTTATACTCTTCCCTTGTGAATCTTGAGAAAACTCCTGAAATTACAATAGTCTTACCTGAAAGTTTTCCGCTACTCTTTCCTGCTGAAGCATCTGACAAAGAAAAATTAATTCCATAACTTTTTAATCTCTTAATGATTTCAATATTCTCTTTATCTTCAAAATAATTGCGAATACTTGCGGCTATTTTCGGACCAATATCTCTGATGGAAATGATTTTTTCCTGATCGGCCGACATCAAAGAGTCAATATCCTTGAATTCGGATGCAAGAGTTCTGGCAACTGTTTCGCCCACATGCCTTATTCCTAGAGCATAAAGTACTCTGTGAAATGGAGTCTCTTTTGATCTTTCAATGCCTGCTATTAAGTTGGAGGCCGATTTTTCACCCATTCTTTCAAGTGGTACCAATTGTTCCATTTTCAGTTCATAAAGGTCGGCTATATTTCTTACAAGACCTTGTTTATACAACAAATCAACGGTTTCTTCTCCAAGCCCTTCAATGTTCATAGCTTTTCTTGAAATAAAATGCTCTATTCTTCCTTTGATCTGTGGAGGACAATGAAGATAATTAGGACAATAATGATTAGCTTCATCTTCATTTCTGACAAGCCTTGTGCCGCACTCCGGGCAGTTATCAATAAATTCTACTTTTGTACTCCTGGGCTCTCTTTTGCTTATATCTACCCCCACTATTTTTGGAATAATCTCCCCGCCTTTTTCAACAAATACAGTATCATTTAAATGCAGATCAAGCAGCTCAATCTGATCGGCATTATGAAGAGAGGCTCTCTTAACAATTGTTCCTCCCAGGGGTACAGGTTCAAGATTAGCTACTGGTGTAATGGTTCCTGTCCTGCCAACCTGAAAATCAACTGACAGAAGGCGTGTTGAAGCCTGCTCAGCTTTATATTTATATGCAATAGCCCACCGTGGTGATTTTGCTGTGTATCCTAACTCATCCTGTAGAGCAATATTATTAACTTTGATTACCACGCCGTCAGTATCAAATAGAAGTTCTTTCCTGGCTTCATTCCAGTAATTTATATATAACATAACTTCTTCGATACCCTTACATAGCTTCATGTGTTCCGAAATCCTGAATCCCCAGTCTCTGGCTTTCAGCATGTTCTGATAATGATTATCGTACGGGAGATTATCGCCCAGAAGATAATACAGATAACATTCAAGGTTTCGCGAAGCCACAACTGAAGGGTCAAGCAATTTTAAAGTACCCGATGCTGCATTCCTTGGATTTGCAAATAATTGAAAGCCTTGCGCCGAACGTTCACGGTTCAGCTCATCAAATACAGGACGTGGCATTAAAACTTCACCTCTTATAATAAATTCATCTGGATAATCACCTGTACTTAATTTCTCCGGTATATTTTTAATTACAAGTGCATTTCTGGTAACATCATCTCCAGTATAGCCATCGCCTCTTGTAAGTGCCCTTTCAAGCCTGCCGTTTTTATATGTCAGACTTATGGAAGCACCGTCAAATTTTAACTCACAAACATATTCCACATCTTTATTACTGGCAATTTTAATAACTCGTTGATGAAATTCATTAACCTCTTCTTCCGAATAGGTATTACTCAATGAAAGCATTGGATACTTGTGCTGATACTGCACAAATTCCCTTGTCAGATCACTTCCTACCCGTTTAGTTGGCGAGTCGGAAGTGGCCAGCTCTGGAAACATCTTTTCAAGTGTCTCCAGCTCATTCATCAGTAGATCATATTCAAAATCAGAAATAACAGGCTGATTAAGGACATAATACCTTCTATTATGCTCTTCTATTTCCTTTTTTAGCACTTCAATGCGTTTCCTGGCTTCGGCTAGTTTCATACTATGATTTATTCAGTAAATGAATTAATTCCATACGCCATTAATAACACTGCCGCATATTTCACACTTTCCAGCTTTTATTTTATTAAAGTCGATCCTGTAACCAGTCCTTTTGATTATCACATTTTTACATGATGGACACCGGGTATCAGCCATTTCATTTCCAGGGACATTGCCGATATAAACAAATTTCAATCCTTCTTCTGCTGCTATCCTGGCAGCCTCATTCAATATATTTAATGGAGTAGGGGGTAATTGTTCCAGTTTATAAGTGGGGTAAAACCTGCTGAAATGCAATGGAGTCTTTTCAAAACCATTCTTAAATAACCAGCGGCACATATTTCTTATTTCATCAGGTTTATCTGTCCATTTAGGTACAATAAGATTTGTAATCTCGAGCCACACCCCATTATCCCTGAAAATTTTAAGGGCATCAAGAACAGGCTGAAGCTTTCCTCCTGAAAGCCTTACGTAAGTGCTTTCATTGAAAGATTTCAAGTCAATATTTGCGGCATCGAGTACCTTACATAATTTCTCCAGTGGCTCCCTGTTTATATACCCGTTGCTTTTAAATATATTTTTTACACCTGCCTCTTTTGCAATATTAGCTGTATCGTAAGAGTATTCATAAAACGACACAGGTTCTGAGTAGGTATATGCTATTGACTTACAATTGAGCTTCAAAGCCTCCTCAACAACTTTTTCCGGTGGAAGAGAAATATTTCTTGTTTTATCTGGACTGGTCTGGGAAATAGACCAGTTCTGGCAGTTGAGACATGCAAGATTGCATCCTGCTGTGGCAATTGAAAAAGCCCTGGTACCAGGAAAGAAATGATATAATGGTTTCTTTTCGACAGGATCAACATTTACCGAACATGGATTTCCATAAGCCATGGTGTAAAGTTTCGAGTTTATTACTTTCCTGTTGTTACACTTGCTGAGCTCTCCTTCTTTCAACTCACATTCATTCGGACAGATTCTGCACATTATACCTCTGGGTGTCTCTTCCTGAAACATCGCCAGATGTAATCCTGATTTTTGATCTCCAGGAAACAAACCGTTTTCTCTGCTTTCATAAGGAAAAAATATAATACCCGCTGAAAAGGCAGCACATCTTTTTAAAAACTCCCTCTTCCCAAATTTGCGTCTCTCTTCCATATCTCACCTTTTTAATAAAATTAATCTCCTATTTGTTAAATAATAATGCAAATATAATACCTGTTGCTGCCAGAATGCTCATAATAATAAAAGTCCCGGCTATACCTGTTATAGGTATAATTATTGCCGAAACAGCTACAAAACCAAGAGCTGAACCGGCCAGATCTGAACTGTATACGTCAGACGGGTTATTACCACTTTCTTGCTTCAATGTGAGTACTTTGAACAGTGCACCAGTTAGATATGAAGGAATAAGACTGAAAAATATCAGGAGGATAACTGAAAGTGTACTATTTTCAAATAATATTAAATTGTCAAAAAACAAACCTGCAACAAAATAAAAAACAAGAAGTAAAAACATAACAATTACTCTTTGTCTGGGAACCTTTATTCTGGGGCCAATCCATGCACCAGCTGAAAGTCCACCCATCACTCCTGCAAAAACAAGCCCTGTCAGATGATAAATGTTCCCTGCTGACGACTGAATTGCAATTAATGTCAGTATTTCGTACCCGGCAAGCATAGCAGCAGCGGCATACATGGGAAAATTTGATGGCTTAACTGAAAATCCGGGTAAAACAAAAAAAAGGAACATTATAACAAGTGCCGGAATAATTTTTTTCAGATCTTTCGTAAGATTATAAGTCTGAAAATGATAATAAGCAACTGGATTGGTTAAAGTATTTATCTTATCGTTTGAATTAATAACCGAGAGAATTTCTTCAGATTTCATACCAATAATCTCATCGTCGAGATAAGCATCACTCACATAGGTGTTTATAATCCCACGTTTTTGAACAAGCGAACAAATTTCTGTACTTACCTTGTTATCAGAAGAAATAAAGAAAAGTTTATTCCCTGCAACAGGAATCACATTCTTGAACACATTTTTTAAAGTACCAAATATTACTGAATAAAGGGAAGCTGATTGATAATTGTAATAGTTTTCAGCAAGTCCTGGAGTACAGGCAAAAACACCCCCATCATTAAGTCTTTTCTTTATTTGTGTAAAAAATTCCTTTGTATAATATCTGTTTAACATCATAGTTGAGGGAGGGGGGAGAATCATTATGACAACATCAAACTTTTCATGAGTTCTTCTGACAAACCTGTATGCGTCAGAATTAATTATCGTTAAATATTCATTATCATTGACTTTTTCTTCAAGAAAAGACCTGACCAATTGAGGGTCCATTTCAACATAAAATATTTTTTTAACAGGATATTTCAGGAGTTCCTTTATTCCCGATACAGGATCACCTGAGATAAGAAGCACTTTTTCCGGATGATCATGCTGTAGCATCGCATAGTGGATATTTTCTTCGCGTTCAATTTCATCATTTTTCCACCTCGCGAGACGATGATTGTAAAATAATGATTCTTCGTCATGATATTTCCCTCTTGTAATATTTCCGAACTGGGTATCTTTTGAAGATTCTACCCTTATTGTATGCATCAGCATCTGCCTGAAATATCTGTCAGGATCAATTCCTGTAAAAACAAGTATCAGTATAGTTCCAGTAATGATTGTCGAAAGAATGGTTTTGCGACTCCGGCTGAGAAAAACATTTATAATGTAAACAAAATATAACAAAATGGTTATTAATAGTATTTGATAGGTATTCAATATGCCCGATGTAAGAGTTGTAACAACCAACCCTGCAAGAATTCCTCCAATGGTCTCAACAGAGAATGATTTACCACTGTCAAATGTACTTCTTGATTTAGCTTCAAGAAGTACTTTCATAAATATATAACCGGATATAAAACAAAATGGAAAAAGTACTATCAAAGTAAATAATAAACTTACCAGGAATGAAGGTGTTTCACCGGGATCAAGATACAGACGTGTGAACAAAATCATCAGAATTATGGAAAGAATAGGAGAGAAGCCAAAAAAGAAATTCAGTTTTTTGAGATTATTTATTTTTGATTTCCCGGCAAACCATGAACCTGAAGCTGAACATATAAGCCATGATGCCAGATATGTACCTGCAACAAGTTCATAGCCACCCGATAGATTAAGCATTTCCCTTAAAAATAATAGCTGAACCGAGGAGCTTAGATAGCCAATGAAAAAAAGATTGATCGCATAATATCTTACTGAAACAGTTTTCCTCTCTTGTTGTTCCAGTATAACTTTATGACCGAATTTAAAAATTTCGAAAAAATAGGAGAGGTGAAGTGCCAGATGAATCAGTCCTGTGAATGAAAAGGCAATACCCGTTTCAACATGCCATTTCAATAGATCCGTGAAAAAGCTGTTTTGCCATTTATATGTTACCTTCAGAGCCAGAATAATTCCTGAAACAGCAGTTACAAGAAACGTAAAAGCAAGAATGGTATTCCAGATTTTCCTGTGATCAGAATAAGTTATGAATCCTGTTCTTACAAACAGGAAAAACATCAGATAAAATATAGCAACGGCGATGCCGGTACTTATTACATGATACATTATTCATTCACTTTTTCTTTTCTTCAAGAACCACAGTTTCATATACATATATTTCTGCATTTTTCCAGCCATCCCATCCCAATCCGGCTTTATCCCTTGAAGTATACCCTAGAAACTCCTCCACTGTCCAGTTATTTTCGATTGCAACCTGAGGTAGCATTGTGCCCGACCTGAAATCCTTTTTTATGTATATCCCGTGTTTGCCACGGATAATTTCTGAGATGTCGTTTATCTTTTTCAGGGGGCCAATAACTGAAATCTCAATTTCAACATTTTTGAATTCTTCTTTGGTTAGAGGAAGAAACCGGCTATCATTAAAAGCTGAAGCCACAGCCATCTGATTAACAATCTCATAAAGTGGTTCTGAAAAAACAAAACTGCCTATACAACCTCTGAGTTTGCCGTTAATCTTTAACGTAACAAATGCCCCCATATTTCTTTTAAGAGCCGGAAGTACTTCCTGTGGATCAATAACCTGCCTCCGGTGTTCATTAAGCATTGTTGATATGGATGAACGGGCTATTTTAAATAATTGTTCTGCTTCTTCATCAGTAAATTTTAAATCCTGCATAAGGTTACCCTGAATGTTACTCTTATTTGGTTTTCCTACCAGTGCAATTGCATGGTATCCAACAACCTCTTCCTTATTTCCGTAACGTGAATCGCCTGAATTACAGTAACTTATTTTGATAAAATCCAAATCAGGGCTCTTATTAACAAGATAAAGCAAAACCAGTCCTGAAGTCCAGCCGCACATGCTTGTTGCCAGATTTGGTATTCTTCTGGCAGAATTTTCCGAAAGTGTTTTCAAAAAAATATCGGGATCTTTCGACACAATTGCATCTGCTGTTTTATTATCTACTTCTCTCGCTTCCTTATATGGCGGATAATGAGAGAAGTCACTGCTGATTATGAAAAGGTTATCAGGCGTGAACCACGGCCGCAGTGCTTCAGCAATTTTTTTCAGTATTGTATTATTGTTTGTACCTATAATAATCGGAACAATCTGTTGCGGATTCTTAAAATAGTACTGAATAAATGGGATTTGTACTTCAAGGCTGTGTTCCTGATAATGCGAATTCTCAGGGAATCTGAAAAAGGAATGATCCGCTCTGAGTTTTTCATCTATATCCCTGTTAACTTTTATCTTTCCCAGAGGAGTTAGATAATCTCCGGTATAATAGACTGAGGCTCCCTCAAAGGCCATCACGTGACTTGAACCGATAATAAAAATATTTTTGAAGATCTTATCGGAAGGGATAACAGAGAAACCTGATGCAGTTATTTTACCTGAATATATATATCCTGCATGAGGTACAATAATTGCTCTGACTGCCGGTTCTGTCGGATGTTTTTCACAGGTTTCAAATAATCCTGACAATTCCTGCAATAAAGTTTCACGATTAGCAGGATAAAACCTGCCCGCAGCAACAGGCTCCCTGTCCCCTGTTCTGCCCTGGGAAAACATTATCATTGCATTGAAAATTAATGTTAAAACAAATATCAAAACACGCATATAAACATGATTGAAATTTGTAATAAAATTAAACTAAAAACACAGGAAAAGCAATGAAAAAAGAAAATTGTGTCTATAAAAGTACCATCGATTCCTTTAAAATATTACCATTATCGTCAGTGCCGTAAACCTTAACTCCTATGCTGACAGTAGCATTGCTGAGAATATCTGTTACCGGACTTATTGCATCTTTAAGATCTTCAGCTTCCATGTTGTCATACTCTTCAATATGGAAATAAAGATGTATATAAAGAATGTATTCCGGATTTTTTATACGACTGAGAACATTTACAATCTTTGCCAGCCAGATAGAAGATGCTGTATTGAAATATTGAAGGTTAAGTCTTAGATTGGTAACCTGACGAGGCGTGCGTGCATATTCTGTTACCCATTGATATATTGGCTCATATAATTCAGTGGCATTTTCAGGAATTGATTTTCCGGAAAGGATCAAATTGCCACTGTGAAAATCAAAATCAACTTCAGGAGTTTTTACTGTTGGCTTAATATAAAGATTTTTGGATTCTTCCATTTTTTCTTATTGAATTAATATTCCGATTTTTACCTCTCCTGGTTTCAAATATAATTTTATTTTGATTTATTTATAATGTCTTTCATCAAAAAGTAAGCGTCAGTTGTCAAATATTTTGATTGTTTTATAAACAATACCTTTATTCCTGGTTGTTAATTCATATAGTTGTTATTCATTCTGACAAAATTATAAAAGAGTTATATTTGCCGCTGATTTTTACTGACAAAAAAAATGGAAATAATAATACAGAAAAAGGTATCTGAAGCTGTAAAAACACTTTATGGGAAGGATATTGATATTAACCATGTTCAGGTTGAAGAGACCCGAAAAGATTTTGAAGGAGATTTTACCATAATAGTATATCCTTTGATTAAATGTTCCAAAAACACTCCAGAGAAAACAGCAGAAGAGATTGGTCAGTACCTAATAAAAAACCTGCAGGGTGTATCAGGATTTAACGTAATTAAAGGTTTTTTAAACCTCAATATTGCTGATAATTGGTGGGTGAAATTTTTTAAAGAATTCTCCTTACAGGGTAATTTGTTTGAGCCTTGCAAAGTTAAAAATCCCGAAACTATAATGGTAGAATATTCATCACCAAATACAAATAAACCTTTGCACCTCGGACATATTAGAAATAACCTTCTGGGTTTTTCACTATACCATCTTTTGAAATCCTGCGGGCATAATGCAATTAAAACAAACATTGTAAACGATAGGGGAATTCATATATGTAAATCAATGCTTGCATGGGTCAAGTTTGGCAATGGTGAAACACCTGCAAGTTCAGGCATAAAAGGTGATCACCTGGTAGGAAAATATTATGTAATGTTTGAAAATGCATACAAGGCTGAAGTCGATAATCTTGTGAGTAAAGGGATTGACGAGGAGACTGCCCGGCAAACAGCACCCCTTATGCTGGAAGCCAGAGACATGTTAAGAAAATGGGAAGCAGGCGATAGGGAGGTTGTAAATATCTGGAGAATGATGAACAAATGGGTTTATGAAGGATTTGACGAAACCTATAAAAAACTGGGAGTTGATTTCGATAGAATTTACTATGAATCAGAAACTTACAAGGATGGTAAGGAACTGGTTATGAAAGCACTCAATAAAGGGTTGCTTTATAAAAGAGATGATGGTTCTGTGTGGGCTGACCTTACCGGCGAAGGACTTGACCAAAAAGTTTTGCTCCGCTCTGATGGAACAGCCGTTTATATCACACAGGATATAGGTACCGCAGTTGCTCGACAGAATGATTATAAGTTTGATAAATGTATTTATGTTGTTGGAAATGAACAGAATTACCATTTCCAGGTACTAAAAGCCATCCTGAAAAAGATGGGATTCAACTGGGCAGATGGTCTTATTCATTTCTCATATGGAATGGTTGAACTTCCGGAAGGAAAAATGAAATCACGCGAAGGCACAGTAGTAGACGCTGATGACCTGATAGAGGAAATGATTCAAACAGCCCGGGAAGTATCACTCGAACTTGGTAAACTTGAAGGATTCACACAAACCGAAAAGAAGGAAATCTTCAGAAAAGTCGGATTGGGCGCCTTGAAATACTTTATCCTGAAAGTTGATCCTAAAAAAAATATGCTCTTTAATCCGGCCGAATCAATAGACTTCAATGGAAATACAGGCCCATTTATACAGTATACTTATGCCCGGATTAAGTCAGTAATGAGAAAAGCAGCACAAAATAGTATAGTTTCCGATCCTAAATTACTTGAATTAGCTATACCAAATGCAAAGGAGATTAACCTTATTAAAATTTTGAGAAGGTTCGCAACTGTTGTCAGTGAGGCAGCAAAGTCATATAACCCTTCTTTGATTGCCAACTATTGCTATGAACTTGCCAGGGAATTTAATCAGTATTATCACGACTATACAATTCTTGGCGAAAAAGATGAAATAATCAGAAATTTTCGTCTATTGCTTTCGGAAAGAATATCATACGTGCTAAATGAAGCTATGTGGCTCCTTGGAATTGAAATGCCTGAAAGAATGTAATTAATATATTTTAAGGAATATGTTTGAGAATTTAACAGAAAAACTTGAAAAATCATTCAAAATCCTTAAAGGGCAGGGCAGGATTACAGAAATTAATGTTGCAGAGACACTTAAGGAAGTAAGACGGGCTTTGCTCGATGCTGATGTTAATTTCAAAATTGCAAGACAATTTACTGATACTGTAAAACAAAAAGCCCTGGGGCAGGAGGTTCTGAAAGCAGTAAACCCCTCCCAGATGATGATAAAGATCGTTCATGACGAATTGATTGAACTGATGGGTTCTGGAAAATCTGATATAAACCTGAAGGCAAATCCGTCTGTTCTTCTTATTGCTGGCCTCCAGGGCTCAGGGAAGACCACTTTCAGCGGGAAACTGGCAAAGTGGGTGAAAACTAAACATAGTAAAAATCCTTTGCTGGTTGCATGTGATATTTACCGTCCTGCGGCAATTGAACAACTTAAAGTTATTGGCAGCCAAATTGATACTACGGTATTTACAGGAGAACCGGGTCAGGACCCTGTGACAATCGCACGTAATGCAGTTAAAGATGCCAGAAAATCAGGCCATGATGTGGTGATTATCGACACAGCCGGCCGACTGGCCATTGACGAGGAAATGATGAAAGAAATTTCTGCAATAAAAAATGCAATTCAACCAAATGAAATTCTGTTTGTTGTTGACTCCATGACAGGCCAGGATGCCGTAAACACAGCAAAGGAGTTTAACGATAGACTTGATTATACCGGTGTGGTACTTACAAAACTCGACGGTGATACCCGAGGCGGTGCCGCCCTATCTATCAAAGCCGTTGTCAACAAACCAATTAAGTTTGTGAGTATCGGTGAAAAAATGGACGCAATTGACATCTTTTATCCCTCCAGAATGGCCGACCGCATCCTCGGGATGGGCGATATCGTTACACTGGTTGAAAAGGCACAGGAACAATATAACATCGAAGAAGCCCGAAAACTCCAGAAAAAATTAATCAAAGATCAGTTCGATTTCAATGATTTCTTCGCCCAGATTCAACAGATAAAAAAAATGGGAAATATGAAAGACCTCCTTTCAATGATCCCTGGAGTAAGTAAAGCAATGAAAAACCTCGATATTGACGATGACGCTTTTAAAAATATAGAAGCTATCATTCAGAGCATGACGCCGGAAGAAAGAAGCAACCCTTATATCATCAACGGAAGTCGCCGGAAAAGAATAGCCGCAGGAAGTGGAACATCAGTTCCTGATGTCAATAAACTCCTGCGACAATTTGACGAGATGCGGAAAATGATGAAAACAGTTGCAAAAGGCGGCAAACCGACCAATATTTTTAACAGAAGATAAACCATCCTAAATATGTATAAATTAATTGATGGGGAAAAAATAGCCAGTGACATCAAGCTTGAAATAAAGCAAGAGGTTAATAAAAGAGTATTATCCGGGCTCAAAATTCCGCATCTGGCAGCTGTTCTTGCCGGAAATAATCCATCAGCCGAAACCTATGTTGCAAATAAAATTAAAGATTGTGAAGAGGTAGGTTTCAAATCCTCCTTGAACAGACTTGATGCAAATACCAGTGAAAAGGAATTGCTTGATGCTATTAAATCACTAAACAGTAATCCAGATATAGATGGTTTTATTGTTCAGTTACCTCTTCCTGACCATATTAAGGAAGTAAAGATCATTGAGGCAATTGATCCCTCAAAAGATGTTGATGGCTTCCATCCGTCAAACATCGGTAAAATGATACTGGGACTTCCATGCTTTCTTCCTGCTACACCATACGGTATTATTGAACTCCTTAAACGATATAATATCGAAACTGCTGGAAAATATTGTGTGGTAATAGGAAGAAGCAATATCGTCGGACGCCCTGTAAGTATCCTTCTTTCATTAAAAGGTGTTGATGCAACTGTAACTGTTGCTCATAGCAGGACTAAAAATATTGCAGAAATAACAAGAAAAGCCGATATCCTTATTGCTGCCATTGGATCACCTAATTTCGTAACTGAAGATATGGTTAAGGAAGGAGCGGTTGTAATAGATGTCGGAACAACAAGAGTTAAATCAGACAAAACAAAATCAGGATGGAAACTGAAAGGAGATGTTGATTTTGAAAATGTTGCCCCAAAATGCTCTTATATCACCCCTGTACCTGGCGGAGTTGGACCTATGACAAGAGTATCACTTCTCCGTAATACTCTGCTTGCAGCTACACTGAAAGATGCTAATAAATAATAGACTCTTCAGGAAATGAGAATCCTGTAAAATATAAATCATATCTGCCTTTACCTCCGGGCTTGTCTGATGAATATACTATTGCAACATTTGAGAAATCTCTGTGCCACAATATAACAGGCCTGAATTCATTCATGTCAGTATTAACTTTAGGCCCCATATTTATAGGGAAACTCCATTTACCATCCTTGAAAACCGAATAATATAAATCATATCCACCCATCCCTCCATGCCTGTCAGAGGCAAAAACCATATAATTCATAAATATAAAAGGCGCTTTATCGTTTGATTCACTGTTGATACTGTCAACCTTTTCAGCTGTCTGAAAACTCCCCCCAAGAAAAATATCTGTGGCTATTGCAGGATTTCTTGGCTGGACATATATATCAAAATTTCCATCTCTGTCAGAACAGAAATAAATTGAATCACCATTAAAGTCAAAAGTAATATAAGCATCATTATTTGAACTGTTTATAATTGAAACTGGTGATGGTCCGCTAACAACAGGAACGTTATTTCCAAACCTTGGCAGACTTTTAACAAAAAACAGGTCAAGAGAATTTTCAGTAGTTTCTGAGGATGTGAACAGATATTCATAACCATCTATGGAACTGAAAAAACTGTAAGGCCCAAAATCATTCAATTCAGTATTGATATGACGCAATAATTCAGAGTAATATACATCAGGAGCCATCTCACTGTAAAGAAGAAAGTCCCCTGAAATCTGATCAAAACTGAATGAAATAATGCCCTGAACAAAGTCAAACTGTCCTCCACTGCTATTTCTGTTACTTGAAAAAATTACAGGTATATTTCCTTCCAGAATCTTAATATTACAATTATAATCATCATATTCAGAATTTAATCCGTCCAAATTATAAACTGAGTCAGGGAAAATTCCCTTCGGAATAAGTACCTGAGTATCTTTTTTGCACGATTCCGTAGAATAAAAAGCCAATATAATAACTCCTGCAAAAAATATCAACGCAAATGTTCTAGGAGATAGCTTCATAATCAATATAATTATTTATAACAAAGGTAATATTTTTTAATTATCTTAATTTTCGAATTTGAAGTATAATAATCAGTTAGTCCCACTAACTTATGAATAAACGGTAAGATAAATGATTTTATTTTTTGACAGGGCTTTAATGTAAAAAACCGGGTTTCCCCGGTTTTTCTGATAGAATTTAGGTTAATTTTAGGGTATATTGGGTATGAGGGTTTTTTCAACAATAAGATGATTTTTTATTACGTTCGGTTGCGTATGTATAATAAAAATTTGTTTTTTCTCTTTTCGATTTTTTTATAAAGCTTAAAATAAGATGTTTATAAAACTCAAAAAATGTTTATAACTGATTTTGTTATATAGCCAGGTGGTTAAAAATAGTATTAACTTTGAAGCAGAATTTTTATTAATGGAAGAAGAAAGACAAAGATACTCACGGGAAGAGGAAGACATTAATAGAGTTATTCAGAGATTTGAGAGGATGAAAAGGAATAATGAGAATTATTTCTTTGATGTGTCTGATTTTGAAACAATTATCGATTATTATATCGAACGAAACAATCTTTCCAAAGCATTTGAAGCTGCATCAATTGCGAGCAGGCAACACCCAAATTCTGTACCTTTACAGCTCCGAAATGCAAAAGTTCTACTCGACAGGGGAAGAATAGAAGAGTCACTTCGGATACTAAAACGACTTGAAATGCTTGAACCATGGAATCATGAGATTTTCATAGCAAAAGGTACAGGGCTGGCTATGATGGGAGACATTGAAGGTGCACTTAAAATGTTTGATGTGGCCCTTACAAAAGACTCTGATGATATTGAAAATATCCTTTACTCCATCTCTTCAGTATTACAGAATCTTAATTATTTTCGACAGGTTATCCCGTATCTTGAAAGACTTATTGAATATGAACCCGATTTTCCGGAACACTTGTTCGATATAGCTTATGCGCTTGAAAAGATAGGAGATTTTGAAAAAAGTATCAATTATTATAATAAATATCTTGATGAAGATCCCTATTCTGACAGCGCATGGAATAATCTTGCAATGATTTATTTCAAGATTCGTAAGTATGAAGAAGCCATAGAAGCATATGATTTTGCACTGGCTTTAAATTCTCACGATGAACTCGCATTGCAGGGTAAAGGCCTTGTACTGTTGAATATGGCAAGATACGAGGAAGCTATTCAGGTTTTCAAAGAATATCTGCAGGATGATCAAGATAATTTCGAAGTACTCACTTTTCTGGGTGAATGCTACGAAAAATCAGGAAATTATGAACTTGCCAGAAAATATTATTATGAAGCCGTAGAAATTGATCAGGATTTTGCTGATGCATGGATAGGGCTGGGTTCCGTGGAATTGAAAGATGGCAATGCTGATAAGAGTCTTGCATGCCTTAGAAAAGCCGCTGAAAATAGCTCTGATAATGCTGAAATATGGTTCTTGTCTGGAAAAGCTTTTTTGCTCAATAATAATCCGAAAAGAGCCCTCAGATGCTTTCGCGAATCTCTAAAGATTGACCCCTATTTTAATGATGCATGGATTGAACTTGGGAAAATTATTGTTAGTGAAAAAATGATTGAAAAATCAATTCCTTTTCTCGAAAGAGCCAATAGAGCAACCGGAGATATACCAGGAATCAATTTCTTGCTCGGTACTTTTTATTATTACACAGGGCTCGAAAATGAAGCTGAGGCTCACCTGTCAACAGCAATTAAACTTGACCCTGATATCTTTAATTCATTCAATCAATTATTACAGTTATTCGAATTTAATAATAAACTTGAAACATTTATCAATAAATTTAACTCTGATAATTAATTAATTATATGAAACCAAATATTCCATACATTCCTGAACGGCCAGCCAAACCAAGACATTTTGGCCTTACGATGGTTATGGATAAAGGCCTTAGCATTAGAGAAGCCGAAGATTTTATGTCGGTTGGAAGTGAATATACAGATTTTGTTAAACTGGGCTTCGGTACTTCATTGATAACACCAGGTTGCAGGGAGAAAATAAAAATTTATAAAAATGCTGGCGTTATTCCATATTTCGGTGGAACATTATTCGAAGCATTTGTTATAAGGGGCATGTTCAATAAATTTGTTGAATATGTACAGGAAAACGAAATTACCCTTGTGGAAATTTCTGATGGTTCTTATGAGCTTGACCACAACCAGAAATTGGATTATATAAAAAAATTATCAAAAATTGTTACAGTAATTTCTGAAGTAGGCTCAAAAAAGAAGGAAATTATTTATACTCCTGACCAGTGGGTTGATATGATGAAATCAGAACTCGACGCAGGTTCTTTAAAGGTTATTGCAGAAGCGAGAGAATCAGGAACAATTGGAATCTATAATGATGACGGATCTATAAACCATGCAGTTGTAGATACAATATCAACTCACGTTAAGCTTGAAAATGTTATTTGGGAAGCCCCGCTTAAATCACAGCAAGTCTGGTTTATTAAACATTTCGGACCCAACGTGAATCTGGGAAACATACCTCCGAACGAAATTATTCCTCTTGAATCACTCCGGCTTGGCTTACGGGGTGATACTTTTTTCCAGTTCCTCCCGGAAAATATTAAAAAGTAATGATTTACACCCTGTCAGATCTTTATATCTGATTTGTATTTATGAGAAAATACGGACTAATAGGATTCCCACTTGAACATTCATTTTCAGCAGCCTATTTTCATAACAAATTCAAACTCGAATCAATTACCGACGCTATTTATAAAAACTACCCCCTTGAAAATATAGAAGAACTTACCAGTTTAATTAATAATGAAATAGAACTTTGCGGACTCAATGTAACAATCCCCTACAAAAAAAAGGTCTTTAAATTTCTTGATTCTATAGACCAGCAGGCAAAAAATGCTGGGTCAGTGAATGTTATCAAAATCATAAGATTCGACCGGAAAACTATATTGAAAGGGTATAATTCTGATATCTATGGATTCAGGCAATCATTGTTGCCATATCTCGACAATAATGTCAAACAGGCATTAATTCTGGGCACTGGAGGGAGTTCAGGTGCTGTAGCCTATGTTCTTGATAGCTTAAATATTAATAAAATATTTGTCTCTCGTACTCCAGGTGATAACCGTATTACCTATAGAGATATAACAGATGCTCTGATAAAAAATACAAGACTTATTGTTAACACAACCCCCATTGGTATGTACCCTGAAACGGATGCTAAACCTGAAATTCCTTATGATCTCCTTACGAAATCACATATTTTATATGACCTTATTTATAATCCTGAGAAAACATTATTTCTTAAAGAAGGGGAGAAGAGAGGGTGTATGATTATTAACGGGTTATCAATGCTTAAACTCCAGGCAGAAAAATCATGGGAGATATGGAACGATCCTTTATATTAAAAAAATATCATCAGGATATTCTATATCACTAAGAAACAATCCTTTTGCAGGTACAGATATGCCTGCCGCACACCTGTTTTTCGCAAGAATGATTTTTTCAAATTCTGACAAATCAATCTTACCTCTTCCTACATCAACCATAGTACCAACAATGGCTCTTACCATGTTTCGTAAAAACCTGTCTGCCTTTATTTTGAAGATTAAAATGTTATCGTCAGAATTCCATCCGGCATAATATATTTTGCAGATATTTGTCTTTGCACCAGAGTGTAATTTGCTGAAGCTTGTGAAATCATTGTATTTCAATAAAATATTTGAAGCCATGTTCATGGTCTCAATGTTCAAATCATAAGGAATATACCAGGCCCGGTCTATCATGAAAGGATCTTTACATTTTAATATATAATATAGATATGTTCTCGATAGTGCACTGTATCTGGCATGAGCTTCATTTTTAACCCGTCTGACTTGTGTCACTGCTATATCTTCAGGAAGGAATTTATTAATGCGATTAATAAAATTTTTATCTGAATCAAGATGCTTATTCTCACTATCAAAATGAGCACAGAAAAAACGGGCATGAACACCCGAATCGGTTCTGCCAGCACCTGTAGTTTTAATTTTCTCCCTGAGTATTGTGTTCAGAGCTTCCTCAACTATCTGTTGCACAGTCAATACCCCTGGCTGTACCTGCCAGCCTGCATAAGAGGTGCCTCTAAACCTTATATATATAAAGAATCTGCTCCGCATATTAACCTGAGCAAATATAAATTCAAAAAATTATTTTCTAAGTTAAGATGATTTAATGATTTAAAATTTTTGAAAATTCATCTTTCCGTGTAAATTTACATTCGATAATCCAGTATTAACAGTTTAACCTTATAAAAGTATGACAGAACAGAAAAGTACTCAGGCAGCCGGAATGGCTTTTATGGGAATGATATTTTTCCTTTTTGGTTTCGTGACCACATTTAATATCACTCTTGCCGACAAATTCAAAGCGGTGTTTGAATTGTCAAATTTTGAGACACAACTCGTTAATTTTTCATTTTTTCTGACCTATTTTATCCTTTCGTTTGCAGCAGGAGGAATTATTAAAAGAATTGGGTACAAAGGCGGGGTAATTCTGGGATTACTGCTGGTTGCAGCAGGGAGTTTCCTTTTTTCACCTGCAGCTAAGGCACTCTCTTTCCCATTCTTTCTTATTGCAATTTTCATTATGGCAAGTGGTGTTGTTTTTCTCCAGGTTGCAGCAAACCCCTATGTTACTGCACTTGGGCCATCTGAAACCGCATCAGCCAGGCTTAATTTGACACAAGCACTCAACTCAATTGCAACTTACATTGCTCCGATAATTGCCAGCGCTTTTGTCTTTAAAGCAGCGGCTGAGGCCCTCACACCATCAGAAGCCGCTAAATCAGTACCTGCACCTTTTACCATTATTGCTGTAATAGTTATAGTAATTGCAGTTGCAATTTATTTTCTGAAATTGCCGGTAATAACAACTCAGGGAATCGAAAGAAAAAGCGTATGGAAATATTCACACGTTCTTCTAGGAGCCCTTGGTATTTTCTGTTATGTAGGTGCTGAAGTGGGATCTGCCGCAATGCTCCAGAGATACTTCCAGGAAGCAGTTAACATTGCTCAATCAGATGCGGCCAAAATGATAGCTCTCTATTGGGGAGGCGCAATGATTGGAAGATTCTATGCATCATTTATGCTATCAAATGTAACAGCTTCAAAAAAGTACATGTATGCAGGAATAATAATACTCTTTGCACTCTTCGTTGGATGGTTTGTAAGACGCGAAATTACTGACGGACTAATATTTGCAGGAATTGCCGTTGTAAACTATCTCGCTTTCCAGCTTGGAAGAGGAAAAACAAACATCTCTCTGGCAGTTTTTGGTATTATTGCATCAATTCTGCTTCTGATAGTAATGTCAGCATCTGGGAATATTATTCTTTGGGTCGGCCTCTCCGTGGGTTTCTTTAATTCAATAATGTTCCCAAATATCTTTACTCTCGGCGTTGATGGCCTTGATAAAGGTGAACTGAGTATGGCTTCAGGACTTATCAACAGCCTTATTGTTGGCGGCGCAATTGTACCGTTACTTATGGGACTGGTAGCTGATGCAGCCGGAGTAAGATTTGCATTTATCCTCCCGATTATCTGCTACCTCTATATTGTGTTTTTCGCTCTGGTTGGAAGTAAACATAAATAACCTGCAGAGATACAATAATTTAGATCTGAGAGGTTGTTTGCATGCAACAGACAGCCTCTCAGATGTTTAAGAGGAATATTTTATTGATTCAATGATTTAATGTTTATCTGAAAGTATTAAGGGTTTTAAATAAATAACATTGAATTTTTATTTATCGTTCTTCATTAAAATTTTAAAAAAATATGAATAGAACAGAAGAATTACTTTCTTTAATAGGCAATGGTGACAATAAAATTTTTTATGAATTATACGGAAATGATCCGGCTGAACGAAAAAAAAATGCCGACAGATATAAGAGACTATTGAATGAGTTTATAAAAATATTCGGAGAAAAGGATGTTGTTTTTTTTAGCTCGCCGGGCCGTACGGAAATAGGAGGTAATCATACCGATCATAACTGGGGTAGGGTACTCGCCGGCGCAGTTAACCTCGACAATATCTGTGTGGCAGCAAAAAATAGCACTGAAACAATCAGAATAATATCTGAAGGATATCCAGCTTTTGAAGTTGATCTGTCATCACTTGCTCCTGATGAAAAGGAACGATATACCTCTGCTGCCCTTGTTAGAGGAATCTGTGCACGTTTTAAAGAACTTGGATACTCAATAGGTGGTTTCGATGCCTGCATTGACGGAGGAGTGCCAAAAGGCTCTGGACTTAGCTCTTCAGCATCATTCGAGGTACTTGTTGGTGTTGTACTGAACGAACTTTTTAATAATGGGCAAATTGACCCCATTCTAAATGCAATTGTCGGACAGTATTCTGAAAATAATTATTTTGGTAAACCATGCGGACTCATGGACCAGGTAGCATGCGCAATGGGAGGACTTATAACTATTGATTTTGAAGACCCAGCAAACCCAAAAGTTAAAAAAATAAATTATGACTTTACAACTTCCGGTTTTGCTCTGGTAATCACCGATACAGGTGGAAGTCATGCCGACCTGAATGATGAGTATGCATCAATACCAGCAGATATGAAGGCTGTTGCATCTGAACTTGGCGCAAAAGTGCTACGTCAGGTCACCCTTGATCAGATACTCCGTAAAGCTCCGGATATTCGCGAGAAAGTTGGTGACAGAGCTATTCTTCGTGCAATTCACTTCCAGAAAGATAACCAGAGAGTTGTTGACCAGGTACAGGCCCTTGAAAAGAAGGATTTTAAAGCTTTTCTTAAAATGGTGACAGAATCAGGATACAGCTCATATATGTATAACCAGAATATCTTTGCTGTTATCAACCCTAAAGAGCAGGGTGTATCAATTGCTCTGGCACTAAGCGACCTGATTCTTAATGGTAATGGAGCATGGAGAGTACACGGAGGCGGTTTTGCAGGTACTATACAAGCATTTGTTCCACAGAATCTTCTTGATAAATATATTTCAACACTTGAAAACTTCTTCGGAAAAGGCGCTTGCAGAAACCTCTTTATCAGAAATAAAGGTGCCTGCAAAGTTGATCTTTAAAACAGGAAATAATAGTAGCTATTTCAGGTAAAAAAAGCAATAAAATCGCTCGATACTTAATAAAGCATAGAGTTACGAGTTTTAAAACGTTTATTAAATTAATTGAATAGTTTATGAAAATCATTCCTGAAGAAAACTTTAAATGCACTCATAACGGAAAACAGGTAAGCCTATATACCCTGCGCAACAAGAACGGCTTTGTTGCTCAAATTACCAATTATGGTGCAATTATCGTCAGCATTTTTACACCCGACAGAAACGGCCAATTTACCGATATTGTACTGGGTTATGACAAAATAACTGATTATATTCAGAAAAATAGCCCTTATATGGGTGCAATATGTGGACGATGTGCAAATAGAATTGCCGGAGGAAAGTTTATTCTCGATGATATTGAATATTCATTGCCAGTTAATAACGGCCCGAATCACCTTCATGGAGGAATTACAGGTTTTAATAAAGTTGTATGGGATGTAATAGACTTTTCCCGATCGGCATTAAAACTGAAATATCTCTCCAGAGACGGCGAAGAGGGCTATCCGGGTAATTTGAACGTGATAGTGACTTATTCATTGACTGATGAAAATGAACTGAAAATTGATTTCCTGGCAACAACCGATAAGACAACAATTGTAAACCTTGCAGGTCATTCTTATTTTAACCTGTCAGGTGAAGGTTCAGGATTAATATATGATCATGAACTATTAATCAACGGCCTGTTTTATACTCCTACAGATGAAACAAATATTCCTACAGGCGAAATATTGAGTGTGAAAGGAACTCCATTTGATTTTACTTCGCCGGCCAAAATTGGTGAAAGAATCAATAGTGATAATCAACAGCTCAAATATGGGGCAGGTTATGACCATAACTGGGTACTGAATCATCCTTGTGGTAAATTGGGGCTGGCTGCTGTTGTTTATGATCCTGCCTCAGGTAGAGTTCTGGAAGTGTATACCACCCAGCCGGGTCTTCAGCTTTATACGGCAAATTATTTGAAGAATGAAAATGGGAAAGAAGGTAAAAAATACAACTATAGGGAAGCCTTCTGCCTTGAGACTCAGCATTTTCCCGACTCAATAAATAAACCTCATTTCCCGACTGTTATATTAAATCAATATAATGAATATAAGCACTCCTGTGTATATAAATTCAGCACAAAGTGATTAATGAGTATACTATCTTTTAAATTATTTAATTTCATATAATATAGTATTAAATATTAAAACATTATTGCTATGACAAACGAGAAAAATAAATTTTTGTTTCCACTTATTGTGATGGCTTCACTATTTTTTCTTCTAGGATTTATTACCACCATGAACAATTCTTTGATTAATTACCTCAAAGATGCTTTCGGGCTTAATGAAGTCGAAAAACAGTTACCCAATACCTTTTTTTATGGTGCCTATATTTTATCAATTCCTGTTGGTTACTTATTAAATCGGATCGGATATAAAAGAGGTGTTCTGACTGGGCTTGCTTTAATAAGTGCTGGATTTTTTCTCTGTATACCTGGTGTTACGTTAGGATATTATGGTTTTTTGAGTGCTGTTTCGGTTTTTGCAATAGGTATTGTTCTTCTTCAGGTTGCAGCCAATCCATATGTAAACGCTCTTGGAAGTCCAGAAACAGCAGCAAGCAGGCTTACTCTGACAAACGCTCTCAACTCAGTAGCTACTGTTATAGCCCCTCTATTTGTTTCTGTGCTTATTGTATCTGCGGGAACTGGACAGACAGCCGATCCCCGTGCTGTACAGGCCCCATTTGCTGGCATTGGCTTTATTACCCTGGCAATTGTTATAATTATGTTTTTTCTTAGATTACCTGAAATTAAAGAAGGAGAAACTGGTGAAGGTAATGTCAAAAATTACAAATCAAGTGCTTATAAATACCCGCATATGTGGCTGGGCTCTCTTGCCATTTTCTTTTATATGGGCGTAGAAATAGGGATACCAAGCTTTTTTGCTGATTATTCTGCAAAACTGGGCTTTGACTTCAACGGTGAGATGAGAACTAAACTTCTTGCTTATTACTGGGCTGGTTTGATGGTAGGTAGACTTGCAGGAATTTTTATTCTTAGAAAATATGCAGCCAGACAGATTCTTAGTTTCAATGCTGTTATGGGCGCATTTATGATATTGCTATCACTAATCCTTGGTTCATTAAATATGAGTGTTGTAGCAATGGTGCTATTTCTTGGAACAGGACTCATGCATTCAATTATGTGGCCATGTATTTATAACCTTGCACTTGAAGATCTTGGTCCGCACTCAAAAGTTGGTTCAGGTGTAATTGCAACCTCAGTAATTGGAGCAGCCCTGTTGCCTATATTAATGGGAGGCATTCAGCGTGGAATAGGCCTGATCACAGCTATTTGCTGCCTTTTCATTTATTATGCCTATATTACCTTTTTTGCTTTAAAAGGATCAAGAATAAGGTAATGGTCGTTAATTATCAATTTCTATAATTACTCCTGCTGTGAATTCTGAAAGAGAAGTTAAAGGCTTTGCAAGCGACAATAATTCAGGTGTTCACCCGGAAATAATGAATCAATTGCTTTCAGTCAACTCCGGTCATGTACTGGGATATGGCTCTGATATTTATACCGAAGAAGCAGAGAAAATATTCCGTCAGATCTTTGGCAAAGATACGAAGGTTTATTTTGTTTTTAATGGAACTGCGGCTAATGTACTTGGAATTACAGGAGTTACTAACTCATGGGATTCGGTAATAACAGCTTTTACTTCCCATATTGAGCAGGATGAATGTGGTGCTGTTGAAAAATTTGCTGGTTGCAAAGTTCTGTCTGTTGATACCAGCGATGGAAAGCTTACAACATCAATGCTTGAGAAACACATGCACGGATTTGGTTTTGAACATCATTCCCAGCCTAAAGTAATATCTGTAACACAGGCAACTGAAATGGGAACAGTTTATTCTCCAGAAGAAATTAAAGAGCTTGCTGATTATGCCCATTCAAAGGGCATGTTGTTACATATGGACGGGGCAAGAATCGCAAATGCTGCAGTTTCTCTGGGATGCTCCTTCAGGGAATTTACAACTGATGCTGGTGTGGATGTTCTATCATTTGGAGGCACAAAGAACGGAATGATGTATGGTGAGGCTGTTTGCTTTTTGAAAGCCAGATTATCTTCAGAATTTAAATACATCAGAAAACAGGGTATGCAACTGGCCTCTAAAATGAGGTTTATCGCAGCACAATATATTGCCTATTTTAAAAACAACCTCTGGCATAATCTTGCAAGCCATTCAAATAAAATGGCACAGATCCTTTACCAGAAAATAATAAAAATTGATGGTGTAAAGGTTACCCAACCTGTCCAGGCAAATGGAGTGTTCGTTATTTTACCACCTGAAGTTGCATCCAGACTGCAGAAAAAATATTTTTTCTATACATGGAATGAAACAATAAATGAATACCGTTTAATGACCAGCTGGGATACTACTCCTGAAGAAATTTTTGACTTTACTGAACTGTTGAAACAGGAAATGTCAAAATTTCTGAGGACTAAAAATGTCTGATAATATCTTGTATTATAAGGTAAAAAATAAAAAGGGACCCTTACGAGTCCCTTTTTTATATTTGTTAGTTATTACTTCAACTGGAAGTTTATAGGTACGCTGTACCAGACGTTAACAGGTTTACCTCCCTGTTTGCCTGGTTTCCAGAGAGGCAACAACTTGATAACCCTGATAGCTTCATTATCAAGAGATGGGTCAACACCTTTGATTATTGAAACCTGATCCACAGTTCCTTTATAAGTAACACAGAACCTGACAACGACTCTTCCCTGAATATTGTTTTCTTTTGCTATTTCAGGGTACTGGATGTTCGAATAAATAAATTCCATCAAAGCTTTATCACCACCAGGAAATGAAGGCATTTCCTCAACGATCACAAAAACTTCCGTTGGTGCTTCTTCTTCCTGTACTTCTTCCTGAACTTCTTCCACTACTTCAATAGCAGTAACATCCTCGTCTTTAACCTCTACTTTTGCTTCGTCAGCTGTAAGAAGTTGTGCAGCTTCTTCTGGTTTTACAGAGTCAACCACTACCGGTGCAACATACTTTGCCTGCTGCACAGCTTCCTCTGGTGGGGGAGGAGGTGGTGGCGGTGGTTCAACCAGATTTTCAGGCTGTTCGATGTTTTCCATTTGTATTTCTACCTGTCTCTCAGAACGTTTTCTTTGATTTTCAAGTGCCTTGGCATTAATATAAGGCCCAACTATTACAGCACTTGTAATTACAATTCCAATTAACATACCTACCGACAGGTATTTTTTATATTTCTTGCGCAAGCTGTAAGCCCCATATTCCTTGTTCCTGTTTTCGAACACTATTTCATCGAAAGAAGGAGTTATAATTTTTTCTTTTGCCATAATCCTGCTTGTTAAATAGTTTTTCTGTCCAATTATGGGACAATGCCAAGAGTTTTCTCAACCATTTGCTCTTCAATCCAGCTTATATCAACAAAAGTATAGCGAGCAATACCGATTATGGACATCTCATCGAGGATATCGACAAAATTACCATAGTTGGCTCCTTTATAAGCTTTAATAAGAACAATAGGGCCTGTATCATCCTCTTTTTTCAGACGACTGATAGCAGCTTCAACGGAATCTCTCGGCATAACTATTTTTCCGGAGATTACATCTTTATTAAACTGATCAATCTTTCTGAAAAGGGCCCTGTTCCTCTCCAGGAGGAGTGCACGGATACCCGTTGGACTGAAATCAGTAATCTGAAGTGGTGGAGGATTATTTGGATCATCCACTGCTCCAGTATACCATAAAATCTTATTTTCAGGACCCAGAATAATATTCAGGGTGCGGCTTTTAGCTATCTTTGGTGCCTCCTGTTTATCCTGATCTTTTTTTATTTTCTCAGGAAGCACAATTTCCATAATTTTCGGCTTGCTAAAAGCGGTTGTCAGCATGAAGAAGGTTATAAGCAGACACATAAGGTCAACCATCGGTGTCATATCAATTCTGACAACACGCTTCTTCAGCCCCTTTTTCCCGCCTTTTTTACCGTGTTCCTGTGCAACAATTTCTGCCATATTATAACTTATTTTTCTTCTTCTTCAATTTTAACTGCTTTCAAACTTGTAACCAGATTAAACCTGTTCACATTCTTGTCCTGAAGTATGTCAAGAATTCTTCTGACTGTAGGAAATTCAGTCCTTGAATCGCCTTTAAGACTTGCCACAACATTGGGATTTACCTGGCGTGCATACAATACCCAGGTAGCAAGCTGATTATTCAGCGAATCATATGGAATACCGGTCTGTAGAGCGTCTCTTTCAGAAGGAGTTTCAGCATTTAAAAAGGCTTTCATATTCTCAATTGGAACACCAATTGATGTGGTCAGCTTTTCAAATTTTCTTAATTCTTCTTCAGTAAACTCAATGTTATAGTGTTTACCTACTTCTGCAAGAATTTTTGGCCTGAATTTTAACAATGTGTCAGGCCCGTTGTCAATATTGAAGAAAACCTTTTTGTCACTTGAAAAAACAATAGTCATATTGTTAAAATCAGGTGTCGGTTTCTCTGATACTGAGAACGGTGTATCAACTGGAACAGGTTCCTGAGCTCTGAATGTAGCTGTAAGCAGAAAAAATATTAGCAGAATTGAAAACAGGTCCACCATCGGCGTCATGTCGATAAAGGGCTGTTTTGATGGTAATTTAATCTTTGGCATTTTCCTATAGTTTATTATTCAGGAATATTTCTGCTTTAGCTTTTCAGTGAGGCTGCAAAAGTCTGAGTTAAACTGAATCCTGCCTCGTCAATCTTAAAGGTAAAATTGTCGACTTTATTTGAAAAATAGTTATATGCAAAAAGTGAAAGCACCGCACCTGAAATACCAAAAGCAGTATTGATAAGAGCTTCTGAAATTCCTGTTGCAAGGGCAAGAGCATCAGGTGCACCAGATTGTGCCAGAGCAGCAAATGCCCTGATCATACCAAGAACAGTTCCAGTCAGACCAATAAGAACAGTTCCCGGTGCCAGAGTTGCAAACCATACCATGTTTCTTCCAAGCATAGGCAACTCAAGTGCCGTAGCTTCTTCAAGAGCTTTCTGAATGGAGAGAATCTTCTGATCTTTCATCAGAGTAGTATCTTTCTGTAGCTCGCGATACCGGATCAGTCCGGCTTTCATAACATTGGCTAGTGAACCCCTCTGTTTGTCACATGCTTCAATTGCTTCTTCAATTTTATCTTCGGCAAGAAGCGTTTGAAGTTTGCGAACAAAAACATTGAGCCTGCCTTTTCCTTTTGCTCTCCACAAAGTAAAGTACCTTTCAAATATCATAATAATAACAATCATAACGCATGTCATAAGAAACGGTACTATAAAACCACCTTTATAAATAATGCCTAGATAGTTACCCTGTAAGGGATGTCCTTTGGGATTGCCTCCTTCAAAATTGACAGGATTTCCCATTACCTGTGTGAAAAGATAAATCGACACTAAAAAGGCTATAAGAATAGCACTAGTTGCAAATGCACCTTGCAACGCATCCTTAAAAGAACTTCCTTGTTTCCTCATTTTTTTATCTTTTTTGTTTTGTTTAAAATTAATTTAAATAATTACTCACGTTTTTTAATGATTTGCAAATTTAATTACTTTAATTTATTAATTCCAAACATTAACTAAAAAATGTTTTTATTTATTGTTTTTTTTGTTAGTCCTTTTTCCAACATTGTGAAAAACCGTTTAATAAACCATTGTTAAAAATAGTTAAACTTATTGTTGCTCAAGGATAATAGTTTGTGGTTTTAGAGGCCTGGTTATTGGTATCTCTTTTGTCTGAAAACCAGGAGCCGAAACAATTAATGCCTCTGAAGCCTGTGGTATTTCAAACTTAAATTCTCCTTTTGTATTCGTATATGTTTCAGCAGCTGTATCTTTTATTCTTATTGAGGCATTTACAATTGGTTGCCCTGATGCAGTTCGTACCACACCCTTGAGTTCATTGGGATTAATACCCTTTCTTACCTGTGTCTCATATTCCTGAGTCCATTTCAATAAAGTCTTCGCCTGTTCATTGTTAGGATCGAAGGCAAGAATCCGTTTGTAAAATTCTTGCGAACGGTTCAGATAAGGAAGTTTCCCTTCAATGGTTTTTTCATTTATTGCCAGATCATTTTCAATACCAGCCAGACCCAATAATCCTCTTGTCTTATTCTCATTATTGCCTGGATTGAGCTCAATCATCCTTGTATAATACTCTCTTGATTTCTGAAGATTTCCAGTAACTCTATAATAATAACTCAGATATGTCAATGCTTCAATCATTTCAGTTTCATTCTTAAGAGAATCGACTGATGCCATTTCTATTAATTTCTCAAATTTTGGTTTTGCAAGCCCCTCCCTTGGGTCCTTTTCCATTTTTGAATATGTCCTGGCGATATAAAGATGTGCAGGTAAATAATCAGGTTGAATTTTTATAACAACATTGAAGATTGAATCAGCAGCTTTTAGATTATCAGCTACATAAAAGGCTCTTCCAATCTGCATGTAATCATTTATATCATTTCTGCCCAATGAAATTAATTTTGCCCACATCCTTGCGGCATTATCGTATCTTCTAAAATTGTAATAATTAAGTGCAATTTCATTTATTAATGCAACATCTTCAGGATCAAAGGTTAACGCTTTATTATATTCGGCAAACGCCCTGTCAATCTCCTTTTCAGATTTGGCTATCTGATTGTTCAGCCTTGTCAGCTGAGAATTGAGCGTGTCAATCGAAGGTTTTAATTTGGCCTTCTCCGTTGCTGATGCAGAATTATATCTTACCTTTTCCTTCTCCAGCTGAGATTTCAGCCTTTCACTTTCACGAATTAAATTCGGGTATTCCTGGTTGCGTTTTAATAATATTTTTGCTAAATAAGTATAGTCCCTTTTAATAATCAATTCGGGTGATACCTTTTCAAATAATGTCTCCATATATTTGAGCGCCTTATCATAATCTGGATTTTTCTTTTCAAAACAGGAATAACCGGCAAGTCTGTTAAGATAAGCCTTTGATTGATCAATGGCAAATATCTCTTCAATAACTTTAATAACTTCATCATATTCACCTGCATAGTAAAGTGATCTCACATAACTTATCTTTGCAGGTATATTGCCTTTTGTAAGATCAAGGTATTTTTCATAATACTGTTTTGCCTGGTCATATCTTCTGGCCATTGAATAAAGCGACCCAAGTTCCCTGTATGCTGGAGCATAATTTGGATTAAGGTTTATAGCCTGCTCAAAATATGGTATGGCAGCTCCAAGATTCTTTGCCCTTACGTAAATACTACCGATTTTCATGTTTGCAGTAGGAGAGGAGGGATTGTAATCCTGGGCAAGATTGTAATTTTTTATGGCATTCGAACCATCATTAACAAGGATGTAAATGTCACCGGCAATTAGATATATATCTGGATTTTTATAATCGATCCTGAGAGCTTCCCTTATAAGTGGAAGTGCTTTTGAAGTGTCAACAGTAAATTTAACTGTTATATATGATTCTGCAAGTTTTGCAAGAATAAATGCATATTCAGTGGCTGGCGGTTGAAGCTTCTTAATGTTTTTGTGAGGGACAAGAAAACTCTTTGCTTTTGCCCTCATTTCTTCGGCTGTTTTTTCATCTCCATTAAAAAATGCAACTCTTGCCAGCCCAATATAATTAAGAGGTTCAGACGAATTGGCACTTATACCCTTCTCAAAAATAGCCTTTGCTTCCCTTGTATAAACAGCTAAAGAGTTTGAAATGGTGTCAGAAAAATAATCCTGAAGCTTATTCTCGCCATAAAAGAAATAATATTTGCTGTTACCAGGTTCCTTTTGAATAAGCTGCTGGAAAATCTCCTCAGCCTTATCATAAGCTTCACTTCTTGTGTAACCAATAGCTGTATTCAAATCCTGCCCATTTATTGCAACTATACTTCCGGCATATAAAAACAGCCCATAAATTATTATTAACCTTGATTTTGAATTAATCTTTTTCATCACTACAATTATTTATTATGTTTCAAATTTTCATTCAATTTATAGTTATATTAAATTATTGACTTATTTGTACAAGCCTGATTGGCATGGTTGCAGGAACAAGTCCTGCTTTTAAAACAATTCTCTGGCCCTGTTCTGCACATGCCCAGTTAATAAAACCAGAGCCCAACCCTGTATGTGTTTCCCTTTTAATAAGATAAACTTCCCTGGTAAATGGATATGACTTATCATATATTGAACCCTGTAGTGGACGATAATATGAATTATCATCCAGATATGGCTGATTTATGGCAGCTATGACAACCCTGTTGGTATAACTTACACTCAGCGAATCATATAAATTACTTATCCAGTTAACACTTAAAATACCCATTGCATCCTTATTCTTTTCTACAAAATCAATTACTTCAGGGCTTGAATTTACAGCAAAGAAATTCGGGGGCAAAGGATCTGAATAATCGAACTTTTCCCTGAAATATCTTATGTTTCCTGATTTTGGATTGTCAAAAATTACCCTTATCTTTTCAAGTGGTGATTTTTTGTTAATTTCTTTCCAACTAGAAATTTTTCCTGTAAATATTTTTTGGATGTCAAAATAACTTAGCAGTGAGTCGGGATTTGATTTATTAAGCAAAATTGCAATTGCATCATAGGCAAAAGTAGTCGTTCTTGCGACAATAAGAGTATCGCGAAGATATTTTATTTGTTCATCAGTAAGTTTTCGAGTTGTTACCATTACTTTTGCAGAGTCTCTCATAAAATCATTAACAACATCAACCTCGGGTTTATATAACGGTGTAATTTTTGCATTGGGATATAAGCCCATAAATACTGTAATCTCAGCATCAATAAGCGGTTTGAAAGACTCATCAACAAGTATTTTAATATTACCACTTGTAGGGGTATCAGTTGGAAAATCACCCTTGCCCCTGCTTATGCAGGAAGTTGTAAAATATAATGAAAGAATCAGTAAAAAGATTATTAATCTGTCAACTCTCTTTTTTCTGCTTTTATTGACCGTACTCATCAAACCTCTACAATAATATCTTTTAAAATGACTTGCAATGATAATAAAATTTTGAATATCTAATACTATTTCAGTTTTCATAATATCGGTTTTAAGTAATTCATCCTATTAATTTGCAAAGAGTATGCCATAAAAGATGGCTAATGAAAACCCGATTACTTAAAACTCATTGTTATTATTTTTACCATTGGCCCTGAAAGCTTCCCTTACCTTAATATATGATATATATCCCCTGTATATACTATATAACAAAAAAGTAAAACCCACAATTTTCTTAAGAAAATCATCAATATAGTAAAGATTCTTGGCAAGAATCAGATAAAGCCCTACACTGATGTAAAAAAATGTCATAAAAACTCCAAAAATAGCATATATCTGATTCATAAGACGATTCTCTTTCATCTCTTCAAAGATTTGCTGGCAAGTAAAAAAAAATCAAAATAAAATCAAAAGGTAAAATTAAATTTTTTATTCAATAATCTATTTTTTGAATAGTAATGATGAATCACCATAACTAAGAAATCTGTAATTATTCTGCAGAGCATGATTATAGATTTTTTTCCATCCAGTTCCAACCCACGCAGAAATAAGCATTAATAATGTACTGTATGGCAAATGAAAATTTGTTATCAGTATATCCGGAATTTTAAAATCATAACCAGGGATAATAAGAAGTCCTGTCGATGCAAAAAACCTTTTATATCCTTTTTGCTCCATCCATTCACATAGAATCTCAAGCGATTCTGTAGGGTTGAGTGTTGTTTTCAACCGGTATGGATCCCACTGATCAATAGGAATATAGGAATCATTTTGATGAGGAAATGTTTTTATTCTGACTCCGGCCCAATAAATACTCTCCAGTACCCTTAATGAGGTTGTTCCTACTGCTGTTACAGGACTTTTCTTTTCAAGTAATTTCTTTATTAATGCAATATCAGTAAAGAAATATTCCCTGTGCATTTTATGACCGGTTATGCTTTTTGATTTAACCGGTTTGAAAGTTCCTGCTCCCACATGAAGAGTTACATATTCAATATCAATTCCCTTCTGTGACAATTTCTTAAAAACATCGGCAGTGAAATGCAATCCAGCAGTTGGAGCTGCAACTGAACCATCAATGTTTGAATATATTGTCTGATATCTTAAAGCATCGGATTTTTCATCTTCTCTTTCAATGTATGGCGGTAGCGGAACATGACCGGCATGTTCAATCACTTCCCCGAAAGTCAGATGTTTTGGAACCCATGAAAATCTAACAAGCCATGATTCTTCTGAATCTTTACCGATATGTTCAGCCTCAAGAATACATTTCTGGTTCTTAATTTGAAAACTTCTCCCTATCTTACCACTTTTCCATTTTCTGGCGTTCCCGATAATACATTTCCATTCTACACTTTCAGATGTGGCGATTGAGATCGAATAATCGGCAGGTGATGATGGTTCAAGGCAAAAAACTTCAATTACTGCACCCGTTTCTTTTGCCAGCAAAAGTCTTGCTTTTATAACTCTCGAATTATTAAGAACCATTAAACTTTCTGACGGTAGATATTCATGAATTTTATTAAAGATCGAATCAGTAACTATACCATTTTTATATACCAGAAGTTTTGATCTGTCTCTCTGCTTTATTGGAAACTGCGCAATTTTTTCCTGCGGAAGATCATAATTATAATCTTCAGGAGAAATCCTGCTTATCCATTCCGGGAGCGATTCATGGTTAAGTTGGTTCATTGTATTTTTTGTCAGAAACTTCCGGCAAAAATATTAAAAATTGAGGTTTACCATGTATTTCATTTAATGTGCTTGCATTTATTATAAGGCAGAGAAAAGATATTCTTGGTATTTCAGAAATCTTTTTACTTTATTTTAGATAAAGTACATTAAATGATATTTCAGCAATGATGTTTGGATATTTTACATTAACACTTAAATCTTTAAACAGCTGGGTAACCGATAATGGCAGACAATATGATCGTTATTATGGACATATTATGAAACCTGAAGAGAATTTATTATTTTTGCATCTGCAGCAGGTTGTTCCATCGTTCCGTTAATTATGGCGGAGAGGAAAGTCCGGGCAACACAGAGCACCATACTTCCTAACTGGAAGATATCCGTGAGGGTATAGAAGTGCAACAGAAAATAACCGTCTCGATTCGTCGGGATAAGGGTGAAAAGGTGAGGTAAGAGCTCACCGGTTCTTGTGGTGACACAAGAAGCCGTGCACCTTATGGGTTGAAAGGCCATGTATACCGGCGCTTGAGGGCTGCTCGTCCGATGCCGGGGGGTAGGCCGTTTGAGCCCTGCAGCAATGCAGAGGCCAGATAAATGATGGAAAAGAGTTCTGAATTCCCTGGCGGAAACCTGAACTCTTACAGAACCCGGCTTACAGACCGGCTGCAATCAGATAAAAAAGGGGCATTTCTGCCCTTTTTTTATCATATCCTGCACATTACTTTATTAAAGCTTAAAAAGACTATCTTCTAAAGGAATATTTTTTTCTGCTTTCTCGATATTAATGACTATTTCCATATTACCTGCTTTTGTCTTTGAAACTTTCGGCAGAATCAAACCATCAACCTCACCCCATTCCTGAAAAGTTTCAACATTTATACCCCCCTGCATTACCGTTGTTTTAACAGGAAGCCATGTGTCTTGATCTATAAAGAAGTATAAAGTATTCCCTCCTTCATTAACCTTTATTTTGAAAGCAGGTTTATTATTTACATTTTCTTTACCTTCAAGAGTGAGCTTGTTCTCTTTCAAATAACGGGAGAGCGGACTCCGGAATGAACTGTTATTCTTGAGATTTGATGCCTGATCAGCTGGCAATTCCTGGGGGGTATTGCCTGCCATGGGATTGATTACATAAGCTTTCAAACCATCAAAAAACTGTACAATTTCCTGACCATTAAACGAAATTACAACCCTCGATTTATCAGGTTCTTTATAATAGATGGTAATACCCATACTCATACCCATCTGGCTTATATTTCCGGTTATCTTCAGGGTTTTGAGATCATCGTAAAGATCTTCTTTCAGTGCTTTTGATTGGTTGGAAACAATTTCCGCAAGCGACTGGGCATAAATGCCTGTAAAGCATAAAAAGAATAAAGTAATAATTAAAATAGATTTTTTCATTGTTTAAAGAATTAAGTTGTTGAATGAATTTATGGTTTTCCTTATGGCTATCAGTTTGACAATAAGTTCTTCCATTTTACTTAATTTCAGCATATTTGCACCATCTGACAGAGCTGATGCTGGATAAGGATGGGTTTCAATGAAAATGCCATCGGCTCCTGCCGCTACGGCGGCCCTGCCAATGGTTTCAATCATCTCAGGAATACCCCCGCTTACCCCCGAATCCTGATTCGGTTGCTGAAGGGAATGCGTAATATCCATTATAACTGGAACCCCAATTTTTTTCATTTCTGGTATATTCCGGAAATCCACAACGAGATCTTGGTAACCGAAGGTATTACCCCTTTCAGTTAACATAATGTTACTGTTGCCAGCGTTGCGGACCTTTTCGACCGCAAATCTCATTGCCCTGCCTGAAACAAACTGACCTTTCTTAATGTTTATCCATTTTCCCGTCATAGCTGCTGCAACAAGCAGGTCAGTCTGCCTGCAAAGAAATGCAGGAATCTGAAGAACATCTACATACTTGGCAGCAATACTGGCTTCGTGAGGGTTATGTATATCGGTTATTACTGGTATTTTGAATTCGTTTCTAATATCCGCAAGAATCTCAAGCGCCGGAATGTCACCAATGCCGGTAAATGAGTCACCTTTTGACCTGTTGGCTTTTCTGTAAGAGGATTTGAAAATAAATGGTAATGAATATTTTTTCGCAAGAGCAGCCAGATGACTTGCCGTAGCAAAAACAATTTCCCTGTTCTCAACCACGCAGGGACCTGCTATAAGTAGAAAATTTCCTGTTTCTCTATATTTTAAACCTGGAATGTTCACGAGGAATAGATTTTATTAGCATGTAAAATTAAAATATTTTTTTAACTTTCATTTTCTTTAATAATTATAATGATTTTTCCATAATTGCTCGAGCCTTTTTCTAATCTCTTCTTCCCTAAGGTTTTGCCCTGGGTCATAAAAGTGAGTGCCTTTAAGTTCCTCAGGAAGGAAATTATCCTGTACAAAATTGCCCTTGAAATCATGTGCATATTTGTAACCATTTCCATACTTAAGTTCTTTCATTAAAAATGTCGGGGCATTTCTAATATGTAATGGCACTGGCAGGTCTCCCGTTTCTCTGAATTTTTCAATAGCTCTTTCAATAGCTAAATATGATGAATTACTTTTGGGAGATGTTGCAAGATAAATAGCTGCCTCCGAAAGAATTATTCTGGCTTCCGGCCAGCCAATGACATTTACAGCATTAAAACATGTTTGTGCCATTAGCAATGCATTCGGATTCGCTAGTCCTATGTCCTCAGCTGCAAGTATAACCATTCGTCTGGCAATAAAAATCGGATCTTCCCCACCTTCAACCATCCTCGCAAGCCAGTAAACAGCAGCATTCGGGTCACTACCCCTTATTGATTTGATAAACGCTGAAATAATATCATAATGCTGTTCTCCTGATTTATCATATAATGCCAGATTTTTTTGAATTATTGATTGCACCTTTTTATTGGTGATAATAATATTCTTTGATTCCGATTTGCTTAATTCAGTTATTACAACAAGCTCCAGAGCATTATAGAGCTTTCTTGCATCACCCCCTGAAACTCTGAGCAAGGCATCTGTTTCTACCACTTCAATTTTTAATTCTGACAGGTAAGGATCTTTTTTTATAGCTTTATCAATCAGTTTTTTAAGATCATCCTCAGACAGGGGATTTAAAACATATACCTGACAGCGTGAAAGAAGCGGAGAAATCACTTCGAAGGAAGGATTTTCAGTGGTAGCTCCAATGAGAGTCAATATACCTTTTTCAACAGCATTCAAAAGCGAATCCTGTTGTGATTTATTGAACCTGTGAATTTCATCAATGAATAAAATTGCGTTGGGACTGTTAAAGTATTGTTGTTTCTTTGCTTTTTCTATTGTTTCTCTCACTTCCTTAACCCCTGAATGAACAGCACTTATTTGGTAAAAAGGTCTTTTAAGCTTGCGGGCGATAATCCATGCAAGAGTTGTTTTCCCTACTCCAGGAGGTCCCCATAGAATAAATGAAGGTATATTTCCAGATTCAATAACCTTTCTGAGTATTGAATCCCTGCCAACAAGATGCTCCTGGCCAATAAAATCTTCAAGATCTTCAGGCCTCATTCTGTCAGCAAGAGGCTGGTTGTCAAACATAGTGCTTAATTTTCTGTAAAATTAATAAATTCATGCTTTTAAAAACCTGTAAAAGTTGAACACTGATGATTTCAAAATAATTTTATTCTAAAGTGCAACTTTTTTTACTTCTTTTATGACATTAATGAAAAAGCTTTTTATTTTTTCCTATTTATTAATTATGGTTTTTCACAGAAATAATTTCTCTGTCTTATCCGTCTTAAGCATAGTTTTGCTCACATTATGCATCTATAATGAATCAGTAAGTGCAGTTGAAACAGTTTCTGAATGCAATTTAATTAGTGCGTTTAAAAATACGACCTTCTCAATTCACCTTGAAAGCACAAGAATTGGAATCAAAATATTTCAAAATCATGAAAATGCTGGTTCTGAAACAACAACTGTGAATGGTGCTTTCGATTCAGGTATAGTTATGAAAGCTGCGGATATAATTAGATGTAAAAATTTACCTGTGAATATTAAAAAGTACTTATGTTAATTATTTTTTACTAAATTGGTGAAAAATTTTTTATTTACTTAAAATAAATTAATACTTTTAAGCATTGAATTATTTGATAAAAGAGATAAAAACTATAAATTGTGATGAAAGTCACAGTATTTGAATTAGTTCAAATATCCATTTAATTATGAAGAAAACTATTATTACCGTAATCATTATTCTGGGTTTAATTCTTTTATTACCTGCAATTAGCTTTTTTCGCTGGGTATTCCAGGAAAGAAAACCCATTGGAATAATAATACTGGATAAGACTGTCCCTACAATGGACAAAATTAACCACAAATCATTAATGTGGGTCTTGACCAATGCAAGATTTACAAAAAACAAAGGAGGAAGTTATTCATTCAGGAAAGATTATTTTGGATTCTTTCCAACCAGACCTCTTAGAGAAAAGGGATGGAAACAGAAAAATCTAAGGCTGACCGATATAATGGAAGTCACAGATTCTGTGGATGCACTTTATTATGCTGATACCTATGGAGTTTTTACAAACGACTGGTACCGAGGAATAAGTCGGAGCAGATGGTCCAGAAAAATCTACGGAGGCCTGAACAACACAGATTATCTCTACTTCGTTGAAATGCAACTTAGAAACAAACTCTGCATCCTTGAATATAATACCATGGATAACCCAACTTCAGACCTGGAAAGATATAAAATCAAGGAACGTCTTGGTATTGAATTTAACGGATGGACCGGGAAATACTTCAGTTCACTTGATACCGTAATAAATAAAGACAACATTCCTTCATGGATGACTGCACTTTATAGGAGACAATATTTTAAACCATGGACCTTCACCAAACCTGGAATAGTATTTCTAAAGGGACAAAGCATAATTATACTTGAGGAAGGAACTCACCTGAAAAATGCTGTACCTTACATCATTTCAGACGAGGAATCCTGCAAAAAATATGGTATTATTCCTAAAGTGCCATTTAATGGCTGGTTCGACGTCATTGACCCGAAGGAAAATCTCGTTATTTCAAAGTACCAGCTTCAAACACTTCCTGAAGGAGATTCTGTTCTGAATGTTTTTAATCTTCAATCTGAATTTCCAGCAGTAATAACAGACGCTGAAAAACATCTTACCTATTATTTCTGTGGCGATTTTGCTAAAAATGAAGTAAATTATCTGACAGCCAGGCTTTACAATATGTCAAAACTTAAAGGAATATTCTATTCCGATAAAGAAAACGATTTCAGAAGATTCTTCTGGCTTTACTACAGGCCATTATTAAATAGTATATTCAGTGATTATTATGCTACATTGAACCAAAAATAATTTTTTATGTTTCCCGAAAAACACTGAAATTTTCAAAATTGCAGTAATCAATAAATACCGACTGAGAATCAAGAGTTTTTATGTTTATTTACTTTTTAAATTTATTAAAGTAAATGCTTCAAACAATACATCTACAGGATGTAATGCCTTTTTTCCCGTACCTTCCAGGATGTGATGCCTGCAACTTGTTCCGGGTGTCGAAATAATAGTATCTTCAGAAGCATTCCTTACTTCAGGAAACAACACCAACTCACCAATTTTATTTGATAGTTCATAATGTTCTTTTTCATATCCGAATGCGCCTGCCATACCGCAACAACCAGATGGAATCTCCCTGACCGTGAAATTAACAGGAATTGATAGACATTCAATAAGTGATGATGATGATGCAACTGACTTTTGCTGACAATGAGTATGAACAAGCACTGTTCTGTTCTCTGTTGTAAACCATTCTTTTTTAATATTACCCTTCCTGTATTCATTCACAATAAATTCATCAAAAAGGTAACAATGTCTGCCAAGATTTCTGGCATCCTCTCTTAATTCAGGGCTTGCAAGCTCAGGATACTCATCCCTGAAACCAAGAATCGCCGATGGTTCAATACCTATCAATGGAGTATCCTCATTAATAATACCCCTGAATGCTTTGATGTTCCTGTTAATTCTTTTTCTGGCTTTTTTAAGAAGACCTTTTGAAATGAATGTACGTGCACTGACACTGTGAGGTACAATGATAATTCTGTAGTTCATAGCTGTAAGAAGTTTTACAGCATTTATGCCTGTTACAGTATCATTCAAATCAGTGAACTCATCTATGAAAAGACAAACAGTACCGACGGGATTAGCTGGATTCAATTTTTTAAGATTTTTTTTCAGCCATCTTCTTAAAGTTATCTTATAAACTCCTGGGAGTTTCCTTTCTTCAGCAAACCGCAGAATCCGTTTAATAAATCCGGAAAGAATCTTATTGGAAACAAAGAAATTGAATACAAAAGGGATAACTGCACCAATACGGGTAAGGTATGGCATATAGCCAATGATCAGGTTTTTAAATGGAACACCGTGACGATCGTACCAGTGCTGGAGAAACTCCGATTTAAGTTTTGCTATATCAACGTTTGAAGGACACTCTGATTTGCATCCTTTACATGAAAGGCACAAATCGAGAATTTCATAAATTTCTTTATGATTCCATGGATCCTTTTCATCACGGGAGAGGAATTCTCTTAAAATATTTGCCCTCGCCCTGGGAGTGTTTTTTTCATCTTTTGTAGCCATGTAACTTGGACACATCAACCCGCCAGTAATATGAGTTTTCCTGCAATCGCCCGATCCGTTACAATTTTCTGCAGCCCTTATAACTCCAAGAGTGGAGGAAAAATCAAAATATGTTTTCAGATCAGGAGTTTTTTGCCCTGGAACATACCTTAAAAAGGTATTCATTGGGGGAGTATCAATGATTTTTCCCGGATTCAATATATTTAATGGGTCCCAGCACGACTTAATTTTTTTAAGTAGCCAATAATTATGCTCTCCCAAAATAATTGGAATAAACTCACCCCTTAATCTACCATCACCATGTTCGCCGCTCATTGAACCTTTGTATTTCTTTACCAGCCTTGCCGTTTCAAGTCCTATGGTACGAAAAAGCTTTACATCATCAGGATCCTTAAGATTTAAAACAGGTCTCAAATGCAGTTCGCCTGTCCCTATATGAGCATGGTAAACACATTCTTTTTCATACTTATTAAGTATTTTTTCAAACTCATTCATGTATTCAGGCAGGGATTCAACACTTACAGCTGTATCTTCAACAAGCGAAACAGGCTTAGCGTCACCTTTCATATTTGAAAGTACTCCCAGACCAGCCTTCCTCAATTCCCAGACCCTCGGAATATCTTTCCCTGTTATTATTGGATAATGATAACCAAATCCCGATTCCTTCATGTCTTTAATCATTTTCTCTGCATCAGAAATCAACTGCTCGGGTGTTTCTCTGATAAATTCCACTATTAAAATCGCTCCAGGATTACCTTTTATAAAAAACCTGTTTCGGTTTTGAGTAATGTTATCCTTCGTTAATTCAAGTATCCTGTCATCCATCATCTCAACTGCCGATGGGCTATGACGCAAAGCAACAAGATTGGACTTAAATGCATCATTCCGTTTCTCAAGATGCACACAAACAAGAGCCTTATACGGAGATGGCAAAGGCAAAAGATTAAGCTTAATTTCAGTGAAAATTGCCAGTGTCCCTTCAGAACCTGCAAGAAGAGTGGATAAATTAAAAGGTTTTACAGAATTGCTGGTGAATACGCTCGTGTCAAGTAGCCAATCAAGAGCATAACCGGTGTTCCTTCTCCTTATTGACCTGTCAGGATATCCTTCAATAATACTCTTCCTGTTAATTTCATCAGATAGAATCTCACGGATGTTCCGGTAAATTTTTCCTTCCAGGTTATCGTATAAACATTTTTCCTCAAACTCCTTCGAATTTAAAGGCCCGAAAAGCACATCGCTACCGTCTGACAAAATAGCTTTAACTTCAATGATATGATCTCTTGTTGAACCATAAATCAAAGAGTGAAGACCACAGGCATTATTACCTACCATTCCACCAATATTGCACCTGTTTGATGTAGATGTCTCAGGAGCAAAAAAGAGGCCATATTCTTTAAGATATAGATTCAGTTCATCCAAGATAACACCCGGCTCCACCTTCACCCATCTTTCTGCAGGATTAACCTCAAGAATCCGGTTCATATATCTGGAAATATCCATAATTATCCCACTAGCAACAACCTGGCCGGCAAGTGATGTTCCAGCGGCCCTGGCAGTAACAGGAATATTATGCTTACCTGCAAACTTTATAATCTTTTTTATGTCATTTTCATTCCTCGGCCACACAACACACAAAGGAACCTCACGGTAAACAGAAGCATCAGTTGAATAAATAGATCGGGTAATGATATCGTACTTTAAATCTCCTTCAATGTCCGTCTTTAAACTTTCAAATTTTACGAAGATATCCTTCATGAATTTTTATTTTTTTAATTTGAAACGGCAAAAATAAAAAATGATTTAATGCAAACCTTGTATTAAATAATAATATTTACATAAATGATTATAATACTGGAGTTTCCTCAAAAAATAAATCAATCCGGGAATAATGATAATTGGAAAGTGTCGTGAAATGGTCCGATTCTGCTTTTAAATCCAATTATTCCCCCCTTAGAATGTCTTAATAGTTCAAAGATACCATCTGCCATAGCATAGTTGTAGAACGAAGGTACTCCAAAAAATCTTTTTGACAGGATAAAAATTTTCTGTACCATGATTCTTAATTTAATAGATATTCCAAGATATATACTTGTAAAATAAGCGATTGCATGTACCAGTATGGTTATATTGCGGATGGAATTATAACCCATAACTCTAAAATCTTCCAAGTTATATGATTGTTTGATATAACGATAACACTCATCACATTTCCAACGCGTTAAATAAATCTCCACAATCTGCCATAGTTGCTTATTGTTATGGATCCCGATAGCTATCGGGACTTGTTTATTAGTTAGAAGCAGCATTGGTTGTTGTCCGAATCCTTCAACTATAACAAGTGTATACCATGTATCCGGGTATTCTGGTAAAGCCACAGTAACAGCCCCATATCTCAGATGTATAAATTCCTCTTTACCCTCTTTAGAAATATAAATGTGGGCCTTATGGTTAAGTTTTACATGACGGTTGATGCGCTCTGCTTTTACCTGTCTGACTCTATTTTTACCGAAATGAAGGTAGCGATTCATTTTCAGTCGGGTTACAAATTGAAGAGACTCATCAGTAAAGCAACGGATAAGATCCATGTCATCGCCTTCACGGTCAATTGCCCATGTGCCTTTTGTTCCTATATATGCTTTGACCTTTTTAACAATCTCGATCAACTTTTCTGTACTGCCGGGGTAATCCGCAGCTTTATTTGAGTATGCTTCACAATACAATGGTACAATCCTGTCATGAGCCAGATTTGCTGCTGTCACCTGGCAAAGATGGTAGCCCCTTGCTTCTTCATGTTCACTGCCATCATAAATGTTACATAAGTTTTCCATCGCTTTGGCGTATGGTTTCATCATATCACCAGGGTCGATTGCTATGCCGATAGCTATCGGCATTGTGTCATCAATCTTATCATCAGCCAGTCGCATTATATGACTATTTATTGCGCAGGTCAGATCTTCGTCACTTAAATTACGGCTCAATCTGTCCTCGGTCTTAATCAGTGGTATGGATTCCTTAAGTGACCGGCTAATATTTGATAGTTTAACATCTTTCGATGCCTGTATGCCGTAAATCATCTCTTTAACTAATCGTTTTTTAACTTTGCCAAGATTTTTTGAAATAGTTCCTGAAAATTTATTACATTGCATCTTGAACCGGTTCATTAATACAGAATTTGCGTCCATAAGCGTCTTGTTGTTTTGATTCAATGCCAAGTTCGTAATTTGGACGCAAATTTTTTAAGGAATCTCGGTTTTTTTATAGCTTTCACTTTCATAAGTTCGGAATGTCTCACTATATCAGCATATTAACGTTTTTATCATTAAATTTTGAGGAAACTCCAGTATAATACAAAAATTTTCATTAATATGATTTTTTCAATTGTTTAATAGGTTTTTTTTTTCGTACATTTAGGCAGTAAATTCATATAATTTAAAATACTGATTTACAATGGAATTAATAGATAAAATTAAAGAAAATGCCCGGAAACTGGGAAAACGGATTGTTTTACCCGAGGGTTATGAGGAAAGGACATTAAAAGCAGCTGATATTTGCATTGAAGAAGGAATTGCTTCAATTATTTTGATTGGCAATCGCGATGAAACTCTTGAACATGCCAGGACACTGGGGTTAAAAAATATTGAAAAAGCAGAAATTATTGATCCAAAGAACCATCTCAGAAAGGAGCATTATATTAATATGATGGTTGAATTGCGAAAGCATAAAGGGATGACCTATGAGGAAGCCTCAAGATTGATCGAGGATCCACTTTATCTGGGTGTGTTGATGATAAAAAATGGAGATGCCGATGGTGAGGTATCGGGAGCTGATCATGCAACGGGCGACGTTCTAAGGCCTGCTTTTCATTATATAAAAACAGCACCTGGAATATCTGTTGTTTCAGGGGCATTCATTATGATATTGCCAGACAAAAGGTTCGGAGAAAATGGTATTTTAGTTTATGCCGATGGTGCAGTTCATCCTGATCCTACCGATAGAGAACTGGCAGAAATTGCAGTTACAACTGCGAAAACAACAAGGGCAATATGTGGATTCGAACCAAGAATAGCTATGCTTAGTTTTTCAACAATGGGTAGTGCATCCCATCCTCTCGTTGATAAAGTTGTAAATGCAACCAGAATTGCAAAAGAAATGGCCCCTGATTTGATGATAGAAGGAGAACTTCAGGCTGATGCAGCCCTTATAGAATCAATCGGAAAGAAAAAAGCTCCTGGAAGTAAAATTGTAGGAAAAGCTAATGTACTGATCTTTCCTGACCTCAATTGCGGCAATATTGCATATAAGCTTACACAGCGTCTGGCTAATGCTGAAGCAATCGGTCCAATATTGCAGGGAATGGCTGCTCCTGTTAACGACCTCTCAAGAGGATGCTCGGTAAACGATATTGTTAGCGTCATAGCAATAACAGCCAATCAGACAACTACAACTAAATAAATTTTTATTATAATAGTTAAAAATCACTTTCTTATAATGATTATACTAGTATTAAATTGCGGAAGCTCATCAATAAAATACCAGGTTTTTGATTTCTCTGACGGAGCCACATTGTTGGCAAAAGGATTAATTGAAAGAATTGGTTTAAGTGATTCAATCCTGACACATAAACCCACCGGTAAGGATCAATACAGAATTATTACTGACATCCCCGATCATACTGTCGGAATAAATATGATGGTAGAAGCTCTCATCAGTCCGAAACATGGTGTTATTAAAGGTATAGATGAAATTGTAGCTGTAGGACACAGGGTAGTTCAGGGCGGTGAAAAATTTCAAAAGAGCGTTTTGATAGACGAGAATGTTAAAAAAGCCATTGAAATCTATTGCGAACTTGCACCACTTCATAATCCAGCAAATTTGAAAGGAATTGTCTCCGTTGAAAAACTTCTTCCTTCCATTCCACAGGTGGCAGTATTTGATACTTCCTTCCATCAGACCATGCCCGACTATGCCTACATGTATGCAATACCTTATGAATATTATGAAAAGTACAGAATCAGAAAATATGGTTACCATGGAACGTCACATAAATTTGTTGCAGGTAAAGCTGCAAATATCATTGGAAAAGATATCAGAGACCTTAAAATAATTACATGTCACCTTGGCAACGGTTCTTCAATCACGGCAATCCGGGATGGAATTTCTGTTGACACCTCCATGGGGTTTACACCAGTTGACGGATTGATAATGGGAACCCGTTCAGGCGATATTGATGCCGGCGTACTTCTCTACCTCGCCGATAAAGAACACCTCAACCTGGCAGGTATTAATAACCTTATTAATAAAAAGAGCGGTGTTCTCGGTATTTCTGGAGTTTCATCAGATATGCGCGACCTCGAACAGGCTGCCAACAATGGTAACCCAAGAGCTATTCTGGCACTTAAAATGTTTGCCTACAGGGTTAAAAAATATATTGGTGCTTATACTGCAGCTATGAATGGTCTTGATCTCATTGTTTTTACCGGGGGAATAGGTGAAAATGATTTTAATATGAGAAAGATGATCTGTACAGGAATGGAATATCTTGGAATTAAATTCGATGAAAAAGCAAATGATGGAGTAAAAGGTAAAGATATTACCATCTCCAAACCTGAATCAAAAGTTACCGTTATGGTAGTTACTACCGATGAGGAATTTGTTATCGCTTCCGATACAAAAACCATTGTGGAGAAAATAAAGCAATAATTCCCATGCTTAAAAAAATAGAAGAAATAAAGGCAATTATTGCAAATGCACCGGTAAAAAAACTCGTTTTAGCTGCTGCACATGACCAGGATTCCCTGGCAGCAGTTCTGAGATCCCATGCTGAGGGTATTGTTGAACCCATACTTGTTGGCGACAGCGAATCAATAAAAAAAATTGCAGAATCCAATGGTTATGACATCTCGAACCTGACAATTGTTAATGAATCCGACACCGAGAAAGCCGTAGAAATTGCTGTAAAAATGGCAAGCAGTAAGCAGGCAGAGATATTAATGAAAGGAAAAGTCGGAACATCAACTCTGCTTAAATGTGTATTAAACAGGGATTGGGGATTAAGGACCGGAAAATTGCTGTCTCATTTTGCACTTTTTGAAGTGGAGACATACCATAAACTCATTGCCGTAACCGATGTTGCCATGAACATCGCACCAAATCTGCAGGAAAAAATTGCAATAATAAACAACTCTGTAGGATGCCTTCACCAGCTTGGTGTTGAAATCCCCAAAGTTGCAGTTCTGGGTGCAGTAGAAATGGTTAATGAAAATATGAGAGCAACTCTTGATGCAGCTCTGCTCTCAAAAATGAATCAGAGAGACCAGATTAAAGGTTGTATTATCGATGGTCCCCTTGCATTCGACAACGCAGTCAGCATAGAAAGTGCAAGACATAAAGGCATTAAAAGCGAAGTAGCTGGTGATACAGATCTCCTTTTAATGCCGGATATAGAAGTTGGTAATGTACTGTATAAATCCCTCGTATTTTTTGCCAGGGCAAAGGTGGCATCTGTTATAGTAGGCGCAGCAGTCCCCATAGTCTTAACCTCAAGGTCTGATTCGGAACAGGCAAAATATGACAGCATTTTACTTGCTTCAGCTGTAAGTCAAAAACATTAATAATGATCAGAACACTCGACCAGATGGTTGAAAAAGTACTTTCTTCAGGAAGAAAGTATCGTATTGCTGTCGCCTGGGCACAAGATGAAAACACAATTGGTGCAATAACCCGAGCTGTTAAAGAAGGATTTGCTGAAGCTATATTGATCGGAAATAAAGATGAAATAAAAAGAAACTGTGATAGCGAATCGATTGATCATAAGATGTTTACAATCATCGATTCCCCGAATGAGATACAGGCATCACGCGAAGCTGTTAATATGGTACGAAAAGAAGAAGCCGACATTGTTATGAAAGGTCTCGTTGGTACTGATAAATTTCTTAAAACCGTGATGGATAAAGAAACAGGTATTATGCTCCCGGGAGCAGTACTATCATATGTTTGTGCAGTTGAAATACCTGAATATCATAAGCTTCTGTTTATCACCGACCCTGCTGTCATTCCATTTCCAGATCTTGAACAGAAAATCGCAATGGCAGAATATGCTATTGAAATGGCTAATGTTTTCGGAATCTCAAAACCGAAAATTGCACTTATCGGAGCATCAGAAAAAATAAGCCGCTATTCTGACAATTCAATTCACTATGCAGTTATGTGCAAAATGGCTGAGAGGAAGCAAATAAAAGATTGTATAATGGATGGTCCTCTTGATATTTTTCTTGCCTGTGACCGGAAAAGCACAGAAATAAAAGGAGTAAAAACACCTGTTAATGGTGATGCTGATATACTTTTATTCCCCTCATTAGAGTCATGTAATCCTTTCTATAAAGGACTTATGCTTTTTGCAGGAGCTGAACTGGCAGGGCTGATTCGGGGAACCTTAAAGCCAGTAATAGTTATGTCAAGAAGTGAAAAACCAAAATCAAAATATTATTGTATAGCACTCGCATGTTTAATGGCTCAAAAAGAATTGTGTTAATAATATTTAGCCATCATACCTCCACCAATGGGAAGAAACCTGATTATTGTTATTAATCCTGGATCTACATCAACCAAGCTTGCTGTTTTTGAGAAAGATAATCTGCTTTTTGAAAAAACAGTCAGGCATTCTGCAGAGGAACTTCAAATGTTTGCAAGAATAACTGATCAATTTCACTTCAGGAAAGATGTAATTGTCAGGGAACTAAGAAACTTTGGAATAGATTTTTCCTGCGTTGCCGCTGTAGTTGGGAGGGGTGGACTTGTAAAACCTATTGAATCAGGTATTTATAAAGTGAATGAACTAATGAAACGGGATCTGATCAATAGTCCGTTTGGAGAGCATGCTAGTAATCTGGGAGCACTTATTGCTGATGATTTAGCAAGCGAATTGTCGGATATACCTGCTTTTATTGTTGATCCCGTTGTAGTTGACGAACTTGATGATGTAGCACGCCTTTCAGGCCACCCTGAAATTAACCGATTATCAATATTCCATGCTCTCAATCATAAAGCAGTTGCACGCCTGTATGCCGCTTCATCAGGTTCAAATTATGAATCACTAAATCTCATTGTGGCTCACATGGGAGGGGGGATAAGTATTGGCGCCCATAGAAATGGCAGAGTAGTAGACGTTAATAATGCACTTGGAGGTGAAGGGCCTTTTTCGCCCGAAAGATCAGGTGGTTTGCCCTCAAAACAACTGGTCGAACTTTGCTTCAGCGGAAAATATACCCGAAAAGAAATTATTGAAATGCTTGTAGGAAAAGGTGGAATGATTGCTTACCTCGGTACAAATGATTTTAAAGAGATATGCAAACGTTCTGAAAATGGGGACCCAAAAGCACAACTTATTATTGATGCCGCCTCATATCAGGTTGCAAAGGATATTGGAGGAATGGCCACAGTACTTAAAGGCAAAGTTGATGCAATAATACTCACAGGAGGAATGGCATATCAGGAATCTTTCATTGAAAAAATAAAATCGCGTGTTAATTTTATTGCAAAGGTTGTTGTTTATCCGGGTGAAGATGAAATGAAGGCACTTGCTTTTAATGCCTATCTTGCACTTCAGGGTAAAATAAATATAAAGGAATACTTATAATAATTAAAACAAATTTATTGTATTTAAATATTTTATACTCCAGAAAAAGCTACCGGTAAAATTTTCCCATTAAAAAACCTGTGACCGTTTAAAGCAAACCAGGCAATAAATTTTCCCATCTCATCCGCACTTAAACTTGCTTTTTTACCGGGAAAGGCTTTCCGGAACATTTCTGTATCAACACTTCCGGGTGCAAGACAATTTACATGAATACCATATTCTGAGAACTCAACAGCAAGTGATTCGGTTAGACATGCAATTGCGGATTTAGATGCGCTATACCCTGAAAGCCCATGAAATTTGGTGCTTCCCTGGAACCCACCCATACTTGAAATATTTACGATATGTGAACCTCTATGCATAATTGGAAGTAAGATTTTGATTAGCTTGGCAGGAGAAAAAAAATTTATTTCCATCATTAATCTCATCTCATTTTCTTCAAGTTTTTCAAATGGAGCATTGTAAAGATATCCAGCATTATTAATCAAAATATCTAATACATTAAAATGCTGATTTACAAATTTTAAAAAATTATCATCTAATTTATTTGTATATGATAAATCAAGCTTTGCGGGAATAACATTTTTGAATGGAAAAGACCACAAAATCGCTTCTATTTTTTTAATGTCTCTACTTGCTATCATTACTTTATTACTCTTTTCTTCGGCCAGAACCTTTGCGGTTGCAAGTCCAATACCACCTGATCCACCAGTTATTAAAATATTCATTGTACCTATGATTTAAAGTTTCAGAATTTTTATTTATTTGCAGTTTGAATTAAAGTAAAATTACACTTTAATATTTTAAAATGAAAAGAGACCTGTTATTATTAAAAGAAACTATTAAAGCAGTATTTTTTTCTCTAATTATAATTTTGCTCTCGTGTAACATGGTTGTTGGTCAGAAAACTGAAAAGAATGTCCCCACTTTAAAAGAAAGGCTATTCTGGGGAGGAAGTTTTTCACTTCAACTTGGAACATTTACTGATATTGAAATTGCACCTGTTGGGGGCATATGGATTCTACCACGCTTTGCCATTGCTGCCGGCCCCAGTTACAGGTTTTATAAATTACACGATATTAAAACTGACATTTATGGAATAAGATATTACACTCAGATGGTTTTATTGCGCAATATTGATAAAATTGTTCCTATAGGATTAAATACCAGTATTTTTATTCATGCTGAATTCGAGTCTCTCTCACTGGAAACCGCTTTTTGGAAAGGATATCTGCCTAACCATAGTCCAAAAAGGTTTACAGAAGATACCTTTCTGGGAGGAGGTGGAATTAGCCAGCAAATCGGACGCAGAGCCTCAGTAAATTTTATTCTACTTTGGGCTCTTACTGATTCTGAATATCAGCTCTACAGCAATCCCGAAATAAGAGTGAGCTTTATTTTTTAACCATTCAATGCCATTAATTTCATCTGTGCAAAATCAAAAAACCCAATACAATTTTCTGAAAGAGTTTTCAAAACATTTATGGAAATGAGATCTCTTTAATTTGTTTACAATTATTTGTTGTACTTTTACAAAAAATTAAAAAATGAAAATTGATAAAAACTTAAAGGTATCTCTTATATATGAACTGAGAGAATCTGATAGAAACGGCCGATTAATTGAGAAGGTCGAAGATGCTAACCCGTTCGATTTTATTTATGGTACCGGTAGACTATTACCATCATTTGAAGAAGCATTAATAGGCTTATCGGAGGGTGATGATTTTGAATTCACACTTAAGTCGAAAGATGCATATGGCGAAAGAAGAGATGACCTGATTATTGATATACCTTTATCGGTGTTTGAAATTGACGGTAAAATAGATGAAAATATTTGCAGGGTAGGTAATGAGGTACCTATGACAAACGGTTCAGGTCAACAGTTTTTTGGAGTTATTAACGAAATTAACAATGAAACTGTAAAAATGGATTTCAATCACCCAATGGCAGGGGTAGATCTTCATTTTGCAGGAAAGGTTGTGAACGTTAATATTCCTGATGCAGCTGAACTTAACGAGCAGGATTATTAATCTATATTCCTGAAACAATATACTTTTCCAGACTAATTTAATTTAATCCTGTATACTTTATAGGGATTTTTTTGAATTGGACTTAATAATCATTTAAACATTAAGTTTCTCTCCTTCAGAACGTGCTATTATAACAGCACCACAAGTATCACCATAAACGTTTACAGCCGTTCTGAACATATCTAGTATCCTGTCAACTGCCAGCACTAGACCTATACCCTCAAGAGGAAGTCCAACAGCTTTGATTACGACTGTCATCATTACAAGTCCGGCCATTGGTATTCCTGCTGATCCAATTGCAGTCAGCAAGGCCATAAAAATTATTACAAGCTGTTGAGCAATGCTTAAATTATATCCATATGCCTGCGCTATAAATATTACAGCAACACATTCATATAATGCTGTCCCATTCATATTTATTGTTGCCCCAAGTGGTAACGTAAAACTGGATATTTTTTTGGACACTCCATCTTTATTTTCAACTGCTTCCATTGTAAGAGGAAGGGTTGCATTTGATGACGATGTAGAAAAAGCTGTAAGCAATGGCGTGATCATATTCTTGAAATGCTGAACTGGATTGATCCGTCCTAGTATTCTTACCATCAAATGAAGAGTTATAAAAGAATGAAACAGCAAACCTGCAATAACAGTAAGAAAATAAATTCCGAGTCGGCTTATAATTTCACTTATCTGGTTGCCCATGCTAATTTGCTGGGCAATTATTTTGGCAGTAATACTGAATATACCAGCAGGAGTAAATTTAATAACAAAAAGAGTCAGCTTCATGATTACATCCAGAACAGCATTGATAACATCTGTAATCAGATTTCGCTTATCCTCACTGATTTTTGTAATGAAAAATCCAAATAAAATTGCGAAAAGTATTATTGAAAGCATTTGACCTTGTGAAAGCGCTTCAAAAATATTTGAAGGAACAATCTTTATCAATGTGCTTCCAAAGTTTTTCGACATAGAAGAAATATTATCAATTGGTATCTCAAGCCCGAGCTTTGCTCCAGTACCAGGCTTAATTATAGTAACAAAAATAAATCCGGTAATTATTGCAATAAGTGAAGTAAAAATATAATATCCTAAGGTTTTTAAACCTAATTTTCCAAGCCTCTCTCCACTGCCCACACTTGCCACTCCTGTAGTAATTGAACACAGAATAAGAGGAACAATTATCATATTAAGGGCCCTGAGAAAAATCTCACCAGCCCAATTTGTGTAAACAACAGCCTTAGGGAAAAAATAACCAAATAAACCACCAGCAACTAATGCAATCAAAATTTGATAGTGGAGTGGGAGAGAAAATCGTTTAATGCCCATTTGATCTACAATTTTGATGATAAAGAAAAAAAATCTTCTTTAAATTAAAAATACAAAGGACAAATACTTATGTGAAATAACAATTGTTTTTTAAGTATACAAAGTAATATAATGGTTTAATATCAAATTGATTTTCAATAACATTACTTAGATATAAAAAATTTATTAATGGCTTATATAAATAAAAATAATTTGTTTCTCTTTTGATTTTTCTTTCAGCATACCTCAAAAGTAGATATTGAATTTAAAAACGCAAATTAATTTTAACCTGAATAATAATTCTGCAAACTAAGAAGATTTTCTCTTTCTTTAAAATATTTATTCTTTTTGTTACAAATGGCATGTTTTATATATTTTACATTTGTAACCTAATATTAATTTATACAATTTACAAAAGTTAATAAATTAAATATTTACAAATGTAATATAATTGAAATATAAAAAAGTAAATTATTTATAATAATGATTTTCAGATATTTAATATATATTATCTATATTAAATATATAATTATTTTTCTGTTATAATCTTCAGTAAGTTTAGATTTAATGATTACTTTTAAATTAATTGGTTAATAACAAGATGTTTATATAACTAAATTTAATTAATTATTCAAATAAATACACTATTTTTGAGTCGCATTATAAACAATAAACAAAAATACCCGATAGATTAAATTAAAAATGATAAAAATAAATTTACATTTGTAAATATAATTAATTTACATTTATAATCTAAGAATAATTTACATTTGTAATAAACTTAATTATATGAGAGATAGAATTCTTGAATTTCTCAGGAAGGAAAATAAATCATCAGTACAGTTTGCCAAAGAAATTGGTGTTCAGCCATCTGGTATTTCACATATACTTTCTGGGCGTAACAAACCCAGCCTTGATTTTGTTATTAAAGTATTGTCAAAATATAAATATTTATCATCTGATTGGCTTCTTTTCGGGAAAGGCGAAATGTATACCGATGCTACAGAACCAACCCTTTTCGATTCTGAAAAAAACATTTCAGGAGAAATGCAGGATTTAAAAGACGAACAATTTCTTAAGAAAGAGGAGATAGATTTTGGTACTGATACAATATCAGGTCAACAACCTATTTTACCGGCCGGGATGAAGAATATCAGGAAGACTGCAAAGATTGTTATTTTTTATGATGATGGTACTTTTACCGAATATTTTCCCGCGTCAGGAAATGACAAATAAATGCTAATTTAATTTTTGTCCACGATTTGTTTAACGATAAATAAATTATCTTTGCTGGAAAGTTCTCCGGATGGGCAAAAGAATAGGTGACTTTAAAGTTTTGAAAAATAGTAGATTAAATCAGGATCATTTTATCCTTGAACTATTATCACCTGATTCTATTGAAGACATAATGCCCGGCCAATTTGCTGAGATAAGAATTGATAAAAACAAGGAAACATTTTTGCGACGGCCTTTCTCGTTTCATAATGTTGATTTCAGGCGTAATAAAGTTGAATTCCTGATCCAGATAGCTGGAAAAGGAACGCATATGTTATCACAGATTGCTCCAGGAGAATATCTCAATCTTATTTACCCACTTGGTAATTCTTTTACGATGCCTGAAAAAGGAGAGAAAGTAATTCTTGTTGGAGGCGGCTGTGGAGTTGCACCACTTCTATTTCTCTCCCAAAAGTTATACTTTAATGGTGTTACTCAAGATATTATTCTGGGTTACAGAACCAGAGAACGTATAATTGAATATACAAAGTTCCTGGAATTCGGTAAAGTTTATGTAGCCACCGAAGATGGTTCAGAAGGATTTAAAGGTTTTGTCAGCAATCATCCTTTGATTGTTGATGGTAAATACGACAGAATTTATTGTTGCGGACCTGAGCCCATGATGAAAAAAATTGCATTAATTGCAAAATCAAAGAATACTTTCTGTGAAGTTTCCCTTGAAAATTTAATGGCCTGTGGTATGGGTGTCTGCTTATGCTGTGCAGTAAAAACCATTAAGGGAAATTTACTTACATGTACAGATGGTCCGGTGTTTAATATAAATGATCTGGAATGGTGAAAACCGGATTTAACATAGGAAAACTTTTTTTTAAAAATCCTGTTCTAACAGCCTCAGGAACATGTGGCTATGGACAAGAACTTAAAGATTTTCTGCCACCGGAAAAACTTGGAGGAATTATTTTAAAGGGAATGACCAATGAACCTCGAGAAGGTAATCCTTACCCCAGAATGGCCGAAACTCCTTCAGGCATGCTTAATTCGGTCGGACTTCAGAATAAGGGCTTTGATTATTTTGAAAAATACATTTATCCTCAAATTAAATCTTTCGATACTAATATTATCATAAATATTAATGGCAACACCATCGAAGATTATGTAGAACTTGCAAGTAAAGTTACCACCCTCGAAAAGATACCTGCTATTGAATTGAATATTTCATGTCCTAACGTAAAAATGGGAGGGATGGCTTTTGGCACTAACCCTGATACAGCACGTAAAGTAATAAGTGCTGTCAGGAAAGTTTATCCGCATGTGCTTATTGTAAAGCTTTCTCCAAACGTTACTTCAATTGAAGAATTTGCAAAAATCGCTGAAGATAACGGTGCTGATTCAATATCACTAATCAATACATTTCTCGGAATGTCAATTGATGTGAAAAGAATGAGGCCATCACTTGCAACAGTTACAGGAGGATTGTCGGGGCCTGCAATTAAACCTCTGGCATTGAGAATGGTATGGCAGGCTGCAAAATCAGTGAAAATTCCGGTCATCGGTATTGGTGGAATAATGAATGCTTTTGATGCTTTGGAATTTATTATGGCTGGTGCAACTGCTATACAGGTTGGAACAGCACTTTTTATTGATCCGCAAGCTCCATTGAAAATTATTCACGGAATCGAACAATTCCTCTTGGAAAAAGGTATTACCGACTATTCAAACCTTATTGGCTGTATTAACAAATAATTCAAATCTTAAATTCCATAAAATTATATTGCGGATAATTAGATTTTTAAAAATCGATGTTTTTAAACTATTTTAGGTTAAATATATACAAAAGTATTTGTAGTTTTAATTTTAAATTTATAATTTTCAGTCGTTTTAAAATATAAATTATTAATTACCTAATAAATAAAATATTATGAGTGAAAATCTTATGATAGATGACCTTGATAGGAAAATTCTTGATATTATTACAAAGAATGCAAGAGTTCCGTATCTGGAAGTAGCAAGAGCTTGTGGTGTTTCAGGAGCTGCTATTCATCAACGTGTTCAGCGCCTGATCAGGCTCGGTGTTATCAAAGGATCAGAGTTTAAGGTTGACCCTGTTATGGTAGGATTTCGTACTTGTGCATACATTGGTATATTCCTTGACCATCCGGGACAATACAGAGAAGTCGTTAAAAAATTTAAAGATGTCCCTGAAATTATTGAATGCCACTATACTACAGGTAATTATTCACTTTTTATAAAGGTTTATACAAGAGATAATGAACATCTCAAGCAGATTCTTACTGAAAAAATACAGACCATTCAAGGCATCACACGTACTGAAACCCTTATATCTTTAGAAGAATCAATTAACCGCCAGATACCGGTACTGTCAAAGTAAAATATGGGTTTAAAAAATAAAAACCTGGTCGTAAAAACCAGGTTTTTATTTTGTGATCCAGCTGGGAATCGAACCCAGGACCCCATCCTTAAAAGGGATGTGCTCTACCGGCTGAGCTACTGAATCATTCTTGAAAATTTGCGAGTGCAAAGGTATTATATTTTTAAAGATATCCAAAAACTCAATTTCTTTTTTTAAAATAATTTTACTATCTGTCACATTTTAACATTGATTGATTTTACTACTTTTACAGCATAATCAAATATAATGAAATATCGTCTGAAGGAAAAAGTTGTAATTATTACGGGTGCATCCTCGGGTATTGGGAAAGCCCTGGCATTTGAATTTGCAAAATATGGAAGCATCGTGGTTCTTGCTGCCAGATCGGTAGATAAATTGAATGAAATTGCAGAAAGTCTTAATAAAAAAGGCTTCAGGGCAATGGCGGTAGAAACAGATGTGACCAGCAGGGAATCATGTCAGAAATTAATTGAAAAAACAGTTAAATCTTTTGGAGGAATAGATATTCTTATTAATAATGCAGGCATTTCTATGAAAGCACTTTTCCATGAAACTGATGTAAAAGTTCTTGAAAAGCTCATGAATGTAAATTTCTGGGGTACAGTTTATTGTTCGCAATTTGCACTTAATTACCTGCTGGAGAGAAAAGGTGCACTCGTCGCAGTATCTTCAATTGGAGGATTCCATGGCTTACCCGGTAGATCAGGTTATTCAGCATCAAAATTTGCAATTCACGGGTTAATGGAATGTATACGTATTGAAAATTTAAAAAAAGGCTTACATGTACTTATTGTTTCTCCAGGTTTTACTTCCACGGAAATCCGTAAAAAAGCCCTTCTAGCTGATGGAAAGGAACAGGGTGAATCTCCAAGAAAAGAGGAAAAACTGGTTTCACCTGAGATTGTGGCCAGAAAAATCATTAAAAAAATTATTAATAGAAGAAGTTATGCAATAATGACCCTGACAGGGAAACTTACTGTAATCTTGAAATTTCTTTTTCCTGGATTGGTTGATCGGGGATATTATAATGAATTTGCACGTGAACCAGACTCCGTTCTGAAATAATTGACTGGTAGATTCGTTTATTGATTGAACAGTTATTTATGCATATAGACAAAAAAGATTGTTATTTTCTAATTTAATTCAAGAAATATGAAAAAAAAGAGACTTATCAGGCTTCTCATTCTGCCTGTGGCACTTGTCATTCAGGCAATGAACTTCTCTTACGGACAAATAGATAATGTAGATTTTCTGAGAGCAGGTGCAAATGACGGATTAAAAATTATTGAGGCGTATATTGCACCATGGGCAAATGCTTTCGGAGCCGGCCTTAACAGTAGCTGGTACAATACTGCAAAGCCTCATAAACTTGGAGGTTTTGATATTACATTTGGCATTAATGCTGGTGTAGTACCAAAATCAGCTGATACATACAATGTTAGTGATCTTGGTCTTGCAACACTGCAGGGATCAGGCACAGCTTCAACTATTTCAGGTCCGGATACGGATGGGCCTGTCCTTTCCAAAGAAGAGAGTGGTGTTACTCTCACCTCCTTCAAATTACCTCCAGGAACAGGCTGGAGATATATTCCGGTTCCGACTGCACAGGTAGGCATAGGACTACCCTTGGGAACTGAATTGAAAGTCAGATATATACCAACCTTAAATATAAAAGAGAATGCTACAGTAGGTTTAATGGGAATTGGAATTATGCATAGCATTATGCAGTACATTCCAGGTAATAAGCTTATCCCTGTTGATGTTTCTCTTTTTGGAGGATATACAAAGCTTCAGGGTAATGTACCTGTCAGCCTGCAACCTGACCCATCAATGCCAACAAATTATTCAGTTTACAGTGGTCCAGATGCCTTCAGCGGTCAGAAAATTTCAGCTGAAGTAAATGCTTTAAATATCGGCCTCGTTGGCTCGGTTAACCTCCCGGTTATTACTTTTTATGGAGGATTGGGTTATGGTAAAACACAAACCAAAATAGAACTACAAGGTAACTTCCCAACACCTGTTCTGGTTCAAGGTGCTACACCATATGCAGAATACAATGATTCGGGTGTAATAAAAGGCAGTACTGTAGATCCTGTTAATGTTAAAAATTTTTCAGGGCTGAAAATAAATGCAGGATTCAGACTCAAACTTGCAGTGATTACTATTCATGCCGATTATACCAGAGCACAATATAACGTTTTCTCAACAGGTATTGGAATATCATTCAGATAGAAAAATGTAAGATTGAAATCAATTTTTTTCGCCCCGGTTTGTTAAAACCGGGGTTTTTTATTATATTTTAACGTTGTAAAATTTCTTGTAATCTGCTGAACTGTGATATCGCGACAAATATATTCCAGATACAGAAAACTTCTGAATTCAGTAAGGAAAATTCTTCCTGAAAAGGATATCCCACTGATCAGAAAAGCCATTGATATACTTTCTGAATCATGCAATGACAGAACGATTATCACTGGAGAATCTGTTATTATACATGCCCTTGATGTAGCTAATACCGTTGTCAAAGAGATAAATCCAAGTAGTATTTCAGTTATTACAGGAACTCTTCTGCATTATATTTATGATAAAATCAAGACTAAAAGGACAGAGTTAATAAAAATATTCGGTAATAGTACTTTTACGATACTTGAAGGTTTATCGAAGATATCCTCTATTGAGTCAACACAAACATCCTACCAGTCAGAAAGTTTTCGAAAACTTTTACTCAGCCTGGCTGATGATTTAAGGGTTATCCTTATTAAATTGGCTGAAAGACTGGTAATAATGCAGGGGCTGGACAAAGTTCCTGAGAAAGAAAAACTACCTCTGGCTTCTGAGACGTATTTTCTTTTTGCACCGCTTGCACACCGGCTTGGCCTTTATAATCTTAAATCAGAACTTGAGGACCTCGCTGTTAAGTACCTTGAACCTGAACAGTACAATTATATTTACGAAAAACTCAAAAAAACTGCCTCTTCAAGAAACAAATTCATTAAAGAATTTACTGCTCCCATAAAAGAAAAACTACTAAACCTTGGATTTAGATTTACAATTAAAAGTCGCACTAAATCAATACATTCTATTTTAACAAAAATGCGTAAGCAAGGGGTGGATTTTGATGAAGTCTATGACATTTTTGCCGTAAGAATAATCATTGAGAGTAATCTTGAAAATGAAAAATCAGACTGCTGGAAAGTCTATTCAATCGTTACAGATCTTTATCAGCCTAATCCCAGCCGTTTACGTGACTGGATTTCTATCCCAAAATCAAACGGATATGAATCATTACATACTACTGTGGTGGGGCCAGGAGGAAAATGGGTGGAAGTACAGATAAGAACCGTCAGAATGGATGAAATAGCAGAAAAAGGACTTGCTGCACACTATAAGTATAAAGGTTTGAAGGAAGGGGAATCTGGCCTTGACCAATGGCTGGCCAGAATGAGGGAGATACTTGATTCTACCGATCGGGATGAATCTTTTATTGACCAGATACGACCTGGTTTATATTCCGATGAAGTTTTTGTGTTTACCCCTAAAGGAGAACTTCGTCAGTTGCCTGCAGGAGCAACAGTTCTGGATTTTGCATTTGATATACATACTGAAATTGGCCGGACGTGCGTTGGAGCTAAAGTAAATGGCAAAAACGTGACAATAAAATATGTTCTTAATAATGGCGACCACGTATCCGTTCTTACATCCCGAAGCCAGAAACCAAGTCACGACTGGCTTTCATTTGTTGTAACACAAAAAGCGAAAGCTAAAATTAAACAGGCTCTTAATGAAGAGAAAAACCAGAAAGCCATAGAAGGTAAGGAAATATTGATGCGCAGACTCAAGAACTGGAAAATAACATATGGAGATACTATAATAAGCAAATTGCAATCATATTATCAGCTTAAAACCGCCCAGGATCTATACTATCTAATCGCACTGGAAAAAATTAATCTTCTAGAAATAAAAGATATACTAACAAAACCTGAAGTAAAAAATAAAGAAGAAAAAACAGTTTCTGATGTAAAGCATGAAAGTGTTAAAGAGGATAGTTTGAACGTATCATTTACTGATTATCTGGTAATTGATGAAAAAGTTGAAGGACTTGATTACAGTCTTGCAAAATGCTGCAATCCTGTTTTTGGAGACAGGATATTTGGATTTGTTACTGTATCGGAAGGAATAAGGATACATAGAACATCATGCCCGAATGCTCAATATATGCTAACCAGATATCCATACCGGTATGTTGCGGCAAAATGGACTCAGGGAAAAGATATACCCAATTTCAGAACATCACTAAAAATTACTGGCATTGCTGAAATTGGTATTGTAAATAAAATAGCAGATATCATTTCGGACTACAAAATAACTATCAGAAGCTTTAATTACAATATGAATGAAGGAATGTTTGAAGGTTTACTGCAGATAATGGTACCCAATAATGATGTATTACAAAGCATTATAAAAAAAATACTACTTATAAAAGGTGTCCTGAAGGCAGTCAGGGTTGAGGGTAGTGATTAAAGAAAACATTAAGGAATAGAGTTTTAAGACCTTGGGTCTTTTTTTACAGGCAATTTTTCCATTTTTTCTACTTCAACCGATGGATACCCAAATTCTGTAACTACTTTTCCTGCAATAAGATATACTCCACTACCTCTGAATGGATGGTTTTTTAGCGATTGAGGGAAGTGGATAGTATCGAAATAGTTACCTTCTGAATCAATAAAACAACCAAAATTCATCCATTCATTTTTAATTGTTTTGATATATTTCACAGTTACCAGATGGCCGACCATTCTCACCTTTTTTCCGGTAAAGTTTAACAAATTGCTGGCGAAGGCGTTACCACGGTAAGATGTTTCAAGCAAGTCAAACCAGGAACAGGAAACAGGAAAACCAAGAAATTCTGTTTCATCGTAAGCATCAACCAGTATATCATTTTCAAACTCGGGAAGAGAATATTTTTTAGGGGGAGTAAAAAAAAGTGGCTTAACAGGATCGGGTTTCCGTTTGTTTATCAGCATGTGCGCTTCCCAGAGCAACACAGGTTTGGTTTTTCCAGTAAATCTCAGGGCGCCCGTTCTTATAAGTATTATTAATTGTTCAAGTCCAGGATTTATTTTTTCAACAAAATCATCAAGACTGACGAAGGTTCCGTTTTTTTCTCTTTCAATCTCAATTGACCTTGCAATTTTCTCTTCCAGATTCATTATGTGGATAAAACCCAGATAAATATCTGAACCGTAAATTGTTGTTTTGTATGTGCTTCTGTTGACACATGGAAGATGAATTCTTGCTCCATATCTTCTGGCTTCATGAACATAAACCCATGTGCGGTAAAATCCACCGAAGTTGTTAATTACTGCAACCATAAATTCCAGAGGGAAATGAGCCTTAAGATACAGGCTTTGTAAACTTTCAACAGCATAAGAAGCTGAATGTGCTTTTGAGAAAGAGTATCCAGCAAAAGATTCAATCTGCCTCCAGACTTCTTTTGTAATTTCTTCAGTGTAGCCTCTTTCTCTGCAGTTTGAAAAGAATTTATTCTTTATTTTCAACATTTCCTGCTTCGATCTGTATTTTCCACTCATCGCTCTTCTGAGGGTATCGGCATCGGCGAGGTCAAGGCCGGCAAAATGATGACAGACCTTCAACACATCTTCCTGGTAAATCATTACACCAAATGTTTCCTCAAGCTGTTCCTTCATCACAGGATGCAAATACTCAAATTTCCCGGGATTGTGAAAACGGTAGATATATTCACGCATCATGCCCGATCTGGCAACACCCGGGCGTATAACTGAACTTGCAGCAACGAGTGTTTTGTAATCTTCACACCTGAGCTTTTTAAGAAGACCTCTCATTGATGGGCTTTCAATATAAAAGCACCCCTTGGTTTCTCCTTTACCAAGATATTCTTTTACAAGCGGATCGTTTTTGAATTTTACGATATCATTAATGTTAATTTTGATATTCCGGTTGCGTAATATTATTTCTGTACCTTCCCGTATATGACCAATGCCTCTCTGGCTCAGGATATCAAGCTTTTCAAATCCTATCTCTTCGGCAGTGTACATGTCCCATTGGGTGGTCTGAAAACCTTTTGGAGGAAGGTCAAGCGCAGTATAACAGACTAACGGTTCTTCAGAGATAATAACACCACCGGCATGTATGCTTCTGATATTGGGAAAATCTGTAATTTTAAGTCCCACAGAAAAAACAGCATCACTGATTTCATTACGATTTATTTCGGCAGAAGGATCGTTGGTCAAACTATCAATTTCTTCTTTCGGGAGCCCATGAACCTTACCAAGTTCTCTTACAATTGACCTGCCCCTGAAAGTATTTATCGTACCAAGAAGAGCTGTATGTTTCAAACCGTATCTTTTGAATATATAATCAAGCACTTCATCCCTTTCTTTCCATGAATAGTCAATATCAAAATCGGGCGGACTGCTTCTTTTTGGATTGATAAACCTTTCAAAGTAAAGGTTCAGGTCAATGGGATCAACATTAGTTATTTTCAAGCAATAAGCCACAATGGAATTGGCGCCGCTACCACGCCCAACGTGATAAAAACCACGTGACATAGAGTACCTTACAATATCCCATGCAATAAGAAAATATGCAGAAAAACCAAGTTTATCAATGATATCAAGTTCATGCCTGATTCTCTTTTTTGCTTCAATGTTGTTGCTTCCATATCGGTATAACATTCCATCCCAGGCAAGCTTTTCAAGCAAAAGTTTATCATCGTATCGGCTCGCTGAATATACTTTTTTATTCTTGTTTCCTTCAAGATCCGGAGTAAAGTTACAGTCGTCAATCAGCTTCACTGTGTTTTCGATAATATCAGGGAAATCCCGGAAAGCATTGATAATCTCATTCTTACTCCTGAAAATCTCGTCTTCCGTCGCACATTGTTCCGACTTCAGGCGACTCAGCAATATATTGTTGTCAATTGCCCTCAGGTTTTTGTGAATGTAATAGTCGTCGGAATAGAGAAAAGTTACAGGACTAAGAACAACCAGACGGGTTCTAATGGAAGGAGGGAAGGAAATAATTCTGCTTAAACTCCTGCTCCTAATTCCAATGTATTCATTATCAAATAATTTACGTGAAGGAATATTATCAGAGGAATAAATTACATACACATTCCGGAATGGCGGAGCAGGGAACTCAATTGTTGTGCCGTTTATGTTATGGGTGGTAAGAAATTGGTTAAGTTCACTGAATCCTTCATTATTCCTGGCAATACCGATGAACAGGAATCTGTTTCCGTTTCTGAACTCAATACCCGCCAGAGGCTTGATGTTACTTTTTCTGCACAATTTGACAAACTCGAATATGCCTGTGGTATTGTTGATATCGGTCAATGCTACAGCTTCTGCATTATATTCAACAGCTTTTTCTACCAGTTGTTCAACAGGTATGGTACCATAACGCAGACTGTAGTATGAGTGGCAGTTCAGGAACATTTAAATAGCCATAAAGTATTATTTGATATTGATTTTACTGATTGTCAATCTAATTGCTACCAGTAGTATCTTTTTAATTTCTCTTCCATCAGTTTGTTTTCTGCAACAGCATATTCTACCTTTTTAAGCGTTTTTTCTTCCTTTTCTCTGAGGGTAAGCACTCCTGTGGCTCTTTGAACGGCATATCGTCCAAAACGTCTTTTTAGCCTGTCTATTGCCATATACAGGTTTACTTTTTCAGGGGTGTCGTCAAACATATTAAGTTGTTGAACTCCTCTTACCAGGTGACTGAATCTTACGCCAATAAGTCTTATCAGCATACGGCGCTGGTAAAGTTTTTCTAAAAGCTCCTTTGCTGTATCTATAAGTATATGGTCGAAAGCTGTATACGGTATACGTTTCTGAAGAGTATGGGTATCAAAGTTGGAATATCTGATTTTTAAGGCTATGCATGAAGTAAGTTTTTCCTGTTTTCGCAGTTCATATGCAATTTTTTCAATCATCGACACCAGTGTCTGGTTAAGTATTTTAAAGTCGGTGGTATCTTTATCGAAAGTATGTTCGGTACTTATAGATTTTTGTTCAGAATAGCTTATTACAGGAGTTGGATCAATGCCATTGGCTCTTTTCCATATTTCAATACCGTTTTTACCCATCAGCCTTTCAATCATTTCGGGTGGTATATTTCTGAGTGTTAGTATAGTAGATATTCCCATTGATCTTAGCACATGATAAGTTTTGGGTCCTATCATTGGTATTTTTTTTATTGAAAGGGGATCGAGAAAGGGGAGAACCGTTTCCTTCGCAACCTCCAGTTCACCATTGGGTTTAGCTTCACCTGCTGCAATCTTCGAAACTGTTTTGTTTACTGAAAGACCGGTTGAAACAGGTAAACCCGTTTCTTTTACAATATATTTTCGGAGTTCATGTGCCCATCGGCTGCATCCGAAGAACCTATCCATGCCTGTAAGGTCAACATAATGTTCATCTATAGAAGCTTTTTCATAAACAGGTGCCCTCTCAGCAATTATTTCTGTCACAATATTCGAGTATTTGCTGTAAAGCTCCATATCGCCACGTATTATTATTGCATCAGGACAAAGATTGCGGGCCAGCTTCATAGGCATGGCCGAACTCACGCCATATTGCCTTGCTTCATAACTGCAGCTTGCAACCACTCCACGGTCCGATAAACTTCCTATTATAACAGGTTTACCATTAAGCCTGCTATTTCTCAACCTCTCAACCGAAACAAAAAAAGTATCAAGATCAAGATGCAAAACCGACCTCTCTGCATTACTATCCATTTTTTGAAAAATTTATTTGTTTTTATCAAAATAATATTTTATTTTTGACTAAAATTTAATCAAAATTCTGATTATAATATAATCAAATTTTTAATATGTACTTCTCAAACAACATAAAAATTTTAAGAAAAAGAAAGAGCAGGACTCAGGATGAGGTAGCTGTTGCCCTTAATCTTAAACGCTCGACTTTGAGCGGCTATGAAAACGGAATAGCTCAGCCTGATATTGAAACACTGATTTCTTTTTCAAGTTATTTCAATATTTCGATTGATACTCTTTTGAAAGTTGATATTTCAAAACTCTCAGAGAGCCAGCTGGGTGAACTGGAACGTGGCTATGACGCTTATGTGAGAGGCAGCAACCTTAGAGTAATTGCCACAACGGTAAACTCAGACAATCGTGAAAACATTGAACTTGTAAATGAAAAGGCAAAGGCAGGCTACACCACGGGTTATGCCGACCCTGAATATATTGGCACTCTTCCGGTGTTTAACCTGCCATTTCTTTCGGAGAACAGAAAATACAGAACTTTCCAGCTAACAGGTGATTCCATGCTGCCTATACCTGATGGATCATGGGTTACGGGCGAATATCTGCAAGACTGGACGGAGATTGTAAGCGGCAAAGCTTATATTATTCTTACTCTTGATGAGGGAATAGTCTTTAAGATTGTTGAAAACAACATAAGCAAAGACGGGAAACTGATACTTTATTCCCTTAACCCGCTGTATGACCCTTATGAGGTTCATATTAATGAAGTTAAGGAGATATGGAAGTTCGTTAATTATATAAGCAGTAAACTACCCGATCCAGTTCTTCCGGAAAAACAACTTTTACAAACTGTAGCTGGAATGAAACACGACCTTGAACGGATCAAAGCCAGACTTGGAACCGAAATAATAGATATCAGCGAAGAGAAGGAGTGAACCCTATTCTTTAGTTAAATCAATTATCATTTGAATAACCTTTTCTATCTCGCTGTCGGGAATCTTACCCTTATAAATAGCCCTGCAAACCCTGTTCTTGTCTAGTATTATCACACTATAGCTGTCTTTAGGCAAACCCCAGAGTTTTTGAAGAGTTGCATTATAATCAAATAAAATGGTTGTATCATACTTTTTGGCTTTGTTCCCTGCTATAATTCTGATAAGACTATTAGGTTTCCAGGTAGACTTACAGTCAACAATGCCAAAACCCTTGAAATAATCCTTGCTAATCCTTTTATCAACATCAACTGCCTTATCTATAGCTTCATTGAATGCTTCATTAAGATCCTGTTCATCAGGATCAACATAATTAACCTGAAGTACCTTCCCGGGCCATGAGTCAAGTGAAAACTCTTTCCGGTTAGCATCGGTGAGAACAAAATCAGGAGCCTTCATACCTACTTCAAGGTTTACACTCTGGCTCTTGAGAGTGACAGGGGATAAACAGATTACAAATAAAAACGGAATAAACTTTTTCATATCAGTACGTTTTAAATGAGCGAAATTTAAGAATTTTTTATTACTTACAAATTTTAGCCTGTTCAAAAAACTCAGGCATTTTCAACTCCATGAAATAATTTAACCTGATGCCTGGATTATTTCAAATCATTACTGCACATTCATTAAGAAAATCGTTAAATGGTTTCATTGCTAGCATTACCCTAACTACATAGTCTAGAAAATCATCGCTTATAACATCTTTATCTTTTATATAATTTACCACATTATAACTTTTGTATTTAATCAGTTCAATATAAGGATGATCTGAACTGAATCCTTTAGGAGCATTTTTAAGTTTGTCATTTTCAATTTCCCCGAATAGTCTTTTGAAGTTTTTGTTTAAAATGATGTCTGTAAACCTTTCAGGTTCTTCTGAAATTTTTTCCCTGATGGCATTAAGCCATGGGGTGGGAGGCATGTATGCACCGCCCGCCAGCATGCTTTCACCAGGCTCAATATGTATATAATTTCCTGCGAACCGATGAATGTTTTTTCTACCACCTCTCATAATCAAAGCCCCAAAGTTCGTTTTATAAGGCGATTTATCAGCACTGAATCTTATGTCCCTGTTTATCCTGAAAATACATGACTCTGCCTCCAATCCTTTTAAATACTTATTTTCCTTAGCTAATCTGTCAATAACTTCCTGCACGAATGCAATAAAATTAGACCTGACCCTGTTATAATAATCTCTATTGGCTGAAAACCATTCTCTGTTGTTGTTGATTGCAAGTTCTTTAAGAAAATCAAATATTTCAGGTTCTATCTTAACCATACATGTTTTTTTTTGCAATTTAACAAATATCTTCACTCTGCTTCTCTACATAAGGAAAGTTAATTAAATATTGTTAATTTTATAGCTACAATTAGAGTTTTTATTTCAATTTGCTTTCAATATAAAAAATTGAAAAACAATTATTTAAAAATATTATTTTTAGTAATGGTTTTTTTGTCAGATTTGACTCTGGCAATAACCCAGGAGGTTCATCATTGGGAAACTATTATAATGTCTGATGATATTTGGAAGTACTTTATTGGTACAGAAGAACCTCCTTCGTCGTGGGCAGAATTAAGTTTTGATGATTCATTATGGTTATCTGGCAAAGGAGGAATAGGTTATGGTGACGGAGACGATTCAACTATAATTTCTTCAACAGCTTCTGTTTACATGCGCATCAGGTTCAATATTTATGACATTAATTCAATAGCTGCAGCGATTCTTTTTATTGATTTTGATGATGGTTTTGTAGCATATCTGAATGACCATGAGATTGCCCGGGAAAATATTGGAACTCCGGGGTTGCGTCCCAAACACGACGAATATGCAAATCTGACATCCTATGAAGCTAAGTTGCCAACAGGAGGAATACCGGCCAAATATTTCATTAATAATGATACTCTTTTCAAGTATCTGAGGCAGGGGGAAAATGTTCTTGCTTTACAGGTACATAACTGCAATGCAACATCTTCCGATCTTTCATCTACAACATTTCTTATTGCAGGTATTTCAACAGAAGAAAGACTTTATAGACCGGTTCCATCCTGGTTTATTGATCCACTTCTATCAGATGCCTCTCATCTTCCGATTGTGGTTATTGATACAAAGAACCAGCAAATTCCGGATGAACCAAAAATTCTTTGTAATCTAAAAATTATAGACAACGGACCGGGGAATATGAACTCATGGCTTCAGCCGGGAACTGATTTTGATGGTCAAGTTGCAATTGAGGTCAGAGGACAATCATCTCAAATGTATCCTAAGAAAAGTTATTCTTTCGAGCTTAAAGATTCAATCGGAAATGATTTGAGTCTCCCTCTCCTTGGCATGCCGAAAGAAGAAGACTGGATATTACATGCACATTATACAGATAAAACAATGCTCAGGAATGCGCTTACTTTTTATTTGGGAAGTCAGATGGGGGCATGGCAGCCTCGATTCAGATATTGTGTGGTATACCTGAATGGTCAGTATAATGGAATATATCTTCTTATGGAGAAAATAAAGAGAGACCAGAATCGGCTTGATTTAAGTCGGCTTAATAACACCGACATTCAGGGAACAGAACTTACGGGTGGATATATTGTAAAGGTAGATAAGACATGGGGACTTAGCCCCACAGAATATTTTACTTCATTTCCCCAAATTTTTTACCCGAACTCAAGAACATATAATTTTACTTATGTTTATCCGGAGGCTGATTCAATTGTATGGGAACAAAGAGAATATATTAAAAACTACATCACTGAGTTTCAAAATGTCCTCAATGGAAGCAATTTTAAGGATCCTTATTCAGGTTACAGAAAGTACATAGATGTTTCTTCATTTGTTGATTTTCAAATAATTCAGGAATTTACCAACAATGTTGATGGATACAGGTACAGTACATTTTTTCATAAGCAGAAAGATACCAGGGGAGGTAAACTTTTCGCAGGCCCTCTTTGGGACTTTGACCTGTGTTACGGGAATGTAGACTATTCAGATTACAATCTTTCAACCTCAGGATGGTTGTATTCTCATTATGGTATCACCGAAGTTTATCCAATGCACTGGTGGGCCAGACTTATGGAAGACCCAGATTATGCCAGAACATTTATTCTACGATGGCAGGAACTCAGACAAACCTGTTTTTCCACAGAAAAAATAATGCACTTTATAGACAGTATTATTACTTATCTGGGAACTGAAATCAATCGCAATTACGAACGCTGGCCAATACTTGGAAAATATGTGTGGCCAAATTACTTTGTGGGAAATACTTACGAAGAAGAGGTTAATTTCCTAAAAAATTGGATTAATGATAGATTAGCATGGATGGATATTGCAACGGACCCGAATTCAGACTATTTTCATCAAATATTTGATAGTGAATTTACTATTTATCCGAATCCGTTTATTGATAATATTAATATATTTTTTGCTTTAAGAAGCACGTTACCTGTAACTATTGAAATTTTCGATTTTACTGGAAAGAAATATGCGGTTGAAATTTTCAATCCTTCAAAATCCGGATTACAAAAAATTGAAAAAAATCTTACAGTATTGAATAAAGGAATTTATATCATTGCTTTGAAACAACAAAATAAGATTATCGGACGGAAACTTATAATTAAACAATAAAATAAAAATATCCAAAAAGTTTCTGACTTGTCTATTTATCATTTTTTAAACGTGGTTTGAACTTAAAGAATGCTATGAGATTATTTGTAAATTATTTTCCTATAATTAATATTATGTTAAGTAGAATATAATTTTGTTAATACAGATCGATTTTTTTATTTCGGGTTCAAAATTTCTTTGCATATGCCTCCTTCCCTTCCTTTATTATTTTTAAAATTCAATCAAACAGCATAAATAATAAAAAACGCGGTTTATTTGTTTAAACCGCGTTTGAAGTATAAGCTAATTAATTTCAAGTATTATAATTCCTCAAGCTTTTTGGCCACTTCTTCATATTTAGCCTGAAATTCAGGATTTACGGTTCTTAAACGGAAATAAAGTTCTTTAAGATTGCGAAGCGAGTCACCGTCCTTGCCGCCTTTAAGTTCATTTGATTTCTCAAAATAAGGTATTGCCTGGATGAACACATTATTTGCTTCTTTAATAGCAGCCTCATAAGTTGGTACATCCATTATTTCATTAGCTTTCTGGAACATTGCAACGGCTTTATTGTAATAGCAAACTCCAAGGTTGAACTGTGTATTGTACTCGTCATTCTTTAGTTCTATAGATTTTTTAAGACTTTCAATCGCTTCATCGTATTTTTCCTGCTTCATATACAGAACACCCTCAGCCCAGAAAAGTGTATAGTCATTCTCTTTTTTACTTTTAGCCATATTAAGGTATGAGAACGCTTCATCAAGTTTATCTGTTGACATATAAAAATCAACAAGATTGAGAATTACATCCTGATTATTAGGGTACTTTTCAAATGCAGCTTTAAGTGTGTTCTCTGCGTTTGTCATGTCATTCATTTCCTTGTAGCATGAATAAATAAGGAAATAAGGTGTTGCGCCTTCATATCCCATATCTGCACAGGTCTGAAAATGTTTAATTGCTTTGTCATATATTTTTCCGTTAAAGGCAGCAAGTCCGGCGTTAAAATAAATTCCCGTATCAGGCACTGCGATATAGAGATCGCTGCTTGAAACTTTAATACAAGTTTCAAATGACTTAAGAGCTCCTGCAAAATCCTGGGCCTCAAACCTTTGAACTCCCTGATTGATGAGGTCATTCCCTAATAATACATAAGTATTATTCAGCTTAAGCTGTTTCTCAATAGCTCCTTTGGTATCGAGTTCAAGAGCTTTTTCATAGGCAGCAACTGCTTCCTGAAGAGGATCTTCATAGAATGATTTGAATTTAGGATTATCCGATGAAAATGTAGCCTGAGCAAGTTTCCCTTTTGCCATCCAGGTTCGTGGATTATCTTTGGATTTTTCATTAACCAGAGCCTGGTCAAGCGCTTCTTTTGCTTTATCGAGCAATCCCTGTTCAATATAACTCAATGCGCTAGTCACTTTTCCCATCTGGGCAAATGTGCCGTAAGTAACTGATATCAAAACAAATAATGCTAAGAACTTTTTCATTTGTTTAAATTTTAATTAATTAATTTGCTTCAAATTTATAACATTACTTATAATTCTTCAAATTCTTTACCGTATTCATCATTTTCAGGAGAAATTTTTTCATTTTTTTCATCACTGGTTTCATCCACCTCGACACATGCAACTGATGCTATAGAATCATTTTCCTTAATATTTATAAGCTTGACGCCCTGAGTTGCCCTTCCCATTAATCTAATTCGTGAAACAGGTATTCTCAGGATATTACCAAATTGTGTTACTATCATCAGATCATGTTTATCTGTTACAGCTTTCAAGGCAATAAGAAAACCTGTCTTTTCGGTAATATTAATAGTTTTAACCCCCTTCCCTCCCCTGTTGGTAATTCTATAACTATCTATATTAGTACGTTTTCCATATCCTTTTTCGGATACAACAAAGACATCCTTCTCCCGGTTTTCAATGGTAATCATACCTATCACCACATCATTTTCAAATGATAGTTTAATGCCTCTGACGCCTGAAGCAACTCTACCCATAGGTCTGACGGTTTTTTCGGGAAATCTTATTGCTCTTCCGGATCTTAACGCTAACATTATCTCATGGTTGCCGTTAGTCAGTCTTGCTTCAATCAGTTCATCTCCCTGTTTAACAGTTATTGCGTTAACTCCTGAACTTCTTGGCCTGGAATATGCTTCGAGGGAGGTTTTTTTAATGATGCCTTTTGCTGTGCATAAAACAATATAATTGTTCTTTATATATTGCTCATCATCAAGAGTTTTAACATTTATATATGCTTTAACGCTATCATCGGGTTCTATGCTTATTAGATTCTGAATGGCTCTTCCCTTTGATATTCTTGTTCCTTCAGGTATATTGTAAACTTTAAGCCAGTAGCATCTGCCATGAGCAGTAAAGAAGAGCATTGTGTTGTGCATGGTGGCGATATACAGATGCTCGATAAAGTCTTCATCACGTGTGGTACTACCCCTGGACCCTGTTCCTCCGCGGTTCTGCCTTCTAAATTCCGTAAGAGGAGTTCTTTTAATATATCCAAGGTTTGAGATTGTTATTACCATTTCATCATCGGCATAAAAATCCTCCGGATTGAACTCTTCAGCATTGGGTACTATTTCTGTCCTTCTTGCATCGCCATACTTTTCCTTCATTTCAAGAAGTTCATCCTTAATTATTTTCATTTGCAGGTCAACACTGTCAAGGACATTTCTCAGATATTCAATCTGTTTTTTCACCTCTTCATATTCTGACCTGAGTTTATCCTGTTCAAGGCCTGTCAATTGCCTCAGGCGCATATCTACAATAGCCCTTGCCTGTATTTCCGAGAGGGAGAATCGCTCCATTAGCCGTTCCCGTGCTTCGTCGGGATTTGAAGAATCTTTAATAATTGCAATAACCTCATCAATATTGTCACTGGCAATAATAAGTCCTTCAAGAATGTGAGCTCTTTTTTCAGCCTGGTCAAGTTCATATCTGGTTCTTCTGAGAATAATATTATGGCGGTGACTCACATAATGGCTGATAAGTTCTTTTAGATTCAGAAGGCGGGGCCTTCCTTTTACAAGAGCTATATTATTAACATTAAATGTAGTCTGAAGCGGAGTGTATTTAAAAAGATTATTTAACACAACATTTGCAGTTGCATCTTTTTTAAGAATTATAACAATCCTCATCCCGTTACGGTCAGACTCATCGTTGATATAAGAAATTCCTTCCAGTTTCCTGTCATTGATCAGATCGGCAATTTTTTTAATCATTTCTGCTTTATTAAGCATATAGGGAATTTCCGTTACCACAATGCATTCTCTGCCAGAATGTGTATGTTCAATTTCGGTACGGGCTCTTATCACAATTCTTCCTCTTCCGGTTTCATAGGCTTCGCGTATTCCCTGTTCTCCGTAAATAATACCACCGGTAGGAAAATCAGGCCCTTTGATGTACTTCAGAAGCTCTGCAATTGTGATGTCCCTGTTATTAATGTATGCAATTATTGCATCAATTGTTTCGGACAGATTGTGGGGTGGCATGTTTGTTGCCATCCCTACGGCGATTCCAGATGCTCCGTTAATTAAAAGGTTTGGTACTTTTGCCGGCAGTACCAAAGGTTCCTGAAGCGAATCATCAAAATTAAGCTGAAAATCAACCGTGTTTTTATCAATATCAGCCAGTGTCTCTTCTGCAATTTTTTTCAGCCTTGCCTCAGTATATCTCATTGCAGCGGGGCTATCTCCGTCAATTGAACCGAAATTACCCTGGCCATCAATCAGTGGATATCTCATTGACCATTCCTGCGCCATCCTTACCATCGCCTCATATACCGATGAGTCACCGTGAGGATGATATTTACCCAGCACCTCCCCTACTATTCTGGCTGATTTCTTATATGGACGGTTTGATAGAACACCTAATTCCCACATTCCGTATAATACTCTTCTGTGAACCGGTTTCAGTCCATCCCTTATATCAGGCAATGCTCTTGATACAATTACCGACATCGAATAATCGATGTAGGCCGATTTCATTTCCTCTTCAATATTTACTTTTATTACTTTTTCCACCTTAAATAATTATTAATCAATAATATAATAATTAAACTTTTTATCTGAAACCAGAGCACTAAAATAGATATAATTTAACTAACTTTGAGAAGAAAATATGTTGATTTTTTCACAACCTATGTTCATAATTCAGGCATGATAATTGAAAGATGGGTTTGAATTAATAAATTAACTTTGTAAATGTAAAAAACTTAAATTCTGTCATTTTTTCTGACAGAATGACAAATATCAAATAAAAGGGGGAAAAAATGGATTCGCAATTTTCTCAAAGAGTAAGAGATATACTCTCCTTCAGCAAGGAGGAAGCTATAAGACTGGGAAACAATTATATTAGTCCGGAACATCTTTTTCTGGGTATTTTAAGAGAAGGAGAAGGAATGGCGGTTGACATCCTGATTAGTTCAGGAGTGGACCTGCTGGTATTAAAGGGTTCAATAGAAAGGAGTATCAGGGTTGATAATCCTGTTCAAATGAGAGAGGATGCTGTCATACCCTTATTAAAAAGTACTGAAAGAATTCTGAAACTAGTTCATCTTGAAGCAAGGTCACTTAAAAGTCAGACTATTGAATCTGAACATCTCCTCTTGGCAATTCTTAAGGATGAAGCCACACTTGTAACCAGGTTTTTGGCAGAAATGTCGGTAGATTACCATTCAGTTAGGCGGTATGTGGAAAATGATATGCCGTCGGCCAGAGCTGATTATCCAAGAGATGAGGATGATGAAGGAATAGGTTTCGGTACATCTGGCAGAAGTTCGTCGGGTTCTTCTTCTTCGAAACCTGCATCTGAAACACCGGTTCTCGATAATTTTGGTATTGATCTTACAAAAGCTGCTGAAGAAGGAACTCTTGATCCTATAGTTGGAAGGGAGCGAGAGATTGAGAGACTTGCTCAGATACTTTCAAGAAGGAAAAAGAATAATCCTGTTCTCATTGGTGAGCCGGGAGTGGGAAAATCAGCTATTGCTGAAGGCCTTGCACTGAGGATTGTCAAGAAAAATGTATCACGGGTACTTTTCAACAAAAGGGTTGTTGCTCTCGATCTGGCTTCAATAGTTGCTGGAACAAAATACAGGGGTCAGTTTGAGGAACGGATGAAGGCAATACTGAATGAATTGTCGAAAAATAATAATATCATTTTATTTATAGACGAGATTCATACCATTGTCGGAGCTGGAGGTGCTACAGGTTCACTTGATGCTGCAAATATGCTTAAACCCGCACTTGCCAGAGGTGAAATACAATGTATTGGTGCAACAACCCTCGATGAATACAGGGAACATATAGAGAAAGATGGCGCACTGGAAAGAAGATTCCAGAAAGTGCTTGTAGAACCTACAACTATTGAGGAAACGATCAATATTCTGCATAATATAAAGGAGAGATACGAAGAACATCATAATGTGATCTATACTGATGAAGCAATTGAAGCATGTGTAAAGCTTACTGCAAGATACATAACCGACCGTCATCTTCCCGACAAAGCAATAGATGCACTCGATGAGGCTGGTTCAAGAGTGCATATTTCAAATATTGTTGTTCCCGAAAAAATTCTTGCACTTGAAAAACAATTAGAGGAAACCAAAAAAGAAAAGATGGCGGCAGTTAAAAATCAGAATTTTGAAAAAGCAGCAAGTTTCAGGGATAAGGAAAAAGAACTTTATGATCTTATTGAACTTGAGAAGAAAAAGTGGGAGAAAGAACTTTCTCGTAACAAGGAAGTGGTTGATGCTGATAAAGTGGCAGAAGTTGTTGCAATGATGACAGGCATTCCGGTCCAGAGAATAGCTCAGACAGAAGGAACAAGGCTTATGAAAATGGCTGATGAGTTAAAGAAGAATATTATCGGACAGGATGAGGCTATTGAAAAAGTGGTCAAAGCAATTCAGCGTAACCGTGCAGGGTTAAAAGACCCGAACAAACCTATTGGTTCTTTTATCTTTCTTGGTCCGACAGGTGTTGGCAAAACCCAGCTTGCAAAAGTACTGGCAAAGTTTCTTTTCGACAGTACAGATAACCTGGTCAGGATTGACATGAGTGAATATATGGAAAAATTCTCAGTTTCGCGACTTGTCGGTGCCCCTCCAGGATATGTGGGTTATGAAGAAGGTGGTCAACTTACTGAAAAAATAAGAAGAAAACCATATTCCGTGGTGCTTCTCGATGAAATAGAAAAGGCTCATCCTGATGTTTTCAATATTCTTCTCCAGGTGCTTGATGAAGGTCAGTTGACCGATAGCCTTGGAAGAAAAGTTGATTTCAGGAATACAATTGTAATTTTAACATCCAATATTGGAACCAGACAGATATCTGAGTTCGGAAGAGGCGTAGGTTTTGAAACCGCTGCCAGAAAAGCATCAAGGGAAGAACAAACCAGAAGTATTCTCCAGAAAGCCCTTCAAAAAACCTTTGCTCCTGAATTTCTTAACAGAATTGATGATGTTATTATCTTTAATCCTCTGGAAAAGAGGGATATAGACAAAATTATCGATATTGAACTTCAGGGTCTTTTCGACAGAATCAAGGCACTTGGTTATAATATTAAGGTATCACGAGCTGCAAAGGATTTTATTGCCGAGAAAGGATTTGATGCAAACTTCGGCGCCAGACCCCTTAAACGAGCAATTCAGAAGTATCTGGAAGATCCAATGGCTGAAATATTGATCAAAACTGTTTTTGAAGAGGGAGATTATATCAGTGTCGGCCTTAACAAGGCAAAAACCGAAATCAAAATTTCTGTCAGGAAAAAAATTAAAGAAGCAGACGATAACAATAAGACGAAGACTGATCCGCTGCAAAAAAATCAGCAGTAGTGATCTTTATTCGGGAATACCGTATAAGTCAAACTCTGCAGCACTTTTAATAAGGACATTATAAAATTGTCCCGGCAAAAGCCTGAAATTTGATTTGATAAGTACTTCTTGATCAACTTCAGGACTGTCGGCTTCAGTTCTTCCGATAAAATACTCCCCTTCCCTCCTGTCAATTATTACCCTGACTGCTTTATCAATCTTACTCCTGTTAATATCGAGTGAGATAGCCTGTTGAATTTCCATAAGTTCTGAAGCCCGTAAAATCTTCTCCTTCTCAGGTATGGAATTTTTATAATTGCGATATGAATATGTACCTTCTTCATTTGAGTATCTGAAAACTCCCAATCTCTCAAACCTGAATTCCGAAATAAATTTTTTTAACTCTTCAAAGTCCTTTTTTGTTTCACCCGGATGACCTGTAATAAGAGTTGTTCTGATTGCGACTCCTGGTATTTTTTCCCTTATTTCCCAAAGCAACTTTTCAAGTGAATACCTTGTGTAACCCCGCTTCATCATATTCAGCATCCTGTCAGTAATATGTTGAATCGGTATGTCTATATATTTACATATCTGAATGTTATTCTTTATTATATCAAGTAATGCTTCCGTAAATCCAGCTGGATAGAGATACTGTAGTCTTATCCACTCAAAGAGGTTTTGCTTAAGAATTTCTTCTAGAAGGAATGGGAGCATCCTTTTCCTGTTCAAATCAATTCCGTAAAAATTCAGGTCCTGTGCAATAAGTATAAGTTCCTTTACTCCTTTTTCTGCGAGTATTGATGTTTCATTTAATATATCTTCCCAAGGTCTTGATATATGTTTTCCACGAATCATAGGGATGCTACAGAAAGCACAATGCCTGTTGCAACCTTCGGAGATTTTAAGGTAAGCATAATAACCAGGTCCTGTAAGGATACGATCGGGAAGTATATTTTCTTTGATTGAGCATCCAAGCTGGTTTAGAATCTTATCCGTACTGTTAACTCCCGAAAAAAAATCCACTTCAGGTATTTCTTTTTGAAGGGTTTTCATATATCTCTCGGCGAGACAACCTGTAACAAACAGTCTCTTAATAAATCCTCTATTTTTCAGATCAACGTACCTGAGAATTGTATTAATGCTTTCTTCTTTTGCATCGTTAATAAAACCGCATGTATTAACAATTACAATATCAGAATTATTTATTTGTTCGTCGAATGAAACATTAAAACCGTTTTCCCTGAGTTGTTTCAAAAGTAACTCGGAGTCAACTGTATTTTTTGAACAGCCGAGTGTAACGACTTTAATGGTTTCCGATTTCATGTCAGGATTAATGGCTGGTATAATCAACCGAAAAGGGAATTTACAAATTCGAATCGGTCAAAAATACGGATATCTTCAATCTTTTCTCCCGTTCCTATATACTTAACAGGAATTTTAAGCTGGTCGGATATTCCGAGTACAACGCCACCTTTTGCAGTACCATCGAGTTTTGTAATTACGAGAGCAGTAATACCGGCAGAAGAGGTAAATTGTTTTGCCTGTTCGAATGCATTCTGCCCGGTTGATCCATCAAGTACCAGAAGCACTTCATGAGGAGCTTCAGGTACCAATTTTTCCAGTACTCTCTTTATTTTTGAAAGTTCATTCATGAGGTTTATTTTATTGTGAAGCCTGCCAGCGGTATCAATAATTACGACATCCGTTTCTGTTGAGATAGCTTTCTGGAGGGTTTCATATGCGACAGCCGCCGGGTCGGAGCCCATTTGATGTTTAATGACAGGGACACCTGCCCTCTGTGCCCATACTACCAGCTGGTCTATTGCTGCTGCCCTGAAAGTATCAGCAGCTCCAAGCAAAACTTTTCTGCCGGCGATTCTATACTGGTAAGCAAGCTTACCAATTGTGGTTGTCTTTCCGGTTCCGTTAACACCAACAACCAGAATAACATAGGGAGTATGAGGTAAAGGTGAAGAAAAGTCGGGTACGGGAACAGTTTTGTTTTCTTCGAGAAGCGATGCAATTTCCTCTTTAAGAATCCTGTTCAGTTCTTCAGTACCAAGATATTTTTCCCTGGCAACTCTTTTCTCAATTCTATCAATGATTCTGATAGTTGTTTCCACACCGACATCAGATGAAACAAGAACTTCTTCCAGATTATCAAGGACGTCGTCATCAACATGTGATTTTCCAATGATTGCACGCGAAAGTTTTGCAAATACGCTCTCCCTCGTTTTCTGAAGTCCCTGATTGAGACTTTTTTTATCGTTTTTACCTTGAAATCCGAATATACTCATTTTGTTGATGAAGGTTACTGACAAGGACAAAAAAAGCCCTCTTCTTCTGGAAGAAAGCTTTTTCGTGTGATTTATGAAAATTTATTTTCTATTAAAAAAATCGTTAACGTGATCGTTATGTACGATTTCTTCTTTAAAGATATATGCACCGGTTTTTGGTGATTTTACCATTTTGATACACCTTGTATAATTTTTACCTACTCCGGTTTTCAGTGTTGCAACAACTTTCTTTGCCATAATTTAACTATTTTATTTCTCTATGAATTGTATATCTTTTCAGAATAGGATTATATTTTCTCCTTTCAAGACGGTCAGGAGTATTCTTTTTGTTTTTAGTGGTGATATATCTTGATGTTCCTGGCAATCCGCTATCTTTATGTTCGGTACATTCAAGAATGATTTGTTGCCTGTTACCTTTTGACTTTTTTCCCATGATTTTCTCCTTTAATATTTATCAATATAACCTTTTTCTCTTGCTTCCTTTAATGCGGTACTCAAGCCTATCTTATCAATAAGGCGTATACCTGCAGCCGAAACTTTAAGTGTGATCCATCTTTTTTCATCGGGCAGGAAATATTTTTTTTCAAAAAGATTTGGGCGGAATAATCTTTTAGTCCTTCTCTTAGAATGGGATACATTATTACCCCTCATCGCTTTTTTGCCGGTTATCTGACAAATACGTGCCATCTTAATTATTTTTCAAGTATTAAAAAATGAATCTTAAAATTGAAGCGCAAATTACGTCATTTTTATTGTATTAAACAAATTTCAGGCAAACTTTTTTTGTTTTATCATGTTTTTATAATACGAAGCCGTAACATATTAAGTGCCGAAAACGAAAAGTGCCAAATATTAGTCTCTCTGTCGTGTATAAAATGAAAACTGGCTGATTCGGTTTTTTCCTTTGAAGCTACAGCAATCCAGACAATTCCAACAGGTTTCTCGGGAGTTCCGCCATCCGGCCCTGCAATACCTGTCGTGGCTAAAGAAAAATCACAATTAAAGAGTCTTAATGCTCCCTGAGCCATTTCGATAGCGGTTTCCTTACTAACGGCACCATATTTATTTAAAGTTTCCTTTTTAACACCAAGCAGATCGGTTTTAATACTATTATCATATGCAACAACAGAGCCTTTGAAAAAAGCAGAACTACCCGGAACACTTGTAATTAAATGAGATATCATGCCACCTGTACAACTTTCCGCAACTGCAATTGTATAACATTTTTGTTTAAGGATTCTGGAAACAGCCTGTTCAAGTGTTTCTTCATCTTCGCCATAAATCAGTTCGGGTATTATGTTATAAAGTTTATTAACCTGATCTTTAATTTGATTGGCAAGTTCTCTTCTGTTATTTCCTCTGCCGGTAAGTCTGAGTTTAATAATTCCGGTTGATGGAAGATATGCCAGTTTAATATTTGAAGGAAGTTGTGATTCAAATTCTTCAAGGATTTCTGATAATCGGGCTTCGAATGTTCCGTATGTCATTATGTTCTTATGTATTATAATGCTTGAACGGAATCTTTTTCTCAGTTCAGGCAGAACATGTTCCTTCATTATATATCTCATTTCAAGTGGTACTCCGGGCATTGAAACAAATATAGTTCCTCCTTTTTCGAACCACATTCCCGGTGCAGTCCCTGTAGCATTATAAAGCACTCTGCATGATTCAGGCACTTCTGCCTGTTTACGGTTACTTTCATTCATCGGCAAATTACGTCTCTGAAACATCAGTTCTATCATTCCCAGAACTTCCTGGTTTGTTACCAGTGTTGTATTAAAAAATTCACACAGAGCATATTTTGTTATATCATCGCTTGTAGGACCCAATCCACCAGTAATAAGAACTACTTCTACTCTACCCGTAACTTCCGAAAGAGCCATCAGGATACTTTCACGTTTATCAGGTATGGTTGTCACCCTGGAAATTTCAAAACCAATTCTACTAAGCTCAGCACCCATCCAGGCAGCATTTGTATTAATCGTTTGCCCGATCAAAATTTCGTCACCTATGGAAATAATTTCTGCAGTCATGAGATATTATATATTATCCTGTGATGCAAATTTATAGTATGTATTCAGAAACTGCAATATAGATTTAATTAAAAACTGGTTTGAGTTAAAAGTTTGATTTCTCTGGTAACATGGACGAATTTATTTCAGTTATCAGAAAGAAATAAATTTTTCCTTTCTGAAAAATGGGTTATAGTTTTTAAATCAGCATTTTAAGGATATCGATGCCGGTAGTGGAACGCATGGAGCGGGAAACGGGATTCGAACCCGCGACCCTCAGCTTGGGAAGCTGATGCTCTACCAACTGAGCTATTCCCGCAAT
>DYKN01000038.1 GCA_020722575.1 Rikenella microfusus | reverse complement strand
TATTATTTGTATTTGTTTGTAACCTGTTTATAAACAGGTTTTTATATTTTCAACAAAAAATTGTGAATAAAAAAACAATATTTCAAATCATTTTTTAAAAAATTATTGAAAAAAATATTAATATTGATTTATATTTGCAACCCGAACAAAAAAGATAAAATTTAGTATTAACAACCCAAATGTAATTTATGACGTAGATGCAGAATAATGTTTTGAGAGTGTTACACTCCGGTAATTCCGTTGAGGGGATGAGTATGTCCCTGAAAGGTTTCATCGTCGGAAACCGTATCCCAAAAGAATACTTTGTTACGACGGGTATCGGTCAAAGTGACATCGCAATTCATGCAGGATCCTACCATCTGGCGCTTAAAGATGCCGGTATCGAAATGGCCAACATCATTACCTATTCATCAATCTTACCCGGAATGGCTACCCAGATTCCCAGACCCAATAAAATAACTCATGGTGAAGTAATGGAGTCCATTATGGCGGTTGCCAATGGAGGAAGGGGTGAACGCATTTCAGCCGGGATTATCTATGGCTGGCTAAGAGAAAAGAAAACCGGTTTCAGATATGGAGGCCTGGTCTGCGAGCACAGCGGAAATTATAATGAGGCGGAGCTCGAGAGACTCCTTCACCTCAGCCTTGAAGAGTTGTACACCAACGGGTTCGAGGAGGATTATACGCTTAATGATGTTAGCATCATTAAACGCTCCTTCGTGCCCCTCAAAACGTATGGCACAGTACTGGTAGCACTTTGTTTTACCAGCTATTTCTACCCTATTATTGAAGCTATCAGATAAGGTTATGAACTTCGGTGGGAATGAGGTAGTTTATAACTACCCGGAATCCCGTATTGTAATCCTCCCTGTGCCTTATGATGAAACAAGCACATGGATAAAGGGATCTGACAGAGGACCTGATGCTATCATGGAAGCTTCTGTGAATCTTGAATTCTATGATATTGAAACAGCCTCCGAAGTTCATAAAAAGGGAATCTTCACTCTAGACCCCTTAAATGAAAAAAGCTCACCGGAAGCTCTTATAAAAAAATCTCGTGCAATAGTCAGAGGCTTGTTAGAAGACGAAAAATTTCCCGTTATTATAGGTGGTAATCATACAGTCAGTATAGGGCCAGCTTATGCTTTAGCTGATTATTATACTGATCTGTCTGTGCTTCAGCTTGATGCACATGCTGATCTAAGGAATGAATATGAAGGCTCTCCCTTTAATCACGCCTGCGTGATGGCCAGGATACGCGAAAAAGCTCATATTGTACAGGTCGGGATTAGAAGCATTTCAGAGGAAGAGGCAAATGTAGCCGTATGGGATAATATCTTTCCTGCCCATGAATTATATTATAAAAAGGGACTGTACGACAAAGCACTTGGTATTTTGAAACAGAATGTTTACGTGACCATTGATCTCGATGTCTTCGATCCTTCATTAATACCATCAACAGGTACTCCTGAACCCGGAGGGCCTTCTTACTTCGAAATAATGCATTTCCTCAGGAAAGTGGCTGAAAACAGAAATATTGTTGGCTTCGACGTGGTTGAACTATGTCCATCGCCCGATAACAAAGCACCTGATTTTGTTGCAGCAAAAATTATATACCAATTGCTGAGTTATATTTTTAAATGATTTCCTCATTTTTTGACTGTTCCCAGATTTCGTTCATTTCATCAAGACTCATATCATGAAGGTTATGCCCTTCAGATATAACTTTGTTCTCTAAATAATTAAACCTCCTGATAAACTTTCTGTTCGTCTTTTCCAGAGCTGCCTCCGGATCAATGCTGTAGAGCCTGCAGGCGTTGATCAGACTGAATAAAACATCACCTAACTCCGATTCTATCCTTTCTTTGTTACCGTCAGCAATCTCCTGCTTAAGTTCATTAATCTCCTCAATTGCTTTATCCCATACTTGTTCGGGTACTTCCCAATCAAATCCGGCACCCTTTACTTTCTCCTGTATCCTGCTGGCTTTTACAATAGCCGGCAGGGAGGATGGCACACCTGATAAAACAGGCTTATATTCTGTTTTTTCCTCTTGCTTGAGTCTCTCCCAATTTTTCTTTACTTCTTCTGAATTGTTTACATTAATGTTTCCAAATACATGAGGATGCCTGTAAATAAGTTTTGAATTAATGCCTTTGAGTACGTCTGTAATCGTAAAAGTGCCTCTTTCAGATCCTATCTTTGCATAAAAAACTATATGCAGCATAAGGTCGCCCAGTTCATCCCTTATTGCTTCGTCGTCACCTGAAATAATTCCGTCGGCCAGCTCATAGGTTTCTTCAATGGTTAATTTACGCAGGCTTTCATATGTCTGTTCCCTGTCCCACGGACATTTCTCCCTGAGCTTATCCATTATCTCCAGCAGCCGTCGAAATTCCTCGAGCCTTTGATCAGTTTCATTCATTTTTTCTCTATTTTATTGAAGTATCTTTTCTTCTTTTGCCAGTTCAATTCTTATTACTGAACCAACCGACAGGTTTAACAGTTCAGATATATCTGCACCATTAATGGCAACCTCGAGAAGATCGAGAGAATTAAATCTTGCCAGCATCTCCCCGACAGGCTCGTCAGAATATCCGGAACTTAACTTTGTGATGCAGTTGGCATTACTCTGAATAAGAATCCGGTACTTACGGCCTTCAAAAACCCTGTTAAAAAGTTCCCTGGTAATGTTTGAAATGGAATTACCATATGAATCAATAAAGATGATGCTCCCGGTAATTACATCCTTTTCCAGTGTGGCTCTGTGAGGCAGTTTTTCAATAATCTTTCCCGCAGGTTCCCCTAAATCTTTAAGACTTTTACCCTTTATAAGCTCAGCAGCAGCATACGCAAAAAGGTCTGTCTCATTTTCATACTCTTTTCTATCCAGTATTACGACTTCATCCGGCTCACGATTCAGAATAAGATTAAAAATACCATTATCAGTACCAATAAAAAAATGATCATCAGCTCTCACGGCAAGATGCTTTCTCTCCTTATTCCCTTCGGTATGAACACATATAATATGAACCGAACCGGGTGGATAATGATTATATGTATTCCTGATAATAAATGATGCATGAGAAATATTAAAAGCAGGTATTCCCGAAGCATTTTCAATAATTAATACTCCGGGACACAGGGTGCAAAGCTTGCCTTTTAGAATACCTGAATAGAAATCAAAAGGCTTCCATTCTGTCGTCAGCGTTATAACCGCCATATGAAAAACTTTCGACAAAGATAATCTTCTATAGAAAAATAAGTTTATTTTGCAAGTTATGATATTCATATTTTTCTATCAGAAGTATGTAATTTTGAATTCTGAAACTCAGATAAGGGAAAGGCAAGGATGACAGAGACCGTAATATACCTTGAAGATATTGACCCCATTATTCTTTTTGGATCTAATAATATACTTCTTGACAAGATCAGGAGCCTTTTTCCAAGAGTGAAGATCGTTGCCAGAGGTAATGAAGTAAAATGTATTGGTGAGGAGGGGGAGATTGAGATTTTTTCGGAACGGTTGAATGAGGTGATTGATTATTACAGGAAATATCACAGGCTTGATGAAGATGATATTGAGAGATTGTTTTCTGATGAGGAGCATATCAGGAAGGCTGCAGAAGGAAGTTTTGAGGAAGTAATTGTTTACGGGACAAACGGAAAACCAATAAGGGCACGCACTATTCACCAGCTTCAGCTGGTAAAGGATTACCTTAACAATGACCTGATAATTGCTGACGGTCCGGCGGGGACAGGAAAGACTTATACGTCAATAGCACTTGCAGTGAGAGCTCTCAGAAACAGAGAAGTGAAAAAGATAGTGCTTACCCGACCAGCAGTTGAGGCAGGAGAAAGACTTGGCTTTCTGCCTGGTGATATGAAAGAAAAACTCGACCCATACCTCCAGCCTCTTTATGACGCCCTGCACGATATGATACCTTATAAAAGACTTGAGACATGGATTGAGGACGGAACCGTTCAAATTGCACCTCTTGCTTATATGAGAGGTCGAACCCTCGAAAATGCTATCGTGATACTTGATGAAGCACAAAATGCTACCGTAAGCCAGCTTAAAATGTTTCTTACACGAATGGGCCTGTGCTCTAAATTCATTATGACAGGCGATACAACACAGATTGACCTGCCCAAAAAAAATGAATCCGGACTGCTTCAGGCAATAAGAATACTGGCAGGTATCGAAGGAATTTCTGTTATACGGTTCGATGAACGGGATATTGTCCGGCACCGGCTTGTGAAAATGATTATAAGGGCTTATGAGGAAAATGAAAAAAATAGCCCCGGAAAAGAAGATGAGAATAAACAATAAAACTATACTAATTATAAATGAATAACAATACAATTACAAAAACCAATTTTTCTTTCCCGGGTTTGAAAGGTATTTACAGGGGGAAAGTAAGGGATGTATACAACATAAATGATGAATTGCTGATAATGGTTGTCACCGACAGAATTTCGGCATTTGATGTTGTATTACCAAGAGGTATACCCTACAAAGGGCAGGTTTTGAATCAGATTACTGCTAAATTTCTTGATTTTACAAAAGATATCGTTCCGAACTGGAAAATTGCCAGTCCCGATCCGAATGTCACCATAGGCTATATTTGTAAATCATATCCTGTGGAAATGATTGTAAGGGCATACCTCACAGGCAGTTCCTGGAGAACCTATAAATCTGGACAGAGGTCATTGTGTGGTAATTCATTGCCTGAAGGGATGAGAGAACACCAGAAATTTGAAAAGCCGATTGTAACACCAACCACAAAAGCTGAACATGGTGCTCATGACGAAGATATATCACCTGACGAAATAGTAAAAAAAGGCCTCATCTCCCTTGAAGAATATCGCCTTCTCGAAAAATACTCTCTTGAAATATTTGCTCGTGGTTCTGAAATAGCCTCAAAAAAAGGACTAATTCTGGTTGATGCCAAATATGAATTCGGGAAAAAAGATGGTAAAATTTATCTTATTGATGAGATAAACACTCCCGATTCATCCCGATATTTTTATGCTGATGATTACCGTGAAAGATTTGAAAAAGGACTTCCACCAAGGCAACTCTCAAAAGAATTTGTGAGAGAATGGCTGATGTCAAACGGATTTATGGGAAGAGCTGATGAAAAAGTGCCGGAAATGACCGATGATATTGTAATGGAAATATCTGAAAGATATATTGAACTATATGAAAATATTACTGGCGAGAAGTTTATTAAAGAGAGTCTTTCCGACATTGATGGAAGAATATACAGTAACTGTATGAAATTTCTGGAGGATTATTACAAATAATTTACTCCAAAAAATCAATGACAATGCAAATTTTATATAATCATCTAAAGTATCTAATTTCTGACCGTATTCTAATATTTTTAATTGTTTTGTTTTTCCCCGGCATAGTTATGGTTTCTTTACCTCAGGTGCCGGTTGAGAGGTCTAATGATAAAGTTATCATTTCCGGAACCATATATTATATCCATATTGTAAAAAAAGGTGAAACTTCATACTCAATTGCCAGGGCTTACGGTGTAACACTCGATGAACTTTACAGAAATAATCCAGAAGCAAAGAAAGTGCTGAAAGAAGGACAGGTTTTAAAGATACCTGTTGTAGAAACCCCTGCTGAAATCAGGGAAAAGAAACCGGGGGAACCACAGAGAGATGAAAGCAGGTTTTTTTATCATAAAATTCGTCCGGGCGATACAGTATATTCTCTTGCAAGATATTATGGTGTATCGGCTGAAGAAATAACGGCAAGTAATCCTGGATTGGATATCAATAAATTACCTGTCGATACTGAAATAATAATTCCAAGGCGAAATATATCTGTAACTACGGAGAAATTTGAAATATCTGGTAATGATTATATTGAACACCTTGTGGTTAAAGGTGAATCAATGGCTTCAATAGCTGAAAAATACAATATTACTGTAAGGGAACTGAGGCGTGAAAACAGGGGCATTATTTTTCCGAAGGTTGATAACATTCTCAGAATTCCTGTTACAAGAGTAGCTGAAAAAGAACAGCCTGATAAAGAACTAGAGACTGATACGCTTAATGTTGCGGGGGTTATTCAGACTGAAGCTGATATAAAGATGCCCTCAGAGATTACTCCGGTGAGAAATCTGAGAGGGACAATAAATGTAGCTGTCCTTTTACCTTTTTATACAGCTGAAAATTCTGCCAGGTATGAAATTGATTCCTCAGTGGTTGTAAAAGGTAAACCGTTATACAGGTTTTCAAAATATCCTGAAGAATGGCTCTATCCTCCAAGCATACAGTTTATCGAGATGTATCAGGGTATTCTTCTTGCTGCCGATACCCTTCGTTCATTGGGCCTCCGGATCAATCTGCATACTTTTGATACCAGAAGTGAACCAATGGCAGTTGAAAAATTAATTTCATCAGGCACACTGAAGGAAATGGACCTGATAATAGGTCCTGTTTATTCTTCAGAAATGCAATATGTTGCAAAATTTGCCGGAGAAAATGAAATTCCGGTTGTTTCACCGGTACCTTTGAAAAACAATTATATACTGAAGGATAATCCTTTCCTTTTCATGGCAATACCCTCAGTTGAAATTGCTCAAAACTATATTGTGAAAAATATCGGACAGCTAAAACAATGCAATTTTATTTTTATTCATAACGACGAAACAAGATCAGATCCGACAGTGACAGGTTTTCGTGACAGACTTCTCAATGAAATAAGAGCAAATGCTGATAACAATAATATTAGTTTCAGAGAGCTTTTCTTTATAAGCCGATCTGCATTGCCTGCCGATTCGATTAACCGCCTCAAGCAGTCACTTTCACCCCAAATGGAAAATGTTGTTATTATTGCTTCTGAAGATGATCCTGTACTCAGTGAAACTATTATCGACCTTCATACACTCTCAAGAAAATATAAGATCACACTTCTCGGTTATCCCGTAGTCAGGGAACTGTTCAATCTCGATCCTAAACTGTACTTTGACCTCGGAATCGAACTCTATTCACACTATTGGATCGATTATAAGCAACCCGATGTAATCGCTTTCCTCAGAAAATACAGGGAAAAATATCTTACCGAACCCAACCAGTCAAGCATGGCATGGCAGGGGTATGATATTATGTATTATTTTGTATCAGGTATAACACTTCATGGGAAAAAATTTATTAAGAATCCATTAATTCATAACCCTGACCTGATTCAAACAAGATTTTATTTTAAAAGGAAGTCTGAAAATGACGGATTTGAAAACAATCATCTTTTTCTACTGAAATATTTGAATTCGATGGATATCATTATTCTCAACCAGAATAACCAGAAGCAATAACAGATTTATACTGTTTAAAAATATGAAAGAATGTGTGGTATATATTTTTTGTTAATAAAAATTAACAAAACAGGAATAATTCATTAACAATAATTGTCTAATATGCGAAAGCAAGCCACTCAGTACGGGCAAGCTGATGATGCTGAACTTGTGAAAGCTTCTCTTGATGGCGATAAAATGGCCTTCACTGAGATAGTAAACAGGTACAGTAAAATGGTGGCAAAAACAGTGAAGGGTATGCTTGGCGATACGATTTTTGCTGAGGATCTGGGCCAGGAGGTTTTTATCAAGTTATACCATTCATTACCGTATTTCAGGGGCGAAGCGAAACTTTCGACTTATCTTCAGAGAATTGCCATAAATATTACTCTGAATGAAATTAAAAGAAGAAAGAGGTTCTTTTCAATGTTTTCGCATAGTGACGGTGAAGAGATGCGTGAATACGATGTTCCCGATGATGATGTGGAACAAAAGGATGCAAAGGAACTGGTGTCAAAAGCCCTGCAGATGGTTGATCCTAAGTTCAGAATAATACTGGTGATGCGATTGTTGCAGGGATACTCGACCAAAGAAACAGCCGATATTCTGGGATTACCACTTGGAACAGTACTTTCCAGGCTGTCGAGAGGTCAGGAGCAGATGAAAAAAATTTTAAAGACATTATAAAATGAAAAAAGAAAAATTGAAGGAATTGATACTTGAATCCCTGAAGGGTGAAGAACCTGACAGAAAAATTCTGAAAGATCTTCAGGATGCAGGGATGTCTTTCTCCTTCAGCGAAAATTTTGCAGATAAAGTAACTGAAAGAATTTATTCCTCAGCAGTTGTAATACACAAGGAGGAAGATTTTATTCTTTCTGCAAGTAAAATCTTTTACAGAATAGCTTTTACAGGTATTGCAGCAATTATTGTGTTGCTGATTTCAATATATATATCTCAGGGTAATTTAAGCATTGACTCATTCCTCGGCCTGGGGGATATAGCTGATGAAGGCATACTGTTTGCTTTAACCGGAAATTAATTCTACAGCATGAAAATACGTGCAATTATTTTGATCATTAGTACATTGTTACTGGGATTTATTCTGGGCATTCTTGTTTCAGCACAGGTTCGTTACCATAAGCTGAAACCGGTTAGACTTTTCTTTTCTGGAGAGCATTTCAAAGAAGGACTTTACAGGATACTTGAACCTGACGAAAAGCAATCAGAAAAAATCGATCAGATTCTTTCGAGATATGCAAAGGTAAACAATGCTGTAATGAGTGATTTCAGAAGAAAGTCGGATTCAATAATGAAAGAGTTCTGGAAGGAGATTGAGCCGACTCTGACAAAGGATCAGAAAGAACGTTTGAGAGAACTTGAAATGAGAAGGATGAAGATGATGCGGTATGATTGGAGGAAAAGAAACGATTCTACTGAATTCAGTCCGAGGCATATGATGCCACCCGGGCCACCTCCTGACAGATTTGAACCGGGAATGAGACGCCCCTTCAGAGGTGATACAACGGATCAGTCGAGAATATAGAACAAATAATCCAGCAGTATCGGAATATCCTCAGGATCAACGCCATTTATCAACAGAACGGGTTTGTCATCATTGAAAATCTGAATAAAATTTTCACGGGTTATCTGACCTCCGGTCAGGCTCTGCCTGTAATATTCAACTGCCTCTTTCTTCTTTCCAGCACAAAAAGCCAGATGACCCTTGTTTATGTAATCGTGTCCCGTGAGCTTTTCAGCAGGGAGCCTGTCATAATATTTTTCTGAATCACCGGGTCTGCCAAGGGCCAGATAACACCATGCTATAGGCCTTAAAACCTTAATATTGCCGGGATCCATGAATTCCACCCTGAAATAGTATTTCAAAGCCTCTTCATAATTCTTCATGTCAAGATAACAATGAGCAAGCATCATAATGGTGTGTATATTATCGGGTTCAATTTCTGATGCCTGCATATAATAGTCTACAGCTTCCTCATATTTTCCCAGTTTTCTGAGACACAAACCTATCTTTTTTATTGTCCATGGCTTCCTGTCGATAAGTTCGGCCATCCGGTAGTAGGTCAGGGCTTCTTCATATAAGCCTGCCTGTTGATAACAGTATCCTGTTTTTTCATATAGTTGGGCATCATCAGGCTTCTTCTCTATCTGGCGGAGAAACAGATCAAGAGCATCATCAAAATAATCTTTGCTGAAGAAAAAATCAGCCAGATTTTTTTCTACCTCCGGCGATGAACAGGTAGTCCGGTAAAACTCAGAGTTGTAAATATCAAGAGGTTCGCTGAATACATCTTCAAAATCTTTTTTGTAGGGCGATAGCTTGAAGAACCTGTATAAATCCTGCAGATACTGGGTAACATATATCCTGAATGATCTGTAAGGATCGGTAAAAGATTCCTCAGCATTCATCTGTTCAAGCCCTTCAAGTTCCATTCTGAAAACTTTAAGCATCATAGACTTCTGGGCAGATGGCAGATTCTTAAGATTAAGCAATAGCGAATATTTATCTGAATTACATATAAAAGGAGTCTTATATAGAGCCTCTGCGAGTTCATTTGTCCCCGGCCCGAGGACTTCATCGGTATAAATCACATCAACTGCCTCATGATCGGGATAGAATGGCATAAACCAGTTCTGGAAATCCCTGAAAAAATCGAAATGTTTCAGATTGGCAAAGGCCGACATATATACATCAGCACCTTCCATCTGAAGATTGGTAAGCTCTTCCATTGTTTTGAAGACCTCATCCGATTCATTGAAAATCTGAGACCAGTCAGGATTTTTATCATTGCTTATGTCACCTGGCAGGATATTGTCAAGCCCGAGCTTTTCATCAAGCCTGGGTTTCAAACTTGCTACCTTCGGAAGGATTTCATCCTGAAGTCTTCTGCTAAGCTTTTCTGTCTCGCGCGACCTTATGGCCTGCATTATCAGGATTTTGCAATGTTCACTGAAACGACCCGATTTACTTAACTTTTTAATCATGTCAATAATTTCCGGATAGAGAAAAATCCGGTTGTTGTAATGATGAAGGCTCAATATCAGTCCTGTAAGCGCCCTTTCCTGTATCTGATCGGCGCCATCCCTGTAAAAATCAATAAGTATTTTTACTTTATTAATTTGCCAGAACCTTAAAAGACTAAGGGTAATAGCACTGACAAAAATGCAGTTTTCATACCATCTGAGTTTACCCGATTTCCTGATAATCTTTATAAGGCTCTCTTCTGCTTCACCATATGTGTCAGTGAGCCATAAATGATTGAAAATGTTTCGTATAAGAAACTTGTGCCTTCTGGCTATCTCAGAGTTGGGATCAGGATTGATCTCAGAAGAAAGCTTAAGCCATTCATCAAGTTCTTGCTTGAAAAGCAGATCGTCAACTGTTTCTACAATCGTTTTTCCGCTTATCCGGTATTCTTTTTCAAGCTGATGCTTAAGCCAGTAAGTGTACCAACCTGAATTATATGACAATATGTCTTGTTTTACCCTATCAGCTAGATTGAATATCGATTTTAATAGAGCCATATAGATTTTATCACGCTCCGGATCTTTTACTCCCTCAATGGTATAAAGACAAATATTACGGTAGGTAAGGGTTATATTTTCAAACTCGTCCCTGAAGGCCCCTGTATATGAAAATGAGATCATGGAGGCAAGAAGATCAAGGCTTTGCTTGATTCTCTTTTCTGAAACAAGCTGGCAAATCTCTTTATGCTTATTAATTACATTCCTGATATCCATGACCTTCTAACCTCTTTTTTCAACAAGATACAAATAATTTTTACTTGAAGCATAATCAGGTATTACAATAATCCTGCCGGAACCTTTAAAATGACATTTCTTCTCTTTGGCTTTTATTAAGATGGATTTTTATATACTGTTTAAGAATTGTTATGATGAATTTTGCAATCTTTGTGGTGTATATTGGTATCTTAACGTATTGATGTTAAAGGGGAAAAACAGATATGAATGGTTACCTTCAAGCCTTGAGGAGATAAAGAGGCTTGGATGGGATCGGCCTGATGTTATTATTTTTACCGGTGATGCGTATGTTGATCATCCTTCTTTTGGGGCAGCTGTAATTGCAAGGGTAATTGAATATGAGGGATTCAAGGTTGCGATTGTTCCTCAACCCAACTGGAGGGATGATCTACGGGATTTCAGGAAGCTTGGGGCGCCAAAATATTTTTTTGGTGTAACGGCAGGCAATATGGATTCAATGGTTAACCATTACACCGCATTCAAGCGCTTGCGTTCGGATGATGCCTATACACCGGGTGGGAAAGCAGGCTTCAGACCTGATTATCCAACCATTGTTTATACAGAGATCCTTAAGAAACTCTATCCAGATATCCCGGTAATTATTGGTGGTATCGAAGCATCAATGAGGCGTCTGACTCATTACGACTACTGGAAGGAGACACTCGAACCATCTATACTCCTTTCAAGCGGCGCCGATATGCTCGTTTATGGGATGGGAGAACAACCAATACGACAGATAGTAAGACTTCTTAAAAAGGGAGTGCCTTTTTCTTCGCTGAAAACAATTCCTCAAACCGCAATAAAACTTTCTGACAGGGAGAGTATCCCTTATGTGAAGGAGTGGAAAAATAAATTCCTTCATTCATACGAGGAGTGTCTGGATAATAAGTTTGCTTTTGCTGAAAATTTTATGGTTTTCGAAAAAGAATCGAACAAGCTCAAAGCTGCAAGGCTTATTGAACCTGCAAAAGGGTTTCTGGTTGTTGTTAATCCTCCTTTCCCTCCAATGCAGACTGAGGAAGCTGATATGATTTATGATCTGCCTTTTACTTATCTGCCACATCCAAGATATAATAAAAAAGGGCCAATACCTGCATATGAAATGATTAAATTTTCTGTGAATATTCACAGGGGCTGTTTTGGCGGCTGCAGTTTTTGTGCAATTTCTGCACACCAGGGTAAGTTTGTGGTTAGCAGGTCTGAAAAGTCAATAATGAAAGAGATAGACAGGATTGCAAAACTGCCTCTATTCAGAGGGTATCTGACCGACTTGGGTGGCCCGACGGCTAATATGTACAATATGAAGGGAATTAACACTGATATTTGCCTTAAATGCTCCCGCCCATCATGTATCTGGCCTGCAGTATGCAGTAATCTTGATGCTTCACATCAGAAACTTACATCTCTGTACCGCATGGTGAACAGTAGAAAAGATATTAAAAAGGCTTTTATTGGAAGCGGCGTACGTTATGATCTGCTTTTCAAAGAATGGAATCCATCGGCTGGTGAAGCTGAAAAGGAATACATCAGGGAACTGGTCATAAACCATGTTTCGGGTCGGCTTAAAGTTGCACCAGAACATACTGAAGATCATATAGTCTCATTGATGAGAAAATCACCTTTCAGCCTTTTTGTAAAATTCAGGAAAGTATTTTATGATATTGTTTCCGAAAAGAGTCTTAATTATGAACTTGTACCCTATTTTATATCTTCACACCCGGGCTGTACGGAGAAGGATATGAAGAGTCTTATGAATAAGATCAATCCGCTTGGACTGAAACCTGAACAGGTTCAGGATTTTACTCCAACTCCTATGACACTTTCTACTGCAATGTATTATCTGGGTATGGATCCATATTCCGGTAAAAAGTTATATGTGGCACGTGAAATAAATGAGAAGAGAAAGCAAAAAGGTATTTTTTTTAAAGGTAAGGTTGTTGCCGGTGCAAGGTCAGATAATAAGAAAAAAAGAAAACCCGGATAGACCGGGTTGTCTTAAATTAAATCACATATAAAGAAATCTGGTAGCTGTTATTCGTACTCTTTGAGAATATTTTTTACGTCGTCGGGAGCCACTCTGCCATAAGTTTTATCGCCCACGAGAACAACGGGAGCGAGTCCGCAGGCGCCCACGCATCTCAGGCTCGACAGGGAATACTTGCCATCCTTTGTAGTCTGTCCCACTTGAATACCAAGTTCTTTCTTAAATTCTTCCAGCACTTTTTCGGCACCCCTTACATAGCAAGCCGTACCCATGCAGATGCTTATCGGGTGTTTCCCTTTCGGTGTCATTGTGAAAAATGAATAGAAAGTAATAACACCGTAAATTTTAGCAACGGGGACATTGAGGCATTCGGAGACTACTTCCTGAACCTCGGCAGGTAGATACCCGAAATGTTCCTGGCATTTGTGAAGCACATTTATTAGCTCCTGTGGATCATTGTTAAAAGATTTACATATCTCCTTTATTTTATCCACATCTTCCTTTCTGAGTTCAATCTTAATGCTTGACATATCCGGTATTTTTATAGTTTTTTGATTAATTATGGTTTAATGTAAATTTTCTTTTTTCTTTCGAAATAATGTGTATGAAGCAGTTCATGAGCCTTTTCGCTGTTAGGTTTACCGAGAAATTCCTCATAAAGCTTAATTATGTATGGGTTCTCATGTGATTTTCTAAGTGGTTTATTACGATCTTCATTGTAAATAGCGGCTGATCTGGCTTTAAGTATTTCGGATCTGCCATGGTGTAATGGCTGTCCGCCTCCACCGATGCAACCTCCAGGGCATGCCATTATTTCTATTGCATGAAAATGAGACTTGCCCGATCTGACTTCATCGAGAAGTTTTCGTGCATTACCGAGTCCGTGAGCTATACCGATATTTAATTTTAACCCGTCAAAGTCAACAGTAGCACTTCTTACACCCTCAAAACCACGCAACTCCGTAAAATCGAGACGTTCAAGTTTTTTACCGGTATAAAGTTCGTATGCGGTTCTTACGGCAGCCTCAATAACGCCGCCGGTTGTGCCAAAAATCACTCCTGCTCCGGTTGATTCACCCAGAGGAACATCAAAAGTACCATCCGGTAGGTTGTTAAAGTCAATATTTGCCTGTTTGATGAAGGATGCCAATTCCCTTGTTGATATTGAATAATCAACATCGGGATTACCGTCAACGGAAAACTCCCCTCTCTGGCACTCGTATTTCTTTGCCAGGCATGGCATTATTGAAACGACTACAAGGTTTTTTCTGTCAACACCTATTTTTTGTGCGAAATATGATTTTGCTATTGCTCCGAACATTTGCTGCGGTGATTTTGCAGATGAAGGAACATCTTTAAGATCGGGGTAATAGTATTCAAAGAAGTTAACCCAGCCAGGGCAACATGAGGTAAGAATGGGAAGTCTGACACTGGTATCGCCGTTGAGGTGACGTTTAATTCGGTCGAGAAACTCAGTACCTTCTTCTATTATTGTGAGGTCGGCAGCGAAGTCAGTATCGAATACATAATCGAATCCCAGTGCGCGTAACGCTGAAACCATTTTACCTGTAACAATAGTACCTGGTTCCATACCGAACTCTTCGCCCAGTGCTACTCTGACTGCAGGAGCTGTTTGAACAACGACGGTTTTGGTTGGATCGGCAAGAGCCCTCAGTACGTCGGGTGTGTGGTCAACCTCGGTGAGAGCGCCTGTAGGGCATACTGCTACGCATTGACCACAATAAGTACAGGGGGAGTATTCGAGGTTTTGCTCGAAGGCAGGTGCTACTGCCGCCATAAAACCCCTGTTAATTGCTGATAACGCACCTACTGTCTGAACCTCGTTACACATCATTTCACATCTTCGGCACATAATACATTTGTCAAGATCCCTGATTATTGAGGGAGAAGTATCCTTTCTGTAAGTTGACATTGCAGCTATCTCCGCACCCGGTATTTCTCTTATACCAAGCCGTATAGCCATGTCCTGTAATTCACAGTGACCCGATTTGGGACAGATAAGACAATCCTTGGGATGATCGGAAAGAATAAATTCCATGACAGTACGTCTGGCATTCAGAACCCTTGTGGTATGGGTTCTGACTACCATCCCTTCCTCACAGACAGTGGCACATGAAGGAGAAAGGTTACGCCTTCCTTCAACCTCTACAACGCAGATACGGCAACCGGCAGGCTTATTCTCAATATTCAGATCATGAAGCTCCATATAGCAGAGCAAAGGAATATCTATCCCGAGCTTTTTTGCGGCTTTGCTTATTGTTGTACCTTTTGGTACCTCTATATCTTTGCCGTCTATAGTAAGTTTTACAGTTTCCATTACCGGTGAAAATTTATTATTGAATCACAATTGCATCGAATTTACATTTTTCATAACAGGCGCCGCATTTGATACAGATTGATGGATTAATGTAATGCGGCTCTTTTCTCTGGCCTGTGATGGCATTGACCGGGCAAACCCTTGCACAGGCTGTACAGCCAACGCAGTTCTCACTAATAATGACATAATGCATTAAATCCTTGCATTTTCCTGCCGGACATTTCTTATCGACAACATGAGCAAGATATTCATCGAAGAAATTATCGAGAGTAGAGAGTACCGGATTGGGTGATGTTTGCCCAAGTCCGCAAAGTGATGTATCCTTGATAACATTGCTCATGTTTCTCAGCCTGTCGAGGTCGGCACGTGTTCCGTTACCTTTGGTTATATGTTCAAGAAGTTCATGAAGTCTTTTGTTGCCTATACGGCAGGGAGCACATTTACCGCATGATTCCTCTACCGTAAATTCAAGATAAAATTTTGCAACTGCTACCATGCAGTCATCTTCGTCCATTACAATCATTCCGCCTGAACCCATCATTGAACCGGCAGCAGTAAGATTATCGAAGTCGATGGGAGTGTCAAGATGTTTTTCAGTCAGACAGCCGCCTGAAGGACCACCTGTCTGAACTGCTTTAAATTTTTTTCCGTCTTTTATACCGCCTCCGATTTCAAAAATTACTTCGCGGAGTGTTGTACCCATCGGTACTTCAATAAGTCCGACATTGTTTATTTTTCCCGCCAGAGCAAATACCTTGGTTCCCTTTGATTTTTCGGTTCCTATATTGCTGAACCAGCTGGATCCTTTAATAATAATAGGGGCGATGCAGGCAAAAGTTTCAACGTTGTTTACGTTGGTGGGTTTACCCCTGAAGCCTGACTGGGCGGGGTAGGGGGGTTTGACAGTTGGTTCACCCCTCAGACCTTCCATGGAATGAATGAGAGCAGTCTCTTCGCCGCAAACAAAAGCACCTGCACCATAACGGATCTCAATATCGAAATTAAACCCTGTGTTCATTATATTGTTTCCGAGAAGCCCATATTTCCTTGCCTGATCGATTGCAATTTTTAGCCTGTGAACGGCAAGCGGATATTCAGCCCTGATATAAACCAATCCTTTTGAAGCCCCGATACAATAACCGCATATAGCCATAGCTTCAAGAATAGAATGAGGGTCTCCTTCCAGAACTGACCTGTCCATAAATGCTCCCGGATCTCCTTCATCAGCATTGCAAACCACATATTTCTCATCTGAAATATTTTTTCTTGCAATCTCCCACTTCAATCCGGTAGGAAAACCACCTCCTCCTCTGCCCCTGAGCCCGGATTCTTTAATAATTCTTATGACTTCTTCAGGTTTCATTTCAGTAAATACCCTGCCAAGGGCAAAATAGGCTCCTTTAGCAATTGCATCCTCAATGTTTTCGGGATCAATAATGCCACAATTTCTGAGTGCTATCCTTAATTGTTTCAATAAGGGTCTTAAATCTTTTTCATTGGAGATTCTTTTCCCGGTAACCGGATCCTGAAAAAGCAACCTTTCAACTTTCCTGCCTTTCAATATGTGTTCATTTATAATATCACCAATATCTTCGGTTGATACCCTAATATAAATTGTGTTGTCAGGCATTATTTTCACAATGGGTCCATGATTGCATAACCCGAAACATGCAGATTTAATTACCGTGACTTCTTTATCCAGTGAAAGAGCTTCAAGTTCAAGTTTAAAGCCATCAATGATGTCAGCGCTCAGATTCTCCTTGCATCCTGAGCCACTGCATACCAGAATATGCTTTCTTTTTTCTTCCATTTCTGAAGGAATTAAATTGATACAGACTGATAATTTACAGGGATTATACCATCGACCAGTTCACCGTTTTTAATATATTTTTCAATTATTTCGTCAGCTTTAAACCTGTCGACATTTCCAAAAACAACAGGTTCCGAACCGCTTCTGGTCACTTCAATAGTTGGCTCAGCGAAAGAGTATCCCAGGTCGCCGGTTCTGATGACATATCCCTGAATGTTTCTTTTTTCGAGCTCGGTAACAAAGAAATTGTATATCTCTGTGGCTCCGGAAGCAATTCCACTCGTTCCCATATGAACCCTGATTCTTACTGCACCAGGGGATGGCTCACCGTTCTCCAGTAACTTTCGACCCGAAACAAGATCTTCTCTCAATTTCTGAAGGTCAGCAAATGAACTAATTTTTTCCATGGAAGTATTTTTTTATTTAATTGATTCGAGAATCTATATTTTGATTGGTTATCATTTATTAATAATTTAATCTATGATTAAAGATATCAATTTATTGATTACAAAACCAATTTTTTATTTCCTGCAAAAATAAAAAATATTGTTATTAAAATAACAATGTTAATAAAATAACATAAAAATTTTTTTATATTCTTTATTATAATAAATTCAAATTAAGAAATTTATTGTTATTTTGCTTACAGAATGATAAGACTATTGTTATTGGTTTTGCCTGTGCATCAGGCTTCATTGTAAAAATCTTCCAATTTCAGAATGGTTTAAAATATTGTATTAGACCTGAGAGTGAAATTTACATTTTTTTATTTTTAATTAGAATTTTGCATCCGGTAACTTTAAGAAAACTGAGACAATCTCTTATGATTTTAAGGTAATTGGCATAATTATGATAGAGTTGATAGAAGGATACTTGACCAACAATCATTAATTGTTGAATAAATGGACTATGAGAATCTGTTTTATCATCACAACGATTATTCATCGAAATAACTATTTTTGAGTTTGAATCTTTAACAAACTTAATTATGAAATCGTATAGAATCTTTTTATTAAAACTATTTATCGTATTTTTTCTGTTTATAGCTTCATGTACTCTTTTTGCTCAGTTTCAGCGTGGTAGTGTTAGTGCGCAACGTGTTATAGGCTGGATTGATGATACGCATTTAATTTTTCGTACAGTTGATGCCGAAGGCCGCCATGTAACTTTAAATGTGAATGTCCGTACCGGAAGGAGCAAATCCTATGTACAGCCTGATTCACCCCGTGAAATATTTATTAAATCATTGCCAGCAGGCATTACTCTGGGTTTGAATGATATAATTGCACCCGATTTCAGTAGCGCAGTTTTTATAAAGGAAAATGATCTCTGGTATTTTCGCGTCGGCGACAGGGAGCTTCGCCGCCTGACAAATGACAGGGATGAAGAAGTAAATGCAAGGTTTTCTCCCGACGGCCTTAAAATAGCTTATACAAAGAATAAGGATCTATATGTTTATGATCTTGTAAATTTTTCCGAGAAACGGCTTACGCATGATGCTACCGATCGTATATACAATGGTTATGCTTCATGGGTTTATATGGAAGAGATACTTGGCAGGTCAAGCCATTATGCTGCTTTCTGGTGGTCGCCCGACAGTCGCAGGATAGCTTTCCTGAGAACAGATGAAACAGATGTGCCGGTCTTTACCCTGAACCGGCTTGATGAACCCGATGGTATTCATGGAATACTCGAAGTTACGCCTTATCCCAAAGCTGGCGACCCAAACCCGAAAGTGAAAATGGGTATTGCCGATGTCACAAACACAAAAATTACATGGGTTAAAACCGATGACAATATCGATCAATATATCGCCTGGCCCTTCTGGAAACCAGATGGCTCAGCACTTGCAATTCAGGTACTTAACCGCGACCAGAACGATATGAGATTTATCCTCGCCGACGTTATTACAGGTAATTATTCGGAAATCTATTCCGAATCCAGAAAAACATGGATCGATTTTTTTGAAGATGTATATGTAATGAAAAACGGGACTGGTTTCATTATAAGAAGTTCCCGGTCGGATTGGGAAAATCTTTATTATTACGGTTGGGATGGGAAACTTATTTCGAGGATAACTGATGTGAACTGGAGGATCAGCAGCATAGTGAGGGTTGATGAAGATACAAAAACCGTTTATTTTACCGGAACAGGTCCCGAATCGACAGATAACCACTTCTTTATTGCAAGCCTCGATGGAAAGAACATGGTACAGATTACCAATGGCCCCGGAACACACTCGGTAATTATTTCCCCTGAAGGCAATTATTTCTGCGATACATGGAATAATATTTCTTCGCCGGGCGCAATTGAAGTGTACGACCGCAAAGGTAAAATGATAAGAGAAATTCATAGATTTGAGTTGACAGAATTTAACCCCGAAACAGATTCACGCTCAGAATTGCTAAAGATCCCTACATCTGACGGACTTTTTATGATGCCTGCAATAATCACCTACCCCCTGAATTTTGATGAATCAAAGAAATATCCTGTTGTTTTCACAATTTATGGTGGACCCGATTCAAAGAATGTCAACAACAGATGGCAGGGCTATAGCCCTTCATGGTATGCCCGGAATGGGATTATAACTTTTTCTGTTGACCATCGAGGATCAGGCCATTTCGGGAAAAAAGGTCTTGATTATATGCATCGAAACCTCGGTAAATGGGAGATACTCGACTATGCCGATGCAGTTAAATGGTTAAGAGAAAAACCTTATGTTGACCCTGAACGAATCGGCATTACAGGTAGTTCATACGGGGGTTATATGACATGCCTGGCATTAACAAAAGGTGCAGATTACTGGACTCACGGGTTTGCCGGATCATCAGTAACCGACTGGAAACTCTATGACGATATCTATACTGAAAGATATATGGACACTCCACAGGATAATCCCGATGGCTACAGAGAAGGCTCAGTGCTCACTTTCGTGAAAAATTATAAAGGAAAACTTTATATGACACACGGTGATATAGACGATAATGTTCATATGCAAAACACTATCTGGCTTATTTCAAAGCTTCAGGATGAAGGCAAAGAATTTCAGTTTATGTTATATCCGGGTGGAAGGCATGGATGGGGTGGAGCCAAGGCAACTCACTCTTCAAGTGAAAGAAATAAGTTCTGGCTTTTGAATTTCTCTGGAAAATGAACTGACATAATACTAACTTTTAAATATTTTTCCGGGATGATACTAAAATGACAATCGGCTGATTATAAAATAAGGGAAATGAAATAATTGGGAATAAACTAAATTAATTTAATAGAATAAATTTCAGGTTACTTCTTTAATTATAAATTTCAAAACATTTTTTTTCTTTAGTATGTTTTTTAATTTTGCGCTCTTAATTCAATTTTAGCTTTATATGATTCTTGGAATATTGAAAGAGTCTCATGGTGAGAACAGAGTTGCGATGCTTCCCGGCGAGGTGTCAGCGGCTATAAAGCTCGGTATTGAGGTGATTGTTGAAGAGAATGCTGGAGGGAGAGCATTTGCTTTTGACAGTGACTTTGTGTCGGTGGGTGCTTCTACTGGAGACAGAAAAAAAGTTATTGAGAAATCTGATCTGCTCATTTCTGTTAATCCACCGGTTGATGATGATATTACATCATTCAGGAAAGGGCAGGTGATTTGTTGTGTTTTAAATCCTGTTGAGAACAGGGAATGGATTGAAAAAGCAAGGATTCAAGGTCTCACATTACTTGCTCTTGATCTGGTGCCCCGTACAACAAGGGCACAATCGCTCGATATCCTCTCGTCCATGGCTACCGTTACCGGGTACAGGGCAGTTATTCATGCAGCATCCCTTTTACCACGTTTCTTCCCGATGTTTATGTCGGCTGCCGGTACCATCAAACCTGCTAAAGTACTGATTCTTGGTGCTGGTGTAGCTGGCCTGCAGGCACTCGCAATTTCACGTAAACTTGGTGCAACGGTTGAAGTATTTGATGTCAGATCGGCTGTAAAGGAAGAGGTAAAAAGCCTTGGCGGAAAATTCATTGAAGTGGAGGGTGCAGTTGAAGATACATCAGCCGGTGGTTATGCGGTTGAGCAAACTGAAGAATTCAAGAAAAAACAGCAGACAATGATACAGGAACATGCTACAACAGCCGATGTGATTATCGCTACAGCCCAGATACCTGGGAAAAAAGCACCTCTGCTGATATTGAAAGAAACGGTGATGAAAATGAAACCGGGATCGGTGATCATTGACACAGCTGCTTCAACAGGAGGAAACTGCGAGCTGACACAAAATGGAAAAATAATTGAGATAAACGGTGTAACAATTGTTGGCAAATCCGATTACCCCTCAGATATGCCTTCTGATGCCAGTAAAATGTTCGGATCAAACATTATTAACCTGTTGAAGATTATTGTTGATCGCGAAAGTAAATTGATACTTAATCGTGACGACGAAATAACCAGTGGAATCATGGCTGTTTCTGACGGGCAATATATATCTGCAAGAATTAAGCAATTACTTAACATTCAATAATAAATAAGGATGGAAAAGATTTTCGCGTTTATTCTGGAACATAGAGAGGCTATCTTTCTTTTGATCCTATCGATTTTTCTGGGTATTGAGGTCATTAGTCATGTGCCTGCGGTACTTCATACTCCATTGATGTCAGGTGCAAATGCAATACACGGCGTGGTAATAATTGGTGCAATAATAGTTATGGGTCATGCTGACACAACTGGCTCAATGGTGCTCGGCTTTCTTACTGTTGTGCTCGGAACACTTAATGTAGTGGGTGGATTTGTTGTAACCGACCGGATGCTTGAAATGTTTAAAAAGAAAAAATAATTTCTATTTAAAAATAAATTTTATTTAATAATAATTTTTATTTAAAAATAATTTCTATTTAATAATAATTTTTATTTAAAAAAAAATTGCTGATGAGTCAGACCTATACTTCTGGAATACTGGAAATTACATACATCATTTCTTCGGTAACGTTTATATTTGGACTTAAGATGCTTAGCCATCCCGATACTGCAAGACGGGGAAATATTGTAGCGGCAACGGGAATGGCTCTTGCTATTCTGGCAACACTCCTTTTTCATCAGAAGGATGGAAAGCCAATAGGAAATATCGGCTGGATATTATCGGCAATGGCACTTGGAACGGTGATCGGATGGATAATTGCCAGGAGGGTGAAGATGACGGCAATGCCACAACTGGTGTCATTCTTTAATGGTATGGGAGGTGCTGCTGCAGCCCTGATTTCAATGATGGAATTTCCGCATATAGATCCGGAACTTATTGCCCGCAGCGGAATGGCAAACGGATATGTGCTGGCCATACTTCTGGGATTGATGATCGGTACAATATCATGGGCAGGAAGCATGATAGCTTTCGGAAAGCTCGACGGCCGTATAAAAGACCTTAGAATTAAAGAATTAAGATATGTAAACATTTTTTTGCTTATTGTTCTCCTCGGATTTATTGTTTTTATAATGACCCGCAGGGTCAGTACAAGCACTGAACTGATGCCTTTCTTATATATCATGTTTGGTGTGGCAGTGATTTACGGAGTACTATTTGTGATGCCTATTGGAGGAGCCGACATGCCTGTGGTTATTTCACTGCTAAACTCATTTACTGGAGTGGCAGCTGCAATGGGAGGATTCCTCTATAATAACCAGGTAATGCTTACAGGCGGTATTCTTGTAGGCTCGGCAGGTACTATTCTTACCGTACTTATGTGCCGTGCAATGAACAGATCACTATTCAACGTTATTGCCGGAGTGTTTGGCGGATCTGCAGGTGCTTCGGTAACTACCGGAGTGGTCAAAGAAATAAATCTCGCCGATGCAGCAATTCTTCTTAATTATTCCAGAAAGGTTGTCATAGTACCGGGTTACGGACTTGCTGTTGCACAGGCACAGCATATATGCCATGAACTTGATAAACTTCTTGAAGAAAGAGGGGTGGAAGTTAAATATGCTATTCATCCTGTTGCTGGAAGGATGCCGGGACATATGAACGTGTTGCTTGCAGAAGCAGATGTGCCTTATGACAAACTCATCGAAAGCGATGAGATAAATCAGGATCTTCCAAATACTGATGTTCTGGTTGTTGTTGGTGCTAACGATGTGGTTAACCCTGCTGCAGAAGATGATCCTTCGAGCCCTATCTATGGAATGCCCATTGTCAGAGCACGCGAAGCAAAGAACATTATAGTAATGAAACGAGGAATGGGAAAAGGTTATGCGGCAATCGAAAATCCGCTCTTTTATCACGACAAAACAAGAATGCTCTTTGGCGATGCAAAGAAAACACTGCAAAGCCTTGTGGAAGAGATAAAAAACCTGTAAGAAACAGATTATTTTCTTCCTTTTGAATCCATATCCTCGATCTTCTTGAATGAGGTAACTATTCCCCTTATTACGGCTGAGCTCATACCCTGATGCTCCATTTCATTAAGACCTGAAATAGTAATACCCTGTGGGGTAGTTACTTTGTCTATCTCCGACTCAGGATGATTGGACGTGGCGAGTATTATTTCAGAGGCCCCTTTCATTGTCTGTGCCGTTATTATCTGTGAGATTTCGGAGTTGAATCCTATTTCAATACCTCCCTGCGACATTGCCCGCATAAATCTGAGAGAGAATGCAATACCGCAGGCTCCTATCACAGTGGCTGCACTCATCAATTCCTCCTGGATTACCAAAGTTCTCCCCAACTTATTGAAAATTGATAAAATTCGCGTTTCAAGTGGCGGATTGGTATTACTGAACGATATACAGGTCATGGATTCACATATCTCAATAGCAATATTTGGCATTATACGCACATTCGGAATTGCTCCGAAAATATCCTCTATGTCCTTATGCGTTATGCCGGTAATAGTTGATAATATTATCCTGTCACTGAATGGAACATTCTTAATTTCATCCGATAAACTCTTAAACTGCTGGGGCTTTACAGCAAATATAACTATTCCGGCATTTCTTACGGCTTCTCCATTGTTTTCAGTAACAATGAATCCCTTTTTTCTGAGAAAGTCGAGCCTTGAGTTCCTCTTATCAGTAATAATTATTTCCTCTTTTTTATATTGCCCCGATTTAATTAAACCCTTAGTTAGTGCAACACCAATATTACCTCCTCCAAGAATGGCAACAGCATATTTTAACATCTTGATAAAATTTTGCCGAAAGATATAAAGGAAAAACGGAATTTTCTTAGTATTCCTTTACTGAAACAAATAAATTTACTGATAAATATGATTTTACTTTCTATTGTCTTAATGAAATTAAATAGATTCCTAAGTCTGTTTCAGGTGAAGAGTTTATTTTATCGGGTTCCAGAAAAGGTGAGGAGTTGCTTATTCATGCCTCCCTGTTTCAGGAGACTATTTGTAGAAGTATCAGCGAGGGAAGAGGATCAGGAAAAAGGCAAAGATTTACGGTGTTCTCTCTGTTATCTTGCTGGAGTAATTTAAGTTATAAATCAATTATTTCTGTTACAAAAATTGATTGGAAATTATTGATTTTCATTTTTAAAAAAATAAATATTTGATAAATTTGATTGTTTCAAATATTATATAATGGTAAAGCGAATCAGGATATTGACCATAATATTTGATTCGGAAATAAAGGTTTGGGAAGTGCCGGCGCTCCGCGGTGCAGTGGTTGAAAAGGTGGGTAAAGAGAATATTATTTTCCACAATCATTTAAAGAACGATGCATATCTGTATCGTTACCCTCTTATTCAATATAAACAGATAAGAGGCAAACCTGCTCTGGTGTGCATTGAATATGGTGTTGATGAGATACACAAGTTTTTTGAGAAGCCTGATTGGTCGGTTAAGATTGGAGACAGATGGCTGGATATGAAGATATACAAGTTGCTCCTGAACCAATTTAACATGCAGGTCTGGGAGAGTATGTTTCAATACCACATACGCAACTGGATAGCTTTGAATCAGGAAAACTATAGAAAATATCAACAAATTGAGATTGAGAAAGAAAGAATTGAATTTCT
>DYKN01000037.1:15118-25271 GCA_020722575.1 Rikenella microfusus | reverse complement strand
TCCACTTTTCTAACTCTTGTAGTATCGGAAGAGATTTATCTATTCTGAGCTCTTTTCGCTGATCAAATGACAGGTTTTGGTCCCGGGCTTCACGTTCAACCATGTATAACTTCCTCATGCGATCAAGAACATATTCTGCCCTCTGCGGATCATTATCCTTTGCCTTCTCAAACTTCCTCCGTGCATGGGCCATGCACCCATACAGTGTTATACCTTCTTTGTTTTCATATATATCGTATGCATTGTAACCATCCGTCTGAAGCATTCCCCGGAACGATCCGAGGAAATCCTCAGGTCCTTCACGTCCCCTCCCTCTGCGGTAATCAAAGCATACAAGCTTTTCAAGCGGTGCATAATATACCCAGTGATATCCCTTATGAGTCGAACCGGGCTTATCATGGGTCTGAACCGGTATCGGCGTCTCATCGGCCATCAGGTAACTGCTTTGTCTCACTCTTGTTACCAATCTCTCATACAATGGTTCTAATAACCTGCATGAGGCTGTAAACCATCCGCTGATTGTTGATTCGGCTATATCAATATCCTGTCTCTTAAACTGTTGAACCTGACGATAAAAAGGAAGGTGATCAACGAACTTACTTATGAGAAGATGCGACAATAGCCCGGGCCCTGCATTCCCTCTTGGGATTGGCAATGTAGGCAGTTCTCCTATTACTATCTTTTCTTCTTTGGGGAACACATATTTTGGACGAATATATTTTTCGACATAAAACTTACCCGGCGTGTATTCAAGAACTTCTGTTACTACTTCTCCTATCTTCCTGGCTCCGGTAATATCTTCTTCCGGTTCAATGATATGTTCTTCACGGTGAAGGTGTGACGGTAAGGCAAGACGTATTGCCGATCTTTTTTTATTATCTGGCTTGCTCCGTGTATAGGTGATTTGTTCCGTTTCTCTTTCAGGCTGTTCAACTGTTTCTACATCCATCCCCAGGCTTAACTGCGAAGGATCAGAACCAATATGTCTTTCACTCTTACTGCCAAAGATCATTCTCTTAAGCTGGACAAGCTCCTGCTTATAATATAAAAGCTCTGCAGTAAGATTGATAACCTTCTCTGACAACTCAGCGTTTTCCTTTTGGAGAAGCAGGTATTCTTCCTCTGAGATTGGTCTGTTTTCCTGATATGTTACCTGCCCGTTTTGCATATAACAAAAATGGCAAAAAACATTCTCTGTCCCTAATATTTTCAGGGATTGTTATTAAGATGCCAGAGGAATTTTGTTAATAAAATATCGCCTGCGTTGCTTGTATTTTTCAATAGAAATTCCCTCGACCATCAGCATCAGTGATGACCAGCTGATCTAGCAAGTTTTACCTGAGGAATTTACCCTCGGCAACTCAAAGGTACCTCGTTCAAGACGCTTGTAGTAAAGCACAAAACCACCTTCTTCCCAGTGTAGCAGTTTTATCTTATCTTTTTGACGATTTACGAAAATGAATACCTCTCCGCTTACAGCTCGTCGTCCAAGCTCCATGTGTACCAGTCCGCACAAACCATCGAAGCCCTTACGCATGTCGGTGGCTGAACTGTAAAAATAATACCGGAAGGTGGAGCTGAGTGAAAACATCTTCAGGTCAGCTCACAGACTTAACAGCTGCTTAAGTGTTGACAGCTTTACTTCAGCAGGTAGTTGTAAAACTACTCCTCCCGGGTAACGGATTTCAATATGAGATCCTGAACTTATCTCAATCGGTAAAAAGCTGCTCTCTTCCAGCTTTCGTCGATATCTCCTGAGCCAATAATAAAATGTTGTATAGGTTAGATCATGTTCCTGGCAAAATGTTTGTTGAGATTTGCCGCTTTCCTGCCATTGTCCGATTAGTGATAGCATCGCTTCCTGACGGTTCAGCCTTTCCTGCTTTTTCATAAACCATTTTTGGTTCCAAAATTATCTCAAGCAGGTAATCGAAACAAGATGCATGACGCCGAACGGATACTTTAATACTGATTTTCATTTTTTCTATGACATGTAGTTCCTTTGGACAAAAAATTAAGTACAAGGATTACAAAAATGATATTTCTACTAAAAATTATAGAGAAAAAATTGAAACCCCGAAATATTCACCTATAGTAGCTGGAGTTTGTAATTATGTGTTTCCCTCATCTGGATATTTTTATATTGGAGAACCGATTAGAGGCGCTTGTGTTTTCGGTAGTGAATTAGTTACAAGCAGTGTATTTGTCTATGGATTAGTAATGTCAATGAGTGTTGATTCTGAAACAGGACAATCCCCTGAAGGGGCACGGGCAGTTATGTTTTCAGGAATGATAACAACTGGATTAATTCAAATTTGGAGTATTTATGATGTAGTAAAGATTGCTAAGGTTAAAAACCTTGCATATCAAGGCAGTAAGGTATCCTTGATGGTGAAACCTGATTTATTTATTGTAAATCAAAATGATAAAAATATTGCATCTTTTGGATTAAGATTAAGTTTTAATTTTTAAAATAGATGAGATTTAATAATAAAGCACGAAAACACAACACGCGGTATAAAAAATTGCCAAGTTAGTAGGTTATTTAAGGGTTGTAGCCCGCTTTAACTTTTGTGTAACTTGTTAGGAAATCGCCCGAAATCACCTACTTTTCATATACTTAACGTTAGACCACATTGAACGACTACCACAGCGAGTGTGGTTAACTGATTTAAAATTGCTATATTTGAGGATAATAATGGACTGATTAATGAGTGACAATATATCAAATATTGATGTTGACAAAATTGTAAAACATTGGATTGACTCATCGGATGATGACTTCAATACCATGTTGACTATATATAATTCAAAATCGTTCAGCTGGGCATTATTTTTAGGACACATCTCAACCGAGAAGTTACTTAAAGTTCTATATGTTAAACGATTTAGAGAACATGCACCTTTCACGCATAATTTGTACAGATTAGGAGAGCTAATTGGATTAGAAATGTCGGATGAGTATTCTGACTGGTTCGATGAGATTACTTCGTTTAACTTGAATGCCAGATACGATGATTATAAAAAGGAGTTTTACAAATTGTGTACTCCTGAATATACCCAAGCCTGGATTGAGAAAATCAAAACTATTCGGACATGGATAAAAGAGATGCTTTAGATATTGCAATTAAATATGCTAATGCTGTAAAATCAAAGTATGATTTTGTAAAAATTATTCTTTTTGGTTCTTACGCAAAAGGCAATTTCAATGCAGATAGTGATATTGATATTGCAGTGATTTTAAAAGATTACAACAACCTGATTGATATACAACTGGACTTAATGCGTTTAAGGAGAAAAATTGACAGTAGAATTGAACCACATCCATTTAGAGAAAAAGATTTTGATATCACAAATCCGATTGTAAACGAGATTATTAAATACGGACAGGTCATCAAAATCAACGTGGACTAATACCCGGTCATACGAAATTGCCGCGTGGAGGGGTTGCTAATGTTGATTCATTTGGCTATCTTTCGGGTAACCCAACAAGGAAAAACCCTGAAACAGCAATTGCGCATACCGGTAAACGTTATCTACCATATTACCCGGCAAAAAGTTAGGTGATTAAGATTTATAGAGTCGATATCGAAAATAAAAAAATAACAAAACTTTCTCCAGCACAGTTCAGCACCCTAAAATGGAAGGAAAAATATGATATTGAAAAATGGATTGAAAAGACACCTGAAATACCTATAGAAGAACTTTTGATAATTTATCACTATTATCCGATTAATAATTTAGAAACGTAATTTAACCTCATAAATATTTGATTATCAATAATCATTTTTTTTATTTTCTCCTTTGGGATTACGGACTACCCCTTTTAAGATGTCACTGAATAACCTTATTGTTGTGGAATCAATTAAAAGTACCTCTTTAAAAGTTAACGCAAACGTTCGGCTGTCCTACAAATTTTATTCCTGTATCTTTACCCAAGTTGTATAGTTTTGTTTCTAATATAAACTTACAACCTGAGTCCCGATAAATCGGGATTCGGGGAGTAATTCCTCTTTTTTATTAAAAAATTAGTCGGACTCTGCTGATAAAAAATATAGCATGTTTATCGACGCTCTGATACTTCCAATAAAGATTTACCAGAATTTCAGATTGTCAGGAAACTCCCCCTCATTTTTCTGTGGCTTTCCTAGCGTACTCCTGCCCTCTTCAATATATTTTTTAAGTAGTTCTGTTAATTCTTTAACAATATCCGGGTATTCGGCCTGTAGATTGGTTGTCTCTGAAGGATCCTGTTTCATATTAAAAAGCTGAACTGAAGGCAAACCTTTTTCTTCCTTTCCAGGCCGTGGGGAGCTCCACCCTCCTGAACCGGGTGTCATTAAAAGTTTCCATTCTCCTTTCCTGATAGCAAGATTCCCGTTTACAGATTGATGCACCGTAGCTTCTCTGATAGTCCTCCTGTAGCCCGGTTTTAATATGGCAGGCAGAAGATCATAACTATCCTCAGCTTCATTCTCTGCAAGTCTGTAACCTGTAATCGATGCAAATGTTGCCATTAAATCATTCAAACAGACAGTCTGATTAACAACATGCGGCTTTTTAACGGCAGCAGTCCATCTTATAATCAATGGCACTCTGTGTCCACCTTCATAAAGATCAGCCTTATATCCACGATAAATATAACTCGGTCTATGCCCTCTGGACTCAAGTGTTCTGGTATCCGCCCAGGGAGCACACCCATTATCCGATGCAAATATTACAATTGTATTTTCTCCTTCGCCAGTTTTTTCTATAACATCAAGCAGCTTACCTATCTCGCTGTCAATCATCATCACAAAATCAGCATAAGGGTTGATGCCAGATTTTCCCTTGAACTCATCTCCGGGTAGAATTGGCGTATGAGGTGACGGTAATGCAAGATAAAGAAAATAGGGTTTATCCTGAACAGCCTTCTCTTCAATATAATTGCAGGCTTTTCTGAAAAACTCCGGAGTACATTCTTCATGAAAAAAATCACTTCCCGTTGGGCCTTCCCTCCAGAACGAACCATCATAACCCGGATTACCGGCAGGTATGTTATTACCGGTTGTTATCCTGTCTGGTGGTGATGTCGGCATATTATTTTCCACATAAACATATGGAGGCATATCGAGTGAACCATTAAACCCCAAAAAATAATCGAACCCTCTTTCTGTAGGTCCGTCACTTATAGGCTGAGAATAATCAATGCTGTCATTTCCCTTTTCTATATTCTTCCATTTCCATCCAAGGTGCCATTTCCCTATACATGAAGTATGATACCCCTGTTCCCTGAGCATCTGCGGCAATGTTTTGCGATCAGAAGGAATTATTGCTTCTGAATAACCATTGAGTACCCCTTTCTTGAGTTCACTTCGCCAGCTGTACCGGCCGGTAAGAAGACCGTAACGGGTAGGTGTACTGACGGCAGAAGAGGAATGGGCATCGGTAAAAACAACACCCGATTGAGCTATGCGGTCAATATTTGGTGTCCTGATCTTAGATTCAGGATTCAGGAAACCTATATCGCCATAACCCATATCATCAGCCAGGATGAGAACTATATTGGGCTTCTCATCAGGCAAACCATTACTTGCACATCCGGAAATGGCTACTAAACCACCAAAACCGAAAAGATAAAATTTGTAATTCATTGTTTATGTGAAGTTTATAGATTAATTAATCAGTCAAAATTTCATTTAGCCCAATCGGGCTCAGGAAACTCCCTGATAGGGCTATACCGTAGATATGAATCGAAAATCTCTTTATCAGGACCAACCACACGAGGATCTTCCGATTTTTTCAATTCTTCGAATAGTACAGTTTTTAGCTCCTTCTCAACCTCACTGAAGGCTGGCTGCCCTGACAGATTATGCAAACATCCCGAATCTTCTGATATCCTGTATAATTCGTACTCAGGTCTTTTTGCAACAGCAAGATCAAAAAAGAACTTATATTTCTCATTGGAATGGTTTTCCACGATAAATGATTTTGACGGACTGGCATCAATATCTGTGAAAGCCCATTCAGAATGATGTTTCCCCTTTTCATCTATTCCATACATGGGATTTAAAGCATTTGTTTTAATATCCTTTATGCTTTGAGGATCGCCGGCAGGCCAGCGTTCAGGTTTTGCATTCCATATAAAAAGGTATTCCCTGCTTATTACCGCACGCTGGGGATACCCGAGATTATTCCACCTCGATGACGAATGTCTCTCCCTGCCGGTGAATACATATTTCTTTGAAGTATCGACAATCCCCGATTTCTTTGATTCAAGAATTCCGACAATACTTTTTCCCGACATCGGTAACATCCCATCTGGTCTAATCCCGGCTATTTCAAGAATCGTGGGAGCAAAATCTGCAAAACTCACAAGGTCATCAACTATCCTGCCTCCCGGAAATCTATCTGGATAACTTATTGCAAGCGGGACATGTACACCATATTCAAAACAATTTGCTTTGGCAGCAGGAAAAGACATACCATTATCACCGGTAACAATTACTATAGTATTGTTCAGCTCTCCTATTGAATCCAGATAATTCAAAATCCTCGTAAGATGCAGGTCAAACCATTCTATTTCCACAGCATAATCCAGGATATCACCTCTCACTTCCTCAACATCGGGAAGAAACGGAGGAACTTTAACGTCACTCAGGCTTTTGCCGTTACGTTTCCATGAATCTTTCTCATATCCCCTGTGAGGTTCATTTGCTCCATACCAGAAATAAAATGGTTGCCCGGGTTTCCTTTTTTGCATGAAAATTTTAAAATTGGCATAATAATTTACAGAACCTATCCCGCCTGCATTCCTTTCGTCTGACGGATCTCCTTTTTTATATTTTATGTCGTTATACGCCTGACCGGCAGCATTTTCCTTTCGCCACAACGAATCTTCTTTGCTTCGTGCGTACTGAAAAGGAGCCACCCCTTTTCCGGTATATCCAGTATGATAGCCATTGTCCCTCAGCAAATCTACAAAAGGTACATATTTCTTCATCCAGCTTGAGGCATGCTGCCCGCTTTGTTCATTCTGCCAGTGATAACGACCGGTAACAAGCGTTCCCCTTGAAGGCGCCGATCCCGGAGAACCTGCATAACAACGGGTAAAATAAATTCCACTTCGGGCTATACGATCAAAACCCGGAGTTTTAACAAATTTACACCCGGCAAAACTTGTATGCTCAAACGACTGATCATCACTTATGGCAATCAAAATATTTGGCTGTTTTTCTACCCGGGTTTCTTTTCCTGAACTACATCCTGGCAGAACCATTATAGCTGCCATACCTGTCAAAAGAATAGCTGGCTTCATAATTAAAAAATTGATTTTAAAATCAATATTAAACAAAAAATAAAAAATAAGAATAAAGAACTTCCTGAAAAATGAGGTTACCTGAATAAAAAACAAAGGAGAACAAAAAACTTGAATATGGCGGTTTTGTTCAAAGAACTGCCCTGAATTGTATTCAGCGATGCAGCTAATAAGGCCGTTCTGCGATGATTAAAAGAATTCATAAAAGACGACTGGAAAAAATTATTTGACCCTGATAACCTCAGAGAGCAAATACTGTCTATCACTTGATTAATTAAGAACCGCTCCTGTCCAATAATAACTGCAGGAGATGCAATGGTTTTTGCCGTTTAATCCAGCTCCTTCAACTTTATGCTCCTGTACCATACTTTCGTTCCATGGTTCTGAAGAGCTATATGACCCTCATCAAATTTGCCCCAGTCAGGATAATCAGTCCATTTGCCGCTGTTGCGAAGCTTATTCCATTCATCAGAATATTTCTCATACTCCACAACTATCTCTCCATTCAACATCTGAGTCACCTTATTGCCATTTACAACAAGTAATACCTGATTCCATTCACCAACAGGTTTGTATGGCTTTACTTTTGGAGGATACATCGCATAATTGGCACCATTTATCTGCCAATCCTCCAGTTTGTCAGGCCATCCTTCATGATCAATAACCTGCATCTCAGGACCTGTTTCATAAGGAAATTTGTAAAGAGTATCCTCTTTCACCTGAAAAATTATACCGCTGTTTGCAGCCGGCGTAAGCTTATATTCCAGAAAGAGGGCAAAACTTTTATATGATCTGTCAGTAATAATATCAAGACTCTCACCTCCTCCTGTAGTATTCATTGTAAAGGCTCCATCTTCAATAGCCCAGCAATCGGGAAATTCCTTCATATTATAACCATGCCAGCCGGAAGTTGTTTTTCCATCAAACAGCAACACCCACCCTTTTGCCGCTTCCTTCTTCGTAAGAGTATTTGGAGAAGCCTTCAGGTCAACCTCCGAATAAAGAGTTAGTGGATCATTTGAAGGTTTCTGTTTGCATCCGGTATCGAACAAAAAGGCAGAAACCAGTAATAAAATCATTAAATTAGCTTTCATAACAAATAATTTTTATTCAAACATATATTTTTTTCAAAAATGTTCTCTAAAGATAATAAACTATAAGTTAATAAAAATAATTCCGCCTTCTTAAAATTAAGTACTGATATAATGCAGGAAAAATTTTATATTCACAGAAAAAATAACTGTTCAATGTACCGAAACAAATGTGGTTCAACAAATTTAGCAGATATCATAAATTAGCGGAGTGGGGGAAAATGGTAGCTGGATTAAAAAAGAACAAACAAAAAAAAATGGGACAAAATATTGAGAAGTTATAATAATAGTTTTTTAATTAATTGACTATCAATTATTTAACTAAATCATTCAAATATGAAAAAGACAATTTTATTTGTTACGACAGCAGTATTACTATCACTGCTGACTTATTTCAAAGTAACGGCTCAAGTAAAGATGCCGTCAATATTTGGTGACAATATGGTTCTGCAGCAACAAACCGAAGCTGCTTTGTGGGGCAAAGCTTCACCAAATGCAACAGTGACTATTAAAACTTCCTGGAATGGAAAGAGTTACAATACAAGGGCAGGTGCCGACGGAAAATGGAAGACAAAAGTCTCCACACCATCCGCTGGCGGACCATATACAGTAACAGTGAGCGACGGGAAACCGGTTGTCTTTAAAAACGTTATGATTGGAGAGGTATGGGTATGCTCGGGTCAGTCGAACATGGAGATGCCCATGAAAGGCTACCGGAATCAACCGGTTCTGGGTTCAAATGAGTATATCGCAACCTCATCAAACAACAAAATAAGACTTATTAAAGTTCCAAGAAAATTCAGCCTGACTCCTCTTGATGATTTTGAAGGTTCATGGAAGCTGTGCGAACCTGAGAATGTGGCTGAATTCAGTGCCACAGCCTATTTTTTCGGACTGATGCTCAATAAAGTGCTCGACGTTCCGGTTGGACTTATCTGTACAAGCTGGGGCGGAACACGTATAGAGCCATGGATGAGCGAAGCTGGCCTGAAACCATTCGACTGGGTTAAGCTGCCTGATAAAAACACAGCTTCCGAAAAACTACCCATTCTACAACAAACTCCTACTGTGCTATTTAATGCAATGATAAACCCTATTGTTGGATACGGAATTCGCGGAGCCATCTGGTACCAGGGTGAATCCAACCGTAACGAACCTGTACAATACCAGAAACTTATGCCCGGATTGGCTCTTGACTGGAGAGCTGTGTGGGGAATTGGTGATTTTCCGATGTATTATGTCCAGATTGCACCATACGATTATGGAAAAACAGGCTTTAATTCAGCATTTCTTCGCGAAGCACAGCTGAAAGCTTCAACGGCAATCCCCAATTTCGGTATGGCATGCATCATGGATACAGGTGAAAAGGATTGCATCCACCCTGCAAATAAAAAGGCAGCAGGAGATCGGCTGGCTTACCTTGCACTTGTTAAGACATATGGGAAAAAAGGATTCGCCTGCGAGGGACCTGTACTTAAAGAGATGAAAATAGAAGGCAATCAGGTCCGGCTTACCTTCGACAACGCCCCTAACGGCCTCACCTCATTCGGAAAAGAGCTACGATGTTTCGAAATTGCTGGTGCAAATAAAAGATTTTATCCTGCACAGGCATTCATTACTGCTTCAGGTATCACGGTATTCTCACCATTTGTTAATGAGCCCGTAGCAGTAAGGTATGCATTTAAGGACTTTATTGTGGGTGACCTCTTTAACACCGAAGGATTACCGGCATCATCGTTCAGAACAGATGATTGGGATATTCAAT
>DYKN01000037.1:0-15018 GCA_020722575.1 Rikenella microfusus | reverse complement strand
AGTCATTCGATAGTCATTCGATAGTCATTCGATAGTCATTCGATAGTCATTCGATAGTCATTCGATGGTTATTCGGTGGTCATTCGATAGCCATTCGATAGTCATTCGATGGTCATTCGATAGTCATTCGGTGGTCATTCGGTGGTCATTCAGTTGAAATTTGGTTGTCAAATTTTAGATTGTTCAAAATTTTTTCCTCCTGAACACTAATTAAAAATTTATTATTTTTCATTTCTTGATCTCAAAAAAACGCTGATGAAAAACTTATTAGCATTACTGGTATTGTTTACGTGTACAAAATTGTTTCCACAACCATTGATTCAGTATGTTAATCCCCTTATCGGTACTGCCCCTGCAACAACAGAAAGTGCAAGACGTCACGGATCAGGCACCGAAGATAAAGGCCAGACTTTTCCGGCTGTTGGCAGACCTTTCGGTATGACACAATGGACTCCTGAAACACGAACTACAGAAACAAAATGTGTTTCACCATATTATTACAATGATAAATACATAACAGGTTTCAGGGGAAGCCACTGGATGAGCGGAAGTTGTACCCAGGACTACGGCTCGGCAACAATAATGCCATTCACATCATCTAAACCCGATACCCTTACAGTAAATCCTGTATCAGCATTCAGCCATAAAAACGAGAGTGCTTCTCCTGCATATTATAGCGTAAAACTCGATACTTATGGCATCCTTGCCGAATTATCGGGCACTATAAGAGCCGGGATTATGAGATTTACTTTCCCGGGAAAAACGGAAGGCTTTATCCTCATCAGAATGAACAGTGATGAAAAAGAAGGAAAGGTATGGGTTGACAGGGAAAATAACGAAATAGTGGGTTACAATCCTGTTCACAGGATATATCAGGGATGGGGCAAACCGTCAGGATTCAGTGGCTGGTTTGTAATCAAAACCGATAAACCATTCAGAGAAGTTGAATATCTGAGAAATGAACAACAACTCGTTGTTAGCCTGGGATCTGAGAAGAATGTAAATATAAAAGCAGGATCATCTTTTACCAGCCTTGAGGCTGCAAGGAAAAACCTTGAGAAAGAGATTCCGCGATGGGACTTTGACGAAATACGAAGAGAGAGTGAAAATGTTTGGAATCAGAGTCTTAGTAAAATCATTGTCAGAAACGGCCCGGAAGATGATAAGATTAAATTCTACACCGCTCTGTACCATTGTTATATTCTTCCCCGTATTGCCAGCGATGTTGACGGAAGTTATGTGTGTTTTAACTCTGGTGGGAAATTATGTAAAACTGATGGTTTTGACTATTATGATGACTTTTCGATGTGGGATACTTATCGTGCACTTCACCCGTTGCTGACAATAATTGAACCCGACCGGACACGCGATATGATACGCTCTCTGGTACTTAAAGCCGAACAGGGCGGATGGATGCCTGTATTCCCTGCCTGGGCTAATTACACAGCAGCCATGATTGGAGACCACGTAAGTACAACCATTGCTGGTGCCTATATTAAGGGTATTAGAGACTTCGACGCAGAAAAAGCCTATTATTATATGCGAAAAAATGCCTTTGAAACACCACCGCGCGATGAATACATTGACGGAAAAGGTCGCAGGGCATTGGACAGTTACATCAAATACGGATACATACCCATGGAAGACAGTGTATGGGATGCATTCCATAAAAACGAGCAGGTGTCGCGTACGCTTGAATATGCTTTCGACGATTATGCTATTGCCTGTTTTGCAGGAGCACTCGGAAAGAGTGAAGATTCAGCTCTGCTGATGAGACGTTCTGAAAACTGGAAAAATGTCTTTGATACGGAGACTGGCTTTGTGCGTGGACGCCACACCGACGGGCGGTGGGTGGAGCCGTTCGACCCATTTAACAAAGCAAAATACATCTGCGAAGGCACACCTTTCCACTATACTTGGTATGTTCCGCATGATGTGCAGGGACTTATAAAAGCCATGGGAGGTCAAACCACTTTTCTGCTGAAACTTGAAAAATTCTTTGAAGAAGGCCATTACTGGCACGGCAATGAGCCAGGGCATCAGATCCCTTTTATGTTTACCCTTGCCGAACGGCCCGATCTGACACAGAAATGGGTTCAGAAAATCCTGAAGGAAGAATACGATACAGGACCGGGCGGACTGAGTGGCAACGAGGATGCCGGACAGATGTCGGCATGGCTGGTCTTTGCAATGATGGGATTCTACCCGGTATGCCCGGTATCAAATGAATATGTAATTACAACACCTGCATTCGATGAGGTAAGAATAGTCGTGCCAGGCAAAAACACATTCATTATAAACTGCCTCGATCGTCCGGGAGGGACAGCTTATATCGCTGCAATCACACGAAATGGAGCCAGATACTACAACTGGTTCATCACTAACGATGATATTGTGAAAGGGAGTAGATTCACATTTTACCTTTTTCCGAATGTTCCATTGGAATAAGGCAAATTCAATAAAACCACCTGATCATAAAATCTGAGAAAAAAATTTGGATCTTGCTCATTTTTGTCGTAATTTTATAAAGATAAGAGGTCAATAGTTTCTCAGCGAATAGCCTGAAGGATTAATCCTTTTAAACATAAAATTAGGTATGAAAAATATTAAATCATATATTAAACTAATTTTCATAAATGAAAAATATCCGGGTTACTATTTAAGTACATTTTTTCTCCTTTTTTTAATAATGTTTACTAACAACCTTTCTGCTCAGGAAAGCAAAATATGGGATTATCCGGTTCATTACGGTACAACTGAATGGAAAAAACTTTCTACTTTCCGCGAAAAACTTCAATCTTATAACATTCCTGATAGCCTTTTAAAACATATGACAACTAGAGATCTGGTTAAAACATGCCTTGCATATCCCGAATGGATGTTAATCTCAATTTGCAATAATTTTCAGGAAGGATATAACCTGCTCAAATCGGTTTTTAATGGATTTGTTGAACTTGAAAAAAGGCCCGACGCATTCAAAGGACTTTTCAATATATATCAGAATATGGACCCTGAAGAAATTTATGAGTGTCCTAAACAAGGTATTTTTGTTCTCCAATTTATACATATTGAGTTGCTTATATCTCAGAGGCCAATATTATCCCGCCTGACAAAGAGTGAATTAAAATCACTTATTGAAACTTCACTTGTTGTTTATGAGAAAAAATGTAATTATCTTAAAATTTTTGAACTTTCGGGCTTTCAACTACGTGTCTTATCCTCGGAAGAATCCTGGAACAAAGGTCTCCAGGTGTTTATATGACACTAATGAATACTACTCCTGAATTTCAACACTTTATCAACATTGGACGTTTTGGCCCAAATAAGATCCTTCTTGACAAAATAATTAATGCATCAAAAGAATATCTTAAACAACTTGAGCTATGAAAAATATTTTAATCATTTTGCTTGCATCGTTAATATTATCCGGTTGTAAAAAAAATAATGCCCCACCATATTCTGAAGAGATTCCGATAGATCCTTGCAGTCTATTAAAAGATGGTGTTTATCAATATCCTTTAGTACCACCTGATAGCGGAGTTACCGGTAAAGCTTTCTACGAATACTGGAATATTCCGGAAGCTGTTTTACCATGTCTTACAACAAGAGGGTTACTTAAGACCTGTTTAAAATACCGCCAGCTCTGCCAGCATTTTATGATGGGTGGTCTTAATGGAATTCAAAGTGGTTATGATTATGTTAAAATTATGTTATGCAGAGGTTTCCCGGAACTTGAGAAAAGAAAAGATGCATTAGACGTATTAATTGAAGAATATAAATCAATTAATACTGTTGATTATGATACTGTGCAAACTTTAAAAAACATCCTTGAATACGGTGGATATGACTTTTTCACCTATTGCATGGAAATTATATTAGGGCAATATGCTTTTTTACAAAATGCTTCTATTAAACAAAAAATAGCATTATTATCTGAATTATTTGTAAAACAAAACTTTAGGGAACACAGGGTAACGTGGTTTTATTTTGAGGGCCCTGCTTTTGTAATGGCAAGATTAATGTACCTGGATAATTTCAAGCCATTTATGGATTATTATACAAGTAGCTCAAGGATACAATATTTTGTTACCTGGGCGAGACCCATATATGAAGAACACAGGTCAGTTATTGTTTCTCAAGCAAAAGAATATTTTAATTTATTGGAAATTAAATAAATATGAAAAAGATACTTCTTTTTTTATACATACTATTTATTGAACTAAATACCATAAACAATGCATCGGGACAACAAATTATAAAAACACCTACCGGTAAAAATGTTCCTTATGAGTATGAAGAAGAAATGTCAGACTCATTAAAAGCAGTACTCGATGCTTACTGGCAGAATAAAATTATTGACAATAAATGGGATGCAGAAATAATTGGCTCCTCTTCAGCCCAATATAATTGTCATGGTTATGCATGGCATGTCTCGGATGGTGGAAATTACGTCCTTATTAATTCGCCAGAATCATATTTTTCAGGGGATTCTACAACTTATGTGCAGACAACAAATACATATGATTCTTTAAGAAAGATAGTTTATTTTTACGAATATGCCGGTGGTCATTCTGCAATAAGTACAAATGAAGAAGGTTATGTTATTTCAAAATGGGGTGGTGCCGGACCGCTTGTCCGTCATGCTATTTTCGACTTTCCATGGTTAGGAGACTCAATTCCGGATAGCGCTACTTTTTATGAAATTGATATTGAAGGGAATGATAATATAAGTGTTGGAGGCTCTTTGAATTTAACTACTCTTAATATAACTAACGCCACATATAACTGGTCAGGAGATGATTATTATATATGCGGAACAGGTAACAGTTATGTCGGTACAATAATAGGACTTAAAGAAACACCAGCTTATATAAGGGCTCCGGTTAAAGTTGAAATCACAAGCCCGTACTCAAATACTACCATTAAGGGTGACCGTAAAAATTATATTTCAGTAAGCTCTGGCGCAAATTTACCTTATATTTCTGCAACTGGTGGCAGCAAACTGGTATGCTCATCAGGTACTTCATTTGAAATATACAATCTTCCCCCGGGCTGGGCTATTGAATGGATATGCGGCCCCTTTTTATCCAGAGTTACTGCTCAGGGCTCTAATCCCTGTACATTTTCTTCAACGGGGAGTGGTAGTTCATGGGTAAATGCTATAGTGCATCCGGCTTGTGGTGGAATTGAATTAGAACGATACAATGTCTGGTCAGGGCTTCCTCAAGTTTGGGAAGTTACAGGTCCTTCAAACGGATGTTCTGGCAGTGAATACACATTCTATGCAGATTATTCACCCTATTCTAATCCCACATCTTTTGAGTGGTCAATAAGTCCTGAATATTATTGCAACACTATTTATGGTTACGATTGGTGGGCAAATGCACACTTCGATTGTCCTTATGAAGAATATTATCAGGTTCGCTGTACTCCTCAAAATGCATGTGGCAAAGGAGATATGGCCAATACTATATATGATTGTGGTTATGGGTATTCACTTTCGCCCAATCCTGCATCAACTGAAGTAACTATCACAGTTTCAAAAACGATTAACAGTCTCAATATAGCTGTTGAAAATATTATATTCGATATCAGTATTTATGACAGTTATGGCGTTAAACATTTTCAGGGTAAATACTCAGGTGACAGGTTCACAATTCCAGTTTATAATCTTAAAGATGGGAGTTATATCATGAAAATCGATGATGGAAACTTCATAACAAAAAAACAACTTATTATAAAGCATTAATTAGCGTGAGTTCGGCATAAGTTTTTAACAAATTGCCGTTAGTAGTCAGGCACCATGACTCAAACATAAGTAACTAACAAAAACTAGAAACATTAACACATAAATAAAATCAATATGTGGAGAGACATTGGATACATCCCGGCACTACTGTCTTCACTGATAATTTTGGTCTTCATCGATGGTTGTAAAAAAGATGATAACTTAAATCTTATTAAAGATATCGATGGTAATATATATAAGACTGTAAAAATTGGAAATAGGGTTTGGTTTGCTGAAAATCTGAAGACAACAAGACTTAACGATGGAACTCCAATAACAAATCTTACAGACGCTGCTACATTGAGCGATTTAGTAAATCCGGCATTTTGCTGGTATAACCATGATGAAGCAAGCTATAAAAATGTCTACGGAGCTCTGTACAATTGGTATGCAGTAAATACCGGAAAACTTTGTCCCGAGGGATGGCATGTGCCTACGTATGAAGAATGGGATTCACTGGCGGTCACTCTCGGAGGGTATAATGTGGCCGGCTACAAAATGAAAGAAACCGGAACAACTCACTGGAGAAAGACTGACAGCAAAGTTACAAATGAAAGTGGCTTTACAGGTTTACCGGGCGGAATAATGATGTCTGTAGGTCGTTTTCGTTCGCTCAGTTACGCGGGGTACTTCTGGTCTGCTACAGAGTTCGATATTGATTTTGCATGGATGTTCTATCTTATTGATTTATATGGTTCTCTATACAAATATCACCCGATAAAAACAGGCGGTGCTTCTGTCCGGTGTATAAAAGATAACTCTTCAGCAACGAATAATACTTTTATTCAGTTTTTTTAAACAAAAACACCCCAATGATGAGATAACTGAATAATTTGCAAATACTTACCGAATAACAATTTATAGCGAAAGGTATTTACCTGGTCCTGAACCGGACGGTCAATGAGAACGGCACTCCCGACTCATAAACACCATTAATTTTCATCAAAAAATCACCTGCCTGGTCATGAGTGGGAAACTCAATCTCTATTTCTCCTTTTTCATCAGCTCTAATTAAAGGGTTCCAGTAAAGAGTATTGCGAAGGTCGGGTATCCGACTTTGTTTATTGTTGGTGTCAGTGTAATCGGGATATGTAAATATACTGCCGCTTTCAAATGCTTTAAACCTCATATCAACAGCATAATCGGGAAGATTAATATTGCTGAAATTTCCTTTCCGAGTAATAACATTCACTATACCACTAAAATAGAGATCACCAATTGCATATTTCGATCTGACAACTTCAATTTTCTCAACCGTTTCTGGATCAAGTCCCGCAATTGGAGAAAGATCATGGACAACCACTCCGTCAATCATTGCAAGAGGGGGTTCATTATAAAACAAATAACTTTGAGGATTAAGCACCCTCATTTCATACTTTCCCCTCCTCTCTCTGAATCTTACTCCGGGCACCAGTTCAAAAAAGACTTCCTGCATTACCGGAAGAAGAATATAGTCGTCCATCCGTACCTCTAATTCAGGAATACCATAAAATCTTCTTTCCCTGAAAAGACTCCCATCTTCAGCAGGAGCCTCTTTTTTATTTTTTACAACATAAATTCTTGATACCTGATAATTGAAATTTATTCCTGATATATTCTCAAGCATTGCATCACTGAGAGTGTCAGTATAACAAATAGACGCAGGTACTTTCCAGGGAAAAGGTGATTCTATTTCAAGCACAACATTCTTCTCTGTATCTGCAGGCTGAATAATCAATCTTTTCAGTTTGAGCTCCGCTGGCAACATAAAGCTGAACCTTCCTTGATTATCTGTGAATGCATACCTGAATTGTGCTGTCCTGCCCGGTATCGACATAAATAAAAGCCCTGACGTATCAGCTTTTCCGGTTTCCCTGTTTTTAAGGAAGCCGTTTATATAAATTCCTTCTGTTTCAAACCTGTATGGTCTGACAGGCAATTTGCCTGAAAGGATTTCATCCCACCTGATCCAGCGACTGTGTGATGACACAAGAAAATTATCAATTAGCTCATTGTTGAGTATGCCTGTGCTCTCTCCTGAGTCATACCATGGCAAAATACCAAATTCCGAACCAAACAAGAGATATTCATCTGAACCAGAGACATCCGTTGAGTTCCATGCAGGTGTAACTGAAACACTTGCACGTGAAATCTTTTCTCTACTATCCCTGTAATTTAGTGACGCACTGACAGTTTCCCTCCGGCCATACTCTTCTTCAATTGTGATGGAGAATTCACTCTTTCGTTTCGGGGCATTAAAAAAAAGTCTTTCAGCAATTGGTAAAGCCTCTCTACCAAATATTGTTATCTGATTAACTCCAGAAGCCAGTTTTTCTCCGGGAACTTTTAATGTTGTTAATTTTCTTCCCGAGTTAATATCAGCTTTATAATAGACTGTGCCATGTGAATGAATCAGAATATGTAAGGATTCTGAGGATAGGGAATATTTACCGGTTGAATAAATGTTTATCATCACCTGTTCAGGTGATGAAGCATCAACCGACACTGCAACTCCATCTTCTGAAGCATCCGGTAGTCTGAAACTGTTTTTTCCTGCGAATGCATAATAAGATTTCCCTTTTTCAGGTGTCAGAGTAAATGAGCCAAACCCGTAATCTCCGGTAAAAAATCTTGACAATTCAGTGCCCTGTTCATCTTTCACAGTAATTTCTGCATTTATTCCCATACCGGAGCGATCTGAAAGTTTTACCACCACTCTGTTTGGTACTTCGCCCACAAGCCTCCCTCCTTCAGGGTAGAAATCCATATTCAGAGCCTCATCTGAGATGTTCCCAATAAACACTTTTCTTTTAAATCCATTGTTTTTAAAAGGGTTATATATGTTTATATTATGCATGAAACAATTAATGGGCAGGAAATTCTTCATCCAGCCGGTGTAAGCCCTGAGAGTGTAATTTCCAGGGCTCAGGGTATCAGGAAGAAGAATATTCCCTCCACCCATCCCCTTTTCAAGCTGGAGACGCATCTGAATAACCGGAATATTCCATGGATTAAGGAGCTCAACATAGGCCACGATGCTACGATTTGAAATTAATCCCGATGCCCTGTCGAAAGTTAATACGCTCAGCCAGAGATCCTCCCCTGCAATGTAATTCTGACGATCGAGTTGTACAAAAACCTCTTCCCATGGAGAGTTAATGGTGTATTCCTTGAGTTTTGCCTCCAGGTCAGCTGAACTAAACGGCTGTGCTCCTGTCCATTCGGAAGGAAACATACAGGCTATCAACAAAAAAATAAGACAATATTTCAGACCTGGTTTCATTTTTTTTTAATCTTCCCAGAATGATGGTTTAATATTTGTTCCTCTGGTCGTACAATCACCACATTCCTTGTGATAGGTAATAACCCAGTAAGGAGGCATATAACTACTATAATCCTCAATAACCCACCATGTAATATCTCTCCCTTCGGCAGGCAAACGTCCATGGATTGTATCATCAGGGCAATAAGAATAGAAATTAGGAATTCCTTTGAACCAGTCTTTAATAAAAATTCTTTGCTCTGTGACTGCCGAAACACTAAAATAGCCAAGAACCATTATTTCCGGTCTTGTCACACATTTAACATTTCCCTGTACAGTCATAGGAATAATATCGTAAAGGCTTCCGACATTCTGGGAAATGTTTTGAACTTTTTCCCAGAATCGGTATTCATCGCCTGTAAGAGAATATTGTCTGACAAGGATACTGTATTTCACTTTTAGTCTGTCTGTCTCATTTGTTATAAAAATAAGCGGGTATTTAGTTACCTTTGCCTGATTGTAAGCGGTTGTATTTTTAATCATTATTTTGTCTGATTTTTCGGTTCTCCAGCAAACACTATTAGGTACAGCATAAGGCAGCATGAATTTCCATGTCTCTTCATACTCCCAGCGGTAAAAGAAGCATTTATTATCAGGATCATGGGTATCAAGATATATTTTGCAGCCTTCCACTATCTGACCAGGTATATCTGACTGGTTAATCAATACTTTTTCCCAGTAAATTGAATCAATAGGAGGAACAGGCTTCATTTCAACAAAATCGGTTTGATAAACAGATTCTGAAATAATAATCTGAAGTGCATATTTTCGCCCCACCATTCCGCGAAAAACGGTACTGTCGGTTGAATAGATCCCCGGCTCTGTTTCTTTCAGGGATGTAACTATTCCTCTGTCATCTTTAATTGTAACTCTGGCTCCCCTTATTGGTTCCTTCTTCAAAACATTTCCAAGCGGGATTGATTTTGAAAGCCTGACTTTGTTTGACCTGTTCTGGTCTGTTAAAAGTCCTTCAACAACCAGATGTTCTTTTACATCCTTAACTTCCGGAATAAATTCTTCAATGCAGCCCGAAACCGTTAAAATAATTAATGAAATAAATTTTAAAAATGTGTATTTCATGGTTTCTTAAAAATCGAAATTAAATGACACAGTTGGTATTGGTCTCCCAAACACTGATAATTTGTAACCTTTCACTTTATTCATATCTTTTCTGAAGAATACCGAATAGACATTTGGTCTTCCAAGCAGATTATACACTGAAAATATCCAGTGCGGATTGGCAATTTTTTTTGCTTTCAGGTTTCCACTAACTTTTAAGGAAATATCAAGTCTTGAATAATCAGGTAGCCGGTATTTATTTCTGTCGGAGTAGTGTACAAGGACTATGTCGCCGATCATATAGGTTGCTATGGGATATGTTACCGGCCGCCCTGTGCTGTAGCTATAGTTTGCCGAAAAACTGTATCTTCTTGAAAAGAGATAGCTCAATGTGAGAATCAGGTCATGCGGTTTATCAAAATTAGCAGGGAACCAATTACCCGCATTAATTATTTCCTCGCTTATTGTACTTGTACTTCTAATAAGAGATCTTGAATATGTATATCCGATATTCCATCTTAACCGTCCTTCAGTTTTTTTCAAAAGCAGTTCAATTCCATATGCTTTACCCTCAACGTTGATCAGGTCTCTTTCGACAAATTCATTCATGATTATTTCAGTTCCACCCTTAAAATCAACCATGTTTTTGATTATCTTGTAATAGACTTCTGCAGATGCTTCAACTTTATTATTGAAAATCATCCGGTAGTATCCTGCAGCAAACTGATCTCCAGTTTGAGGTTTCAGGTGATAGTCACTGAGTTTCCAGATATCATTTGGTGAAATGGAAGTAGTATTTGATAGCATGTGCAGATACTGAAGGGTGTGGTTATAATTCAACTTTACCGAGCTTATATTATCAATTTTCAGGTTAGCAGAAAGTCTTAATTCGGGTCCCACGTATGTTTTAAATATCCTGTTGTTTCCGAAGAACATTGTGTCAGTAATGGTAGATAGTCCTTTTGAATATTCCGGCATATAAAGGTAAACTGTTTGTGGTCCTGCAGCGAAGAATGATGAAAATCTGATGCCTGCATTGACTGACAGGGCATTTGAGAAAATAAACTTATTCTCGAACCATAATGCAGTTTCAATTGCCTTTTGTCTCTGAACTGAATTAGGGATTACGAGTGATGAATCATTGGCAGGGAGGTAGTCTCCCGGTCTTACTTTATATCCTATCAATTCGGTGCCGAAATTGAATTCATTTCTTCCTGTATACCAGTTAAAATCGGCCTTAAGACCTGAACTGTTCACTCTGTGAGAAAGGACGAAAGTTTCCTGGGGAACTCTTAAACTGGAGATATTATAACCATAATAGCTGTTGTTAGCCGAGAGGGTGGTAAAGAACCTGCTGTTGAAGAAATGACGCCAGTGTAAGGCAATTATGTTGTTTTCGTATTTGTAGGTTGTATCGGCATTAAACTTGAATGAATCAAAGCTGTAATAAGCTGACACGTCAATTTTGTTGTTTCGGTTGATATCATATACTACTCTTACGTTCAGGTCGCTGAATGAAGCTTTGCTGTTACGCATTGCGCGGTTTTCGAGCATTCCGAGAACCCAGTTTGAGTAAGTTGTTCTGCCAGCGATGTGATAAAATAGTGTATCTCTTTTCACCGGTCCTTCGAGAACAAAGTGTGTTGTTATCGGGCTTATACCTGCGTTTCCCTGAAATTTACGTCTATTTCCGTCTCTTGGTGTAATATCGAGCACCGAAGAGAGTCTACCTCCATAACGTGCCGGAATACCCCCCTTATAAAGTGACACGTCTCTTATTATATCAGGGTTTACCGCCGAAAAGAATCCGAAGAAATGTGAAGAATTATATACAGGCGCTCCGTAAAGAAGGATAAGGTTCTGGTCGGCTGAACCGCCGCGCACATTAAAACCTGCCGAGCCTTCGCCAACAGTGTTAACTCCCGGTATAAGCAATATGCTCTTCATTATATCAGCCTCGCCCATAGCAGTCGGCATAAGCTTGAAAATGTTGACATCAATTTTCTCCAACCCTACTTCAAGGCGCTGATGCGTTACATTTCTATCAGCTGTAACAACCGTTTCCTTTAGCGGAATAAGAACACTCCTCATCTCAACATTCAGTTCACCCTGACCATAAACATTTACATCAACAAGCTTCTCTTTCATTCCGATAAAGGTAAACTTCATGGTATAGCTACCCCTTGGGACATTGAGAGAGTAAAAACCAAAGGCATTGGAAATGGTACCGGTACCGAGTTTTGGAATCTGTACCGTTGCACCGGCAACGGGTTCCCGGGTATTAAGGTCATTAATATAACCCGAAATTGTCACAAGCCCGGGTTTATCCCTGTCGGCCGGATTCCCCAGGTCATACACAACAGCACCACCAATTCTGCTACCATTCTCTTCTTCCTCATACTCCAGACCCGGAATATATTCTCCTGATTTAACCTTCTCCTCTTTGACAGGCTTTATTGCAAAAAATCTTGTAAAAATTATATTACCCGACCCATCGGAATAATGATAAATTGATTCTCCGGCCAGGATAGTATCAAGTAACTCATTTAAATATCTTTTACTTTCATATCTGCCCAGCGTAATTCCACCTATCCAGTCATCCCTGTAAAAAAATTTAACAGGAAACTGTGATTCAGCTTTCTTTATAAAATCAGCCAGCGTCTGACCCTCATAATTCCAGTCAACCTCATATTTCTCCTGTGAATTTGCACTATTGAATGCAAGAAAAAATGCAAGTAATATGATGGGAAATATCTTCAAGTTTTTTATGGACGTTTATTATCTCTTAACGAATCGTAATATTCAAGAATTGGGATGAAGCTGTAAGGGTCTTTTCTGCCGATAAAATAATTCTGTTTCCGTACAAATTCTTTAATTTCTTTTTTTCTATCACCCAGAAGTTTCATCAAGTCTCCCTTCCCTGCAATTCTTACAACTGCAGAATCTGTCTTTACAAATATCTTGTGTTTCTCGACTATACGGTCATATTTCCCTTCTGATGCAAGAGGCTGAACTTCTTTTATGTATTTGACATAAAGAGCTGAAATACCATCGTACAATTCATTAACATAGCCCCTCACATCTGAAGCCGAGTCTGATCCCATGTTGACAATTTTGTAGGTCCTGTTATTGTAGTTCAGGGTAAAACTGTCAACCATCTCTTTGTTGAGAATTATAACAGGTCTTAGAGGCAGGGCGAGGAGGAGTTCATCATTAACAATGTCGTACCTGAAGGAAAGGTTTTTATATTTCCTGCCTTCGAACGTCAGATCCCCTTTCAGATGAGCGTTAGTTGCAAAAAACTGATGGCCGACAGCTCTGCTATAGGCATTCCACCAGATACGGCCGTTAAGAAGAAGCTGAATGTCTGACGGGATATCCTGCACATAAGACATATAATTAATCAGAGTATCCCCGGGTTGGCGGGCATTAACACTGTTCCCCGGGGTAAAAAGAATCAGTGAAAGAATTACATATAATGTTATTCTTTTCACAATCCTATTTGACAATAGGTGTCAGCACAATATTTCTGTACATGACTTTACCGTGATCGCCCTGTAAATAAATGGGTCCGGGTGCAAAGACATCCGATTTGATTGCTCCTCCTGTAGGCCCATAAACAGGCTGATTATCAATTATGGTAGTTCCATTGAGAATAACAGTAATATGTCTGTCACAAAGTGTTATATCTAGAGTTTGCCATTCCCCGGCCGGTTTTTCTGCATTGACTGATGGAGTAATGCGGCTGTAAAGTGCACCCATATTGTGTGAATCAAGTGGTCGTTTATATGAATCGAGAACCTGCACTTCATACATACCCCTGAGATATACTCCGCTGTTGCTTCCCTGCGGGACATTAACCTCAAGTTTCAGATTGAAATCCTCGAATTCCTGTTCGGTGCGAATATTTCCGTACCTTATCCTTGGTTGTCCTTCGGGCTGTACAGGATCATTTACAAGTATTCCATCAATAACCTTAAATCCGTTCGTCTGAGTTTCGTCAATAAGCTTCCATCCAGTGAGATCTTTACCATTGAATAATGTTATTGGTTCACCAAATTTTATTTTAGAGAGATCCGGTGCAGGAGGGACAGGAGGTAGTTTTGTACCGGTGAATGCGGTTGAATCAACACCAAGTCCGTTCCGTCTTGGATTAAGGCGATAGCCTGTAATTTTATCTGCGCCATCTTTTCTTACTTCAAGCCAGCTGGTAATTGTATGCTGCCGAAGTGGCTTGCCCTCTTCATCCCTTGTCCGTATGACATTAGACGTTTGTGTTACAACCAGATACTGATCAGCTGCCAGAAAAACATTCGACACCGGTGTGACGCTTCCGGCAATCCACAGGAGGTCAGCATCAAGATATCTATCTTCCTGCCGTACCTCAAGCCAGCCCACTGTGCCTCCTTCAATATCTATTGTCCATTGACCAAGGAATTCAGAAATATCCACTTCTGGAAGGGCCTTATCATTTTTGCCTGTATTGCAGGATGAAACAAATAACAGAACAAACAGGATAGAAATTAAAAAATTCAGAATTTTCATGGTAGATTTTTTTTAAGTTAGACCTGTAAATTAAAAATTATAAAAGTAAGAACATAAAATAAAACAACCAATGTTTCAGAAAAGAAAAAATTTTCTTTTCGGAACAATTAATTTTTTTTAACATTCATCCGAAACTTTTCCGAAATGACTGTTTTGATTATTTAAATAGCCAGTTATCAGTATTGACAATTTGAAGTTTTAAGAAAGAAGTAACCTATTAGCAGTTAAAACAAGGTTTTCCAGACGGGAAGAACTATAATTTTCTGTACTGGGCCTGCCCTTTGAGCAACAGGTTTTATCTTATTTATCACGCAGTCTAAACTAA
>DYKN01000011.1:46758-87396 GCA_020722575.1 Rikenella microfusus | reverse complement strand
AAAGCAAAAGAGCCATTTATATCCATTTTCTAATTAAAAGGAAGTCAGTTTTATTTAATGAATAATCGTTGAATTTTATAATACAGGGTAGTGTAACCTCAGTGGTTCATAAGAGTAACTTAACCAGTCAATATCATTAAGCCTGCTCTTTATGTTAATAATCAATAAATTAAAATATTATCAGGAATTGATAAAGTAATGTCAATAAAAACTTATCATCCGATCATTTGACCATGTCCGGAAGCAAATGATCATTTAACACTGCCAGCGATTTAAAGTATTCATTTTCGGTTTCAATCAGCTTTTCTTTTGTATCATATATGATCTCCAGCAGGGAGAAGTATTCGGTAATGGTTATTTCACCTGTGTTTAAAGCCTTATTGAGTTCAGAAGTGCTGCCTGAGGATTGCAGAATCCTTTTCAGTTCGCTCAATGCTGGTTTCAACGAAACCATTTGTGAATAATCTTTCAGAACTTCAGTTTTGAGTTTTTCTATTTCGGCATTCATTGCCGCTTCTGCCTGCAGCGACCTTGCCTTTGCACTCTTTAACTTACCGGCATTTGACCAAAGTGGAATGGATATTCCGACTACCGGCCCCATGAAGGATTCAATCGGCAGTATCTCGGCTGAATACCCCGCCATCAGTTCAGGCAGCGATGATGAACGGCTTACTGCAACTTCTCCAAGGCTAAGCTGGTATTCAGTAACCGGAATTTTAAACGCAGGATGCGACAGGTACTTTATCCTGATGAGCAAGTCGGCAGGTATGATTATTTCCTCAGGATATTCAGCCTCTTCAGGGAATGAATCACGCCCTCCCGACAGATACTTTAATTTCTGCCCGAGCAATTCCAGTTCAGCTTCAGTGTTTCTTTTCCTTAAATTAACCGACGAAAGCTCGAGTGCAATTCTGTTGTATTCAAGAATGGTTGTTTCACCTTCATCCAGCTTCCTCTTCCATAACCGCAGAAGTTCCGAACAATCATTGCTTCTTTTTTCAAGAAGAGCCAGCAATTTTTTTCCTGACAGATAGTCATACAGAGTCAGCTGTGCATCGAGTAAGATGTAAAGCTTTCCAAGTTCAAACTCCTGTTCGGCAAGGGCCACTGTCTGTCTGCTAACATTTTTCATTGCCAGGTATCTGGAAGGGAAATCAAATCTCTGGCTTACTGCCCATGTCTTCTTAGGGTCGGAAGAATGACTCCGGCCGGGCATATATCCGAATGAAGCTTCTGGTCCCGGGGGATAAAGATTGGTGCGCGCTTCAGCTTTCCGGGCTTCGAGCAATTTCGAATATGATATTATTTCCGGGTTGTTCTCTGCCACCTGCCGCAGGAAAGACCTGAAATCCTGAGCAAGAACGACCGACGGGAGCAACATAATTATTGCCATTATATTTTTCACTAACATATCATCCTGTTTTTAAGGTTTTTTATGATAAATTTTTTCTGTCAGATAATACACCGCAGGTACTACAAACAGGTTCAGCAGTGTTGAGCTTAAAAGTCCACCGAGAATGACCACAGCCATTGGGCTCTGTATTTCGTTCCCTGCTTTGTCACCTGCCAGGGCAAGTGGCAACAGTGCAAGCGCTGCTGTAAGGGCTGTCATAAGTATCGGATTAAGACGGTCGGCCGAACCTCTAATGATTCTTTCAACAAGCGGAATACCCTCATTTCGCAGATGTTCGTAGCGCGATATCAGGAGTATTCCGTTACGGGTGGCGATTCCGGCCAGGGAAATGAAGCCGATAATAACAGGAATGCTGATTATGCCTGATGAGAGCTTCACTGCAAAAAATCCTCCTATCAGGGCAAGAGGAAGGTTTAACAGAATAATCAGCGCAGGCCTGCTTTTCTTGAACTCATTATAGAGTATCAGAAACACTGCGATCAGTGCTGCCAGCGACGTAAGCAATAACATCCGGGTAGCTCTTGAAGCACTCTCAAACTGACCTCCGTACTCAATCCGGTAACCCTCGGGAAGTGTTACATGCTCATTAATTCTTTTTCTGATGTTTTTTACGACTGTACCCAGATCACCTCCCGAAACATTAATGGAAATCACAATCCTTCTCTGCACGTTCTCCCTGTTTATGCTGTATGGCCCCGACGATGATTCAATATCGGCAACCATTGAAAGTGGGATCTTTTTTCCGTCGCCGGTATCAATCAGAGTGTTCTTTATGCCTTCAATGGTTCCTCTGGTCTCTTCGTTATATCTAAGTACCATCGGGAAACGCTTTTCTCCTTCATATACATCCGAAACTGTTTCACCGCCCAAAAAAGAATTTATCAGTGAGTTGAAGTTACCTGTACTGATACCGTACATGGCCAGCAACTCGCGACGCGGTTTAATTTTCAACTGCGGAGTTTCTATAAGCTGTTCAACAGTTAGATCACCGATACCTTCAATATCCGATATTTCATTCTTTATTCCCATGGCAATGTTGTACAGCATATTCAGATCATCGCCGAATATCTTGATTGCGATGTTTGCTTTCGAGCCCGATAGCATTTTATCGATGCGGTGGGTTATCGGCTGGCCTACCTCAATGCTTGCTCCGGGCAGGTTGCCAAGTCTTTTCCTCACATCAGCGAAAAACTCTCTCCGGCTTCTGTCTTTAAGTACGAAAGGTACATCCAGCTCGGAGAAATTCTCCCCGAAGGAGTGTTCTGCCAGTTCAGCCCTTCCTGTCTTGCGCGATACCGCTATCACTTCAGGAATATCGAGCAGTATCTTTTCAGCCAGCCTCCCCACTTTTCCGGATTCAACTATTGATGTGCCTGGCATAAGTCCGATGTTTACGGTCAGAGCTCCTTCATTGAAGGGCGGGAGAAAAGAACTTCCCGATGTGAAAAGCATTACCAGGGATATTATAAGAAGTGCAGCAGCACCTGCTATAATTAATTTAGATTTTTTAAGTGCTGGTTCCAGCGTTTTTCTGTAAAGTGAACCGAGAGTTCTTTCAATCCACGAACCAGCTGACATCCTTTGCAGAATTCTTTCATCTGTGAGCAGGAAATAGCAAAGTACGGGTGTTACGGTTATGGCAACGATCATTGAAGCGAAAAGCGACACAATAAATGATATTCCGAGAGGTTTGAGCATTCGGCCTTCGAAACCTTCAAGCATGAAGAGAGGAAGGAAGGTTATGATGATTACGCCTGTAGCATTGATTATTGATGCTCTCATTTCAACAGACGCTCTGAATATTATTTTTATTACGTTTTCTTTTTCTTCGGGTCTGCGCGCAGCGTTAATCCTCAACTGTTTCCATGAGTTTTCAACATCAATGATTGCATCGTCAACAAGTGAGCCTATGGCTATTGCCATTCCGCCAAGGCTCATGGTGTTTATGGTAAAACCGAGCAGTCGAAGTGTTAGAACCGAAACAATCAGCGAAAGAGGAATGGCAAGTACCGATATTAAGGTTGTGCGGTAATTGAAGAGGAAAACAAACAGTACCAGAATAACGAAAAAGCCGCCTTCAATAAGAGCTTCAAGCACATTGTTGATGGCCGTCCGGATAAAATTAGCCTGGTTATAAATATCGGTATGGATCTCTATTTTATTTCCTTCGTTTTTTCTGATCTCTTCGATGGTTCTATTTATTTCATGAGAAATTTTGACTGTGTTTGACTGTGGCTGACGTGTGACGGTTACAAGAACGGCGTTGCGGCCGTTATATGAGCCTGTTCCGATGGCCGGTGCCGGACCGGTTACGACATCGGCAACATCTCCAATCCTCACAGGCTGGCCATGGATAGTTTTTATAACTGAAGCCTTTATCTCGTCAGGATTACTGGTTCTTGTAGTCCCTCTGACTATGTATTTGCTTCCGTGCTGGTTGATGAATCCGCCGGGTGTGTTTTCGTTGGAGTTTCTGCAGGCATTGAGCAATTCGTTTGCCGATATGTTGTAATAGTTCATCTTCATGGGATTGGCAAGAATCTGATATTCTTTTACTTCGCCACCTATTACATTTACCTGTGCCACGCCCGGAACTGCCAGCAGGCGGCGTGTGATATTCCAGTCGGCAAGGGTACGCAGTTCCATTGGCGAAAGAGAATCGGATGTTACTGCAAATATCATCATCTCGCCGAGCAGGGATGATTGCGGGGCAAGAACAGGTTTCCTTACTTGAGGAGGAAGCACATCGGATATCTGATAAAGCCTTTCGGTGATGGTTTGCCGTGCTTTGTACACATCCGTACCCCAGTCGAACTCAGCCCATACAATAGAGAAACCCATTGATGAATTGGACCTTACCCTTCGTATGTTTGTCGAACCGTTTACAGCTGTTTCAATGGGAAAGGTGACCAATTGTTCAACCTCTTCGGGAGCCATTCCGTGAGCCTCTGTCATTATTACCACCGTCGGAGCAGTAAGCTCCGGAAAGATGTCGATATCCATTGTGAGTGTAACCCAGGTGCCAGTTACAAGCAGAAGCAGGGCCGCTGCAAGAACAGTGAGCCTGTTATGCAGGGAGTAATCAATTATTCTGTTCAGCATGGCACAAGCTTTTAATGGTTGTGGACATGTGCCGGCACAGTACCTGCCATCTGGCTGAGTTTCACCTGCCATCCACCTTCGGATATAATCACTTCATCACCTAAAAGCCCTTCAGTGACGATCGTTCTTTCTCCATCATCACCTCCTCTAATGATATATCGCTTTATGAAGTCACCGTCTTCGTCCTTTACATAGACATAATATCTGCCAAACTCCTCCATCACAGCACTATTAGGAATGGTTATTGCGTCGGGAATTTCCCTGCCTCGAAGATAAACCTCGGCAAATGTTCCTTCGGGGACTTCCGGCAGGTAATCAATACTGAAAAACAGAGGCAGGAAATAAGAATTTTCGCCTGTGCTTTTGCCGGCTGAGATTATTTTTCCGTTAAGCTCTTCGGTTTTGTAAAGTTTCCCGAAGCTTGCAAGCCTGAACCATGCTTCGCTAACCGATGATGCTTTTGCTGCCTTATCGGGTGGAAGGAGAACTTTCAGAACCATGCCATCAGTCTTCTGCACCGAAGCAAGTAACTGCCCGGAAGAAATTTTCTGACCGGCCGTAATATAGATATCCCTTATATAGCCATCTTCAGGTGCAACGGCGACAGCATTATTTTCCCTGAAGTTACGGATAAGGTTGCTATATTCTGTCTCTATCTTTTCGTATTCATTTTTCATTGAAAGAAAATGTTCCTGAGTAATGATTTTTTCGGGAAGGAGTTTCTGTGCCCTTTCATAATTGGCCTTTGCCCTCTCGAGGTCGGATTTGAGATGCTCAATTTTTGTTATCGGATTGTCGTCAGCCAGTCCGCCTCCTGAAATCAGAAACAGAATCTGTCCCTTGCTGACTTTCATTCCCGGATAGGCAGGAAAAGTTGTAAAGTCAACAATTCCTGATGACCTGGCGGTGATGTGCACCAGATTTCCGTTTCCTGCTATCAGAACTCCTGAAGTTTTTAATATTTCAGCGAATGATCCAGTTCTGACGGTGTCGAGACGGATTTCTTCCGGATAATGTACTGCCTGGTGTTCATTCTCAGGACCTCCGGCGAGATGACCGGCAGTGTTATCAGATTGATTTCCTGAATTGCCGGTATGGTTGTGAATATCACTATCTCCATGAGAACATGAAAGGAATAGAAATGCACTAATTATAAAAAACAGGAAAGTATTTTGTTTCATTTGAAATCGATTTGTAAAGTAATCTAATGTTTAAATGAGGTTTTACTCTAAGGTTTTTATGTTTGAATTGCTAATCAGCTTTACCCGCTAATGAGTGGAGAAGAAGAAATATTTCTCCTCTCAGGAAAATATAATCATAGGTAAAAACCGGAAATTAAAGTCATACAGTTCTTTATTACAGATGATTATCATCAATCAATTCTGTTCTCAAGCCTGAATATTAATAAAACAGGAAAATAAGCAGAAATTCTGCTATATTCAGAAAAGAATGGAAAGGAGTTGATCTATTAAACCGGTGGAGCTCTCAGGTGATGTGAGTTCTGCCCGGGCGGACTGAATATTTTGTCCGATAGAGGGAGATAGAATGAGTCTGGATTATCAGGTATTGAAACATAATATGCATGTTCATTGGGGAGGCCGGTAAAATCAGCAGAAGAATGAGATGGAAATAATACGGGTGAGAAGTGGCAGACCCTCGATTTATGTTCGTCCTGGCTCTGTAGTTGAGTTTCATGTTCATTGAGATGGCTTCCGGTGTTTACAGTATGAAAGAGACTATGGCAGAAGCCTGGCTGTTCGTCAATATGGTTATGCGGGATAATATTATGGAGGAATATCACCAGCCAGGCGAACAGGATAACGAGAGCCTTTATTTTGATGAACCGGTTCAAACTCGTTTTATATTTTGCGAAGATAATAATTTATTGGATTTTCAATTTTTTCATAATAATTTGTCTTTAACAGGTAGATGCTCAAAGGTTTACATAATAATGCAAAGGATATTAATTAATAAAAATATGGTTGGCTCTCATTACCTCACACTCACTCTCACTCGCACTCTCGCTCTCACTCTCGCTCTCACTCTTATTCTTATTCTAAGTTTCCAATCTTTTCATTAGCAGTCGGAGATACAATATTTCGCCCCTTCAGGGCTGGAGTAAGGTGGGTATCTCTATTCCCCGGCTGTGCCGGGGCCTGTCATATCAAGCCCTTTCAGGGCATAATTTGTTGTTCTTATTGACCTCTATACTCTTGAGATTAACTTTCGCCTTTACCCTTTCGCCTTTCGCCTTTACCCTCACACTCACACTCACTCTCACTCTCACTCTTATTCTAAGTTTCCAATCTTTTCATTAGCAGTCGGAGATACAATATTTCGCCCCTTCAGGGCTGGAGTAAGGTGGGTATCTCTATTCCCCGGCTGTGCCGGGGCCTGTCATATCAAGCCCTTTCAGGGCATAATTTGTTGTTCTTATTGACCTCTATACTCTTGAGATTAACTTTCGCCTTTACCCTTTCGCCTTTCGCCTTTACCCTCACACTCACACTCACTCTCACTCTGCCTATCCTACCATGTTGCCGGTATCCATTCTCTTACGTCTGTAACAATCATTCCGGCCCGTTTTGCAGCTTCAATGCCAAGGTCTCCATCTTCAAACACCTGGATATGAGTCGGTTCGACTTTCATCAATTCAGCACATTTCAGGAATGTCTCGGGATGTGGTTTATGATTACTCACATCATTAGCGGTGACGATAATTTCAAAATATTTTCTCAACCCGGTTAATTGAAGGGTTCTTTCAACTGTTTCGCGGTGGCCTCCGGTTCCAATTGCCATTGGAAGAATGCCATGATATTTTTTTACTATATCAACAACTTGGTCAATTGGTTTAATAAGATGTTGTACCTTATGAAATTCTTCGATTTTGATTTTAAGGATATCATCAATGCTTATATTACCATCGAGCCTGCAGGTTCTGATAATTTCTTCGGCAATAGTCCAGCCCGGGCTGCCGGTATGAAGGCGAAGGAAAGAAGGTTCTAAATGGGCTCCAAATTTTTCACATGCTTTTTGCCATCCGGCAAAATGATATGGCATAGAATCAACGAGTGTGCCATCAAGGTCAAATATTAATCCTTTTACATCTGGGGTAATGTCAAAACTCATCAGCAGAAATTAAAGTGCAAAGGTAATAAAAAGACCTGAGATTTATTCATACCTTCTGAGACCGGATTATAAGTCAGAGAAGTGTAACTTCATTAAGTAGATTCTCCAGCCTAAAGATTCGTTTTTAAAGGTTGAATTTGTGGCAATCGGCAATTAGCATGTGAATTATTGTGTTACGTTTATCAAAATAACTGAAAAAACTATCAAGATAATTGATTATATCTTTTTTTGATCTTTTACTCAGGTACGGAAACAAATTAATTGTTTTATAAAATTCCTCTTTTTTTTCGAGAAATTCTTCAAGTGCTCTACTGAAATCCTCTTCACTTCTGCAAAGGCCCAGATAAAGGCGTTCACGGATTGATTTAATCGGAAGTGTCTCAAAAGGATGTGCGTAGTGAGCATTAACCAGTCCGCAGAAATCGAAATCATAGGGTACAATTGTGCCAAGCTCTTTTGGCCCGGTTTGAGGTTGTGAGAACACGATAACATTATGCATAGCAGGCACAGACCAGTCGGTGTTACCGATCATGTAATTGAAGATTGCCACACGGTTCATCATTTCAGGTCTGATTATACGCTGTGACACTTTCGTCTTTACTTCCACCGAACGTGTACGTTTTTCGAAAACTGACACAGGTTCTATTACAAATCCGAACTGAACCATTGGTCGGGAGGTAGGTCGTGCAGTATTAATGTATTTTATTCTCAGCAGCCTGACCCGCAGGCTGTAATCAGTCAATACGTTATATAGCTTATAAACCAGGTACTCTCTTAGCAAATAGTCCTCATATCCAGATTTACAGTAGGGCACAAGTTTAATTTTATCGATTCCGTCGAACTCACCTGTTACTGAATCTTTTATTCTGAAATTCAGATTTATTGGAGGAAGGTCACAATAAGTGTGTCGGAAATTGCCTCTTGCTCTGAGCTTAATTATCTGGCGCACAGTATCGGAGGTGCCTGAGAGGTATGATAATTCGGCATCGAGATATTCTTTATCAGATCTTTTCTTTTTTAGTGTGGTTATATCGAACCTGAGGGTTATTTCAAGGAGACTATCGCTTTCGAAAAGTCTGGCACCCAGAGTTTGCGAAATATTTACTTCCTGAGGATATAAAGTTGAATCCCTCTGGCAAAATGCCGCATTTAAGCATAACAACAATGATGATAATGAAATGATAACCTTTTTCATATAAGGCTCTCAATAATAAAAGTAATAAAAATTTATGGTTATTAATACAATTGTTGATCAGAAAATTTCAGAAAATAAAGAACCCCGCAATAGAGCGGGGTAATTCAAGCAATAATAGTTTTTAGCCTTTATATTGAGCCAGGTATTCTTTTACCTGTCGATAAACGTTATCTGCCGTGAATCCGAATTTTTCATCAAGAACCTTATAGGGAGCGGAATATCCGAAAGTTTCTAAACCCCAGATCTTTGCATGTGGTCCTGCCAGATTGCGCAACGTGACAGGAATACCTGCAGTAAGGCCGAAAATCGGCACATTATCAGGAAGTACCGACTGCCTGTATTCTTTCGGTTGGTTTCTAAAGAGACCTTCAGATGGGGCTGAAACAATTCTGATTTTTATTCCATCTTTTTTCAGCAACATCGATCCTTCAACAAGGGTTGAGACTTCTGATCCACTGGCCAGGAGTATTACATCGGGTTTTCCCTGGCAATCCTCAATGATATAAGCACCTTTCTGGAGGTTAAGTGCATCGGCATAACGGTTACCCGAACCGGAAGGCAGGTCTTTAATATTTTGCCTTGAAAGCAGAAGTGCAGTGGGTGTTTTTCTATTTTCGAGAGCTGTTTTCCATGCTACGGTTGTTTCGGCTGAATCGGCAGGTCTGATAACCAGCATGCTATTTTCTCCATTATGATTTTTAAGATGTTCCATCAGTCTAATCTGGGCTTCCTGTTCAACAGGCTGGTGTGTGGGGCCATCTTCACCCACTCTGAAAGCATCATGTGTCCAGATATAGATTATCGGTAAACTCATCAGGCAGGCCAGGCGAACGGCGGGTTTCATGTAATCGGAAAAGACAAAAAAGGTTGCGCAAGCCGGTATTACGCCACCATGCAGTGCCATACCATTCATAATAGCAGCCATGGTCAACTCCGATACACCAGCCTGAAGAAATGCGCCGCTAAAGTCACCCTTTACAAATGGTTTTGTCTTCTTCAAAAAACCATCAGTTTTGTCTGAATTCGAAAGGTCGGCAGATGCAACAACCATATTCTCCAATTTTGTTGCAAGAACTTCAAGTACTGCTGCAGAGGCTGCCCTTGTGGCAATGTTTTCTTTCTGTTTTATCTCACTAAAATTAATTTCGGGAATGGTGCCACTGTAAAAATCATCCAGTTTTTTTGCAAGCTCAGGATTTGATTTCTGCCATTGTGTAAATTTCTTTTTCCATTCATTTGCCATTGCTCTTTTCTCATTGAGTATTCCGGCATAGTATTCCTTTACATCATCAAAAATTTTGAAAGGATTATCGGGATCACCACCAAGATTGATAATTGATTTCTCAAAAGAGCCGCCTGCTTCACTTACCGGCATTCCGTGTGTTGAGGTCTTTCTTTCGAAACTGTTCCCATCATTATTAACAAGCCCTTTTCCCATAACTGTCTTGCCGATAATTATGGTAGGCTTCTCTTTTTCATTGAGTGCGTTAGAAAGGGCACTCCTGATCTGGTTGTGATTATTTCCATCTATTTCAATAACATTCCAGCCCCATGCCCTGTATTTCATGGCAGTATTCTCACAGGTAACAGCTCTGGTCTCGGTGGAGAGCTGAATGTCATTTGAATCATAAAACATTATAAGATTATGCAGTCCGAGATATCCCGCAATTCTACCGGCACCTTGAGATATCTCTTCCTGTATTCCACCGTCGGAAATAAAAGTATATATTTTATGGGAGAACAATTCTCCGAAACGGGCAGTAAGAAATCGTTCAGCTATTGCGGCTCCTACAGCCATCGTATGTCCCTGCCCAAGGGGACCCGAGGTATTTTCTATCATCCTTTTTCGGTCAAGTTCAGGATGACCAGGTGTAGGACTTCCCCACTGACGGAAATTCTTAATATCATCAATTGTGAAATGCCCGGTAAGGGTTAATACTGAATAGAGCATCGGCGACATATGACCGGGATCGAGGAAAAATCTGTCGCGATTAATCCATTCCGGGTCGTCAGGATCAAAATTTAGAAATTCTGTAAATAGTATATGAATGAAATCAGAACCCCCCATTGCACCTCCCGGATGCCCCGATTTCGCCTTTTCAACCATTGCCATCGAAAGAATACGGATATTGTTGGCTGCCCTTTCTGAAATATCGTTTTTCATATGATTGGTTTTATATCCCGGCAAAATTAAAATTATTTAAAATGTGATTGAAGACAAAAATAAATTTTTAAATATTCTTATCATTCAGATAAGAATAATTTTTTGAAGGAGAAAGCAGATCAAGAGTTAGAAAAAGATAAAACAACAAATCTTCCGACGAGAAGGATTACTTACCGCCGGAAGATATAATTTGTTGGTTGAATAACGAAAATCAAAATTTGATTTCAGAGATATTTTCTGTCTTCTTCAGGTACTTCAAAGTATTTCGAATATCGGTCAGCATCCGGTCCAACCTTGTCTTCAAGCTCTGAGTTCCTGATTTTGTAAGTACATTTTTCACCTGCCACATCTGAGAAATAAATATCATACTCCTTCTTGTCCTCATCAACCATAATAATTCGGACGAGATGGTCATATTTGGCACTGTTGAGAAGCGAGTGACAGATAGGGCAGGTAAAGATATACTCTTCTCCTTCTTTGAGCTGGAAAGAGGGATGAGTTGTAACAGTATAATTACCGATTTCAGGATTAAGGAATACGAGACCCCTCTGAGAACTGTTCATTTTCTGGGCAGCAAGTACAATTGATGTTTTTACTTTCAGATGCCCCCTGCAGGCTTTACATAAATATTCTACAGCCATATATACCTCCTTTTTATTTGTTTGATTTATAGTTATTTATCTGTTCAATAATATCATCTGCAGTTTTCGTTACAATATACGAAATTTTTTCACCAAAATCAACAGAGAGGGGTTGAATAGCGAGAATATAAATCGGGGCAGAAAAAAAATCTGAAATTCTTTTGAGTGAAATGTTGTGAGTATTGAATGTAAAATCCTGTATTTCATTTAATTGCAGAAGTTTGCAGCTTCCAGGCGGCAGACCCAATTCCACGCAGTCAATAAATACCAGAATGTCGGGATTAAGAGAATTTATTTTGCCAATATAATTTTCGATGCTTACTTCGACGGAAAGAGTTAAAATATTTTCCCTTTGTTTGATTTTATGGCTGATATAAACACCAACGCCGTCGTCGCTTTTAAGTACATTGCCAATTCCCGTAAAAAGGATTTTTTTATCTAAGAGCGACAATAATTTTTCGAGTTCCGGAAGCACCTATATCAGAGATATTTAATAAGAACAAGTCTCAGGCAGTTAGGACAGAGAATATTGAACATGTCTTTTCTCTTGAGATGATCTTTCACTTCAACATCGAGATCCTGCCCTTCTGCTAATCGGAGTTTTTCGTTAAGAACATTAAGGTTAAGAACCGATGCAAAGGCTTTGGGCCCAAGTTTTTTATGAAGGAACCTGATATGCTCCCTGGTCGTGATTACTGCCCCGCAATTTTTACATATTAATAGTTCTTTTTCCTGGTATTCGACATTTTTACTCCTGTCAAACTGGGAAAGGTCGAAAATTTTATCAGAGAGTTTGACTCCTTTTCCGGTGATGCAGTGTTCCTCACATTGCCCGCAAAAGATACATTTACTGTAATCCCGGCGTATTGTTCGGATACCTTTCTCCCTGTCGTCAGTAAAAGTAATGGCATGGGAAGGGCATACATTTGCACAGGTTTCACAGCCGACACAATTCTGATCATCAACAACGGGTTTGCCCCGGAACTTTTCAAACGGCACATGTTCTACATAAGGAAATTTTGTTGTATAAGCCGGGGTGAAGAGGGATATAGCAGCCTCTTTAAGTTCTCTTATTTTTGGTTTCATTTTACTGCATTTTTATAATCATCCCTGATACTTTTGTCGCTCATTTTCACTCCGAAGAGGTATGTGCCTCTTATTAAAGCGTGTGCAGCTACTGTGGCACTGAAAAACAGCAAAGGTATTGCGATTAAACTTTTTATTCCGGCATCACTTATCCCGAAATGGATAAAGAGTCCGATCAGGATACTGCAACAGCCCAGTGTAACACATTTGGTGGCTGCCTGCAGCCTGTTGTAAACATCTGGCAGCCTCAGTAGTCCTATACAACCGAAAATGTTGAATAAAACGCCAATACTTATTACAATCAATGCAGCCATATCTATTCGTTTAATTTTTTCCCGCTCAAATATTTGGCAAGGGTTATTGTGCCGATGAAGCTGAGAATAATCCATGCGATGCCGATGTCAATAATGTATTTTTTCCCGGTCTGTACTGTAATAATGGCACAGACACCGACAACCAGTATTCCGAAAATATCGATGGCAACCATCCTGTCGGGTATTGAAGGCCCGCGGATGATTCTATAAAGGCAGAGCCCGCTGAGAGCGATCTGCACATAAAGCAATGTGTCGAGCCAGATATTCATTCTGCAAATTTTTTAATGTATTTTTCAAAAACACCCATTATCATTTTTGTATATACTTCTGGGTCTTCCGACCTGACGTAGATCCAGTGGATATAAAAATATTCTCCGATGATGTCAACTGTAAGTGTTCCAGGCGTCATGGTGATGGAGTTGGCGAGAAGTGTTTTTGCAAATTCCGACTTCAGTGATGTTTTAACTTTTACAATACCTGGTTTTATCGGCATTTTCGGATGCAAAACCCTGTATGCAACATCAAGGTTGGCTTTGATGCATGAAATAATAAATATTGCCAGATAAACCAGAAACCATAACCAGCGGTACGGCTGGATAAACTTTACCACGCCGGCGAAATAATATCTTGCAAAAATAACTGTGCATACCAGTGAGGCCACAGAACCAACCACAAGATTGGCTACCGTTATTTTGAAAGTAAGCAGCAGCCAGAATATAAGACCCAGTATGAAAAATGCAATGTATCTCATATCAAATTCCTGATATTTGTAGAATATATTTTTGCGAATCGGTTAAAATATCTACTGCCGGAGTAAGGATCACATCCCTTATCTGGGGCAGGGCCAGGAGGCTAAGGAGAAGGCAAACAATTGCCAGGAAGATCATGCTGAAAACCATCGGGAAAGGTACTTCTGAGGTTCTTTTCTTCTTTTCATCAACTTCCCTGTTATGGAATGCATATTTCTGGAACTTCATGAATGAAGCAAGTGTTATTATACTGACTATAACGGCCAATGCAGCGAGAAGATAGAATTTTGCCAGTATTGCGGCAATGATTATTATCAGTTTGCTGAAGAACCCGTTAAAGGGAGGAATACCTGAGATAGCCATTGATGCTGCGAATGATGTTGATGATGTTGCAGGCATGAAAGCCGATAGTCCTCCCATCTCCTTCAGATTACGTGTTCCGATTTTGTATTCAATTGCTCCGGCGTTCAGAAAGAGCAGGCTCTTGAAAGCTGCATGGTTTATCAGGTGGAATAGTCCTCCGGCAATGGCAAGTGAAGCAACTTCATGATTGGTGTTCCTTGCGAGCAAAATCATTCCGATACCTGTTGACATAACAACATAACCCATCTGACTTATGCTATGATATGCGAGGAGTCGTTTAATGTCCCACTGACCTATAGCAAGGAAAACACCAATTGCCATTGAAAGAGCTCCAAGTGTTGTGATCAATAAAGCAATGTCTTCTCTTATTATAAACATATTGAAAAAGAGTCTTATGATAACGTAAATACCGGCAGCTTTGATGAGTACTCCTGACAGCATGGCCGATATTGGTGAAGGCGCTGATGAGTGAGCGTCGGGTAACCATGCATGAAAAGGAATGATTGCCGCTTTTAGTCCGAAACCGGCAAGAAGAAGAATCTGAACAAACAAATAATGAATCGCGTCGGGATAAGTACCGAAAGCGGTTCTGATATCTGCAATATTCAACGTTTTTGTTTTCCAGTAAATAAATGCAATGCCAAACAGTATCAGAAGTGATGCGAGCCCCCCAAGTATCTGGTATTTAAATGTTGCCTCAAGCTGTTCTCTCTCCACTCCGAAAGCTACCAGGGCATAAGATGAAATTGCAGCGATTTCAAGGAAAACAAAAATATTGAAAAGATCGCCACTAATCACTACTCCGTTCATTCCAGCAACCATAAGGCAGAACAGTGAGTAATAGTAATTTTCGGAAGTAAACTGGCTGATATATGTAAAGGAATAGATAATTGCAAGCAATCCGATTATATTTATTATACAGAGAAGCATTGCCGAGAGACTGTCCATTACCATATAAATGCCAATTGGTATTCCGTTCACAGGTTCCCAGCCTCCAACTTTATAGATTGATGCAGTGCCTGAAGTGGTTATAATTGACCATAAACTGGCAATGGCAAGGAACAGCAGCACAGAGACTGCCAGGTACCGGATAATGTTCCTGAAGAATCTACCGAGTATCATCGTCAGGAAAGCGCCTGCAAGCGGTACAGCTACGAATAAAGGTATAAGCGGATTCATCATTCAGCCTCTTAACTTTTTGATTTCTCTGATATCGAGGGTTTTATACTTTCGGTATATCCGAATAATTACTGACATCAACATGGCCGTTGTTGCAAGTCCAATTACTATTGCTGTCAGTACCATTGCCTGTGGCAGGGGATCAACATATTTTACGTCAGGCATAGACGGATCAACTATGGGCACATTTCCTCCCTCAAAATAACCAATCAGGGCAAAGAACAGGAAAATACTGAATTCCATTATTGAAAGGGAAATTACTATCTTGATAAGATTCCTTCTGGTTATAACTCCATATAGTCCGACAAGGAACAATATAAAGCAAAGTATATAAACTATCATTTTGTTACCTCCTCTTTAAAGATCAAAAGTGCAAGGAAAATTGTAAGAATTGAAGCAGCAACCTCAATTCCAATGAAAATATTATATAAAGGGATAACACCTGCACTGACAAGTTCACCGACGGTGCCTGCCGGGAGCCAGTTGGAGAAAAAGATTTTTATGCCCAGTGCCATGCCCATAAGAGCAATGAGCAGGGCAATAAGGATTCCCGTGTTTTCAGTAATTGTCGAACCCGTTTCCTTGCGGGTAAGATTCATAAAATCGCTTCCATAAGAAAGTATCAAAAGGATGAATGAACCGGCTACTATTACCCCCCCGGCAAAACCACCACCCGGCGTCAGATGCCCGTGTACTATAATATAAATGCCGTAAAGAAAAATCAACCCTGCAATCAACTGAGTGGTTTTCTTTACTATAAGTGTCATTCCTTTCATATTCAATAGGTTTATTTATTTATTTTTTGATTTAAGAACAAGTATTAACGATTTTTGATTTTTGAAGTATTTTTTTATTATCAAGATTTTTTTGTGCGGTTTCAGCACTTTTTACAAATATTGAGATCAGTTCATTGTTTTCACTCAGGGCTTTTTTAATTTTTTCTTCCGTTTTGTATAGTTTTGAACGGTGAATGATATTAAGGCATATATAACTTTCACGAAGCTCCTTAAGTACTAATTTAACTTTATGAATAAAATCCTTTCTCGATTCCCCACCCTGAGCTTCACCATAATTTAATGCAGGTGATGTTCCTGACCGTATTAATTGTCCGGAAAGGTGATTCCCGGCTTTTGTATCTGGCATCTCCTCACAAATTTCAACAATAAGCACTGAAAAATTTATAAGCCTTTCTTCCAGATCAAATCTGTTCATCATTCCCGGATTTTTATATTATTCTTAAATCATAAATCGTTATTCCTTGTTCAATATTCAAAATCCATAAATCATTTCTTGCCCTTAATCCTCAAAATAGTAAGTACACCGAGAACGGCAGTCACAAGTACTGTTGCCTCGCCGAGAGTATCATAACCTCTGAAATCGAATATAATACCTGTGACAAGGTTTGCGCTACCTGTTTTCCCGGCAGCTCCTTCTACATAATATTTTGCCATTCTCATTGAGCCTTCTCCGAAAGTGTCGAGTGTTCCAATTGCTGATTTTAATATGAAGAAGAGAGCCACAATAATAATTATAGTTGTGGCAATTGATATATAATCCTGTTTATCGGGTTTTGAATAGGGTTCATGCCTTGTACTATCGAGTACAACAGCTACCATTATCACCAGAGTAATTGTTTCCACCACAATCTGGACGATAGCGAGGTCGGGAGCTTTAAGCAACAGGAAACAAATTACCAGTCCGTAACCTATTATACTACAGGCAATAACAGCCGACAGCAAATCTCTTGCATGAATGGCAAAGAGTGCCCCTAAAATCATCAGTACCAGAATAACTGAAAGAGCAAGTTCCATATCAAAAAGTTAATTATAAAATAATCAATAACATAATCAGTAAACCTGCAAAAACCCACAAAACATAAGCCGTCAGTACTCCGGAATGGGTATTGCTGAAGAGATTGCTTAACCAGAGGACGGCCTGTTTTGTCAGGTCGTAGATATCAAACCATTTTTCCTGTGCCTTTCTGTAAATTGTAGAAATAAATTGGAATTCCGTAAAGGTTTTATAAAATTCTGGTGCAGGATAGGCAGCTTTATCGTAAAATTTTTCTCCTCCGATAAAACTGTCTGAGGTTCTGAATTTTTTTATTCCTGTCAGAAGGTAAATAAGTATTCCGGTGATAATTGAAACCAGAACAAGAAGCGAAACAAAGCCGGAATTCCAGAGGCCTGAGAATTCAAACCTGCCTGTTATTGGCATAAGCATTTCGGGCACTATTATTTTTGTTGCTGCCACTCCGAACACAATACAGAAAAGGGCAAGAATGGCAAGAGGAATCCACATAACTGCCGGAACTTCCCGGATGTTTTCAAACACCTGTTTCCTGCGGCCAAGGAATATACCTCCAATGAATTTTATAAAGCTTGCAAGAGTCAGGGCTGATCCGAGTACTGCAAGGGTAAGCCATAAGATCCAAAGTTTATGCGGTAGGCCAGTACCACCTCCGAAGTCAATAATAGCCTGATAAATCATCCATTTTGAAGCAAATCCGTTAAGAGGAGGGATACCCGATATTGACATTGCGAAAATCAGAGCTGCAAAGAAGGTTAATGGCATTGTCTTTGAAAGGCCGCCGAGTTCTTCAATATCATTTTTCCCGGTACGGTATTCCACTGCTCCGGCAGAAAGGAACAAACCGCTTTTGTAAAGAGCATGATTTACCATGTGAAAGAGGCCTGCTGCTACTCCGATAAAAGAACCCAGACTCAATCCGAGTATCATATAACCAACCTGTGAAACGGCATGATATCCGAGAAGCTGTTTGTAGTTGTGCTGAATAAGGGCCATCATTACAGCGGTAATAATAGTGGCTACTCCCAGGGTAAGAAGTAAAAGTGTCATCCATTCACCGGGAACGAACATGTGATTAAGAATCCTTGCAAGAAGGTATATTCCCAGGAGTTTGTCGAGAGAAGCCGGCAGATATGCCGATGATGATGCCGGAGCATCTCTGGCATAATCAGGCACCCATGTATGGAAAGGGAAGGCACCCGCTTTGGTAAAACTTCCTATAAGAAGGGCAAGGAATGCAGTGCATCCAAGGGGAGTACCTGTGGGTACCTGAATGGCACTCATATCAAGTGAACCTGTAATTTTCCATAGAATCGCAATTCCGATAATCATTATGGAGTCGGAAGCTCCTATAAGAATAAGTGTTTTCTTTGCAGTTGATGAACTATTTTCATCCTGTCCCTGTATAAGCTTATAGAGTGTTATCCCCAGAATACCCCAGAATGTCAGAAAGACAAGTAGATTGTCAGATAATACTGCTCCGTATGAACATCCAAGGGTAATAAGGAAATAGGGATAATAATTTACCGTACGAACTTTATTAAGGTAAACAAGCGAATAAAGAAGGATAAGAAAGGCAAAAAGGCTGATGAATACCAGTATAAGTCCTGCAAGTTTATCGTAATTGAAAGAGAAGAATGTATTGATACCTTCCGGAATTGATGAAGGAGAAAACATTGCGGGGAGAATCTCCCGCAGCGTCATTTTTGATTCGGCAGATTTTAAAATCAATATTGTCATCCAGAAAGTAACGGCACTTATCAGCAGTGAGAAGATTCCCGATACTTTTCTGAACTTTTCAGGTATGGTAAAAAGAAGTATACCTGCAAGCACCGGGATAGTAATTATTGAAAAGTATTCGTTCATACTGTCATTTTATTTTTGTCATAATCTCACGGGTTTTTTGTGCGGAGGCTTTAATTATTTCTGCCCCGTTCATTATTTTTTCGCCTGTATGAATATTTATTGCCACGGCGAGTCGTTCGGTACAGCAGTAACATGGGTCAACAGCGGCGAGTGATATAGTTGCATCTGAGATGCTCTGTCCTATGCATGATTTTTTGAAAGTTGCGATATTTACATAGCTTGGAGCTCTTATTTTATGTCTTGCCGGTGAATTTGATCCGTCGGAGAAAACGCAATGAAATACTTCTCCCCGGGGAGCTTCAGCACGTCCCATTCCTATACCTTCTGGAATGTTTTTTACTTTGATCTCTATTTCACCTTCTTTTTCATTAAGCAGTCTATCGAGGCATTGTTCGATAATCGAAATTGATTCATACATTTCAAGCAGGCGTACCTTTGCCTTGGCAAAGACATCACCTTCTTCGGCGGTAATCACTTTCCAGTTTACGAGGGGATAAGCTGCATACGGGTCATCTTTCCGCACATCAATGGCAACACCCGATGCACGTGCCGTTGGGCCTACGGCTCCAAAATCTATTATATCTTCTTTTGTAAGAATGCCCACACCCTTGGTTCTTGCATGTATTACGGGATCATCCATTACGGCTCCTGTAAGCAGATCGGTTTTCTTTTTTACCTCCGAAAGAATTTTCCTTATGGCAGGAATTTTTGCAGCCTCAATATCTCTTCTTACTCCTCCAACTTTGAACATTGCATAGCTGTTGCGGTTGCCGGTTATCATCTCGAACAGATCAAGAACAGGTTCTCGGTATTTCCATGCCCACATGAAAACGGTGTTATAACCGAGGAAATGACCTGCCAGGCCTACCCATAACAGATGACTGTGAATGCGTTCGAACTCACCTATAATACTTCTGATATATTTTGCCCTGTCGGGGATTTCTATCCTGCAGATCTCCTCAACAGCATTGGCAAATGCAAAAGGATGGGAGGTTGAACATATTCCGCATATCCTTTCTACAAGAAAGAAAACCTGATCATAAGTCTTTGACTCTGAAAGTTTTTCAATTCCTCTGTGATTATAACCTGTTTCCCATTTGATATCCCTGACAATTTCTCCTTCGCAATAAAGTTTGAAGAGTTCAGGCTCTTCCTGAAGCGGGTGATACGGACCGATCGGTATTAAAAATTTACTTCCCATTTCGTTTCTATTTGAAATCTTTTCTGTAAGGATAAACTCCTTCAGCCCAGTTGCCTTCCGAAATAAGTTTTTCCTGATTTGGATGATTCAGGAAATCGATTCCGAACAGTTCATGCATCTCCCTTTCTATCCAGTTCGATGCATTGAACATATTGGAGAGTGATTCGATTTGTGGTTTTTCATGACTGAGAACCACATGCACGTTAAGAATCAGCCCGGTTTCATCTTTGCTGAAGTGGTAATGTATCTCAAATCCTTTTCGGGTATGAAGTGCTGAAGCAATAATAAATCTACAGCCTGCATCCCTGTAAAGATATTCTGCCACCTTCGGAAGTGTAACGGGGTTGATTGTTACAATGTAACGTTTATCATTCCTCTTTACGGTGTCAGAAACATCCTGGCCAAATTTTTCTTTGAGGCCTTTTATGATTGATTCTGTTGTCATCATTAGTTTTATCGGTTCGCTTAAATAATTTTATCTATTTGCTTTTTACCAGTTTAATGAGACCTGCGATGATTGCCTCGGGTTTTGGTGGACAGCCCGGGATATAGGCGTCGACAGGAATGATTTTGTCAACGGGGCCGGCGAAAGTATTTCCTTCGGCAAAAATTCCACCGGTGCATCCGCATGCTCCAATTGCAACGACAAAAACAGGCTTGGGTGCTTGATTGTAGACCTCTATCAACCTTTCCCTGTCGCGCATGTTAATTGAGCCGCTGACCAGTATTACATCAGCATGTCTGACACTGCCCACGAGCAGGATACCGAAACGTTCAAGATCGTATCGGGGGGTCAGACAGTCGATAATCTCAATGTCGCAGTTGTTGCATGATGCTCCTCCAAAATGGAACACCCAGAGTGATTTTTTGAAACAAAAACTTTTAAAACCCACGGTTCAGTAATTTAATATCCAAAATATGCCAGTACTATTGCAATAACAGCCAGCAGGTTCATCCATACCAGGAAGAAACTGGCAGCCTGTTTTATTTTAAGTCGGGGGTTGGTATTCCTGATCAATGTGATCAGTAGTACTATACCAGCAATTTTAAGCACAGCCCACAGGATGCCCACACCTTTCAGCGTCACACCGTTAAGAAAAAGTGCTACAAGAAATGCCGGAAGAATAAAGAACATTATGTACTTGGTAAGTTTTATCAGGGCATACGGAGCGCCTGAATATTCAATGAAAGCTCCTTCGTCTAATTCTGTTTCGGCTTCTGCCATGTCGAAAGGCACAAGTCCGAGTTTTGCCTGAATACAGAATATTGCCACGACAAATAAAATTATGCCCGATATACTACTAATAAATGGTGATGAATTATGCTGAATGGTAATAATTGAATTCAGGTCGAAATTTTGTGATGCTTTCAGGATAATTCCTGCAATAACAAGGAGGAATGTTGATTCGTAGCTGAGTATCAGTTTCATTTCTCTTGAACCTCCGACAGCTGCCAGGGGGTTTCCGGAGGCGAGAGATCCTAAAACGTATGAAAATGAAGGTATTGCAAGCAGGTAAAAAATTACGATGAGGTCACCTCTTAAGCCGCTTGTGATGTTAAAGAGAGGAAGCAGTATAAGTGTAGCTGCCGTTGTGGCTCCAAATAGGGCAAATACAGGTGCAAGAAGAAAAACAACCGGTGAACCCTGTCTGGGTATTATTGTTTCCTTAACAAGAAGCAGTTTGAAGAAGTCGTAGAAAGGCTGGAACAGGGGAGGTCCCTTTCGGAACTGTACTCTGGCCGTTATTTTCCTGTCAAACCAGGAAAGAAAAGCTCCAGTTACTGCCGAAAACAGTAGCCCGGGAAAAACAAAAAAATAAAGAAGATCAACTGCCATGGTCTTATCATTCAGTTTTATAAATAAAATCTTTTATAAGGACTTTATCGTTCAGTTTATAAATGTTTTCTTCAAAAGGCTCTTTCATATCAGTGATTGTTACCGTGCCGGGAGGGCATGCCTCGATAAACCTTTCAAGTTCGTATGAGTCAGTTAAATCAAAATAGAGATCTTTGTTTCGGTGATGTTTGAAGAAATCAGTCATCATGGTTCCAAACGGGCATATAGTGACGCACGATTTACAGGATACACAGAGGTTTGTATATCGTGTGATAATATCGTCTTCATCTTTTTCGAGTGCATCAGCCGGGCATGCAGCAATGCAAGGGGCATCTTCACACCTGCGGCAGGTAAACCTGAAAACGGCAAGCTCCCGTATGGTTTTAAGACCGTTGCTGTTAGGAACCGGATAAAATACAGCCTCCGCAACTTCAGTGTCAGGTTTTTCAACAAGAGCATTGCGCAGTTTGATCAGATCAATCAATATTCTTTTTGCCATATCAGCTCCATATATTTGGTTGGTCTTTGATTTCGTCATAGGTAAAAACAGGTCCGTCTTTACAGACAAAATATTTACCCATCATACAATGGCCGCATTTTCCGAGTCCGCATGACATGTTTTTTTCCATTGAAAGGTAAATATCATGTTCAGGATAACCCATATCGAGCAGTTTAAGCGTGCTGAACTTCATCATTATGGGCGGGCCACAGACAACTGCTACCGAGTTTTTAATGTCAACCTTTATGTCGTCAAGCAGGACGGTTACTACTCCTACTTTTTCAGCCCATGTACTATCTCCTCTGTCAACACTTCTGTAAACCTCAAACTTCGGAATTTTACGCAGTTCGGCAATATATGGTTTATAAATGCACTCTTCCGGAGTTTTCGATCCATAGCACAGGATTACTTTTCGCAATTTATCGGTAATGGCCTCAAGATTGTATAGGAGAGAACGTATAGGTGCAAATCCGCAGCCTCCACCAATAATAAGTATTTCCTTATCATAAAATTTTTCTACGGGATACCCTCTTCCAAAAGGACCCCTTATTCCCATGTATTCTCCCGGTTTCATGTTATGCATATACTCTGTCACATAACCTGTCTTCATTACTGTTACCTCCAACCTGTCAATCCTTAATGGTGAAGAAGAGGGAGTAAAAGGAGCTTCTCCAATTCCATCAACGGTGACTTCAATGAACTGACCGGTTTTAAAAGAAAAATCTTCCTCTGGGATAAGAACAAAGGTTTTTATTGTCGGTGACTCAGTTATCACTTCTGTAAGTTTGGCCCTGATAGGTTTATATATATTGTTTGCGGAAGGCATATAAAATTATTTTGCTGTTTCAATGAATAGTTTATTCTTGTTGATTTTCCCGATGCATGCTTCTATACATCTTCCACAGCCTGTGCAGGCTAAATTCTTGAATTTTTCAGGTTTCCACACATACTTGCACATATGTCTGTTTCTGAACCGGTTTTGTAACTCTTTCAGGGGATCTTCCCCTCCGGCAGTTTTTTCAAATCCCGGATATTGACATGCATCCATCTGTTTGACTTTGTGAAAACCTGGTTTGTCAATAAGAAGGAAACATGTACAGGTGGGACAAACAGTCGTGCATGCTCCGCATGAAACACATGTGGAAGAATATTTCATCCATACAGCCTTTGTGGCTTGTTTGACAATTTCACCCGTTTTCTTGTAATCCGGAAGTTCTTTGTTGACCCGTGAGAGCAGCGATTCGATTTCTCTGTGGCGGACATCAATGAATGATATCATACTTAGATCAGAAACAACTTCCGCACTAACAGTTTCAGTTGCAAATTTATTTCCACGGTCTGATAGAACTCTCAGGATAACAAGATCATTATTAATTGTCACGGAAAGATCACCCTTACTGGATGATGGCCATGGATTAATGCCGTAGGAGGTACAATGACAATGTTCATTGATATCGAAGCAGTCGGAACCAATAATTATTGTGTTCTCTCTGCGCATACGGTAAAACCTGTCCTCATAACTTTCATCAAGATATATTTCATCAAGGATGCCCAGAGCTTCAATGTCACAGGCTGGAACGCCAATAATAATTGCAGGTTTTTCATCCAGATCTTCTGTTGTGACATTCTCTTTTACAGGCAGGAAAAAAATCTTAAGCGGAGATACAGGTTTTGGTTTGTTGTAAACTATTGCTGAGACAAGGTCAGATGTTAAGGGTTCATAATCCTGATGACCAAATTCATTATATAGAGGGGCATATATACGGTAATCAGCAAGTAGATTATCAAGAGCCCTGTCCCATTTCTCTTTTTTAAGAAAATAATATTTCATTTATGTGAATTTGTTCACATATAAAAATATGTTATATGAAATTATTATTTTATAATATATTTCATTATTTTTTGTGAAAAAATATCATAATAATATTAAAAAATTGATAAACAATTATATATATATTGGTTGTTAATTAAAAAATTATTATTAACTTGCAGCAGTTTTAATTTAAAAAGATTAATTAATGTGAAAAAATTCACAAAAAATTTTATAAAAAACAGTCTTAGAAGGATTTTTCTTTACAGGGCATGTCTTTACAGGTTGAAGATGATGGGAATTGAAAGGGTGTTTTCATATACTCTCGCCGAAGAAGCCGGCGTTAATGCCGACCAGGTAAGGAAAGATTTTTCAGAATTTAATATTAAAGGAAATAAAAGAGGAGGCTATAAAATTAATGACCTATTAGATAAAATTGAAGCTATTTTCCATAAAAACAAAGAACATAATATCGTTCTGATTGGAATGGGTAATCTGGGGCTTGCGTTGTCGAAATACAGCAGGTTCATGCAGAGAAATATGAACATAGTTGCCTCATTTGATATAGATCCCTATAAACAGAAAGCAAGATTCGAAATACCTGTTTACGGGATGGATAGGTTGAAGGAGATAATCCACCGTTTCAAAGTTAAAGTTGCCATTATTGCAGTACCTGAGATTTCAGCACAGGAGGTATGCGACGAACTTGTCAGATTCGGGATCAGGGGAATTGTCAATTTTGCTCCGGTTTTGCTTAAAACACCTGGAAATGTTATTGTCAATAACGTTAATCTCTGCGATGAACTTGAAAGTGTTATTTATTATGTTCAGAGCCAGCTTAAGACTGAGGGACTAAAAAACATCGAACTATTATACAGGGGAACGAAATAATTGTTAAAGGACTTGTTCAGGGAGTGGGGTTCAGGCCGTTTGTTTTTCGCCTCGCTCATTCACTTAATCTGAAAGGCCTGGTTGATAACAGGACCAACTGCGTGCGTATATCAATAGAAGGCCATGCACAAAAACTTTCGGAATTTCTTAAACTCCTTGTCTTTTCTGCCCCACCTGCTTCACAAATAAAATCTGTAGAGATAAACAGTTGTAAACCAATAGGCTATAAAGACTTTAGAATTGCACCCAGCACTGACGGAGGACAGTTTGTTACGGAGATCAGTCCCGATATAGCTGTATGTTCCGATTGTCTTGCCGATCTGCAGAATGACCCTGCCAGAATTGACTATCCTCTGGTAAACTGCACCAATTGTGGCCCAAGGTTTACCATCATTACTGATCTGCCATACGACAGGCATAATACTTCGATGAGAGATTTCGGGATGTGTGAAAAATGCGAGAAGGAGTATAATAATGTTTTTGACAGAAGATTTCATGCTCAGCCTGTAGCATGCAACCATTGCGGTCCGAATTATGTTTATGAGGAAAATGGGAGGAGGATCACTAAAATAGGTGAGATACTTTCTGCTGTTGCCCGGAGAATAAATGAAGGAGGCGCTGTAGCAGTAAAAGGACAGGGAGGGTATCATCTCATTTGTGATGCATTGAATACCCGTGCAGTAGAAAGTTTGCGAATGAAAAAACACCGCGACGCAAAACCTTTTGCGGTGATGTTCAGTAATATAGAGACTCTTCTTCAATATTGCTTTGCAGATAATAGTGAGCTTGAGGAATTAACATCATGGAGAAGACCAATCGTCATTCTTCGCCAGAAAAGTGATTTACCCCGTGCTGTAAACAGTGGACTCGGAACAGTCGGAGCAATTTTGCCGTATATGCCGTTACATTATATGCTATTCAGATGCCTTGAAACTCCTGCAATAGTCTTTACCAGTGGAAACCTTTCGGAAGAGCCTGTAATAAAAGATGACGATAAGGCCAGAAAATTACTTCTTCCAATAACGGGTGCGCTATTATTGTATAACAGGGAGATAGTAAACCGAGCCGACGATTCTGTCGTAAAATTCATTGCAGGTAAACCTCGATTAATCAGACGGTCAAGAGGCTATGTCCCTGCACCTGTTGATCTTGAATTCAATGTTGAAGGAATATTCGCTCTTGGAGCTGAACAGAAAAACTGTTTCTGTATAGGAAGAGAAAATCAGGCTATTATGAGTCAGCATATTGGAGACCTTAAAAATCTATCAGCTTATGAATTTCTCAGGGAAGCGGTTGACAGGTTTTGCAGAATGTTCAGATTCAAACCTGAAATTATCGCCTCCGATATGCATCCTGATTATCTCTCAACGGTATATGCCGAAATGCTTCATCAACAGCTCGGTATCCCCCTGATAAAAGTCCAGCACCATCATGCACATATTGCATCATGCCTGGCGGAAAATCATATAAATGATAAAGTAATTGGAGTAGCTTTTGATGGAACAGGGTTCGGAACCGACGAGAAAATATGGGGGGGAGAGTTCTTCATTGCTTCCTTGTTGGAATTTGAACGCTATACACATTTCGATTATATACCCTTGCCTGGGGGCGATAAGGTAATTGATGAACCATGGCGTACCGCCTTTTCATATATTTACAGGTATTTTGGTGAAAAATTTGATTACAGCAGTATAAAAGGGTTAAAAAACATCGGTGTTGATCAGTTATTGGTTGTTCGTGAAATGATATCCAGGGAGATCAATTCACCCTTAAGTTCAGCTGCCGGAAGGCTCTTCGATGCAGTCTCCGCATTAATTGGACTTTGTAGTGTATCGTCATTCGAATCAGAGGCTCCGATTAGACTTGAGGCTGTTATCAGTGAGCCTGAAGATGGTTATTATCCTTTTGAGGTTGCTGACACGGTCAGCTTCCGGGAAACAATAAAATCAATAATTGAAGAGTCAGCGACAGGTAAAATGTCGTATATTTCCGCAAAATTCCATAATACTATTGCAATGTCTTCATTAAAAGTATCGGAAAAGATAAGGAATGAAAGGAGCATTAATAAAGTGGTTCTGTCGGGTGGAGTGTTTCAGAACAAATATCTGCTTGAGAAAACAATGAGGCTTTTAGCCGGAGCGGGGTTTGAAGTTTATGCTAATAAGGCAGTACCTGCAAATGATGGAGGCATTGCACTCGGACAACTAGCGGTTGCATCAAAAAAACGTGAAATATGTGTTTGAGTCTTCCAGCAAAAGTCATTGAAATACAGGGTGACCTGGCCGAAGTGTCAATTGGAGGCACACTATTCAAGGCCGGACTGCAGATGATTGATGATGTAAGGCCGGGCGATTATATTTTGCTTCATGCGGGCTTTGCCATACAAAAAATTAATGAGGATGAAGCGCAGGAAATTATGCGCCTCTTTCAGGAAATGGAAAATTCATTTGACAGGACATAATGAAATTTGTTGACGAGTTTCGTTCGGAAAAGCACATAAGGTTGCTGGCCGAGAAAATAAGAGCAGAGGCTGTAGGTAGATACACTTTTATGGAGGTGTGCGGAGGGCATACCGCAGCCATCCATCGCTTTGGTATCCCGTCGTTGCTGCCTGACTCCATAACATTGCTTTCCGGACCCGGTTGTCCTGTGTGCGTTACCCCTGTAAGCTTCATTGATATGGCAATTGATCTCTCTAAGTCAAAAGATATCATAATTACTTCTTTTGGAGATCTTATAAGGGTACCGGGATCACTCTCTTCACTCGAAACAGAAAAAATGCGAGGTGCTGATATAAGGATCGTTTTTTCTGCCCTCGATGCTCTGGAGATAGCTTCACGAAACCCGGAGAAGAGAGTTGTTTTTATCGGAATAGGTTTTGAAACCACTGCACCAGGGACCGCCGCATCAATTCTTGAGGCCCGAAAAAGAAATATTTATAATTTTTCTGTTCTTTGCGCTCATAAGATTATGCCTCCAGCACTTGAAGCAATTATAAATGACGGTACCGAAGTAAACGGTTTTATCTGTCCGGGCCATGTGGCAACAATTACGGGTGCGAATGACTTCAGGTTCCTGCCGGAAAAATATAACATCGCATCAGTGATCTCAGGATTTGAACCAGCCGATATTCTTATGTCGGTCTACATGCTGGTAAGGCAGATAAATAACAACAATCTGACAACTGAAATTGAATATACAAGGGCTGTAACTCCCGAAGGCAATGTGAAAGCCCGCCGTATCATGAATGAAGTTTTTGAGGAAACTGATGCGGAATGGCGTGGACTGGGTATGATAAAAAATAGTGGCCTTGGAATAAAGCAGGAACTGGCTGATTATGATGCTTTAAAGATTTTCGAAATCAGCTATAGGCAAGGGTTGAATGAAGATAATGGTAGCTGCCTTTGTGGAGAAGTATTACGGGGTAGAAAGAAACCAACCGACTGCTTAATGTTTTCGAAAGTTTGCACCCCTGAGAACCCTGTCGGAGCATGTATGGTCTCATCCGAAGGTGCATGCAATGCATATTACAGATACTGGAGAAATGGATAATAAGATAACCCTGAATCACGGCAGCGGCGGAAAACTTACAGGTGAACTGGTAAGGGAAGTTTTTACTTCCAGGTTCGGGATGACAGAACCCCTTACCGATTCAGCAGTTATTGAACATTCAGGAAGCGATATTGCTTTTACTGTCGATTCGTATGTTATTAACCCCATCTTTTTTCCGGGCGGGAACATTGGTAAACTCGCAGTATGTGGTACTGTGAACGATCTTGCCGTGTCAGGAGCAATACCGTTGTACATATCAGCCTCATTCATAATCGAAGAAGGATTGCCGCTTGACGATCTTGTTGAGATTGCCTTATCAATGGCAGAAGAAGCCCGGAAGGCAGAAGTTAGAGTTGTTACCGGCGATACTAAAGTTGTGGAAAAGGGTAAATGCGACAAATTATTTATTACAACTGCAGGAGTGGGCAAAGTAAGGGAAATGTTCAGGGAAACAGGAACAGGTGTGAGAGTACAGGCAGATGACAGGTTGATAATTAACGGACCTGTGGGTAATCATTCAATTGCGGTTATGAGCGCCAGGAAACAGTTGGGTTTTGCTACCGGAGTAATATCGGATTGTGCATCATTGAATCATCTTATTGGAAAAGTGCTCGATAAAGTGCAGGGTATTCACTTCATGCGCGACCTCACCCGCGGAGGCCTTGCAACAGTGCTAAATGAACTTGCTTCAATTACAGGGATGGGAATGGAAGTGAACGAAAAAGAAATACCTGTTGAAGAGCCTGTTAAAGGAGCTTGCGAAATGCTGGGTTTTGACCCGCTCTACCTGGCAAATGAGGGTAAGGTCCTTTTTGTGGTGGCTGAAGAAGACACTGAAAAAGTAATTGAAATCCTTAGAAATGACCCGCTGGGGAAAGATGCTTCAGTGATTGGCAGAGTTACAACTGAACGACAGGGACTTGTTGCAATGAAAACTATTTCGGGCGGAACCAGAATACTTGATATGCATTCAGGCAGTCAGCTTCCAAGAATTTGTTAATTTTTGCGAAGGATGCACGAACTCAGTATAGCAGAAAACCTTGTTGCTATAGTTATCGAAACGGCAGAAAAAGAAAAACTTTCCTCGGTAACAAAGGTAAGTATATGCCTTGGACAGGCATCACAGGTAGTGCCTGAACTTCTTGAGACAGCTTTCCGCGTGGTGGTTCAGGGTACAAAGGCTAATGATGCACGACTTGAAACTGAAATTATACCTTTGAAATTGAAATGTTCTGATTGCGGGGCAGATTATATTGCGGATGAGTATAATTTCATCTGTGAGTTTTGCGGCTCAGTAAATATTGAAATAGTTACCGGAATGGAAATATTTATAAAAAGTATTGAAGGAGAATAGTTATGGAAATTAAAATTATGAAAAATATTCTGGATAAGAACCAGAACAAAGCTAATGAAGTGAGAAGTATTATGAGGGATAAAAAGGTGACCATGATAAATCTTATCAGTTCACCCGGTGCCGGAAAGACAACTCTGCTTGAGCGTTTATGTGAGAGATTGGCGGGACGTTTCAGGTTAGGTGTTATTGAAGGTGATGTTACAACCGACAGAGATGCACAGCGACTGAAAAAATTTGAAATTCCACTGGTAGTAATTAATACAGGCGGGGGATGTCACCTCGATTCTTATAGCATTTTCAGGGTTCTTGAATATTTCGATCTTGAAAATCTTGATGTACTTTTTGTGGAAAATATAGGTAACCTTGTTTGTCCTACCGCTTTTGACCTTGGCGAATCATTCCGTCTGGCAATTGTCAGCATACCTGAAGGTGACGACAAACCAGCAAAATATCCAATGCTTTTTCGGCAGGCAAGAGTTGTAGTTCTTAATAAAATCGACCTGATGCATCATACAAATTTTAGTTATGAATCATTTCTAACCGATCTCAGAAAAATTAATCCCGGAGTACCTTTATTCAGAGTTTCCTGCACCAATGGTACAGGCCTTGACGAGTTCACCCTCTGGTTTGAAAAACAGGTTCATACTTTTTAACCAGCTACCTGAAATAGGAATCAGTTAAGTTTTGTTAATTTTTTCACAATAATTAAAAAATATGACAATTGTAAGTTTTTTATCTAACACAGAAGTGTTATTTTTGGCCATCTTTTTAAAAATTTAAGAAAACCAAGGTAAAATCTAAAAAAGTCACAGTAATGTATAATGTTGGAAATCTGGTAAAAGAGTTAACTGAGAAACACGGGAAGCGTAGAGACAGTTTGATCCCGATTCTGCAGGGTATTGTCGAAAGACACAATTACCTTTCAGATGAAGCTATGGTTGAAGTGGCAAAGGAACTTGATATTTCTGCCGCTGAGGTTTACGGAACAGCTTCCTTTTATACTTTTCTTGATACTGAGCCAAGAGGGAAGTATGTTATAAGGATCTGTAAGACGATTACTTGTATGATGAAGGGGAAAAACGAGATACTTCAGACCCTTGAAGATATTTTAAAAATAAAGGTGGGAGAGACTACCCCCGATAAAATGTTTACCCTTCTGGAAACAAACTGTATAGGCTGGTGTCATAAGGCTCCGGCTATGCTAATTAATGAAATACCTTATACCGAGCTTACACCGGAAAAGATTGTTGAAATACTCAAGAGTTACATGAAAAAATAATTTAACTGACCGCAATAACATGGAACAAAAAGGTTTAAATAAAGTTGACCTCATATTCGAACAGGTTAATGCAAGAGATGTTCTCAGGAAGGCTTATGAGATGACCAGTGAAGAGATTATAAAGCAGATACTTGAATCTGGTTTGAAGGGCCGCGGTGGTGCAGGTTTTCCTACAGGATTGAAATGGAAATATACAGCAGCGGAAAAAGACCCCGAAAAATATGTTGTCTGTAATGCTGATGAAGGTGAGCCTGGAACATTCAAAGACAGAGAGATACTCGACAGGGTATCTTATAAAGTTTACTGTGGAATGACCATTGCAGCAATGGCAATAGGCGCAAAGAATGGAATAGTTTACCTGAGAGGTGAATATAAATTTCTCCTTCCCAAACTGTTGAAAGAGCTTGAATCATTCAACAAAATTCTCAATGAGATAGGAATTGATTTCAATATAACTTACCGGCTTGGAAGCGGAGCGTATATATGTGGTGAAGAGAGTGCACTTTTTGAATCGATTCAGGGTGAAAGAGGAGAACCCAGAAATAAACCACCTTATCCCACAACCTCAGGTGTCTTCTTTAAACCCACTTCAATAAATAACGTTGAAACACTGGTTACTGCAGTGATGATTATTCATCACGGTCCGGAAATCTGTTCTAAACTTGGAACAAAAGATTCGCGGGGTTCAAAAGTTTTTTCAGTTTCAGGTGATACGCCAGTTCCCGGGATTTATGAACTTGAACTTGGAATGACGGTACAGCAGTTTGTAAATGAATTTGGAGACGGTGATACCAAAGCAGTACAGGTTGGAGGTGCTTCAGGTTTCTGTGTGCCCAGAAAAAAATTCGCCGATACAATCATTGGTTTTGAAGGAGTACCGACAGGCGGTTCAATGAAACTTTTCAACAGCTCCCGATCGATGTACAATGTCCTTCATAATTATCTGGAATTTTTCACTGAAGAGTCATGCGGCCAATGCACTCCCTGCCGTGTCGGATGCCAGCAACTCCTCAAGGGAATTCAAATGGTTAAAAAGGGAGAGGTAAAATCCAGCTATCTGAATGAATTAATCAAACTTGCAGATGTCATGAAAATGGCTTCAAAATGTGGACTTGGACAATCGGTCGGAAATGCGTTCAAAACCATTGTGGAAAATTTCAGGGAAGAAATTATTTACTAATCAGTTTTAAAAGGAGAAAAATATGGTTAATCTTACTATAAACGGTCAAAAAGTATCTGTTGAACTCGGAACGACAGTTCTGCAGGCGGCAAAAAAATTAAATATCAATATCCCGACTCTCTGCAACCATCCTGATCTTTGCGTTGCAGGAAACTGCAGGGTTTGTGTTGTAGAACAGGAAGGAGCACGAACACTTATGGCTTCATGTGCCACACCTGTTGTCGAAGGGATGAAGATTCAGACCAACAGTCTGAAAGTGCGGAATGCGAGAAAATACATTGTTGAACTTCTTCTTTCGGAACACAGGAGCGATTGTACAAAATGCTACAAGAATCAGAAGTGTGAACTTCAGGCTCTGGCAAACGAATTTGCGTTTGGGGAATCCATTTTCCTCGATCTCGTGGAAGATCATCCATACCAGATTGACAGATCATCCCCTGCATTTATTAAAGATGACAGCAAGTGTATTCATTGTCAGCGCTGTGTCAGAACATGTTCCGAGCTTCAGTTCATCTCAGCCATAGCTGTTGCCAACAAGGGCAAGCATCAGAAGATATCATCATTTCATGATAAGCCGATGAGCCATGTAGTGTGCACCAACTGCGGACAGTGTGTCAACCGTTGCCCGACCGGTGCTCTTGTAGAAAAGACATCTATCGATTTTGTATGGGATGCAATATACGATCCTGATAAACATGTTGTTGTTCAGACTGCACCTGCGGTGAGGGTTGCTCTGGGCGAGGATCTGGGATATGACCCGGGAGAAAGGGTGACAGGAAAACTCGTTACTGCACTTCGTCAACTGGGTTTTGATTCAGTTCTTGATACTGATTTTGCTGCCGACCTTACCATCGTGGAGGAGGGAACTGAATTGCTGTCAAGACTAAAGAAGGTGATCGTTGAAGGTGACAGTAAGACCCGACTGCCAATGTTTACTTCCTGTTCTCCAGGATGGATAAAATTCATTGAACATAAATATCCTGAGTTTCTACCCAACCTGTCAACCTGCAAATCACCACAGCAGATGTTCGGTGCACTTGCAAAAACCTTCTATGCACAGAAAAGAAAATTAGATCCTGCAAAGATTGTATCTGTTTCGATAATGCCCTGTACTGCAAAGAAGTATGAAGCCGACAGACCTGAGATGAGAGCAAGCGGATACAAGGACGTTGATTTTGTACTTACCACACGTGAACTTGCTATAATGATCAAACAGGCAGGCATTGATTTTCGTGCACTTGAGCCATCTCATTATGACTCCGTTATGGGAGAATCAACCGGTGCAGGGGTTATTTTTGGTGCAACAGGAGGCGTAATGGAGGCCGCATTACGTACAGCCTATGAAATTATTACAGGTCGCGAGGTTCCTTTCAGAAACCTGAATATAACACCTGTTAGAGGGCTGGAAGGGGTGAAGGAAGCTAAAATAAAAATTGAGGGTTGTACTGATGATTGGAAATTCCTTGAAGGTGTAGAACTGAAGGTTGCGGTGGCTAACGGACTAGCAAACGCCAACAGGTTGATGAGAAAAATTCGTGAAGGAAAGGCTGATTACCATTTCATTGAGATTATGGCCTGCCCCGGCGGATGTATCGGTGGGGGAGGACAACCGATTCCAACAAGCCAGGAAATCAGGAAGAAACGAGTCGAAGCCATCTATGCAGAGGACGAACACATGATGCTGAGAAAATCACACGAAAACCCTGAAATCATTGGTGTTTATAAAGAGTTTCTCGGCAAACCCAACAGCCATAAAGCTCACGAGCTACTTCATACTCATTATACTGAGAGAGAAAGTTACTGAAGAAGCAAGAATAATCCAGATAAATCAACAGAGCCGGTTTGCCCCCGGCTCTGTTATTATTTACATAGTACTAATTTTTTTCGCCACCCATGCAATATTTTCGCCGAGGGTTCTCATTGTTCTGAGCCCCTCCTCGTCTTTCAACACTTCGCCTTTTTCCCTGCCCACACCAAGGTTCCAGTATGATGATCCGGCAATGATCATTTCGTTTATGAGGAATAAGTGATTGATTGAATCGAAAGCATGAATGGCTCCTGCACGTCTTACTGAAATAACTGCAGCTCCGATCTTCCTTTTAAGAGGTGCTCCGATTCCCCTCAGAGCATAACCAGAAACATCAATTAATGCTTTTGTTTCGGAGGTAATGTCAGAAAAATAAACAGGTGAACCAATCAGTATCACCTCGGCTCCAAGCATTTTTTCAATACATTTGTTCAGGTATTCATTCTTCTGATGGCACCGGCCATCCTTTTCCTGCCGGCATTTCAGACAGGCAATGCATCCTTTCACTTCCTGCCCTCCAACATGAATTAATTCGGTCTCCAGACCTCTCTGTCCCAGAATATTCAGTACTTCTTTAAGAAGAATTTCTGTATTTCCGCCCTTTCTCGGACTGCCGTTAAATGCGACTGCTTTCATATATAGTTTATTTATTATTCTCAAATTTTCCCACCTTTTTCATCTGCTGGCAAATACATGATGAAAAATTTGAAAATCTAACTTTTTAAAATTAGTACCATAGACTTAAATATGAAATTTTAATTTTTAAACTGTAACTTTGACTCCGGATACCAAACGCTGCATAAAAAAAGTTTAAACCATTTTTTTATTCCGGGCTCTTTATGGTTCAAACCTTAATTCTGTTCCGGTTCCCCTTCTTCCTTCTTTGGGAGAGCATATAAATCTTCCACTTTTATCTGGTTATTAGAACTTTCGTCAGATCCTGTGAAGATTTCTTCCTCTCTTGCTCTGGCATTGAAATAAAGTATAAAAGAAAATATCGGGAAAAGTGGCATCAGAAGAGCGCTCGATACAGCTGACAGGAAAATTACTACGGGGTTTGTCGCCACGCTTATCAGTGAAGAAGTATTTTCAGGGTTGATGAGAGCCTTGAAAAATGTTCCGGTAAAAGGGAGCATTACAAGTCCTGAAAGGACGAATGAAAGAACAAGATAGATAAGGATAATTACCGCACTCCAGCCAAGGTTTGGCCATAAGTTTTTGTGCGAAAGTTTGATGGTTCTTGTGATAACATTACCGATATTGTCTCCTTCACTCATCATTACCGGTAGTATGAAGAATGATATCATTAAAAGGTAAAGAATTGCAAAGAAGACTCCGATTACAAGTGCAAGCAAACCCAATACCAGTATGAAAGATCCTGCAAAGGAAAAGATTATTATTATGATTAAGTAGGGCAGGAAATATTTAAAAGATTTTAAAATTATTCCGGCTGTTCCAGCAGAACTGTCAACAGGTTTTATTAAAATGTAATGGTTCAAAATCACATTAAATAAAAGACTTAAAAGCATAATAATTGTAAGTGGAACAATTTTTTGTCTGAGATAGTCAATAATTTCATTTGGTGAGGTCATGTTTTTTATCTCTTCGAAATTCACCATAAGAGTTGACAGCTGGGAAATCAAAGATATAATTAAAGAGATTATGAATAGAGTAAGAAAGTTTTTCTTGTAAAAATTCCAGAGAGACATCATTGCTGAATCGAGATCGTGTTTACCATAGAGCGGATGGGTGAAAATATTTATCATGATGGAATAAATTTAAAGAGTATGAGCGTAAAGATATTAAATATCGGTAAAAAATTACCTTAAAGAAATTTAATAATGATTAATCAGTTTTCTGCTGAACTGTGATAACAGAAAGATTTACAATGATTTTAATATCAGTCGATCATACCTGCCGCTATAGTTTTATTGGTAAATTCGTCAATGAGAATGAAAGAGCCGGTAACATTATTTTCGTGATATGAATCATACCATAATGGGCTGGGTGTTTTAATTGTGACTGATGCTATGTCGTTCATCAGGATATTTTTATCCTCATAGTTTTTCTCAAGAGAACTTATTTCAAGTTTAAAGTTGATAGATTTCAGTATACAGTATGTTTCGTTAGTATGGTTTCTTAGAATGTATTTTTTATTGGTTTGAAGGTATGTCTCATCAAACCAGCAAATCATAGCGTTTATTTCATTGCTGCATTTTGGCATGCAATCGGATCGGGCAATCAAGTCTCCTCTACCGGTATCTATATCATCGGTCAGGGTAATTGTTACCGAGTCGCCTTCAGAGGCCATGTCGAGGAAAATATCGGCTGCATTGATTGATTTGATTTTTGATTTAATCATGGAAGGCACTGTAATGACTTCATCTCCGGTTTTGAAGGTACCTCCTGATACTCTACCTGCATAGCCTCTATAGTCGGGAAATTCCTTCGATTGTGGACGTATAATTGTTTGTACTGGTAATCTTGGGAATTTCTGGTTTTTTCCGGTCTCTATTTTAATTGTTTCAAGGAGGTGAAGCAGAGTGTTTCCTTCATACCATGGCATGTTAGATGATCTATTTACAACATTATCTCCATATTTTGCGCTTATGGGGATATAATGAACATCCTTCACTCCAAGTTTTTCTTTTATTTTTTCAAGATCATTAATTATAGAGTAGAAAACAGCGGGATTGAAGTTTACCATATCCATTTTGTTTATACAGAAAACTAAATGTCTGATATCGAGAAGAGAAGCAATAAATGAGTGTCTCAGGGTCTGTTCTAGCACCCCTTTTCGTGCGTCTAAGAGTATAAGGGCGAGGTCGGCTGTACTGGCTCCTGTAACCATATTTCTTGTATACTGGATATGGCCCGGGGTGTCGGCGATAATAAATTTTCTTTTTGGGGTAGAGAAATATCTATAAGCAACGTCAATTGTTATTCCCTGTTCGCGTTCGGCTTTAAGGCCATCGGTGAGTAAAGAAAGGTCAATCTCATCTTTTCCGAGTCTTTTGCTTGATTGAGAAATATGTTCCAGTTGATCTTCAAATATTGATTTGCTATCGTAGAGCAGACGACCAATCAGAGTGCTTTTGCCGTCGTCAACACTACCTGCTGTTGTAAATCGGAGGAGATTTTTGTATTTTGATTGAGAAGTCTGGTTCATCATGCGCATTTGAATATATTATTTTATTTTTTCTGGTATTTTTTGTTTTGTAAAATATTTAATTGATAAAATTTTTTAATTGTGAAATGTTTAAGAGGAGATTCATAGTTTTGATAGAAAACAATTTAGGTGTAACTTTAATGGAATGGATGGAAACGTAATCTCTTTTGTATAATTTAAAATTTTTATTGTTTAATTGAGAGTTCATCATACTACAAAGATTATTAATTGATATAATTTATTAACCGGTAAAAATTTTCAATAAGTAAAAATTATCAAAGAGTAAAAAGTAAATAATATTATTTAATAAATATTATCATTTGATAAAAATTACTATTTGGAAAATTTTTTTACATAATAAAAATTATGAAATAATAAATCATATAAATTAATAAATTCTTTCATTTGATAAAAAATATTATTTGATAAAATTTTCTATTTCAAAAAAATTACTATTTGATAAAAATGCTTATTTAATAATTAATACTATCTGAAAAAAATTACTATTCGATAATATTTACTTATTAATAAATTTTTTAATTAATTCAAAATGTAATGTATGATTATATCTTTAAATTTATTAACATACAATTACTTCTTATTTATCAGCATCAAATGTATTTATCCTGTTATTGTCAAAATAATTTTCAGTTAAAAATTAATTAAAAATATCCCTCCCTCTTTCGTTCTTCCATTGCAACTTCTGACCTCATATCATCATACCTCCCCCCTCGCTCTGTAACCCGACTCACAGCAACCTCCTTTAAAATATCTTCAACACTTTTTGCTTTTGAAATAACAAGCCCGGTACAGGTTATATCGCCTACAGTACGGCATCTAACATCTTCCTCAAAGACCTCTTCATTATCTTTTAACCTCATAAATGGAGCCCATGCAAGCAATACCCCATTACGGTTAAAAACTTTACGTCGGTGTGAAAAATAAATACAGGGAAGTTCAATTCTTTCTTCCATAATATACTGCCATACATCAAGCTCAGTCCAGTTACTGATAGGAAAAACCCTAAAGTGTTCACCCTGGGATTTTCTCCCATTAAATATATTCCATAATTCCGGACGCTGATTCTTGGGATCCCACTGCCCGAATTCATTCCTGTGGGAAAAGAAACGTTCTTTTGCCCTGGCCTTCTCTTCGTCCCTCCTTCCTCCTCCAATTGCTGCGTCAATACCCATTTCCTCTATTGCATCAAGAAGTGTTACTGATTGCGCCCTGTTTCGGCTTGCGTTTATTCCCTGTTCTTCTTTTACCCTGCCCCTGTCAATCGAATCCTGAACATATTTTACTATTAACTCAACGCCATAACGGCTGGCAAGATTATCCCGGAAATCAAGAGTCTCCTGAAAATTATGTCCGGTGTCAATATGCAAAAGAGAAAAAGGCATTTTTGCCGGCCAGAAAGCTTTTCTGGCAAGATGCACCAGCACAATAGAATCCTTCCCTCCTGAAAAAAGTATAACCTTTTTGCTAAACTGTGCAGCAGTCTCCCTGATTACATAGATAGCTTCATTCTCAAGCTCTCTTAAATGAAGATTTTCAATATTCATGTACCCACTATTTACTGTTTCAAATGAATACCGCATTCCTTCTGATTTCCCTTTTCCCACCACCATCGTCCTGCCCTGAAATCCTCACCCGGCTCAATCGCCCTTGTACAGGGCTGACATCCAATACTAACATAACCTCTGTCGTGCAGTACATTATAAGGGACATTGTTTCCTTTTACATATTGCTTCACCTCTTCAAAGCTCCAGTTGAAAAGAGGATAAAACTTATACAAACCCTTACTCTTATCATATTCTAATTGTTCCATTTCTTTCCGAGTTTCCGATTGTTCAGCCCTGATACCTGAAATCCAGCATTCCTTACCCTCAAGAGCCCGTGCCAGCGGAACAGATTTTCTTATCCTGCAACACTCTTTCCTGTTATCAACAGAATAATAAAAACTGAACGGCCCCTTTTCCGAAACCATTTTTTCAACATCTCTATAATCAGGAAAATATACTTTTATTTGCTTATTGTATTTTTTTATAGTTTCATTAAAAACATGATAGGTTTCAGGAAAAAGCCGGCCTGTATCGAGTGTGATTATTTCCACATCAACTCCTGATGTACAAATCATATGTGTTATGGCCTGATCCTCAATACCAAAACTTGTAGTGAACACTATTTTACCGGGGAAAAATGAACTGATTTTTTTAATTGCCTCATCAGCCGGAAGATTCTTCAAAATATCTTTTAAACCATTTAATTCCATGCTTCACGCCTTATTTTGATATTGATTTTTTTTATTTGGGGCTCGTGAACTCTTGACCATAATCGTTCATGAATGAAATACAGTATGGTTTTACTTATTACCTCTATTCCTCCAATCGAAACAGCAATGTTTATTTTACCGGTTAAAATATAACTGATGATCATTGTGTCGAGAGTACCAATTAATCTCCATGAAATTGCCTTCATTGCACTCTTTAAAGGCTTGTCGGCCGCAATACGTTGCCTGACAACTTTTTTTTGCCTGTGATAGATTTTTACTGGAAATTTCTTGAGAAACAAATCAAGCATGCTCTGCTTTTTCAGCAAAAGTAAACCGGACTTTATTTTTTTTCATTAGTATTAATACCCAAACCTTCTAGCTAAGAATTCTTATTTTAAAATAAGTTTTTAATCTTTTAAATATAAGTATTTAATTCACTAAAAAATTTGCTAAAATCCAATTTATCAAAGATTAATTAATAAGTTATATATTTATGTATTAACATACCAATTTTATATCTTTGAGCCGTTTTTTTACACCGGTACAGGTGTCGTGATTGAAAGTGATTTAATGGCATAATCATAAATGGAGAGATGCCAGAGTGGTTTAATGGGACGGTCTCGAAAACCGTTTTCCGCCAGCCGGCGGAACGGGGGTTCGAATCCCCCTCTCTCCGCACCGGCAAATTGCTCCTCCGCCTTCAGGCGGAGGATTTTTGTTTTTCTGAACGACGCATCCAGACTTGTCTGGATGAGGAGAGAAGAAAAGCGAAA
>DYKN01000011.1:0-46658 GCA_020722575.1 Rikenella microfusus | reverse complement strand
TAATTAAGGATTAATCAGATAGTTTTTTCTGAACGACGCATCCAGACTTGTCTGGATGAGGAGAGAAGAAAAGCGAAAATAGGGTCACGCATGCGTGACCGGAGCAATTTGCCGGTGCATGGAGGTCTTAGAAGGGATCATCCGCCTGAAGGTGGATAATCCCTTTTTCAGTTTTTAATTAAGGATTAATCAGATAGTTTTTTCTGAACGACGCATCCAGACTTGTCTGGTCGAGGAAAAGACAAATCAAAAGAAGGCACTGGTTATAAAAGTTTTTATGCAGACTAATTAAAAATTCCAGCAATTTTATCAGGATTAACCCCGAGTATCTTCTCGGAAACTTCAATAAGTTTCTCTTTTTTACCTGATAGATGAACCGTGATCTGCACATGTGTTAAACTTTCACCTGGTTTTAATTTTGCAGCAGGTGATGATGTTTCAAGCTCATAGAATGGTCCCATCTGATATCCATCTTCAAGAGGTCCGTCGTTGTATGAATTATAAGCATCACCTGAATAAGGATTCTCCTGTAGCTCCCATGCAGAATTCACATAATCTGTTTCTCCTTCGGGCAAATCACAGAAAAGAAGATTTAAAATGTTGTTTTCAAAGTCGTAACTTCCCATTACCCCGGTTGTTCTCAGGGGAGGTATACCAATTTTACCTCTGCTTTTGCCATCTGCTTTGAAAAATACATGATTACCAATAATTTTAAGTCTGTCAGATGATATACTGCCGAAATAATTGTCATTAACTATAGGTCCTAATGATTCAGTAGCTCCTTCTCTCACTGGTATTATAACAACAACCGAAGGCGAAGGATTAAACATTCCCAGCATCCAGATTGATAAGAGGCCCGTCTCTTTTTTCCATTCAATATTTCCTGTATTGGTAATAGTATTTGAAGAACTGTATGCAACGATGTTTAATCCTTTAAAATCAAACTCAGACAGATGGGGAGTTTCTTCAGGATGCAGTAATGTTACCCTTCTTTCTATTTTCAGTTTAAAATTAAAGCCACTATAGTTCACAAGCGATGCCTCTTTTCGGAACAATACACTGTTCGCGGATTTTTCAACCACTTCATAAGATTCCGTATTTATTACTGGTGGTGTCTGCCAGTTTTCGAAGGTAAAACTGCTGTCCTGAGGGAAAAAAACTGAATACTGTCCGCCTTCCGGACCAAGCCAGAAACGTTCCTCACCACCGTAAGCATTTATGTGAGGTTGAAGTTCGCCTGAAGAAATGAGATTATGATTTATCCATCCAAAACTGAATCCATTTTCTCCTTCAGCAGTTGATGTCATTACCCGTCCCTGCCAGGCAGGAACAAGTATTATAGCCGAATTACCCGACTTAAGTTCAATTATTTGAGTATATTTTCCGAGAAAAGCTTTGTTATACCCGTAAAGATTTTCAATGTTATATTTTCTTTTCATAGCATTTCTTTTATGCATAAGTTCTGAACTATTCCTGCATCCATAACTGAAAGCCGGTGATACTGCCAGCAAAAGAAGAATGTATCGTAACATGGCGGGAATGTTATGAATTGCGTGATTCATAATGCAGGCAGATATTTGTAAAGTATTTCTTTTAGTTTTTCAAGAGATATGGGTTTTGGAAGATAATCGTCAAACCCTGCTTCAATAATTTTTTTTCTGTCACCTGCAAGTGCATATGCTGTTTCAGCAATTATTACCAATCGAGGATTGATTTTTCTAAGTTCGCGCATTGTTTCATAACCATCCATAACAGGCATCTTAAGGTCAAGCAATACAACGGAGATGTCACTGTTCTCCAAAATTATTTCAATGGCTTCCATTCCACTTGAGGCGGTTACCACAGGTACGCCAAGGGTCTCAATCATTTTTTGAAGAACCAGCTGATTATACCTGTGATCCTCAACAAGCAAAACCCGGAAAGATTTTATTGATCTGATTTTACCAGCAGACATTTATTATTTTAATCGTTGAATTCTAAGAACGTACAAAAGTAATAAATTCAAATTATTTCACCTCAAATAATTTATTTTTAGATTGAAAAAATAATTATAGAAGCTAATTTTTGAAATTTTTTTAGGATATGAATATTTTATTAATTGAAAAGTCGGGAAGAATATTTTATCCAGTATAAAATGAAGGCAAAAACAAATATATGAACACAGAATTTAACCACTTGTTGTTTTGGGTGGTTTGCTGAAAAATTCGAGTATCATAGGTAATCTGAAACCAGGTATAGTTTTAATATTAGCATCGGGTTAATTACATTTTAAAAGCTGCAATAATTATTTTCAGAGAGATTCTCATTAATGCAAGTATTCAGGCATAATAAAAGGCAAAAGGAACTGACATTTCTGATGTGTTGAAAAATGTTGTATAGAATCATAATAAAGATAGTGTAAATAGATTGAATATTTTATATTTGAAGATAATTTTATCAAGTAATAATAAATTGAAAATTAAAAAATTTGAATTATGAAGAATACAATTTTTCTTTTGCTGATGTTTTTGACAATTGCATTACTTAGCTGTAAACAGGGTACAACTGTTTCATCAGAAGAAAATATCTATGCAATTATTCCTGCACCCGTTTCACTAACTGAACTTTCAGGCAGATTTACATTTATGCCAAAGAGTTCCATTGTAGTTTCACCGCTCAATGATGAAACACGGCTTTCGGCAGAATTTTTAGCCATGCTGGTAAAGAATGCCACGGGCAATGAACCTGTTGTTAGAGAAGGGAAGGGAGCTACGGGGAAGTCGGTATTTATGACAATCGACAGCAGTATAGCCAACCCTGAGGGTTACAATCTCTCGGTAACCAGAAAAAATATTATAATTCGTGCTGGAGGTGCTGCAGGTTTATTTTATGCTGTTCAAACGCTTCGTCAGCTCATGCCTCCTGATGTAGAGAAGAATTTTGAGGGGAATGTCGTAAAACTATCCGTACCATGTTGTGTTGTTGAGGATGAACCGCGTTTTGTTTACAGGGGTATGCATCTTGATGTAGGACGACATATGTTTCCGGTTGAGACCATTAAGAAATATATTGACCTGCTGGCTTTGCACAAGTTCAATTATTTTCACTGGCATCTTACGGAAGACCAGGGCTGGAGAATAGAGATAAAAAAATATCCGAAACTTACTGAAGTGAGTGCTTTCAGGAAGGAAACGATTGTAGGTCATGCGGGAAAAAGACCACATATATTTGACGGGAAACCTTACGGTGGATTTTATACCCAGGATGAAGTGAGGGATATTGTCAATTATGCAGCTTCAAAATTTATTACTGTGATTCCGGAGATTGAGATGCCCGGTCATTCACTGGCAGCTCTGGCTGCATATCCTGAACTATCCTGTACAGGGGGGCCGTTTGAAGTTGCTACAAGATGGGGCATTTTTGAAGATGTCTATTGCGCCGGAAAAGAAGAGACATTTACTTTTCTTGAGGATGTCCTTTCAGAAGTAATTGAACTTTTCCCCTCAAAATACATTCATATCGGTGGAGACGAATGCCCTAAATCCAGATGGGAAAAATGTCCGCTTTGCCAGAAGAGAATTAAGGAGGAAGGACTTAAGGATGAACATGAATTACAGAGTTACTTCATTAAGAGGATTGAGAAGTTCCTTGTCTCAAAAGGCAGAAGGCTTATTGGCTGGGATGAAATACTTGAAGGTGGACTAGCTCCTGAAGCAACCGTAATGTCGTGGAGAGGAGTCTCAGGGGGTATTGAGGCAGCCAGACAGAACCATGATGTAATAATGACACCTACCAATTATTTCTATCTCGATTATTACCAGACCGAACCTGACAATGAACCTCTTGCAATTGGGGGCTATCTGCCGCTTGAAACTGTTTATTCATTTGATCCGCGTTTTGAAGAACTTACCGAAGAGCAGCACAAACATATACTCGGCGTGCAGGGTAATGTATGGACTGAATATATTTCTACTCCCGAACATCTCGAATATATGACCTGCCCCAGAATGTTTGCAATTAGTGAAGTGGGTTGGACACAGGCTTCAAAAAAAGACTTTGAGGATTTTCTGGCAAGATTTAATGTCCAGCGGGCAAGGTATGATGCAATGAATATTAATTATTTCAAGGGAGAATACCGGAATAAAAGGGCAGAGCGATAATGAAATAATTCTGAAAAAGTATTATTAATTAATGCCGGGACATATCTGTCTGTGTACCGGCATTTTTGTTTATAAGCTGGAAAAAATGCTCATCGAGGTATCCTCCTGCTGACCTGACCCAATCCCTCCTTATTCCCGTCTCAACAAAACCAAGCTTGCGGAATAGTTCCATACTTTCACAGTTGTTCGACAAAATGCTGCAATAAAGCTGGTGAAGTTGCAGAGTATTGAAACAATAATCAATAACACATTTTAATGCCTTTGTAGCATAACCTTTACGTCTGTTTCCCCTGTCAGCTATAAGAATACCAATTCCTGCCCGCATATGAAAAGGATCAAAATCAAAAAGATCAATGGTGCCTATGGCTTTTTTCGGATTCTCTATATCAATCATAAGTCTGAGCTGACCTGCCTCAAAAATACTTTTATGCGAATTTTCAATATATTTTTTGAGGAGATATTTTGAAAAAGGCTTGATAGTGTTGCTGATCAACCAGTAATCTATGTTATTTTCCCATTCATAAAGTAACTCAAGGTCTTCAGGTTCAACAGCCCTGAGGGTTATTTCCTCAAATTTTATCATATAATCAGCAGATTGAGATATTTAAAAGGGTAACTACCGGGATTTTAAAACCTTTTTAACGAAAATATCATTGGGATAGCCTTTCCTGATCAGTTCAGCTCTCCATGATAGTGCTTCTTCCCTTGTTGCAAAACGTCCTGTTGTATATCTGTAGAATTTATCAACATCGTTGTACATTACTTTGATATCAGGAATGTTTTTAAAGTAACTTACATCCACAGGGTTCTTCAGTGCCATTACCTGGACTGTATAGTAGAGAACATCTGAATCAGGCACATTTTCGTCCGCCAGATCTGCCACTTTAAGATCTTTTATAAGTGTAGCTGTATCAGCTTCTGCTCTCGGCGCTTTTTCCAGTTCTATCTTCTCATATTCAACAGGGGAAGATTCTTTTTGAAGCGTTACATTAAGGGAAAGGACATTGGAGGGTGTATTCTGATCGAGTAATGTATCGATATTAACAGATATATAATTTATACCTGTATAAACAAGCCTGAAGTGACCGGGTGGTGTCTCAACTGAATAGAAGCCTGAACCGCTTTGTGGAAAAATAGTTTTGACTGTATCACCTGTAATGAGATTAATCATAAAAATCCTGTTGCTTTCGTCTGGTAACGAAAGTGAATCGGCAAGGCTGACATTTCCGGATATTTTGAAAATCTGATCTATTGCAGGCACACCATATCCGATGTAAAAGATATCTTTCTTCTTATAATCGGTCGAAATGGCATAATAAGCATTCAATCCATTATTAAAGGGGCAATAAAACCTGTCATCATCTGTTGTATTGATTGGATATCCGAGGTTCTCAGGTTTTGTCCAGCTATCACCCTTTCTTATACTTCTGAAGATATCAAATCCTCCCATTGAGTAGTGCCCTTCTGATGCAAAATAAAGTATTGTGTCGCTTATAGTTATAAAAGGCGTATCTTCATTAAATGGGGTATTAATAATGTCAGGCAGTTTATTTGCTGGTCCCCAGTCGCCTGAAGCATCTTTCTCAGAAACATATATATCAAGGTTAGTTCCATCTTCACGGTTGCTGGTAAAGTATAGTTTCTTACCATCGCAGGAGATGGCTGCATGTGACTCAAAAAATTTAGTGTTTATGTTCCTGTTAAGTTTTTTGATCGGACTCCATCGTCCATCTTGATATGTAGTTGAATAAATATTACCATCCTTATTATCATCCTTGTAGAGGAAAAGTTCTGTGCCATCATTATTAAGAGAACAGGTGGAACAATCCTCACCGGCATTAATTTCAGAAGTGATTTCAACCGGGGGTTGCCACTTTCCGTTTTCTCTTTTTGAGTAATAAATAGCATTTGATAAACCGCGTTTTTCAGTAAAGGCAATTGTATTGCCATCGAAACTTATGACAGGATTCTCATTTACTGATCCCTGATCGAAATAGTCAGGTAATTTCGATTTATCAATTTTTGCCGGGTTGTTTATTAATTCAATGGCATTTTTGCAAGCCTGTATCTGCTGGTCAACGAAATCAATATTCAACATCTCTTCCTTTTGCGTCGATTCCTTTACAAGTTTTTTGAAGAGCTCGAATGTATTTATGGCTTTTTCCAGTTCGTTGTTAATCATATATGCTCTGCCCAGAGAAAAATATGCATCAAGTGGTGCTCTTTTTTCCTTAAATTGTTCACTTTTCGAATTATATGAGGCGTTTTTGACTGATTTTTCTAGATATTCAATTGCATTAACTTTTTCATCAGGAATATTCAGATAACAGTTACCGATTTTATACAACAGATTACAATTATCAGGATAAAAAGCTAATAATGAAAGATAAAGTGGATTGGCAAGTTCATATTCTTCAAAAAGATAATGTGATTCTGCCTGAATAAAAATATTTTTGAGTTCTTTTACCGACTGCGGAAAGGAGGGTAGCGATAAAAAGAAGAGAGTCAGAAACAGTAACCGGAGAAGATTATTTTTCATCCTTATGGCAAACATGATAGCAAATATAATAAAAAATAAATCGAATGTTTGAAAATATCCCCCTAATTTATTTTTGTAATACAATATAATATATTCCTTCCCTGTTTTCGTTATTTATTTGCCTGTAATCATAAATAAATAAAGCTTTGCCTTTTTCAACTGGAGCAAAAAAGATATTGTCATCAGGTGTATTCACCGGAAAACCAAGGTTTACAGGTTTACTCCAAATTCCTCCCGGTTCTATTTCTGATTTGAATATATCGTAACCTCCCATATTTTCATGGCCCTGAGATGTAAAAAAAAGAATTGTTCCATTTTCAATCAGGCATGGTCTATCTTCATTGAATGGGGTGTTTATAATAGGTCCCATATTTATTGCAGTTCCCCAGTTATTATTTTCTTTTCTTGAAATATACAGGTCGAGTCCTCCGAAACCACCGGGGCGATCAGAAGAAAATAAAATATAGTTCCCGTCATCGGTTATAAATGCCTGTGATTCCCAGTATTTTGTGTTAATGTTTTTTCCTGCTCTTGCAGGTTCAGTCCATCCATCAGCCGTACGTGTTATTGAATATATGTCACTGTTAAACATATCGTTCATTGAAAAAAAGAGTGTACTGCCATCGGATGAAAGTGATGAAATAAAAATCTGCCCGTCAGGTCTGAGCCAAGGTGTAATATTTTCTGGCTGGAGCCACTTGCCTTTCTGTCGGGTGGAAATCATAACTGCGTTGTAGAATGGCAAAGAAGTCATCCATGCAAATGTATTGCCATCGTAAGAAATAACGGGATTATAGTTTTTTCTCCCTTCTGGTAGAGGAATATCGGGAATTTCTATGCGGCAATTGACAGGTTCTGAAATCATTTTTTTTGCGTTATCACAAACAGATATCAAATGGTCGATAAAATTGATGTTTTCTCTGTCATCCGGAAGAAGTGTCTCACGGTACTGTGTGTAAGCGCTTTTTGCCCGGTCGAATTGATAATTGACTCTATAAGCGTTTCCGAGCTGGAAAAGTGCATCGTAGGGAGCGTTGGTTTGTAAAATGGTGCCTTCTCGTTGACGCGATGACATTCTTAATACAGCTTTTTCAAGGTATTCAGGTGCAATATTCTTTTTTCCACTGAGATTAAGATAACAAACGCCAATTCTGTAAGCAAGATTTGAGTTATCGGGCAAATCCTTGTAGAGATTTAGATATATCGCCAGTGCGTCATCGTAATAACCTGTTACAAAGAAGCCTTCTGCCTCAATAAATTGTTCTTGCATAGCCTTAATGTCCTGCCCTTTCGCAGGAATCATCAAACCAGCTAATATTAAAACCGACCAGAAGATCTCTTTCATTTAAGACATTTTAAAAAATGGATTTTTAGCTTTTTTTCTTTCTTTTTTTCAGGAAGAATATGATAAAGAATATCAGACCTGCACCTAATATTACCCAGAATACCTGTATTTCAATTCTCTTTTCTTCTTCAGGTATAATGATTTTATCCCTGCTGATTTGTATATTGGCAATGAAGGCAGCCATTGAACTGAACATATCATCTTCATTAAACAGGTTTTTCTTTCTGTTGTCTATCAAGAATCTGACAAATTCTTCCGGTTTATGTATCCGGTGCTTTTCAGGCTCGAATGCATCAATGAAAGCTGCAAATGCCGGGGTTGAACATTCTTTCAACCATTTAAGATAATCCTCAAGTTCTGTACCGGGTAGTGTTGTTAATGCTGCAAACATTCCCGCGAGATAATCTTTTGATAGCTTGTTTTCAATTGCTTCATTGAAGAAATCCTTCAGCCATGCACCATATGCTGTGATGTTTTTAGCATCAGTTTTTCTGACGGCGTTTTCGACAGGCTCTGTCTTGCCGCTGATTTCGCTGTATGCCAGAATCTGATCCCTGAGGATTGAAATAACCGGATCAAGACCTCTGATGATATCCATAGCCAGCCTATTAAGATTTTCAGAGGTAATTTTCCCTTTATTGTGCTCAGCTAAATATTTCTGGAAATCAGCCCATGTCTGAATTTTTGCCTCATATATATCAAGCTCTTCCAGAATTTTTTTAAGTAAACAGGTAGAATATCTTGCCATTATATCAATTGCTGCTTGCGATAAAACATTTCCTGTAACAGCAGTTTTAAGCGCAAGTTTGTCAACCTCTTCATCATCAATGCCGACTTTTGAAGCTTCTTTTTTAATAAAGGTTAAAATATCTTCTGCCTTTGCGAACTGTTGTTTACTGAAATCAATCGTCTGAAGAAGATTTAAAAGGTCTCCTTCAGCGTTGTTTTTAAGCATTTCAATAAAACTATCAACCTGCCTGCGAGCAATGATATGTTTGTATTCGGGACGTATAATTTTCTCTTCTATTTTCTTCATTGTAACCATAACCTCAGTATCAGTAATATTACCGTATTTGTCGGTTAATTTAAAGGTTACCCGGTTTTCTCCTGTTGCTGGCAAAAATTTGTAAATAAAGAGAGAATCTCGTAAGATGTGCTGTTCGGAAGATAAGAGTGAATCTCCAAGCCATTTTTCAATGACCAGAATAGCGTCTTTTTCTGTTCTGATAGGAATACTTACAGTATCTCCTTTATTTGTTGAAATAGTTTTATCGGTCAATATTTCAATTTCGGAAATAAGGTCAAGTTTTGGTAGTTGAACATCGGCAACCTGTAAAGTGTCGAAGGGGCTGAAAAGTGATAGTTCGATATCCTTAGAAACTTTTGCGGCGTTTTCTCCTTCAAAAGTCAAAGTATAATCTCCCTGCAGCAAATCAAAAATATATTCCCCGGTAATTGGATTGGAATAAACAATAACTTTTGAATCCGGATTCTGCTTGTTTATTGCGGTCACCTTTATACTGTCACCGAACATCGAGAGCAGGTCCTGAACCTTTACAATGCCTCTAATATAAAATTTACGCGGATGATTTTCAGAATAGATCTCAATTCGGTAGATATCGGTAAGGCCGTATGTATCGGGGCCAATCATTGCATAATATGCTTTATATCCATCATTCAAGGGCTGGAAGAAAAGGTCATCATCTGTGGTATTCAGGGGGTATCCGACATTCAAGGGTACACTCCACTCTCCGTTTTCGAGAAGTGTTGAATAGAAAATATCATAACCTCCTATGTTGAAATGTCCCTGAGAACTGAAAAAAAGTGTCTTTCCGTCCTTTAAGATAAAAGGGCAATCCTCATTGAATCTGGTATTTATAACCGGTCCTATGTTTCTGGCTACTCCCCAGTCGCCCGTTGTGTCACGGTCGGAGTAATAAATATCAAGCCCCCCGTATGATCCTTTACGGTTTGAAGTGAAATAAAGCCTTTTTCCATCATGCGTCATTGAAGCATGTGATTCCCAGTATTTCGTATTTATGTTGTCATTGAGTTTTATCAGACCTGTCCATGTATCATCATCCTTCCGCCTGGTTACATAAAGATTTCCAGTATAGTCTGAACCTGCCCTGTAAATATATAATTCTATTCCATCGGCTGAGATTGATGTAGCATAGTTTTTATCCTCGAAACCAAGTCCAAAGAAGGGGATTAAATTTACCGGTTCACTCCATTTGCCATCAACTTTTTTTGTGAAATAGATGGCTTCCTGAAAAGGTTCGGATCTGTTAAATACCATAATTGATTCATCAGCAGAAACAACCGGATTAAAATCTGAGTACTGGTTATTTACGTTATTTCCTGAATTGATTTTCTTAATGTAAAGAGGTACTTTTGTAATTTCGAGAGCATTCAGGCAAGATTCGATTTGCATATTAACAATTGTGGTATCGTAAACTTTCGGATTCAGATTTTTCTTGAAAATTTGATATGTTTCAATAGCTTTTTCGAGCTGGTTATTGATTCTGTAGGCATTTGCAAGGTAATAATATGCATCAAGGGGTGCATGGGTCTCTCTGAAAGATCCCTGCCGGTATCCGGGATTGATATCTTTAACTGCTTCCTCAAGGTAACTTATGGCTTCCTGCTTCCTGCCCGGAATATTAAGCAAGCATTGCCCTATTCTGTATTTGTAATTACTGTTAAGGGGATTCACTTTCAAAAGAAGCTGGTATAGAGGCAGAGCATCCCTGTATTCCTCATATAAAATAAAGGTCTCACCCCAATAAAAATTTTCTTTTAATTCTCCTTTGATTTGAGCAGGTAAATTCAGGATGATGCCTATCAGGAATAAAATAATAACTAGAAATCGTTTCATAAACAAAAGAATCAAAATAAGTACTAAAATAAATGAAAAAATTTAATATAACATAACATAAAATGCCTGTTAATAATTAACATTCATTCCAAATTTATGCAAATATTATTAAAATTATTTCAAATAGAATAATTTAGGATTTCGTTTTTTAGTAATTTCAGCATTATAAATATTCTTATGTTACTTTAACTCTGATATTTTATTACTCTTTTGCTTCCGGTAATCATATTTTCTCCTTCAGGGACAAAGCTTATTCTGACACAGGAATGTATCGTCTTCTTATTGATTAATTCTATAATCTTCGATGCTGTGATATCTTTAAGAGAGAAAACAACTTCATTCACGCCAGTGTTTCTAATAATTTCATCGAGTTGTTCTAAATTTCCGAGAACATTTTCGTCTGTCTTATCATTTTTAATCCTAACTCTTCCGATTATTTCAGGTGAATGGTAAGAATTTGTTAAAAGATCAATTATTTTTTTATAGTTATCTTTATCGCATACTATTACAGTTCTGGAGTGTTGTTTAAAGGGAAGTTTTTCTGTATCGGTCATTATAATTGCAAGGATTGTCCTGACTACAGGAATTACCAGAATAACAGCCAGAGAACCTGAAAGCACGAATGTATAGGGGAATTTAATTTTCTCAGGCATAAATATATTTGCCAGGATAATTAGAAAGCATCCTGACAGTAGTCCTTTGAAAAGAGTTCCATACCCCTTTTTTTGATGGTATCCCCCTGTAATTAGCACCGACGCAATACACGCAAGGGTAAAAGCTATCGACACACCGAGAGTAAAATAACCGGAGAAATGACTCTTTTCTGCGGGTCTGAATTTTCCCCAGAGTAGTGCTGTTATGAAAATTATAAGAAACACAGTTATGGCATCTGCAAGAAGAGGTAGTATGGATAGCAAGGCCTTTCTGATCATACTTGCAGACCAGTGGAGGTAAATTGCAGGTTTGAGTATTAGATGAAAGAGGAGTATATCTTTTTCACTAAAATGTTTTCTTGCAAAAACAAGCATAGCTTTATAAAAATAGATTATACTGCTTACAGGGCTTTTCCTTGAACTTTCTCCTTTGAAATGAATAATTTTTATTTCGGGGCAGTAATATATTTTATATCCGGTTTTGATTATTCGGTAGCTGAGATCGATATCTTCACCATACATGAAGAAATTTTCGTCAAACAGACCTGTTTTAATGATTGTATCTCTTCTCAGGAACATAAAAGCACCGGTAAGCACTTCAACTTCAGCTGTTTCATTTCTATCAATATGTTCCATGTAGTACTTGCTGAAGAAGGGAGAATGAGGGAATAATCTTGAGAGGCCTGTCATTTTAAAAAATGATGTCAGGGGCGAAGGAAATGATCTTTTTGATTCCCTTAGATACTTTCCATTGCCATCAATCATCATTGCACCAAGGGCTCCTGCTTCAGAGAATGTTTCCATAAATTCAATACTTTTTCTAAGCGAATCCTCCGAAATGATTGTATCAGGATTAAGAATAAGAATAAATTCGCCTGAAGATTTCTCAATGGCCAGGTTACAAGCTTTTGCATATCCTGCATTAAACGTGTTCCTAATAAGTTTAACTTCGGGGAAAAGCGAGCTTACCATTGTTCTGGAATCGTCGTCGGAATTGTTATCAATAACAATGACTTCACAATCAATATTTTCAGAAGCCCTTTTTACAGAAGACAGACATTGCTGTAAAAAATCCCGGACATTGTAACTGACAATGATTACAGAGAGTTTCATTAATGATAAAATGCAATAAATTGTTTATGATAAATTAATGGCAATAGTTATTCAGGTTTTAACTATGTAAATGTAATAAATTTTATGCCGGAGATACAAATGGAGTTCTATTAATAATTGAACGGCCAAGGGTAATTTCATCGGTGTATTCAAGTTCGTCACCGATAGCAACTCCTCTGGCAATGGTTGTTATTTTGATATTATATTTCTGAAGTCTTTTGTAAAGGTAATAACTTGTTGTATCACCTTCCATTGTTGTGCTTAGTGCAAAGATGATTTCGGTGATTCCACCTTCTCTGATCCTTTTTTCAAGCGAATCAATATTAAGGCTTGAAGGTCCTATCCCGTCAACCGGGGAAATAATTCCTCCAAGAACATGGTATAAGCCTTTGTATTGACGGGTGTTTTCAATTGCAAGCACATCCTGAGATGATTCCACCACACAAAGGAGAGTAGTATCGCGCAACCTGTCACTGCAAATAGCACATATTTCTTCATCCGAGATTGTATGGCATTTTTTACAGTACTTTATCTCATTCCGGAGTTTGATGATAGTTTCTCCAAACCTTCTTACATCATCGGGATTCCGACTCAAAAGGTGCATTACAAGTCTTAAAGCTGTCTTTCTTCCAATGCCTGGAAGAGAAGCAAATTCATTTACTGCATTCTCCAGAAGTCTTGAGGGATAATTAATCAGTCCCATTTTAATTTTTTCTCAAAAATAATTTAATTATGCTGATTATTTATTATGAAATTTTCCGGGGTAAATTCTTTTTAGTAATCTTGTGCCTGATATTTTAACTTCTTATGTCACCATCGGTTATTCTCTCAGTATTCCTGATATACACTTTTATTCTTTTCGTTGTTACTTATTTTACAGCCCGCAAGGCTGATAGCCATACCTTTTACCTGGGAAGAAATATTTCTCCATGGTTTGTGGTTGCATATGGCATGATTGGTGCATCACTCTCGGGAGTGACTTTTATGTCGGTTCCGGGGTGGGTCAAAGAGACACAATTCAGTTATATGGTCGTGGTATTCGGTTACCTGTTCGGATACTTCGTTATAGCATTGGTGCTTCTGCCATTATATTACAGACTGAAGCTTACATCAATTTATGCTTATCTTGAAAAACGTTTCGGATTCTGGTCGTACAAAACAGGAGCTGGCTTTTTTATTCTTTCAAGGACACTGGGAGCATCACTGAGAATGTTTCTGGTGATATACGTTCTACAGATTTTCGTTTTTGATGCATGGAATGTTCCCTTCTGGATAAACGTACTTATTTTTATTACCCTGATCATCCTTTATACGTTTAGGGGAGGAATACGTACAATTGTTTGGACCGATACACTTCAGACAACTTTTATGTTGCTGGCAGTTGTGCTTTCAGTAATTTATATAAGCAAGGAATTGGGTAAACCGGTTTCGGAACTGATTCATATGATAAAGGAACAGGGCATTACCCGTATGTTCATCACTGAATGGCAGCATGAGAGATTTTTTCTCAAACAGTTCTTTAGCGGAATGTTTATTACTATTGTAATGACAGGCCTTGATCAGGAAATGATGCAGAAAAACCTTAGTTGCAGAAATATAAAGGATGCACAGAAGAATATGTTTACATTCAGTGGAATACTTGTCTTTGTTAATCTGTTGTTTCTATTTCTGGGAGCTATTTTGCTGATTTATGCAAATTCAGTCAATCTTCAGGTTAAGATGACAGACGACATTTTCCCGACAATAGCACTCAGGTATCTGGGTCCTGTTGCCGGACTGGTTTTTTTCATTGGACTTATTTCTGCAGCTTTCCCGAGTGCCGACGGTGCCCTGACATCACTTACAACTTCATTTACAATTGATTTTCTGGGGCTTAATCGTCGTGATGACCTTTCGGAAAAAGTCAGAACAAGGATCAGATATGTTGTGCATATTTCATTTGCTCTCATATTCTTTATTGCTATAATGATCTTCAGAGTCTTAAATGACAGGGCCGTGATTGATAAACTCTTTACAATAGCTGGATATACTTATGGTCCTTTACTGGGTCTTTATTCTTTCGGGCTTTTTACAGGTAGAAAAGTAAATGACAGAGCAACACCGTTTATAGCCATAACATCTCCTGTGTTATGCTATTTTCTCAGTCGCTATTCAGAAGTTTTATTTAACGGTTATCGATTCGGGTTCGAACTTCTTTTGCTTAACGGTTTGTTAACTTTTGCAGGCTTATGGATTTTCAGCAAGAAAGATAACATTGCTACAGGCCGTGAAAAAATATAATAATTTTTACTTATTTTTTTTATGGTTGAAAGTCAGTGTCCTGTATGGAATATTCCATACAATGTAGTAATTAATACCAGGGCTGAAAGATTTTGTCCCGTTACCGTATCCTGGAATATAAATGGCTTTCAGGTCTTTCCCTGTGCCTGAATAAATCAATAGCCTGAGTCTGATTGTCCAGCCTATGCTGATATTCCTTAGAAGTTCTGTTCTTATGCCCGGAGAGGCTTCAATGAAATGTGCCAGGTGAGTTGATTTTTTGATGAAGCCACTTGCTTTGCCCCAGTAATTTTCTGATTCAAAAAAGGGTGTCTCATGTGAAAAAAGGCTCAATCCATACCGGAGAGCCCCTCCTGCAAAATATTTTCCCTTCGAGACATACGGTGAGATAATATTAAACTCAACTCCTGGTTTGATAAAAAAACCTTCACAATTGTATCTGTAATTGTATTGTTCATAACTGTATCTGCAATAGCCGAAATCCGTTGACCATGCTTTAAGGGTATCAATGTCTATTCCCAGAAATCCTTCAATTGTGAGATTATTATGATCGGTAAAATAAAATGCAGGCCCATATATATCGACACCTATCCTTACCTTCAAGGGAAAATGAAGTGTATCCTGAGCGAATATTTCATACAAGGAGAAAATAGAGATAATTATTGTACTAATAAAATATACGAATATTTTCCTCATTGCTTGTGGTTATTCGTTTTTTGGTTACAATAATGGTGTCGATTATGCTTTTTGTGAATTCATATCCGTTTATTTCATAGAAGAAGACATATCCACACTCTCTTGATATCAGGTGGGGGAAAGAGGTGTTAATAAAAGTTACAGTATCATTTATTCCGTTTATTCTCAGGATAAAGGAAGTTTCCTGGGTCAAAGGATTAAGTGGCAGGAATAAGAAATTGATTTTTGGAGTATTATTATAAATAAATTGAACCGGGTTAGTGGTAGTATAAACAGTTACTGAATCGGGGGCTTCCATTTTTCCGGTACCAGTCTTGTAAAATGATACACCTGCTAATGTTTCAGTTTCTTCCTGGCATGACTGTGGTGTGCATGAAAGAAGCGCGCAGAGATTAAGAAACAAAAAAATATAATATACTGTATGAGAATATTTCATAGGCTTTAAAGTTTCCAAATGTATAAAATTAACAAGAAAAAATGTTCAGTCAGTGAATTATAATCGGAGAATGCTTTTTCAGGATGCCGTTGATTCTGTTAATTATTTTTTCAACAAACAATTGAGAAGTATTGCATTAGAAAGGTATAATAAATTTTTATCGGTTTCTGATCCATTTTTCAGCCATATCGAGTGCTTCCTGTAAACCTGCAGGTTTTTTCCCGCCGGCAGTGGCCAGAAATGGTTGCCCTCCTCCGCCCCCCTGAATTGCCGGGGAGATATATTTGATGATTTCAACTGCCGATAAGTTCAGTTCTTTTACAACTCTGTCGCTTACCATAACCAGAAGGTGAGGTTTGTTGTCGGTTATGGTACCTGCGGCAAAGACCATATCATCATATGAGTTTCTTAACTGATGGGCAATATTTTTAAGAATATCGGGGGTGCCGTTTTCAATGATTGCTTTTATGAATCGTATTCCGTTTATTGTAACAGCACTATTTTCAAGATTTTTACGGGTTACAGAAGCAATATGTGTCTGTAGTTTTTCAAGTCTCTTTTTAAGATCCGCATTTTCATTGAGAAGTTTTTTTACATTATCAGTCAGCTTCCCCGTGCTTTTGAGAAGTGATGATACTTCTTCAACTTCATCTAATTTTGAATTGACGTATTCCACGGCTTTTTCACCCGTTAAAGCTTCAATTCTGTGAATGCCGGCAGCAACAGTACTTTCTGAAATAATTTTGAAAAATCCTATTCTGCCGGTACTCTGAACATGTGTGCCGCCGCAAAGTTCAAGAGAGTCTCCAAACCTTACAACCCTTACAGTTTTATCATATTTTTCGCCGAACAGTGCAATGGCCCCCATTTCTCTTGCTTTTTCAATAGGAACGCCGGTTAAGGCTTCCTGCTTAATATCTTCTCTAATATATTTGTTGACAAACTTCTCGATTTTTGCTATTTCTTCCCTGCTCATTCTTGTATAATGGCTGAAGTCAAACCTCAGCTTTTCGGATGTAACAAGCGAACCTTTCTGCTCCACATGCTTTCCCAATACTTCCCTGAGGGCATGATGGAGAAGATGGGTTGCAGTGTGGTTATTTGCTGTAAGCTGCCTTTTTTCAATGTCAACAACAGCGGTAAAGCAATTTGCCGGATCAGAGGGAAGCTTTTCAGCAACATGAATTATAAGGTTATTTTCCCTTACAGTATCGGTAATATTAATTTTTTCACTATCAGAAAAAAGAAAACCCGAATCACCTTCCTGCCCTCCCGATTCTGCATAGAATGGAGTTTTGTCAAAAACCAGATGATAAAGTTCCTTACCTTTTGTCTTTATTCTCCTGTATTTTGTTATGAATACCTGATCCTCTGTTTTTTCATAACCGGTAAATATGGTTGAATCTGATTCCTTTAAAATCACCCAGTCGGCAGCATCAACTGCTGCATCTTCCCTTGATCTATTCTTCTGACCCTTCATTGCATCATCAAAGCCTTTGATATCGAGCTTTATATTGTTTTCCCTGAGAATAAGTTCAGTCAGATCATGCGGGAACCCATATGTATCATACAACTCGAAGGCTTCTTCTCCCGGAAAAGTATCTTTGTTTTCACCCTTCAGTTCGGCAATTCGTTTATCAATAATTCTGAGTCCTTTGCCAAGAGTCTTGAGAAATAGTGTTTCTTCTTCCTTAATAACTTTGTTTATTAGATTTTTATATTTTGCAAGCTCCAGGTAATGGTTCCCCATTTCCTGTTCCAGAATATCAGTAAGACGGTATATAAAAGGTTCTTCCATGCCAAGGTATGTATAGCCGTACCTGACGGCTCTCCGGAGAATACGTCTGATTACATAGCCTGCTTTATTGTTTGAAGGAAGCTGCCCGTCGGCAATTGAAAATGCTACAGCCCTTAGATGATCAGAAATTACTCTCATTGCAACATCCTGCATTCCTTCTTTGCCGTATTTTTTACCGGTTATAGACTCTATGCCAAAGATAATTGGCTGAAAAATGTCTGTATCGTAATTCGATTTTTTCCCCTGCACAACCATACAGAGCCTTTCGAAGCCCATTCCTGTATCGACATGTTTAGCAGGAAGGGGGTCAAGAGTTCCATCGGCTTTCCTGTTATATTGAATGAACACCAGGTTCCAGATTTCAATAACCAGAGGATCACCTTTGTTAATAAGCTTGTAGCCGGGTATTGCAGATCTTTCAGCATCACTTCTCAGGTCAACATGTATTTCAGAGCAGGGTCCGCATGGGCCAGTGTCTCCCATCTCCCAGAAATTATCTTTGCGAGAACCTTCCAAAACCCTGTTCCCTTTATTCCCGAAAAGCTTTATCCAGTGAGCAAGAGCTTCATCATCCCTGGGTACATTGTCGCTGGTATCACCTTCAAAAATAGTTGCATAAAGCCTATCTTCTGGTATTTTCATCTCAGAGGTAAGAAACTCCCATGCCCATTCAATTGCTTCCTTCTTGAAATAGTCACCAAACGACCAGTTTCCAAGCATTTCAAACATCGTGTGATGATAAGTGTCGTGGCCAACCTCCTCAAGATCATTATGTTTGCCTGAAACTCTCAGACATTTCTGCGAATTGGTCACTCTTTTGTGCTCGGGTAATTTATGCCCAAGGAAAATATCTTTAAACTGATTCATGCCTGCATTGGAGAACATCAGTGTTGGATCATTCTTTACCACCATGCTTGCCGAAGGTACGATAACATGTCCTTTCGATCTGAAAAATTCCAGAAACTTCTCTCTTATTTCTGTCGATTTCATTTATGGCTGTTGTTTGTTGACAAAAAATATCAAATTTTTATAAGCAGGCTTGCAAAATTAATTTATTTACTTTAGATTTGGCAATGACACAATAAAAAACCTGTCAGATTTGCTGGAAAGAAGAAAGAAATACATATTTGATGAAACAGGTCTGGAGTTCAGGCAGGTTAATTACCCTTTGAAAGTCAGATTATTACGATTTATATTCTGGTTTGTAGTTTCTCTGACGGTTTCTTCTGTGTATATTTTGGTTTTTAAATTAATATTCGGTTCGCCTAAGGAAAAGTATCTGGCTACTGAAATTCAGAAGCTTAAGTTATCTTATTCTCTTCTGGAGCGGAGGTTTGAAGAATCTTATTCGATGGTTGAATACCTGAAAAAAGAGGATGAAATGCGTTACAGGCCGGTTCTTCAGATGGATTCAATACCTTCCATGTACCGGAATCCGGGATTTGGAGGCGTTGACCATTACAGTCAGTATAATGGATTATATAATTCCGATTTGATCATTAATGCACATCGTAATCTCGATTTGCTCAAGAACATGATTAAGGTACAGGAGGAATCATTCAGCGAGATTGAAGAAAGAAAGGATGAATGGAAACGTGAAAATGAACATCTTCCAAAAATTTCACCGGTGGATGTTTCGATACCTCTTGGTGAAGGTATAAAATTCCGTGAACATCATCCTGTTCTTGGTACTGCACGATGGCATTACGGCCAGGATTTTCTAACTCCATACGGTACGGAGGTTTATGCAACGGGGTCGGGAACGGTTGTGGCAGCCGGATGGAATAATGAAGGATTCGGATATCATGTTATCATTGATCATGGCTATGGCTTCAGAACAATATATGCACATCTGAGCAAAATTGATGTATCTGTTGGACTAAATGTAAAAAGAGGAGACAGAATTGGATTGAGTGGCAACTCAGGAATATCTTCAGGGCCTCATCTTCATTACCAGATAGATTATAACGGAAAGCACCAGAACCCACTATGGTTTTTTTCAAATGACCTGACCTCGGAAGAATACCGTGAAATGATAATGACCCTGAATTCAAAATCGAAATTCAGAAAATAATTACTCATTGCAGGTTTGTTGAAAATCATACCTGCTTTTTAATATTACCCGGTTAATGTTATTAGTTATTTTCAGTAAAAGATTTAACTTTGCCGGCAGATGATGGGTAAACCGAAATATAAATTTAATCCTGAATCACTTAGCTACGATAAGATACGTCTTGGTTTCAGAGATTATTTTCTGAGATTTCTCGCCTATTTTCTTGGATCACTACTAATAGCTGTTTTATATGCTTTGATTTTTTTCAACTTCTTTGATTCGCCAAAAGAGAAGGCTCTTAAGCGCGAAATAGAACAGCTTACTATTCAGTATGATCTGATGAACAGAGAAATGGATAACATTGAAAAAATCCTTTCCCACCTGAAAGAGACAGATGACAATCTTTACCGTACAATTTTTGAAGCCGAACCAATACCTGTCACTATCAGAGAAGGTGGTATTGGTGGTATTAATCGTTATAAAGAACTTGAGAACTACAGTAATGCAGCACTTATTATTGAGACAGCCCAAAGGCTAGACAGAATAAAGAAAAAGATTGTGGTTCAGGCAAAATCATTTGATGAACTTGTCAAACTTGCACGGGAAAAGGAAGAAATGCTTGCTTCCATACCTGCAATAATGCCTATCTCAAATAAAGATCTTAAAAGAACAGCTTCGGGCTGGGGATTGAGAATTCATCCGATTTACAAAATAGTACTCTTCCATTATGGCATAGATTTTACCGCTCCAATAGGTACTGAAGTTTATGCCACGGGAAATGGCGTTGTAGAAGAAATAATTTCCTCACGCAGAGGTTACGGCAACCATCTGATAATCAACCATGGATATGGTTATAAAACTCTTTATGGACATCTCGACAGATTTAATGTAAGAAAGGGACAGAAAATCAATAGAGGTGATGTCATTGCCTTTGTTGGTAATACAGGCCTTTCAGTTGCTCCACACCTTCACTATGAAGTTGAACTGAACGGAACCAAGGTTGACCCTGCAAATTATTTCTTCAACGACCTTACACCAGAGGAATATGAAAAAATAGTTGAAATCGCATCACGTAACGGTCAGTCGTTTGATTAATAACATGTATCTCTGCTACAATTTTTATGAAAGTATATCAACTGTCACTATTTTTTCTTGTAATTCTGATACTTAATATTCAAGGGAATTTAAATGCCATCTTTAAAGATCCTCACGGAAAAACCTTAATAATTGCGGGTGCAGGTGATGTTATGCAGGGAACTTTTTTTAAATTACGGAAATATCTTCCTTCCGGTGATAATCCCCAAATTTTTATTGAAAGTGTAATTGATAAATTTAAAGGTTCAGATATCCTGTTCGGAAATCATGAAGGGTCGTTACTAAGAAACGGCAGGCCAGAGAAAAAATGCAGGGATAGGTCAATCTGTTACCTTTTCAGGATTCCTGAGAAATATTCCGGCGTACATAAAATTCCAGGCTTTAATGTGTTAAGTATGGAAAATAACCGTTTCAAAAATTTTTGCTTTACAGGAGAATGCAGCAAAATGATGATTATCGAATCCTCCGGTATAACATTTGCCGGCCCTGATGACATGCCTTATATTATTTTTGAGAAACATTCTGTAACTTACGGCTTTCCAGCATTTGCCACAGGAGCCGGGTCGCTTAATCTGAATGATAGCGAAAAAGCGGAAGAGATAATTTTTATGCTCGACTCGACCTGCAATATATTAATAGTTTCTTTTCGCGGCGGAGCTGAAAGTGAACAATGCGGTATATTACCACGTGAAACAGAATTCTTTAACGGCAAAGTCAAAGTAAATGTATATGAATTCGTCAGAAGAATGGTTGATGCAGGAATCAATTTGGATTTTGGACAAGAACCCTATATACCCGGAGCAATCGAATTGTATAATGACGGAATAATCAGTTACATCCAGGGTAATTTCTTTACCTGCAGAGTTATTAATATCGCAGGGTCTTATTACGGAATAACTCCTATTATGAAGGTCAGAACCGACATTACAGGAAAATTTAATTCAGGTAAGATAATGCCCTTTTTTCAGGATGCAGGCAGAAATGTTAGATATGATAATTCTAAGAGGGAAGTATCTGCTAAGAGATCTTATCATGCTTGATTTTCCTGAAAATGAAATTGAAATAACCAATTATGGTAAAATATAAAAGAAATAGAATATGCCATACAAGGAGAAACCGGTTGAGAAACTTTTCTATACTATCGGAGAAGTAGCAGGAATGTTGAATGTTCCAGTATCAACAGTACGTTTCTGGGAGAAAGAATTTGATATCCTTAAGCCTAAGAAAAACAAAAAAGGGAACAGATTGTTTATGCCTGAAGATGTTAAAAACTTGAAGATGATACATTATCTTCTAAAAGAAAAAGGTATGACAATTGCAGGAGCGCGTAAACATCTTTCAACCAGATTGGAAGATACAGAATACAGACTTGAAATCAGAGAAGCTCTTTTGAACATCAGGGAACTCCTTTCTGAAATGAGGAATAACATTTGAATATTAAATGAAGCTGAAGGTAAAAGATATCAGTAATTTTCTGGATTATACAATACCCCTGTCCTGGCAGGAAAGTTATGATAATTCAGGACTTCAGACTGGTAATCCGGAAGATGAGATTTCTTCGGCACTTCTTGCACTTGAGGCTACTGAGGAGGTTATCGGTGAAGCATTTGAAAAGAAGTGTGGAATGATAATTACACATCATCCGGTAATATTCTATCCTCTGAAGAGACTTACCGGTAAAACTCTTGCTGAAAGGGTAATAATTGAGGCTATTAAAAACGGTATAGCAATTTATTCTTCACATACCAACCTTGATGCTTACAGTGCCGGAGTAAGCAGAAAAATGGCCGAAAAGCTGGGATTAAAAAGAATCAGACCTCTTAAGCCTCTTGAAAACAAAATCTTAAAGCTTGTTACCTATGTTCCTGCAAGTCATGCCGATAAGGTGCGTGATGCAATATTTTCTGCCGGGGCAGGCAAAATAGGGAACTATGATTTATGCAGTTTTAATGCTGAAGGATATGGAACATTCAGGGGGAACGAAGAATCAAATCCATTTGTTGGTAAAAGAGGAGAATTACACAGGGAGCCTGAAATAAGGATTGAAACGGTTTTGTTATCTCATTTACGGAGCCGTGTAATCAAAGCTCTTCTTGATGCTCACCCTTATGAGGAAGTGGCATGGGATCTCTATCCGCTTTTGAATGAATATGAACTGGCAGGACCCGGAAGTGTGGGAATTTTTTCTGAACCTGTTGAAGATAAACAGTTTCCTGATTTAATTGCACGGACTTTTAATACTGAAGTGGTAAAGCATTCTGGTATTAGAGGCAGGTTAATAAAGAAAGTTGCACTATGTGGCGGAGCAGGAGGTTCATTTATTAACGATGCCATTGCTGCAGGTGCCGATGCATATGTGACCGGTGAGATTAAATACCATGATTTTCTGAATGCCGATAACTCAATATTTCTGGCTGAAATTGGCCATTATGAGAGTGAAATTTGTTCTATTGAAATTTTATATGAATTACTTATTAAAAAATTTCCTAACTTTGCACTCCGGTTTTCAGAAATAAAAACAAATCCGATTAAATATTACAGAAATGGAAAAAATGAAACCACAGGAGATTGAAATATCTGTAGAAGAAAGGCTCAGGGCTCTTTATAAACTTCAGCTTGTTGATTCGGAGATCGATAAGATCAAGATTTTACGTGGAGAGCTTCCGCTTGAAGTTCAGGATCTTGAGGATGAGATTGCAGGTCTTGAGACCAGGCTCTCTAACCTGAAGGAAGAATTGAATCTACTCGAAAAATCAATCGCAAAGAAAAACAATGAAATTGCAGAGGCTCAGTTACTGATAAAAAAATATGAGGAACAGCAGAAGAACGTCAGGAACAACCGGGAATACGATTCTTTATCGAAGGAGATAGAATTTCAGACCCTTGAAATTGAGTTATGTAACAAAAAGATACGTGAATTTAATGCCCAGATAGAAGAAAAGAAAGCTCTTATTTCAACTTCTGAAGTTCAATTAAACGAAAAACAACAGGATCTTCAGAATAAAAAAGCAGAACTTGAAGAGATTATAGATGATACTCGTAAGGAAGAGGAGTCACTTCTTAAGAAATCGGAAGAACTTCAAAGTGTTATTGAGGAACGGCTTCTTGCTGCTTATAAGAGAATACGAGGCAATGCCCGGAACGGATTAGCTGTGGTTTCAATTCAACGTGATGCGTGCGGTGGATGCTTTAATCAGATACCTCCACAGAGACAACTCGATATTAAATCGAGAAAGAAGATAATAGTATGCGAGTATTGCGGCCGTATTCTTGTGGATGATGAAATAATTAAAGAGAACCATTCCTGAACTTTAATATTAAGGAAATTTAGGGGCACTACTTTTCCCATTTCCCCGGATAAAAAGCTGTTTCTGGTTTGTTTAGTATTGACAGTTTTATTATCAATCTAAATCAAAACAGGACTGAAAGTTATAGTGCTTTACTTTATTTGTTGATGGAAATTTTGTGGTAAATGTAACGGAAAGTAAAATTTATTTTTCAATAAGCACGGAAGCAATTGCAAAAAGTCCTTCTCCGCGACCTGTAAAACCCATCTCTTCGGTTGTTGTGGCTTTAATAGAAACATCTTCTTCACTTAAATCTGCGATCAGTGAAATTATTTTTTTCATTTCGGGGATATAGGGTGCTATTTTGGGTTTTTCAAGGCAAACGGTAGCGTCGATATTTGTGATGCTGAATCCTTTATTTTTTATCATTTCAACAGTACGTTTGAGCAGGATTTTGCTGTCAATATTTTGGTAAGCCGGGTCGTTATTGGGGAACTGATGGCCGATGTCGTCGAGGCCAGCCGCGCCGAGCATGGCATCACATATGGCATGTAGCAGTGCATCACCATCGGAGTGTGCCAGGCATCCTTTTGAATAGGGAATATGTACTCCTCCGATAAAAAGTTTGCGGCCTTCGATAAATCTATGGAAATCAATGCCCTGTCCGGTTCGATAACTCATTAACCTTCAATATTGCGGAGTGCACTGAATTCAAATGAGAGAGAAAACCTGAGGGTGCGGGCAAGGGGATGATTCTGCACCACAGGCATAAGATAAGAAACGTCAATTTCCAGAACGTTCAGTCTAAAACCAGCTCCTGCAGTGAAATACTTACGGTTTCCTTTCGTTTCGCTTTCATGGAAATATCCACACCTGATTGCAAACTGGTGGTTATACCAGTATTCTGTCCCAAGAGAAACAGTGAACTCTCTTAATTCTTCTTTCAAACCACCGGGTGCGTCATAAAACGACTGGAAAATTGCAACGGGAACGGCAACGTTAGGATCTTTACCTGCAATGATGTTCCGGTCAGGATCATATTTTGGAGGTGTTGGTACAAGAAGTTTGTTAATATCAGTTGTAAGCGTAATTTCGTTGTAATTGTCGAGGGTTAAGGTAATAGCTGTACCAAGTCTCATATTCATAGGGATGAAGTCGGGTTCTTTCGATTTTGAATAACTCATTTTTGAGCCAATATTGGAAAAATTGAACCCGAAAGAGATTATGGCATTTTTATCAAAAAGGCTGGTCTCTTTCATGTATAAACCGGAAACATCAGCTGCAAAAGATACGCCCGGTTTTGTTTCAGTACCACCTGATGAGAACCCACCGGTAAGGTTGGAATAGATGAAGCGGAAGGCAATTCCTCCTGAAAAATTATTTCCGAAAAGCCTTGCATATGCTGCATCAATTGCAAATTCTGTTGGAATAAATACTCTCTGAAGATTCCCGAAATCATCAGTAAAAGGTATGTCGCCGAGTGAAGAATAATAAAGGCTCGATGCTATCACCTGACGGGCATCTAATCTTGAGTATCCTGAGAGATATGCCAGATTTATGTCGGGCACAAGTGTTCTAAGCCATGGTGAATATGAAATGCCGATACCGCCTTTACCATCAATAAATGCAAATTTGGATGGATTCCAGTGCATGCTGTAAATATCGGGTGATGTTGCAACTCCAGCATCTCCCATTGCTCCGGCACGGGAGTCAGGCGCAATGGTCAGAAATGGGACCACAGTCTGAATTGCATTTAATTCATCTGAACTACCCTGTGCTGAAATCCTTGTAACATATAGAATTAAAATAAATAAACAGAAAAGTGTTTTTAGTTTCATATTAATCAATAAAATTCTTATTCTCCTAATTTTGCAAATATAAAACAATTTTGTTCCTTACTTATTGTATGAATTTCAAAATAATATCAATCGCCCTGCTGCCCGTGCCGATTCTCCCTTTTCAGTTCTTATTGTCATAACATAAGAATATATTCCTCTTCCGGCTTTTTTACCATTCTCAGTTGTGCCATCCCATAAAAGAGGAGGAAGCCTGTAACCGGTGGCAGTAATAATTTCTTCAATAACCTTTATTTTTCTACCACTCATGTCAAATATTTCCAGAATGACGTGGAGGTCTTCTCCATATCTGTTATGCCCTGCACTGAACCATGTATGGTCTGAAAAAGGATTCGGGTAATTGTTCAGATTGCTTATCAGGAACTGATTACCATCTTTTACTGAGAATTTTATGGTCGCAGAAGAGGAATTGTTGTAGTTATCCCATGCTTTCAGCGTCAACGTATGGATGCCTTCGGGTAAATTATAAAGAGGATATCTGATATAACCTTTCTGGAAACTTCCAGGGGCGGTCTCAAAGAAACTGTTCAGAATAAAAGCATTATTTCGGCTGTCATTTAACCATGCTGTGATATCATGACCTATTCCGGAGCCTGTCGTATTTATCCCTGATTCGTCTGAGATAATGGCAAACAAAATCGGGCTATTGTCGACAATATCGCTGTTTCTGAAGAGCGTATCATTCAGGTACAGTTGAATAACAGGTCCGGTTGTGTCTCCTGAAACAAGATTGCTAAATCCTCCGATTATAAAGCGGTCGTAGTATCCTGATATGTTAAGTGTGCTATCAGTTGCAAAATAGCTTATTTTACCATTTCCAAATGAATAATTTATATCTCTGGGAACAACAAAGCTGAATGTGAATCTTCCATTTCTGGTGTTTGTTTTACCGTTAAAAACAATGCTGTTAAACATTTCGAAATCCATTTTCTGCCCGCCGTCATTTGCCAGAGTTGCAATTCTGGTTTTTTTATCGAAAACAATAGAAAAAATTTCTCCATTGAAATCGTTTATAATTTGTCCATATGAATCTTCTATATGGCCAGATATAGTAACATAAGAAAGAGCCTTCAGGGTGTCGGTAAAGGTGGCTGCCGGTTTACCATTTATTGAGTCTGTTATTATTTTTCCGTTGACCGGGCAGGCAAGTTTCAATGCCGGGTCACCAAGTAGCAGGAAGTTTCTCTTGTTAATGCCTGCTGTTGCATTTTTGGCCAGTCTCATAATATCTCCAAGACTGTGTGCCTCGCCTGTGGAATCACTTTCAAAGGCATAATTAAGAATATTTCTGTTCAGGGAATAATTAGGTGCCGAATATACAACCCTTGTCGTTGTCATCAGGGCAATACCACCTCCGACTGGATTGAGCAGAACCATTTCTCCTGCAGATGTTTTGGCAATAAGTTCACCGGTAAAGATATTTAGCTCCGCATCGTCAAACCTGCTGAATTCGCACGTTGCGGTGATAAACAATGGTAACCTAAGCAGGTTTTTCCAGGAATTAATGCTTTGAGTTTTAACAACCCTTTCATGCGCAAGGCCAATCTCATTTCCATGTCCTATATAATTAAAGACCAGACATCCTGTGTTTATCCTGTTGTTAATTACCATCTCGGCATCCGGGTATGATTGACCATTAACAGAGGTAATCTGCCTGAAGGCATCAAGATAGATTTTATCAATGTTGAATTCCGGATATTTTGATTCTACCAGTTCCGAGAGGGCTTCCGCATCATTCATATGAGAATTTCCATCTTCATCGTCAGCTATCATTGCAATAACGTTGCGCCAGTTTCCAGTGGAAGAGGGATCAATATATTTAATGATTTTTGACACTATCACCGAGGCTTGTGAGGTGTCAAAGACCGGAATTCTGCCAATGCCAATATCGAGTGTGCCCTCTACTTCACCCTCATCATCCTCAAGCAACCCGTAAAAATCATCCGATACAAACGACGAAGTAACCACTGTTGAGTTAAGAGACTGGTAAGTGGGTACAAAATTCGGATTGACTGGCGGTTGTTTCCGGTTATCGTAAGAACCGTCACCAAAAAGGAGAAGATATTTCAAAGGTCTGGAGGTGACAGATTGTTTAATATATTTCATCCTGATGAAATTCCTGATTGCTACTGCATCAGGAATTCCTCCTGAAAATTCATTATAAATCTGTTCGGGCGTTACGATAATAGAAATTAGTCCGCTATTGTTTTGATGAATTTCTGCCAGTTTATGTGCATGGTCAAGGAAAATCGGGTGTGTGACGATAATCATATCAGCTTCATCCGATCCATGGAGGTTCTGGTTTGCGAGGGGCTGGTTTTTTATCACAGGGGTGAGAATCTGGTTATCGCTGAAAACAATAAATTTTCTTAAAGAATCGGTAAATCTTCTGAACCTGAAATAGTCCCCTGATTTTTCCGGTTCTATCACCTCAGGGTTGAACGGGTCGGTAACATCCCAGATATTAATTGCCTGAACATTGCTTTTGATGTTGAATTCTGTAACATTCGCATGTCCGACCGACTTTGAATCACTGAATATTAATACTTTGTCGCTGAATATGGTATTTGCTCTTCCCTGCAGTTCAATGTAATCAAGCCAGCCTCTGGCTGCTGTTTCGCCATTGTCAAAAAAACGTATTCTGATTGACGGGGAAGAAGAGGAGGGGATAAATGTTCCTGATATTATGGTTTCTCTTGCATAGGTTCCGGTTGTTGAAAAGAGGTTCACTTCTGGTACCAGCGCAGCATCAATTACCGTTTCATTTTCATATAAACGGAAGAGAGTTGATACAGAAGCTCTGGCAAGAACCCTGAATCGGTATCTGATTCCTTCCTGTGGGATAATTTCAGTAAATCCTGGGTTGATTGAAATAGAAGAGATTGATGAAACAGACTGAAACCATTCCCTACCTGAATGTAAAAGGTTTTCTGATTCTACTTCGTGAATAAAAAGAGCATCGTACGAGAAAGAAGAATATACTGCAGGTTCTGTTATCTTTGTTGCTGCTTGTGCCAGTTTCCCCGGAACATCGAAGGATGTTATAAAATAATATGCTGAATCGGAATAATTATGTCTCAAGAAGCTGTATATCCCCTCTGAATAGTTGTATCTCCACCGGTTTACACCTTGAGCATAAAACAGAATGTAATCTCCTTCATTAAATATACCATCAGATCCTGTAACCATAACATATGCTATCTCTTTAAGGTCGTCAGGTTTTGGATCATTGTTAAAGTATGAAAGTTGTCCGTAATTATTGCCATAAATTTTCGGATAGCCTGGATTGACAAGTTTCATCTGCCTGAGGGCTGAGTAACTGATACTGTAGATTCCTTCCTCCTTTAAAGCAATCTTATACCATTTACCAGAAACGAGCACTGATGAACCCGCATAGCTTTCCGGTCCTTGCTGCAAGGAAGAGACTGAAAATCCTGCTGTTGTACTTACAAGTAATAAAAATATAAGGAATCTATTTCTCATAATTCCCGGCAAAGATAAAAAGTCGGAGTATATTTGTCTCCGGGTCGAAAATTTCTGAAATATTAACGGATTAAAATCGTTGATATTGCTGTGAAGAATTTATGATGAACCTGAAAAAAATATCACTGTTGTTGCTTATTATATTAGTAAGGTATGCCTTATTTTCTCAGGAGGATTATCAGAGTGTCGGTTTTCAGTCGCTTGTGACATTCAATCCTGCTGCTGCAGGAGCTGAGGCGGAAGGTAAGTTAAGGATCAATTACTATAATTTTTATCCAGGCAGGGGTTTTGATCTGCATAAGATGTCGGTTTCCTATGACGTTTTTATTTCCGGTTTACATGGAGGAGTGGCATGTTTTGTTTCTGATGATTATATGGGTGGTATAATTAATGATACGAGAGTTGGATTTGCCTATTCTTATCATCTTCAGGCAGGCAGGAATATCTTCATCAATGCAGGCTTAAGTGCGGCGATACAGTATAGGGGTATAAATCCGTCAAGGATTGTAATGCCCGATCAGATAGATCCGCTCCGTGGTGCAGTGCTGCCTTCTGCAGAAAATGTTACCGGAAAAGGGAGAACCATTTTTGATGCAGGGACAGGATTCATTATAAGTTCTGGCAAATATATAGCAGGATTGGCAGTAAACCATCTGGCAAAACCTGATCCTGCCGGAAGTGGTTTTTCGGGAGATGCGCTCCCCAGGAAATTAACTCTTTTCGCTACAGGCTCCTTTGCAACCGGGAATAATAATATGTTATATTTTAAACCTGTTGTTTTTCTTGATATGGCAGGCAGAAATTTTCTTGCCGGCACAGGAGTAACAGCAGGAACCGAAACTATTTCAATAAATGCATTACTGACAGGTTTTAATGATGGTCAGGTGAATTTACGGACAGGTTTGTCTATCAGAATATGGAGGGGTTTATTCTATTACAATTATTGCTTCAATTTGAAATCTGCGAACGAAATAATGCCATTTTCAGTATATCAATCAGGAGGTATTTCAATAAGTTTATATAATGTTGAAAAAAGAAAAACGATAAATACAATAATTTTTCCAGAAATGTAGTTATATTTGGTGAAACTAAATATTTTATTATTTTTGTATATTTGAAATCATTTATTGCCATAAAATAAAAGGAATTATGTGCAGATACAAATCCTTAATTTTTGTTTTGATATCAGTATTACTGTTATCGTCCTGCAGCCTTTTCAAAGGTAAAGAAGCTAACGTTTCGCCTACCACAGGGTGGCGTTATAACGATCCTGACATGGGGGGGTTTGAAGTTGCAATGGGAGTTGAGCAGAAAACTGGCCCAGGGCTTGTCCTTATTGAAGGTGGTGTTTTCCGTATGGGTCAGGTTGAGCAGGATGTTATGTTTGACTGGAATAATGCACCCAGGACTGTTACAGTTTCGTCATTTTATATGGATGAAACCGAGGTCAGGAATGTTGATTATCGCGAATACCTGTACTGGCTGAAGAGGGTATACAAGAGCTATCCCGAGGTTCACAGGCGCGCCTTGCCTGATACTTTGGTATGGAGAAGCCCGATGGGATTTAATGATCCTTATGTACAGTACTATTTCCGGCACCCTGCATACAATAATTATCCTGTTGTAGGTGTAAGCTGGGTACAGGCAAGTGATTATTGCCTGTGGCGTACAGACCGGGTTAATGAAAGTATTCTCATTGCGGAGGGTGAACTTAAACCCGATCCAAATCAGGCAGATGAAAATAATTTCAACACCGAGGCTTATCTTGCCGGGCAGTACGAAGGCGTTGTGGGGAAACTCCGGCCAAGTCTCAGCGGCGATAAAACAGAACGCAGGACAACATTTGAGGATGGAATACTCCTTCCACGCTATCGTCTTCCCACTGAGGCTGAATGGGAATTTGCTGCTTACGGTCTGAAAGGTAATACTTTCCAGGAGAGGATTTATGAAAGAAGAATTTATCCATGGGATGGTCATAATGTTAGAAACTCTTCAAAGAAACATATGGGAGAGATGATGGCCAATTTTGTTCGTGGCCGGGGCGATATGATGGGTGTTGCCGGCTCTCTGAACGATGCAGGAAGTATTACTGTTGACGTTAAATCATATTGGCCTAACGATTACGGACTTTATTGCATGGCAGGAAATGTAAATGAATGGGTTCAGGATGTTTATCGCCCCCTCACATTTTATGATATCGATGAGTTTAACCCGTTCAGGGGAAACGTTTATACAGATCTAAGACGCGATGCAAACGGTCAGGTGCTTCAGAAAGATAGACTTGGCAGGCTCCTGGTTGATACCGTTAAACCTCAGGATGTTGCCGATAGATATAACTACCGCAAGGGTGATTACAGAAACTACAGGGATGGTGACAAAAAATCATCACTTGACCCGGGAGAATGGACAGCCGAAGAGGATGCCCTTGAATCATCAACAAGAATGTATTCCCAAAAACCTGATGATTTTACCTCACTGATAAATGACAACGCCAGAGTATATAAAGGTGGATCCTGGAAAGACAGGGCATACTGGCTCAGCCCTTCAACAAGAAGATTTCTGGACCAGAATGCTTCAAGAGATGACCTTGGTTTCAGGTGTGCAATGATCAGAGTTGGAAGCCCTTCAGGTTTATAAGGTAGAATAATTATCTACAATATATAATGAGGGGCTGGAAAAAGCCCCTCTTTTTTTAATCGAAAGTCATAATTGTAGTAAATATGAGAAAAGTTTATTATCTTTATATCTGTAGCTCTCTGAGAAAAACGCATTAACTATTTTTAAAGCTTTATAACCTATGAAAACAGAACAGCTTTATGCAATATACAGAGAATCAAAAGGAATTTCAACCGATTCACGAACAATAAATAAGGGCGAAATGTTTTTTGCCCTCTGGGGAAGCAACCATAACGGTAACCAGTATGCAGCCCAGGCTCTCGGAAAAGGAGCCAGTTGTGCAGTTATTGATGATCCCCTTTATGAAGCACCTGGAACAATTCTTGTCGATGATTGCCTGCTTGAATTACAGGCCCTTGCCACATATTATCGTAAAGACCTGGGAGTGCCACTGCTGGCTATTACGGGTTCAAACGGCAAAACAACTACCAAGGAACTGATAGCGGCTATTATGTCAAAATTTAAAAAAGTGCATTGTTCAAAAGGTAATTATAATAATCATATAGGTGTTCCTTTATCAATATTGTCTGCCCCAGCTGATACCGAACTTTTAATAATAGAAATGGGTGCAAGTCATCAGGGTGAAATAAGAAACCTCTGCATGATAGCCCGGCCAGACTACGGACTTATAACCAACATAGGTGCTGCCCATATTGAAGGTTTCGGTTCTTTTGAAAATGTGGTAAGGGCAAAAACAGAAATTTACGAATATCTCAGAAAAGTTAACGGCCTCGCTATCTATAACGATAAAAATCCTCTTATAACTGAACAGATATACCGTCTGGTCAACAGAGCTGTCCCATATTCGGCACCTGATGGAATAAACCTTAGTGTGGAAACCCTTTCAGCAGATCCGAATCTTGTCCTGAAAGTGGAACATGGTAAAAAAGAGTTTGTAATTAATACAAAACTTTTCGGAAAATATAATAAAGAGAACATTCATGCTGCCCTTGCATCTTCAATATTTATGGGAGCCCAAACAGAAGTTGCTGTAAAAGTAATTGAAGAATATATTCCCAATCTCAACAGATCGGAAATAAAAAACACCGGGAAAAACATGTTAATATGTGATTCTTACAATGCAAATCCTGAGAGTATGAGAAGGGCGATAGAGTCGTTCAGCGAAATAAAGGCAGATAAAAAAGTTGTTATCCTTGGTGACATGCTTGAGCTCGGGAGTAAATCATTTGATGAACACCTTAATATTCTTAGAATGCTTAATTCCCTCGGAATTAGCAATGTAATGCTTGTGGGTCAAAATTTCAGAAACTGTGCTAAGGAATTTGGCTATAAAACATTTCACGATTCTGAAAGGCTGAAGGAATATTTAACAATTAAGCCTGTTGAAGGTGCTTATATTCTCGTAAAAGGTTCAAGGGGAATGATGATGGAAATAATTTATTCAGTTCTTTAGTTAATTTTCGAATACGATATCAACAACTACAATTTCAGGCTTTGAACCCAGCCTTACTCTGGGCCCCCATAAACCGTATCCTGAAGAAACTATAAAATAGGTTTTTCCTTTTTTCATTATTCCGTAGCTGTTTTCATATACCTTTTCCGTGATATAATTCAAAGGCCACATCTGTCCTCTGTGAGTATGTCCCGAAAGCTGAAGGTCAATACCGGCATTTGCTGCTTCATCAAGATTAACAGGTTGATGATCAAGTACAATAAGTGGTTTGGAAGTATCTGTTTTTTCAATAAGTTCTGCCAGTGGGGCTCTCCTGTAACTGTTGTATCGAAAACCATCCCGGTCGATCCTTCCGATTACCTGAATACCTCCGTCAATTACTGCAACTTCGTCTTTTAGAATTTTTATTCCCTTGCTTTCAATATATGGTATTGTAATCGAAGCCCCTCCGATAAACTCATGATTACCTGTAATTGCCAGTAATCCGTCATTGCAACGCGGACAGGTAAAATGCTTCAGAAGATCTTTTCTGATAACAGGTACTATCTCGCCATCAACAATATCGCCAAGAAGAAACACTGCATCAGGTTTTACCCGGGTAAGAATATCCGAGAGTTTTTTTATAAACCTTATGTTAGTGTTACTTCCAAGATGTATATCAGAAACAGCAGCAATCTTGTACGTCTTATAATCTCCAGCTTTTTTATTAATTGAAATATTATAATGCCTGACAACAGGAGTCAGGGTATTCAAGTAACCGGCTAAAATAAGAAGGGACGAAAGTGCAACAGCAAAAATAAATAGCCATTTTCTGAAAGATTGGATATTTCCTGAATTGATTAATCCTGTTAATTTAAGAAACGGAGAAAGTATATCGGTAACAAGAAGAAATAGAAAAGCATAAAGCATGAATGCAAGCCAGAAACTTCCGGCAAAGCTGAGGAAATCGGTTAGGGGAGATGAGTGGTTTCGTTCGGCTATTTTGCCAGCCAGAAATGATAGTGCAAATAAAATAAAAATAATGGTATAAATTATTTTGCCGTATCCTGTTTTGGGAATAGCCCTGAATCCTTTGATAAACAAATAAATATTTACAAGAAAATATACTGAGAATACAATTGGAAAGAAAATAACCATACTCTTACGGTTCATACAAATTGAAATATTTTTTCAGACTTGTGAAGGTACTGTTTCTTCTTAGATAAAACTCAAAAACGAGATTTCTGTTCAATATGGTTGATATTTTATGAGCTTTAATGGCTGCCTGCAGGTTTAATAATCTTTTATTCTTAAGGTTGGCTGTTTTTTTGTAATAGTCACGGTGGGCTTTAATTATTTGCGGTATTGCGGATGGTTTACCTTTCAGGAGAAAGAGTATAGCAGCGAGCCCGTCAAACAGTTTTCTCTTAAAAAGGGTTATTTTAAAATTTTTTTCCGGAAGGTTTTTATAAAGAAGGAAAAGATTGTTACGGAAGTTGAGATATATTTTTACTGGCGAGTTATAGGAAAGTGTACCTCCGCCGACGTGGTAAACTGTCGATTGCGGGATTGAGAAGAGTTTCCATCCTCTGGCATTCATTCTCCAGCAGAGGTCTATTTCTTCCATATGGGCAAAAAAATCGGCATCGAATCCGCCACAATCCTTCCATGCAGCTGCCCTGATCATTGAGCATGCACCGCTTGCCCAGAAGATTTCTGTAATATTATCGTATTGTCCGGAATCTTTTTCGGTTAAGTCAAAGATTCTCCCTCTGCAGAAAGGGTAACCGAGCCGATCGATGAAACCGCCACAAGCTCCAGCATACTCGAAGTATTCTTTCCTGTGCCATGAAAGAATTTTGGGTTGCACTGCAGCCACTCTGTTATTATTATCAAGGAATTTCACCATGGGTGTTAGCCATCCGGGTGTAACTTCAATATCTGAGTTCAACAATACATAATATTCAGCTTCTATCTGTTCCAGTGCCAGATTATAACCACCTGCAAATCCATAATTTCTATCAAATTTTAAGATATTGACCTCCGGAAAATTTTCCGTGGTCCAATCTGCAGAACTATCGTCAGAACCATTGTCGACAAGCCAGATTGACGTTCCGGGATAATCAGAATATTTTACTGTAATCCCCAGAAATTGTCTCAGGAAAGATATTCCGTTGAAATTAAGTATGACGACTGCAATTTTGCTCATCTGAAGTAATCCTTTTATGTTTCCATCTGCGGTGACTCCATAACCAGAATTCCGGCTGTTTAATGATAATTTCCTCAAGACGTTTTACATGGGTATCAGTAATTTGTTCGGCTGTTAAGCCAGCAGTATGATCAAAAAGTAGCTCAATAGATGCTTTATAATATCCCCTTTTTATTTTCCGGAGATTAAAAAATACGACAGCCATATCATATTTTGATGCAATTTTACCTGCACCAAGATAAACAGGAGTATCCTGGTTAAGAAAAGTTGTCCAGTATTTTATATCTCCGCGGGCTGGAGTCTGATCGGTCAGAAAGGATACAAGGATTTTTTCTCCTCTGTTTTTAAGAGTAATAATATCACGTACGACCTGTGACATTGGGGTGAGCATCATATTGAATTTCGACCTCAGTTTAAGGAGAAACCCGTCGAAATATTCGTTTTTCAAAGGTCGGTAAATTGCAATGCATTTGAAGTTTGAAAGAAGCGCAACGACAGTCAGGTATTCCCAGTTATTGTAATGTCCAAGGACGGCCGCCACATCTCTGCCTTCAGAATATAATCTTTGAAGAAGCTCCATATTTTCCAGTCGGCATCTCTTAAATAACTCCTTTCTGCTTAAATGAGTCATTTTGAGAACTTCTATCGGGAGGTCTGCAAGATGACGGTAGAATTTTCTGGCAATAGCTTTTAATTCTTTTTCTTTCTTTTCCGGAAAAGAATTTCTCAGGTTTGTCATTACGACATTTTTCCTGTAACCAGGGAAATAATATAAAAGAATAAAGCAAATATCGGAAAAAACATACAGGATTCTTAATGGAAGTAAGGTAATAATCCAGATAATAACAAATAATATGTAGAAAACAAATGCTTTCATTTATTCAACAGTCAGATTATCATGTCATAAATTTATTTATTATTTTGAGCATTTCATGATGCACTTTCCCATTAGAAGCAATTATTTCCAGTCCGGTAATATTCTTTTCGTTTCCGTTGAAATCGGTAACGGTTCCTCCAGCTTCCCTTACCAGAAGGGTACCTGCTGAAACGTCCCAGGGATTGAGGTTATTTTCAAAAAAGATGTCAAATCTTCCACAGGCGACATAGGCAAGATCAATTGCGGCAGAGCCCATACGCCTGACTCCATGTGTGTTTTCCATGAGAAAGCCCAGGCAGTTTAGATAACTATTCAGACTGCCGAAATCCTTATAAGGGAAACCTGTTGCCACAAGTGTTTCACGGAGAGCCGAACATCTGGAGACTTGAATTTTTTTGCCGTTTAGCCATGAACCCCCGTTCTTCCATGCTGTAAATATTTCTTTTCCAGATACTTCCAGAACAACGCCAGAAATAATTTCATTTTCATCCTCAAGGGCAATGCTGATAGAGAAAGGATGAAGCCCATGAATGAAATTTGTTGTACCGTCAAGCGGGTCTACAATCCATCTGTACCTGCCTGATCCCGGATATTTGATTTTTTCCTCTGCAAGAAAGCCAGCCTCAGGTAATAACCGTTCAAGTTCCTCTGCAATTATTCTTTCTGCTTCCCGGTCAACATAACTGACAAAATCATTTTTCCCTTTACTTTCAATGAACGAAATATCAAATTTTTCCGATTCTTTTAAAATAAATCTGGCTGCCTTTTCGGCTATTTCAGCAACTTTTGTGGTAAGTTCTTTAAGATTCATGGTCTATTCAGAAAGTTTAACTGTCAGATTACCAGAAGGATTTATTCCGGTAATGATAACCTTTTTAATCTGGCCTTTGAGATTTTCATTAAAAGGATGAACGGCCCGCAGGTAGTTTCTCGTAAAGCCGGAAATCATCCTGTCCTTAACCTTGTTTTCGAACAGTACTTCATCAGTTTTGTTAATATTTCGTGATTTGAAGCTGGTGTTCTTCAGGTTTCCGAGGGCTTTCATTTTATTTCTTCTTTCAGTAATAATGTCTGGTCTTACTTTATCTTCCATGCCTGCAGCTTCGGTTCCAGGTCTTGCCGAAAAAGGAAAAACATGCAGGTACGAAAGAGGGACATCATTTACAAGGGAGTAAGTATCTTCAAAATCTTTATCAGATTCACTCGGGAAGCCAACAATAATATCGGCACCTATGCCTGCAAGAGGAATAGCATCGATTATTCGTGTAATTCGTGCCTCGAGCAGTTTCCTGTTATATCTTCTACGCATCAAACTGAGAATTCTGTCTGATCCGCTCTGGACGGGAATATGAAAATGAGGCATAATTTTATGGCTTTGAGCAACAATGCTAATTATTTCTTCATTCAGATGTTCGGGTTCGATTGAAGATAACCTGATGCGTTTTATTCCTTCGACTTTTTCTATCTGCCTCAACAGTGTTGCGAATGACTCTCCTGTTGTTTTTCCAAAGTCACCAATGTTTACGCCAGTGATTACAAGTTCAGTGATTCCTGTTTCGGCTAATTTGCGTGCCTCTTCGATGATAGATGATATACCGGCATTACGACTTCTTCCTCGTGCAAGAGGAACGGTGCAATATGAACACCTGGAATCACATCCGTCCTGAACCTTAAGGAAGGTACGTGTGCGGTCACCGGCCGACCATGATGGAATAAAGATATTACTGGTTTTAATATCGGAGATTACTTTTTCGGCTTCAAGTAATTTTCCGGATATTTTATCGAGATAATTATAAATTTTGAATTTATCCTGTGCTCCAAGAACAATATCCACGCCGGGGATTGAAGCAATTTCTTCTGCTCTAAGCTGAGAATAACATCCTACAACTGCAATAATCGCCTCAGGATTACGGTTTATGAACTTTCTTATTGTTTGCTTGCATTTCCTGTCGGCTTCAGCAGTAACAGTACAGGTGTTAATTACATAAATGTCAGCTTCCTTATCTGGAGTAACTTTAATATATTTATTATCAGGTGCCAGGGAAGAGATATAAGATGATTCCGCAAAATTCAGTTTACAGCCAAGGGTGAAAAATGCAATTTTTCTTTTTGCCGGAAACATTATTATAACCTGATTATATATTAAGCCTCTATTTTCCAGAAGACCCGGCAAGAGAGGTTAGCCAGACATTTCTGAATTCTATCTCTTTTCCTTCGCTCTGAAAGCAAATATGGCCACTATGGATATTAAGTCCGGTTCCTTTGTTTTGAAGAACTCCGTTAATTCGTACTTCAATAGTGTTACCTGAACACTTAATTTCTGCAACGTTCCATTCGCCCGGTTTTTTTTCAGATGAATCAGCGAGTTTGTTTATAGCCCTTTTTGATTTATCGGTTCTTTCATTCATGTCGGCGCCGTTCATGCAAACAAAGTCTCCTGCATTGCCTGACTTTAACTGGCATTCAATGCACATTGGCCATATGGTGTCGGGAAGTTGTGCATGAATAAAGATACCGCTGTTTGTAGGTTCTGCCGGCCACCGCCATTCTACATGCAGCAGGTAATCTGAGTAAACTTTTTTTGTTCTCATATATCCGAACGGATTGCCAGAAATTCTGATAACTCCGTTGCTTACGGTGAAAACTTTTGCCGGATCAACAGCATGGTCGCGGAGATTAAACTCCCAGTTTTTCAGGTTTTTACCATTAAAAAGGATTATCTTTTTTTCTTTTTGAGCATAAACAGGACTTAATATCAAGGCCAGTAAAACTAACAGAAAAAGGTTTGTAAGGGACTTTCTCATAGCAATAATTATTTGAGAGGTACTGATAATGATTGGATTTATGATATATATTTGATTAATTCAAAGTAGTTTACTGGCAAGTTCGGCAAGGTAGCTTCTTTCGCCTTTTACCAGGTTTACATGTGCAAAAATATCCTGTCCCTTCATTTTATCTGACAGATAGCTAAGTCCATTCGATGCTGTATCGAGATAAGGTGAATCTATTTGTTCGATGTCGCCTGTGAATACCATTTTTGTTCCTTCGCCGGCACGAGTAATAATGGTTTTGATCTCATGTGGTGTCAGGTTCTGGGCTTCGTCAACTATGAAGAAGATATTTGAAAGGCTTCTTCCCCTGATATATGCCAGAGGAGTGATTACCAGCTTTTCTTCTTTCAGCATGTCGTTAATTCTTATGAATTCAGGGCTTTGCTGGCTGAAACGATGTTTTATCACGGCGAGATTATCGAAAAGGGGTTGCATGTAAGGTTCCATTTTTTCTTTAATATCACCTGGAAGGAAGCCCATATCGCGGTTGGCAAGAGGTATTATTGGCCTGGCAAGGAAGATTTGTTTGTATTTTTTATATTGATGAAGAGCGGCAGCAAGTGCAAGAAGAGTTTTTCCGGTTCCTGCTTTACCGGTGAGCGATACAAGTTGTATATCAGAATTTAGCAATACCTCAAGAGCAAATGTCTGCTCAGCATTTCGTGGATCAATCCCATAGGTTGTTTGTTTGACCACCCTTGTAAGCAGTTTGGTTACAGGATTATAATGTGCAAGAGCACTTGCTCCGTTGTTCCTGAGAATATAGAACTTATGTCCTCCCGGTTCTTCATCGAAAGGAAATTCATCATAACCAATCCCCTCTGGATGTTCGTAAAGTTTACTTATAAGCGACTGGTCAACACCTTCAATTATCTTTATACCTTTATAGAGGTCATCGATGTTTACAACTTTATCATTTTTATAATCCTGAGCCATAATGCCAAGCGACTTGGCTTTCATCCTCAGGTTAATATCCTTCGTGATTAAAACAACAGTCTTATCCTTGTTTGAGTTGCATACATAATCAGTTATGGCAAGGATTCGGTGGTCGGGTGTTTTTTCAGGAAATGATTGCAGAACCTTTTCAGAAAATTCCTTGCCAGTCTCTATATGCAGATTGCCAAGTTTATCCCCCAGAGGAATATTCGATGTCAGAAGCATGTCGCCAGAAAGCTTGTCAAGCTCCCTGGTAAACTCCCTTGCATGAAAATTAATGAGATCGTTGCCTTTTTTGAATTTGTCAAGCTCTTCAAGTACTACTATAGGGATTATAACATCATTCTCTTCAAAATTATAAATGCATTTATAATCGTGAAGTATCACATTGGTATCAATTACAAAAAGTTTCTTGTTATGTTTCTTTTTCATTTATTAAGTATTTAATTATTAGTAACTTATTTTTGATTATAGAAATCAATAATTTGCAAAATTAGTAAATTATCAGTAATATGGTGAGGAGAAGTTAATAATATTATGTGTAGTATTATTAACCCTTTCCTTAATATAAGGTGGTAATGTTTTCTATGAAGAAGTAGAGATTTTTCAGCTGTCAATGATTAATGAATCGTGAAGAGATGATTTGCCGTAGATAGTGAGCATTAAAGTGTGAATAGGGCTTATAAAATAAGCAGTATGCAATGTCTTTTATTTTAAAGTGTCGGTTAAAAATTATAAATTGGCGGCAAATTGTTATAATCATATAGCAATGGAATTGTATGAAGGTTTGCTCACAAGGAGGAGCATCAGGAGGTATACCGGAGAAAAAATCAGCGAGAAGGATATAGACCTTATAGTAAAAGCCGGGATGTATGCACCTTCGGCTCACAATAAGAGGCCATGGCATTTTATTATTATTGATGACAGGGAGGTTATAGATAAGATTATGAAAGCACATCCCTATGCCTCAATGCTTAAAGAAGCAAGTCATGCAATTGTGGTATGCGGAGATCTTCAGAAGCAGAATGCTCCGGGATATTATCTTCTGGATTGTTCTGCAGCAACTCAAAACGTGCTTCTGGCCGCTCATGCACTTGGTTACGGAGCTGTTTGGCTGGCTGTTGAACCCAGGAAAGAAAGAATTAATGCCATAAGCAAGATACTGAATTTACCCGACTTTATTAGTCCGGTAGCAATTGTCTCTATAGGAGTTCCTGAAGGAAAACCTCCTGCACAACCCCGGAGATACGAACCTGAAAAAATCAGAAGAAACAGGTGGGTATAAAATATGTCAGGCTAAACACTGAAATACTCATCCGGGAGGGTTTCATTATATATAAACCGATTTTAAGAGATGACCTATCAGGAAACAATAAATTTTCTTTTCAGTCAGCTACCCGCATATCATCGCATAGGGAAACCTGCATATAAGGCGGATCTTCGGAATACTATAGAACTTGATAACTATTTCGGACATCCGCACAGAAATTATATTAAAATACATGTGGCCGGGACAAACGGCAAAGGTTCGGTTTCTCATATGCTGGCTTCAGTTTTGATGACGGCAGGTTACAGGACAGCACTTTATACCTCGCCACACCTCAAAGACTTCAGGGAAAGAATAAAAATTAATGGTGAAATGATTCCCTGTGAAGAGGTAGTAAGCTTTGTCGAAAAACACAGCAACATAATAAACCTGTTGAAACCTTCTTTTTTTGAAATGACCACAGCAATGGCTTTCGACTATTTTGCCCGGCAGAATGTTGATGTGGCTGTTATTGAAACCGGACTTGGAGGCAGGCTTGATTCGACAAATATAATTTTACCTGTTCTTTCAATAATTACTAATATCGGATATGACCACATGGATTTGCTCGGGAATACCTTTGAAAAAGTGGCAGGTGAAAAGGCCGGGATTATTAAGGAAAATGTTCCGGTGATAATAGGTGAATCTGACCCGGAAACAGATGAGGTCTTTAATATTGCAGCCAGACTGAAGGGCACAGAAATTGAATTTGCAGATAAATTATATACCTGCCAGCCCGGAAAATTTGATCCTGAGGAGGAAATGCGGGAGTTTTACCTGAAATCCAATCAGGATGGGAAAGAATACATATTTTTATCGCCTCTGACAGGAGATTATCAGGCGAAAAATATTCCGGTTTTGGTTACTTCCATTCATCTTTTGAATAAAAAGGGGATTTTAAAAATTAATGATGAGGATATTAAAACGGGTATAAGGGATGTTATCAGAAATACAGGATTGGCAGGCAGATGGCAGATACTGGGACATAAGCCTCTGATTATATGCGATACGGCTCATAACAGGAACGGAATTGAGTTTGTTGTAAGGCAACTTGAAAAAATTTCTGCTGTAAGGAAACATCTTGTAATTGGTTTTGTCAGTGACAAACCTCTTGAAAATATTCTACCACTTCTTCCTGTTGATGCATGCTATTATTTTACAAGGGCATCTGTTGTAAGGGCTCTCGATGAGGGTATTCTGAAAGAAAAAGCCCTTGCCTATGGGCTGAAGGGAGAGGCTTTCGGCACGGTAAGGGAAGCTTTTGAGGCGGCAAAAGCAGCAGCGGGCGAAAACGATCTGATATTCATCGGAGGAAGTACCTTCGTTGTTGGCGATTTATTGTGATTTCGCCATAAAAAGAAGGAAAGCGATATAAATGTATTGTTTATGTTTAATTTTACGTAAATATCAAAATATGAAAAAACAATTCCTGTTTTTTATAGCCCTTTTTCTGACCAATTTTACTTCAATACTGGCACAGGAAAAAATTGTAATACTTCATACCAATGATCTCCATTCCAGGCTGGAAGGATACGCCCCTGAATCACAGTACACACCGCTAAGTATAAATGATGACTCCACTCGGGGAGGATTTTCAAGGATTGCTGCAATAATAAAAAAAGAAAAAGCGTCAAATCCTGAAGCTTTTTTTGTTGTTGATGCTGGAGATTTTCTGATGGGAACTCTCTTCCATACAGTTGAAGCCGATAATGGATTTCAGCTTCCGCTGATGAAGAAAATGGGTTATGATATCGTTTGTCTGGGCAATCATGAGTTTGATTTCGGTACAGAAAAGCTTGCAAAGATTATCGAATCCTCACTTGAAAATGGTACTCTGCCGGAAATACTTGCAGGAAATATGATTTTCAATCCGAAGGATGTCAGAGATGATGGTCTTGAGGAATTATCGATGAGAGGTTTTATTAAAAAGACATTCATTATTGAACGTGGTGGTATCAAAGCCGGTTTTTTTTCACTGCTCGGCAAAAATGCAGTTGACGTTGCTCCTTATGCAAAGCCCCTGACTTTTGAAAGGCAAGTGCGTTATGCAAGAAAAGCTGTTAAAGAGTTGAAAATTAAAGGCTGTGATATAATTATATGCCTTTCACATTCAGGATTGAAAAAAAGTAATGATGGCAACTGGGAAGGGGAGGATTTTACTCTTGCAAAGAAAGTAAAGGGAATTGATATTATTATTAGCGGACATACCCACACTGTGATTGATAAACCACTGATAGTTAATGGAACATTGATTGTGCAGACAGGTGAATATGGCAGAGCCATAGGACGAATAGTATTTAGCCGCAACGGGAAAGACATCAGATTTGAAAATTACGAACTGATACCTGTTGATGACCATATTCAGGGTGATGAAGAAACAGAAAAGGCAATTGATGCCCAAAAGCTGTTTATTTCAGAAAGGATTCTTGAACCATTCGGAATGAAATATGATGATCCGGTTGCCGAAACCAGTATTATTATTGACATCAACCAGCAGGGAGACCTGGATAAGAGCAACCTGGGACCTCTTGTTGCAGATGCAATACGATATTATATTAATAATCACAATTCTTCTGGAACTGATATTTCAATGGTTTCAGCGGGTGTTATACGTGATAGAATTACTCCAGGCATACAGACACCTGCCGATATTTTCAGAATAATGCCCCTCGGCTCAGGAAAAGATAATGTGCCAGGGTATCCTTTCTCAAAACTCTATGTGACCGGCAAAGAACTGAAAAACATTCTGGAAATACTACTGGTTGCCAGAAAATCAGATCCTGATTATTATTGTTTCTTTTCGGGAATGCGGGCTGAATATGACCCCGATAAAGGTCTTCTGAAAAAAATTAAGAAAATCCAGATCGTTAAACCTGACGGAACACTGGAAAATGTTGATTTTTCAAAAAAGAACATGAGACTCTATTCAATTTCTGCCAATTCATATATGCTTGAGTTTATCGGAATTATTAAAAAGAAGAGCTTTGGACTTATTAATGTGGTGCCGAAAAATGAAAAGGGAGAGAAAGTTACTGATATGAGTACGACAATTATTGATATTGATGAAAATAAACCAGGCCTCGAGGAGGGTAAGGAGTGGCTTGCTCTTATTGAATACCTCCGGCAGATGAAAGATGAAAACGGAAACGGCATACCCGATATTGATAAAAAATATCATCAACCGATAAGATCGATTATTCCTATCATACATTAATATTTTGACATACCTTCTTACATTCAATTTTTTATAAAAGAAAATTTGTACTTACATCCAGAAACATAAAAGATAACTTGTTTTTTATAGATTTGCGGGGAATACTAGTTTCAGATGAAAGGAAATATACTTTTTTGGATAATATTTATTGTTGTTGTTGGACTGTTCTTTGCTCTTGACCTTGGTGTATTTCACAGGAAAGTGCATAGAGTTTCGGTCAGAGAAGCAATCAAATGGTGCATCATATGGGTCATTGTCGCCTTGATTTTTATGATCGTGGTATGGATTGACTATTATAGGGAAAGCACTTTAATTGCAAAGACAAAAGTTCTTGAATTCCTTACAGGATATCTGATTGAATATGCACTTAGTGTGGATAATATTTTTGTTTTTATACTGATATTTTCCTATTTCAATGTAGATGAAAAGTACCATCATAAAATACTTTTCTGGGGCATACTGGGAGCAATATTGATGAGGGCTCTCTTTATATTTGCCGGCGTTACGCTGATAAAAAAGTTTCACTGGGTGGTATATATATTTGGTGCATTTCTGGTTTATTCTGGCAGTAAAATGTTATGGGAAAACATAAAAAAAGTTGCACCGAAAATAGATCCTGAACATAATCCTGTAGTAAAATTTACAAGGCGTTTTATTAGAATTACCGATACTGATCAGAATGGGAGGTTTTTTTTAAGAGTAAATAATAAGCTATATGCAACTTCTCTTTTTCTTGTCCTGCTGATAATTGAATCGACTGATCTTATTTTTGCTGTGGATAGTATCCCTGCAGTGCTTGCAATAACCAGTGATCCTTTCATTGTTCTTACTTCGAATATTCTGGCAATACTCGGTTTGAGATCTTTATATTTTGCACTGTCAGGTATAATGAAATTGTTTAAATATCTCAAATCAGGCCTCTCTCTGGTTCTGATCTTCGTTGGAATGAAAATGATCTTTGCAGAAGCACTGGAGAAGCTCGATATTCCGATTTATGTGTCATTAATTGTTATAGTAACAATACTTGGGGCATCGGTTGTTGCTTCTCTGGTTACAAACAAAAGAGGTTGAAAGCAGTAAGTAAGTTTTTCAGGCAGAAAATTATTTCTGAAAAGATCCTGCAGGTTTTGAATAAATAAAAATGAAGGTTATATTTGCAGGCGTTTTTTAAGGTTATCCGAAAAGGGGAATAAATTGTAAGGTGATTGACGGATATTTGTGGATGTAAAAAAGGTTCATTGATTTAGTGAAAAACGATTAATTCAGCTGGTTTCCCGATAAATCGGGACAGGCGTCACATCTGCCTTACTTTTTTAAAAAGTAGAAACGGTGTAAAAAAGAGGGCGATTAGCTCAGCTGGTTCAGAGCATCTGCCTTACAAGCAGGGGGTCGGCGGTTCGAATCCGTCATCGCCCACGAAATATCTCACAAGAGATTGTGTGGATAAATACGCTGTATATATAATTTATTCCGTTAAGCTTGACAGGTATTATGTTGGGTATACGAATGACTATAATACTCCCCTGAATTTAGACCACTGGTTAAGGTTAAATTTGATAACTTTA
>DYKN01000010.1:55233-88851 GCA_020722575.1 Rikenella microfusus | reverse complement strand
GTAATTTCGAACTTAATTCCTTTTGTAAATTCGAATTATAACGAAGATTTTAGAACACAATAACAATTATTTACATATTTAATATTTGATAAAAATGATAATATCAGTAAGCGACAATGCATCGGAACTTGGTGAGAAAGCCGGTTCACTTGCGGCAGACATTCTGAAAAATGCCATTAAAAAGAAGGGTGAGGCAAGGATTGTCCTTTCGACAGGCGCCTCTCAATTCGAAACGCTTGATTATCTGGTACAACAAAAAATTAACTGGTCAAAAATTGAAATCTTTCACCTCGATGAATATATCGGCCTTCCTGTAACGCATAAAGCGAGCTTCCGGAAATATCTCAGGGAAAGATTTATAGATAAAATTCCATGCAAAGCATTTTACAGCATCGACACCGAGAAGAATATCCCTGAACTCATTGATTTTCTGACACAAAAAATAAGAGAAAAGCCTGTTGATGCAGGGCTGATAGGTATCGGGGTGAACGGCCATATAGCATTCAACGACCCTCCTGCCGACTTTGATACCAGAGATGCTTATATTGTTGTTAAACTCGACGATCGTTGCAAAAAACAGCAGGTCGATGAAGGATGGTTCGAGACTATTGCTGATGTTCCTGAGAAAGCGGTTTCGATGAGTGTATGGCAGATAATGCAATGTAAAACAATTATATCAGCTGTCCCTCATAAGGAAAAAGCCGAAGCAGTTCTTAAAACCCTTACACGTGAGATTACTCCTGATGTACCGGCTACTATGCTTAAAAAGCATTCCGACTTCAACCTTTTTCTCGACCGTAATTCGGCATCAAAAATTTTTAAAGTATAAATATTTTACAACCTTATAAATTAACTAAACTAATATGCACGACACTTTTGAGCTTGAAGGCTTCCATTACGAAACCGGGGAATATATTACAGTAAAGATAAAGGGAAGCCTGATTGAAAGAATCACTTCCGCCGGAAAGAAACCGGAGAAAGATGCTATAGTTTTCATTGCTCCCGGCTTGATCGACAATCAGACAAACGGATATTACGGTATTGATTTTCAGGATGAAATATTTTCCGTTGAAAGGATGAGAATTGCTGCAAAAGCTATCTGGAGGGATGGTGTAACCACTTTTGTTCCAACCCTTGTTACCCGCAGCCGTGAAGATCTTTTGAGAAACTTCAGAGTCCTTGCTTCTGTTTACAACGATGATTTTCTGATGGGATCGGTTCCAGGCTTTCATCTTGAAGGTCCGTATATTTCTCCTGTTGAGGGATTTTACGGCTGTCATCTTTACAGTGCCATTCGTAAACCTTCATGGGATGAGTTTATGGAATTTCAGGAAGCGGCAGGTGGAAAGATCATTATTATTACCATTGCACCTGAGCTTGACGGCGCCGCTGAATTTATCAAAAAATGTTCTGAAAAGAGAGTAATTGTGTCGATCGGGCACACCAATGCCAGCACGCAACAGATATACCATGCTGTTGAATGTGGTGCAAGGCTTTCAACCCATCTCGGAAACGGCTGTGCCAACACCATAAACCGACATCGCAATCCGCTCTGGCCGCAACTTGCCAATGACAGACTTACCCCTTCAGTGATTGCCGATGGCTTTCACCTCCTGCCCGAAGAGCTTACCGTATTTTTCAAAGCAAAGGGTGAAGACAATATTATCATCACCTCCGACGTCACACATCTGGCAGGGATGCCGGCCGGTGAATACAATTATATGGGAAGCCTTGTCATAAAGAACGAGGCAGGCCTTATCTTTAACACTGAACGTAACGTGCTTGCAGGTGCCTCTGCTCCCCTGAAAAAAGGTATCACAACACTGATGAACTTTACAGGTTGCACATTAAGACAGGCAGTAAACCTCGCAACAAAAAACGTAGCAAGAGTACTCGGGTTTAACGACCGGGGAGTACTCGAAGAAGGCAAAAGAGCTGATATTATCCTTTTTACTACCGATGAAAACAACACAGTAAACATCCTTGAAACATGGGTGGCTGGAAAACGGGTTTATCCGGAAAACTGATATCTCCTGACTCTTTATATTCACCAGTAAAGAATAAAAACACGGTTATTAATGAATTTGATTGATTATATCGTCCTTTTTGGATATTTTGTTCTAATCACTGTTTTCGGTATCTGGATTTCGCGCAGAATAAGAAGCAGTGATGGTTATTTCCGTGGAGAGCGTAAATTCAAATGGTGGATTATGGTAGGCCAGGCCTTTGGAGTTGGCACACATGCAGAAATGCCGGTTGCCCAAACAGGTGCCACCTTTGGTCATGGCTTTGCTACAATATGGTACCAGTGGAAAAATATGCTCATTACCCCTTTCTACTGGCTGATAGCTCCATATTACAGAAGAAGTGAACGCACAACGGTCGGTGAAATAGTTGAAGACCGTTACGGGAGAACAATGGGAATTATTTACTCCGTTTTCGCAATCATGTTTTTTATTTTCTCTATGGGAGTGATGCTTCAGGGTGCTGCAAAGGTAATTTCGGTTGCTTCCGGTAACCTTATCTCACCCGGTATGGTCGTATTCTTTATGACAATAGCATTTTTGCTATACAGTTTTATCGGAGGAATTGTTGCAGCTGCATATACCGATTTTGTCCAGTCATTCCTGATAATCCTTCTTTCCGTTATGTTAATACCTCTGGGTTTGAAAGAGATTAGCGGATTCTCGGGTATGAGAGAAGTGCTCCCGGAACATTTCTTTGATCTTATAAATGTCGATAGTGGAATCAATGCTTTCACTATTGCCATGCTTGCTCTTAACGGTATTGTTGGAATTACGGCTCAGCCCCACATGGTTACTATGTGTGCAACCGGTGATACCGAGAGAGCAGGACGTATAGGTCAGACTTTCGGTTCGCTGGTAAAACGTCTTATCACTATCGGCTGGGCACTTACAGGCCTTGTGGTAGCCGCACTGGTGGTCAAAAAAAACGTCACACTGCCCGATCAGGAGATGGCTTTTGGATATGCATGCCATGAACTGCTATTCCCCGGCCTGGTAGGACTTATGCTGGCTGCTATTGTCTCAGCCAATATGTCGTCGTGCTCAAATTTCATGACCAATATCGGAGCACTCTTCACTCAGAACTTTTACAAAAAATATCTTAATCCCGATGCAACCGACATACAGCTCCTGTGGATGGGTAGATTTTCCGGGCTTGGATTATCGATTCTTGCCGTCCTTTTTGCTCTGAGTGTAAAAAATGTGCTCCATGCGTTTCTCTTTACCGAAACCCTCGCCGCATTCATGGGAATTATGTTTCTCGGCGGTTTCCTCTGGAAAAGAGCTAACCGCTATGGAGCCATCTCTGCTGTAATATCTTCATTCACTATCTATTATATCCTTAATTATATAAACACCGGTCAGATAATGCTGGTTTACAGATGGGAACCTGCACCATTTGGTCTTGCCATGTTGACAGGATTTTTCTTCTTATGGCTCATAAGCATTATTACAAAACCTGAAGAAAAAGAAAAGATAGAGGAATTTTTTGATAATATGAGAAGGAAGTCAGATGCTCAATATACTGAAAACGACGGCAAGAAACCTCTATCTGAGAAAACCGGTGATGATCTTCTTCTTCTCGACCTGCCGGGATGGTTAACGAAAGAAAGATGGAGAGGCTTCTTCAGGCGTTACAGGGAGGACCTCGCTGGATTCTTTCTCAGCTGGCTTGTAGTTGGTCTGCTTATTTTTATCGCGTGGGCAATAATGCAGATAAACTAAATCATCTTTTCTATTGCGACCACGGGGCCGGTTTTCTGTCCCAGCGATGTTTCCTGAGTTCTTTCATCAGATCACTGTTCAATGGGCCCGCATCGCTCGTGCTCAGGTTACTTTCAACATGTGAGGGTTTTCTCATTCCGGGTATCGTCGTACTTACAGCTGGCTCAGATAAAATGAACCGTAACGCCATTTCGGGGAGAGTCATTCCGGAGGGAAGTATCTTTTTCAGTTTTTCAACCCTTTCAACAGTTGGTATGAGGTTTTCGGGCACGAAGTAAGTATTTCTCCAGTCGCCTTCGGGCCATTTTGAGTCTTTCGTAAGCGTTCCGGTGAGAGAGCCTTCATCGAAAGGGACACGGGCTATCACACCGACATTCATCTTGCGGCATGCAGGGAAAAGCTCATCCTCCGGATTCTGATCGAAAATGTTATAGATAACCTGCACTGAGTCGATAAGTCCGCTCTTCACGGCTCTTATTCCGTTCCATGGCTCCCATCGGTTCATGCTGATACCTATTGCATGGAAGAGACCCTGCCTCTTCAGGTCGAGCATTTTCCTCATCAGCCGGTCGTCGTCGAGCCATTTATCGTTCCAGGTGTGTAACTGGACAAGGTCGAACGAACTGAAACCAGCGTTCTTAAGACTTTTTTCGACATATTCTTCAATATGGTCGGGCGGGAAGCAGTCATCAACAGTATATTCATCTTTTGCCGGCCATTTTAAATTTTTCGGAGGTATTTTGGTTGCTGTGTAAAGTTTCTTTCCGGGGTTAGCCCGCACCAGCTGGCCGAGCATGGCTTCGCTCCTGCCATTACCGTAAGCATAAGCCGTATCGAAAAAGTTGCACCCCATGTCAACGGCTTTCTGCAATGCCCTGAAAGTCTCTTCATCATCAGAGCCAGTCCATCCAGCCAGACCCCACATACCATAACCAATTTCACTTATCTCCCATCCGGTTCTTCCGAATTTACGGTATTTCATAATTAATAATTTTGTTTCATGCAACTAATATAAAAAATTCAATGTTAATATTGCCGGCAATATCTTAAAAATAACTTTATATTTTAATATTTTGCGGATTGGATTGCCAGCCTTCAATAATAAAAGACAAAGGAATCAACTGAAAACCAGAAAGTTTTCAATAAGGTTGATTTAATCCAGAAGCTTAAGTGATAGATCGAATATTAGAACAGGTAATGCTTATTTTACCACGCACTTTTATATTCTTCATCGGTAACCGGAAGTAACCATTCTACCCCTCCATTTTCCAGGTTGAGGCTAATGGCGACATGAGTGAGTCGGTTATCAGGTGCGGCACCATGCCAGTGTTCAACAAAGGGCGGGATTTTAACAACATCACCTTTCTTTATGATCTGAGCAGGTTTCCCTTTTTCCTGATAAAATCCTTTACCGTCGGTTACCAGAAGAACTTGTCCACCCGGATGCTTATGCCAGTTGGTCCTGGCGCCAGGCTCGAAAGTAACATTGCCAATGGAGGTATGGTAAAGAGTATCATTATCGACCAGCATTTCGAGCCAGACTGTACCCGTAAAATTATTACTGATAATTTTCTCACCGAGGGGAAAAATAGGTACAGTCTGGCTCATTTTTTCTGCTGTCTTTTTCTCAAAATTGCATCCCGGAATCAATATTGCCAGAAAAAGCAGGATATATTTTAAATCTGGTTTTGTCATTAAACTACTTTTGATTTTTTCAGAAATTAATGGTACTTTATTTATTCTTTAAATTATTTCTTCACTCTGTTTTTGAGTACTTCGTTTAAAACTGCCTGTGCATTTTCACCTTCTGTTTTGCCAATTCTTGATTTAATAATATTTATGAATTCGTTCAATTGGCGAGGAGCCAGGCCAACATTCAGGCATATATTTAGATGGCTGCGAAGCATTGGTTCTACATTACCTATGGTACTCAACACGGAAATCGTAACCAGTTCTCTTTGGGCATAAGTTAGAATATCGCGTTCAAAAATATCTGCAAACAGATGTTCTTTCAAAAAAGTATCAATGACTGGTGCAAAAGCTGCATAGTCTGACAATGGTCCCCTCTGGGGTGTTTTTGTCAAATCCTCCAGAACCTTTTTCCCCCGCTCATATTTGTCAGCTTCCTTGCGTATAGGCGAAGCCTCTGCTCCCGTCACATCAGCGATTCCCCTTGCACTTCTTTCGTTCAGCACTTCCATAAAAGTCTGCAATCCCCTTATGCTTCGCGGAAACCCACAGTAAGCATACAGGTGCACAATCACTTCTTTGATTTCATTGATGGTTAGCCCTGCATCCAGACCTCTGTTCAGAGCAGGTTTCAATGATTGCACTTCGCCTCTGGCAGTCAGAGCAGCAATTGAAATAATATTTTGCTGTTGTTCTGTTAAAGAACTGTCTGACATTATTTCAGTTTGAGCATTAATATGAAAAACCTCGTAACATGTTAAAACAGATATTATCAGGAATTTTAAAATACTTTTCCTCTTTAAATGATTAAATACCATTTGGTTGCAGTTTATCACCCATATTAACAGCTTTTTCGATCACATCCAGTCTTGCTTTCCTCGGGTCGGGTTTAGCAACTGGTTTACCATCAGGTTGAATGTCGAGGATTTCGTTTTTAGAAGGTTTATATAGCGGCCATTCTGGTAATCCCTTGCCATTTGGGTTACCGGTTCTGGCAAAGCTTACCCAGTATGCATTCATTATTCTGGCTACTTCTTTATCTTCGGGTGGCACCGTTGTTCCCTCCGGAGCTCTAAGATCGTTGAACACGAATGAGACATCGGTTCCGTGTCCGGGCCCATATCTCATTCTTTCCCTCATTGAAGCCGGTACGTAGGAGAACAGAAAGATGTAAGCTGGATCGCCACTGGTTACAAATGATCGAGCAGTAAAGCGGGCAGGTTCCCCCCATACTTTATCGGTGTTAAACATGGTAATAACCTCAGCAAATTCTTTATTACCATCAGGGTCATAGGCTGTTTTTGCCTCATTCTGGAGTTCTCCGAACAGTGAAAACAGCTCTTCCTTTGTTCGGCTGGCATTAACGAAGGGGCCACCTATTTCAGCACTATTATTCCCTATGATAATTGGAACGTGTGCCTGTCGGCCAGCTTTGTATGCACTCTCAGAAGTTTCCACAACGAATTTGCCGTCTAAAATCGGTCCCGAATAAATACGTGGACCTCCCTGCCCATCAGTTTCCTGTCCATCATCTACAATCTCTTCAACTTTCAGAGCACGAAGCTTTGCAAGTGCAGCTGCATCCGTTCCTTCGATCCCATGTTTCCGGGCGAAGTTAATACCGATTGTTTCGGCTGAGACAGGATAGTATTTATCAGCATTTTCTTTACTTATTGGTCTGCCGGTAAGGACTCCATCGCGGCCGCCGCCGGAATGAATTATTGCTTTATGGAAAAGACCTCTGGCTGAAGGTACGGTAAGCAGTGCATGTACCGATACTCCACCGGCAGAAAAGCCGAAAATGGTTACATTCCGGGGATCGCCTCCAAACGCCGCAATGTTTTGCTGTACCCATTTGAGGGCTGCAATCTGGTCTATAAATGCATAACTCCCTTTGGGTTCATCAGGATGCTCTTTTGTTAGAGCAGGAAAGGCAAAATGGCCGAGTCGACCCAGACGATAATTGAAAGAAACCAGTATAACACCCTGTTTAGCAAACTGTTCTCCCGACACATTACCGCTTCCGCCCACAAATGCACCTCCGTGGATCCAGACCATAACCGGCAGCTTTGAATTGGGTTTTGCTTTTGAAGGTACCCATAAGTTGAGGTAAAGGCAATCTTCCGATGAACCCTGTGCAATTGAACCCGATCCTCTCGGCCATCCTGCCTGTGCGCAAATTGGCCCAAATTCTTTTGCATCACGTATCCCTTCCCATGGTTCAACCGACTGAGGAGGCCTCCAGCGAAACTCACCCACAGGTGGTGCCGCATACGGAATGCCTCTGAAAACATTTACATCGCCTTCGGTCACACCTCGTACCATCCCCGAAACAGTCCTGACAACAGGCCCATCCTCGACATAATTGACCGCCGGCTTACGAAACCCATAAATGCAGCACAGGATTATACCCAAACTTACTAATACCGTTTTCATGTTCTTGTCATTAAAATATTAATCCCGGAATTTTATTGACCTCCGGGGGTCATCAGCCTTGTGAATGAAAGAGAACCCAGCTTCCAGTTTCCGTTTTCTTTTATGTAAACTTCGGTGACTATGAATGGATTGGTCACTTCATTCCCTCCAACTTCAGCCAGAAGCGTTATTCTATTTAACAGGATGGCTGTGTTTCCAATAATATTCACTGAAACATCATGTATGTCAGTTTTCTTGTACCAGATACCACCGCTTTTGATGATATTGAGTTCCTGTTCTGTTCCCCAGCTGCCGCCCATATGGACAAAAACAGCCTTTTCATGAAAGAGTCTGGCCAGTTTATCTGCATCTTTATCAGCCATCCACTGCCATTTCTCTTTCGAGAGATTGATGATTCCCTGTTCTGCATCAGATTTCTGTGCAAGCGCCCATTGCCCGCTTATTAAAATGAGCAATAGTCCGATAATTGTTGATCTCATTTTTTTCACTTTTATTAAACGTTTATTTATAAATATTTACCAAAAAATTCTTTGAGTTTGTTCATTGCCTGTTGTACATATTCCGGGACATAATACGTTTGTATGGCAGTTGCTCCCGGAATCAGGAATAGTTCCTTCTGTGTTGTACCCGTTGATAGGTTAAACGCACTTTCGGTCATGTAATAGCTATCGGCTTTGCTGCCTGCCATCATCAACAGGGGTTGATCGATTAATTCCATGTTTGTAGTAGCGTCCCATGCCATCAGATCGAGGAGACTGCTCATCGTATATCTGAAGGTAGAATTAGGGTGTGCATGGGTTTTGTTGTAATAGTAATGGCCTTCACGATACAGTTCGAAAGGCATTTTTTCGGCCATTTCATCGGTAGTTTTTGTAGGATTCATATAGAGTATTTCTCCTCCAGCCGCTTCAATTGCACGAGCTTCCGAGGCCTGTTTTAATCGTTCCTGGATTGTAGAAAGCTGTGAGTTCATGAATCCATTGCGCCTTACAAGACCTGAGTTAAACATGCTCAATGTAGCCACGGCTTTAAAGCGTTTATCGGTCTTTGCTGCTGCTAATGCATAACCCCCACCTCCGCAGATACCTAATAAACCAATGCGTTTATCATCTGCGCCAGGATACTGGCTAATAAAATCAGCCATTCCACGAATATCTTCAATTCGATTGGCCGGTTTGTCAACATTGCGCGGCATACCACCACTTGCACCCTGATACGCCGCATCAGCTGCTATGGTGATGTATCCCGCCTCAGCAAGCCGCTGAGCATATAACCCTGCTACCTGCTCTTTTACTCCTCCGTTGGGATGAGCTACAACCACCGATGGGTATTTTTTCGATGGATTGTAATTGGGCGGCGTGTAAACATTTGCTGCAATATCAATACCATTGAGCTTATACGTTACAGGATGGATATTGACCTTGTTAGGCAAATTTTCGGTAATAGCATCCTCGTATACCAGCCCCCAGGGATTGGATAACCCCTTCTGTGCCGAAGACATAACATTTGCTTCCATAAATATAATCAAGAGTATAATAAAATGCTGTAAAACAATTCTTTTCAGAGTTATATTATTTTTTGTCTTTATTGAATTTTTACTTACACCATCCTTAAATAGCAGAAAGGCAAACAACATTTTCTGAATGTTAGTTATCGATAAGTTTTTGTGTGATATACTTCTGAGATACATAACATAACTATTATTTTAGTTTTATTTATTCAGTTTCTTTTCTTCTAACCATTTAGCCATAAGGTTGGCTATTTCCTGATTATTCAAGTCGGAAAACGGGAAGTGAGTATTACCTTTAATGCCTATTTCCGGAAGGTGCACCACTGTAACATCTCCTCCGTGGCGGTTTACGCAATCGCTCCAGAGTTTTGCCATTTTCAACCGTACTCTCCATCCATCCTGACCGGGGTTATCGGTTGGTTCTTCCGGGATAAAGTCTCCATAATAAATCACGACAGGAATTTTTGTAAGTTTTTGAAATTCCGATGCTGGAATTCCAGCTGCTTCGAGGGTATCTCCTGAGCTGGGCATGGGTTCGGGTACTTCGCCTTCAGGAAAGACGAAACCACTTCCCGGTTCGAACGATACGATGGCTTTAACATTGGAATTTTTAATTGCAGTACGCCAGCCCATTCCTCCTGAATGTGAATGGGTGACAAGAATAGCCGGGCCTATTTTATCAAATAGTGCCGATACAGCGTTTACATTTACATCAATATCTATTGGTCCTACATTGGGAACCATCTGCCTGAAGTACTGATTGAGAGCTTCCGGATCTTTCGAGAACTGCACGCCTTCAAAAAAATCAGGCCAGATTCCAAGACGAAAAGTGCCGAACCAACCCTGCTCGTCGGGAGCTGGAGTAAAGGTGCCTTCAACAGTACCTCTTCCGGCACGCCCCCTTCTTGGCTGATCAATCAGATAAACCGCATAACGTTTGCGTAAAAAGATGTTCTGAAAGCCTTCCCGACCGTCAGGAGTTGTTTCCCATGTTCTGGAAAACTGCCCTATACCATGCCACATTACCAGCGGGTACTGACGTGCTTTCACAGGAACCTGGTAAAAAACATAAGCATGATCTCCATGATAAGTTTGCCCCTCCGGCGTCTGATTGTAGGGATTAAAGGTACCAGGATTGGAAATTACGATACCCCCAACAGCAAAACTTCCCTGCTCCTTAATCCGCAACGGCTTGCTTTTTTCAGAGACACAAAATGACAGATTGGTCAGCAGAAGAGATAATAAAATTACCCGCATCTTACCGATGTGCTTTGCGTAAACTGTAATAAATGCTTTTAATGAAAATAAATCCAGCATAGAATTATATTTCATGAGAATATTTCATGAGAAAATTTCATTTTACAAAATTAAAGTTTGCAATACGGCTAATCTTACACAGTTTACTGTATTTTCTACCATTTTTACAGGTTACCATTATTAAATGGTTTTCAGTGTTTATGAAATACTTAAATTTGTACAATAAATGAATTATGTAATGGATCAGATATTTAGATTTGAAACAATAGCGGAATATAATGCATTTAACAATCATGAAACCCTGCATCCTCTGGTTAGTGTCATTGATTTTTCGAAAGCAAACCCGAGGTCGTGGGGTGGACGGAAGAATGTTCGCATCTATTATGGGTTTTATTGTGTTTTTTTGAAAGATATAGTGGGATGTAACTTGAAATATGGCCGCAACTATTATGATTATCAAGAAGGTACACTTGTATTTGTAGCTCCAGGGCAGATACTTGAAATCGAAACCGATGGACAGGTTTATCAGCCAAAAGGTTTTGCACTGGTTTTTCATTCCGACCTCCTTTATGGGACTCCTCTGGCAAAAAGCATCGGCGATTACCATTTTTTCAGTTACAATGTTCATGAGGCATTGCATTTGTCGGAACGCGAAAGAAAGATCGTACTCAATAGTTTAGCCAAGATTGAATCTGAATTGCATCAGAACATTGATAAGCATAGCAAGAAACTCATTGCCTTAAATATTGAACTGTTTTTGAGTTATTGCGACCGTTTCTACGACAGACAATTCATTACGAGAGATAATGTTAACAGGGGCATTCTGGAAAAATTCGAAGAATTACTCAACAATTATTTTTCGTCAGATAAGCCCGGGAAATTAGGATTGCCGTCTGTTTCCTATTTTGCTGATGAGCTTCATCTTTCTGCTAACTATTTTGGTGACCTCATTAAGAAAAAAACCGGAAAAACAGCAAAAGAGTATATTCAGAACAAAATTATTGAAGCTGCAAAAACCAGGATTTTCGATTCAGGTAAAACAATAAACGAAATAGCCTACGAACTGGGTTTTAAATATCCACAGCATTTTACCAGGATGTTCAAGAACCACACCGGATATACACCTTGTCAGTATCGGTTGTCGAATTAATTTGTTCTGCTATCACGATACCTCAACAACACCAACAATTTTTTCCAGCAACAGGAACAACGTCATTATGAAACACTATTTGTGAATACCTGAACAAAATCATTTATACAAAGCAGGTATCGTGTCGAATTTATTCAACTTCATATTTGTAGTAAAAACAAAGTCAGAATATTAAAGCCAGTTAAACTGCACTGGTTACGTCATGATTATGCAGCTCATTTGCTTGAATCAAGGGTTGATATACGTTATATTCAGGAGATTCCCGGACAAGAGAGTACAAAAATGACAGAGATCCATACCCATGTAAGTTTTAAGAGCCCTGGTTTAACTCATTTTATTTTATTACCTATTAAAAACCGTAACATCGAATAAGAAAAACATCGGTAAAATCAAATTTATAAGAACCCCGTTCAATAGAATGCCCAAAGAAACATACGGCTTAGTCCACCTCAGTTTTATACACAATCTTATTTAACACCATTACTAACGATACTTTAAAGACTTTTTTATACCTTCAACCTGTAAATTATAATTTGTTTTAAACACTGTCAGGTTTTACATAAATTATAATTATCCTGAAAAATACGGTAGCTAATTCAATTCAAATATATATACAAATGAAAAAAAATATTTTATTTATTGGATTGCTTTTTATCTTCGGATTTTTGCAGGGTCAGCCAGATTTTAATGCAAAAAATACAGCCAGATTTGGAATAAACAGAGCATTCTTTGGTTCGGGAGATATAACAGGACCCGGTATTTATTTAGAATATTCCTGCTCACTAAATGATTACTTCGCATTGACACCAAGAATTATGAGTGCTTATGCTCACAGAAAATCAGATGGGTACTTTGACCTGGCTTCATCATTCGGTGCAAGCTTATCCGTCAGGATAACTCCATTTCCAAATTTCTTTAGCAGATTAAAATTCGATTTTGGAGGATTGTATCATAAGTTTATAAAAACATGGGGGGAGACAGGCCAAAAGACAGAATACGATGAATATATCTCATCATATACAATCTATTATAAAGAGGAATTATTCGGGCTGATTGGTTCTTTGAATGTTAACGTAATTGACACAAAAAAGATAGAAATGGGATTAAGATTTGATATGCTGACAAGTTTTACCGAAGGTTACTTTAATTGTGATTCATGGCAGACAGGAGTATATTTTGGATTAAAATTTTAGCACAAACTGTGCCCAATTTACCATGCAAGCAATTTATTCAGCTAAATGAGATTACACTACGGTTCTCGCACTCATTCAGTTATTTCAGTAAATATAATTTCGGAAAAATTTTAAAGACTGAAAAATTAAAGAGGGTGAGTAAAACTGAGTAAAAAACTTTCAGTTATCTCTTTAAAACTGAGTGATATAATAGAACTCTTAGGGATCAAGCCTTCTATCGTCTCATTACAAACCTCTAAGCTATTAAATTTTTAACCCGGCTTGCATGAGGGACTTCAAAATTATTATATTTGAAGTCCTTTTTTTAAACATAAAATTATGGAGAAACCTGCTGATCTTATTAAAGATGCTTTTGAACCAAAAACATGGCAGGAGATTCATATCACCGATTCGTGGCGGGTGTTTAAAATCCTTTCTGAATTTGTCGAAGGTTTTGAGAAACTCGCAAGAATAGGGCCATGTGTTTCAATTTTCGGGTCGGCACGAACCAAACCCGGGAATAAATATTATCAGTTAGCGGAAGACATAGCTTATAAACTCACACAGAAGGGCTACGGGGTTATAACAGGCGGCGGACCCGGCATAATGGAAGCTGCAAATAAAGGGGCACACCGTGGAAAAGGAAAATCAGTCGGTATTAACATTGACCTTCCTTTTGAACAGAAACCCAATCCGTATATTGATAACGATAAACTCATTACTTTCGACCATTTCTTCGTTAGAAAGGTTATGTTCATGAAATATGCACAGGGATTCATTGTACTACCCGGTGGATTCGGTACTTTCGATGAACTCTTTGAAGCTATTACCCTTATCCAGACAAGAAAAATCGGGAAATTCCCCATTATCCTGGTTGGCAAGAATTACTGGGGAGGACTTATTGAATGGATTAAAAAGGTTATGCTCGAGGAAGAACATAATATATCACCACATGACCTTGATATCTTTACCGTAGTAGATACTTCCGACGAGGCAGTTGAACTTATCGACAGATTCTACTCAAGATACCTGCTCAGTCCGAACTTCTGAAACCGCAATGCAAAAATTGATTATCTCGGTTTCATTAACGCTTGCTCTTACACTATTACTCAGGGGACAGGTCTCTTTCAGATGCGAGACAGCTCCTCAGTGGAAAGCCGGAGAATTCAACATAGTAAAAATATCAATTAACCTGAACTCCAGTTCGGGTTTTGCAAGATTCCGGCAGGACTATCCTGAAGGGATCGAAGAAATTGTTCCTGAAGACCTTCCTTCAGGCGACCTGTCATGGTATAACAGCCAGCTTAACATCGTCTGGCTGAACATTCCGGAAAACGGACAACTTACATTCTCATACATGGTTAAGCCTTCAACATCAATGAATGGCATCATCGAACCCGGTGGAACTCTGATATGGATAAGAGATGGAAAAGTTAAAGAGACCTATGAAATGAATCCGATCAGTATTTTAATTTTGCCACCGGGAATGATGAATGAGAAGCCGATAGAAGACATCGGGAATCTATCTACCTTTCCATCTAAGGAGACTGGCGTGTCTTCTCAGGAAAAATCAATCGTAAAATCCGACTCAATTGTTTACAGAATTCAACTCTCTGCATCGTCGAAACCGATACCTCCCGAACAAATCGCCGGCAACAACCAGTTATTAAGAAGTCTCGTGGTGATACGCATCAAAGAAGGAAACATTTATAAATATCAGGCAGGTTCATTCAGTAATTATGATGATGCAGTGACAGTTCACAGGAAGCTTGTTGCTTCGGGATTTAAAGATGCTTTTGTGGTTGCTTTCCGCGGCAACACGCGAATCCCTATAACAAAGGCCATGAAAGAGAATCAATAACCCTCAGGCTACCTGCTTTTCCACATCCTCTCCATCTCGCGCTCAGCATCCTTCCGTTTAATAGCCTCCCTCCTGTCGTATTCCTTCCTGCCCTTCGCAAGCGCTATCTCAGCTTTCGCCAGACCACGTTCATTAATAAAAACTTTCGTAATAATAATTGTCAGCCCTGCTTCCTTGACCCTCTTTTCCAGCCTCCTCAATTCCCTCTTTGTCAGCAATAGTTTCCTTTCCCTCAACGGATCATGATTACGAAGGTTGCCAAATTCATATTCGTCAATATGCATCCCCTTTATGTAAAGTTCATGCCCTCTGAACTGACAGTAGGAATCGGTAAGCGCAGCTCTGCCAGCCCTGATTGATTTTATTTCCGTACCGGTTAAAACAATGCCGGCAATGAATTTTTCAATAAATTCATATTCATGCGATGCCTTCCTGTTTTTAATCATTGTATTTCCTGATCCACCCTTCATTAAAGTACCGGCTTTTGCTGGCCAAAAATACACAATTTATTTTTATCTTGCCTGAAAGAAAATCTGACCAGAACCAACGAAAATGATTTCCACCAAATATGATCTGGTAATAATAACTGGACCTACAGCTTCGGGGAAAACCTCCATAGCTGCTGCACTTACCAGTAAAATAGGAGGAGAAATAATAAGCGCCGATTCACGTCAGGTTTACCGCCGGATGAATATCGGTACCGGAAAGGATTACGAAGATTATATTATTGAAGGGAAAAAGATACCTGTTCACCTGATTGATATTGCCGAACCGGGTTACAGATATAATGTTTTTGAATATCAAAAAGATTTCTTGAAGGTTTATGAAGATATTCGTTCAAGGGGCAGATTTCCTGTAGTTTGTGGCGGTTCGGGAATGTATATCGACAGCATCGTTTCAGGATACCGCCTTGCCGAAGTGCCTCCCAATACCGAACTGAGAAAAGAACTCGAAAGTAAAACTCTTGAAGAACTCACCGAAATATTGAAGCAATACAAAAAACTGCATAATAAAACCGATGTGGATTCTGTTAAACGTGCAATAAGAGCAATTGAGATTGAAAGGTATTATAAAACCCACAGTGAATTAATCAGGGATTTTCCCCAACTCAACGCTCTTGTTACAGGTATTGTATTCGACCGAGCAACACAGCGCAAAAGGATTTCGGAAAGACTCAAGCATAGAATTGACACAGGAATGTTGCAGGAGGTTGAAAACCTTCTTGCAGAAGGAATTGACAGTGAAACACTTATGTATTACGGTCTTGAATATAAGTACATCACATTATATATTACCGGAAAGCTCACCTATGAAGAGATGTACAAAAAACTCGAGATTGCCATTCATCAGTTTGCCAAACGTCAGATGACATGGTTCCGTGGAATGGAACGTAAAGGTATAAAAATTCACTGGATCGAAGGCAATCTGTCCACAGATGAAAAGATAGAAAAAATCATTGGTTTGCTGCAATCAGGCAGCAGTCACCGGAGTATGTAACAGGCTGAATATTAATCTTTTATAAGATACTCTATTTCAAATATTTATCAAGCCATTCGAAGAATTCTCTCTGCCAGATAACTGCATTTTGTGGTTTTGTCACGAAGTGTGTTTCATCCTCAAAAAAGAGTAACCGGCTTGGTATCCCTCTTAGTTGTGCTGCAGTGAATGCTTCGAGGCTCTGTGTATATGGTATTCTGAAGTCGTTCTGTCCGGTTATGATAAGGATCGGTGCATCCCAGTTTTTGACCATCAGGTGTGGTGAGAACTTATAACTCGGGTGATTTTCCCAGTATGGTCCTCCGAAGTCCATATTCGGAAACCATAGTTCTTCGGTCGATCCGTACCAGCTTTCGAAGTTAAACATACCGCAATGCGATACAAATGCTTTGAATCGCTTCTGATGAACACCTGCCAGATAGAAGACCGAGAAACCTCCATAGCTGGCACCCACAGCACCCATACGGTTAGAATCAACATATGGTTCTTTTGCCATGGCATCGGTAGCATCGAGATAGTCTTGAATGTTTTTACCTCCGTAATCGCCCGATATCTGTTCTTTCCATGCCTGCCCGAAACCTGAGTTACCCCGTCTGTTTGGTGCCACCACAATATATCCTCTGGCAGCCATCATCTGATAATTCCAGCGGTACGACCACGACTGCCCAAGAGGCCCCTGAGGCCCTCCCTTACAGAAAAGAAGAAGAGGATATTTCTTCGAAGGATCAAAATCGGGCGGATAAATAACCCACATCTGAAGATCTTTGTTATCCTGAGTTTTTGTGTATTTCTCCTCAACCTTTCCCATTTTTATGTTATCGTATATATAATCATTTATTTTTGTTATTTTATTCACTGATCCTGTCTGCAAATCAATAGATGCAATTTCAGGTGCCATCGACATTGACATTATCATGGCAACCATTTTACCTGATGCCAATTTAAGAGATCCAAGGTCATGCATTCCGTCCGTTACTTTTGTTACGCCCCTGCTTTGCAGATCAGTTTTAAAAACCTGTGTTGTACTAAGGTAAGCACAATTAAAATAAAGGGTGTTGTTATTGGCCCATACAATATTTTCGACATCGAAATCCCACCCTTCAGTGACCCATGTTCTTGAGCTATCGCTGATATTGTAAACAAAGAGTCGCTGGAGGTCTGACTCATAGCCATCACGTTCCATGCTCTGCCATGCAATCTTTGTGGCGTCGGGTGAGAAAACGGGATATCTGTCATAACCCATAATGCCCTTACTTATATTTGTCTCCTTTCCCGTTTCAACATCATAGAGGTAGATATCGGAGTTGGTACTTAAAGCATCATCTTTCCCGGTAAGACGTTTTACTGTATAGGCGATGTATTTTCCGTTGGGGCTCCATGCTATTTCGTTTTCATCAAAATAGGGAGCGAGAGGTGTTTCGTATCGTTGCCCGTCCATCAGGTCTTTTTCTCCGCTTACACTTTCACCATTGAATGAAGCTACAAAAAGGTGACTGTATGAGTAATCCGACCAATAGTTCCAGTGGCGGTACATCAGGTCATCGATAATTCTGACTCTGGCTTTCGGGAGGTTATGTTTTTCATTGGCAGTCTGGTCGAGTTTGACCCGGCGTGTGAAATAGATCCGATTGCCTGCGGGGGAGATTCTGTAGATTTCAAAATCTTTAAGACCCTCAACTTTCTTTTTTCCAGAACCGTCGGGGTTCATAACCATAAGAGATCCTTTATTGACATAAGCAATTTTACTTTCGCTGGTTAGCCATTGTGGGGTTGAGGCTCCTTCTGCCAGCAAAACAGGGTCTCCTCCATCAATCGGAATTTTGTAAAGGTCTGTTACTCTGGTTTCAGTGTTCAGGTCGTATTTTGTGACCGAATATACAATTTCCGAACCGTCGGGTGATAAATCGAAGGTGCCGAGGCGACTGAACTTCCACATTATTTCGGGGGTCATTACACCTCCTGCTTTTTCTTCCTGGGTGAGTTCAACATTGATCACTGAACCGGTACTGATTTCCTTCTGTGACTTATCTGTACATGAGATTAAAAAGGATATTATTCCGGCTGCTACAATAAAGAAAAGGTTTTTCACATTTATAAAGTTTAGTTAAACATAAAGTAACCAATTTATTACAAATTACTTCAACTCTCTAAATCTTCATCTCCTCTAATCTGTCCAACTGATCCATGAGAGATGGTCACCATGGAAAGCAGAGAGGAGTAACTCCTTCTTTGCTTCCTAAATCTCGCCAGTATGGGAGACTTAACTTTTTACCTTACATTCTTTTCCCCGGTTGGGAAAACGGGAAAAGGTGAATGACTCTCTGGAATCAACTCTTTTTAAGCGCCTCAATAATTTTGGCTTTCAGTTCTTCGTAAAGTTCAGGGTTATCTTTAATCACCTGTTTGACGGCATCACGTCCCTGTCCGAGTTTCGTATCTCCATAGCTGAACCATGAACCGCTTTTCTTTATAATATCAAAATCGACTCCGAGGTCAACAATTTCACCGAGCTGTGAAATACCCTCTCCGTAGAGTATGTCGAAATCTGCTTTTTTAAATGGTGGTGCAAGTTTGTTTTTCACAACTTTTACCCGTGTTCTGTTACCGATTATTTCTTCCCCCTCTTTTATCTGGTTTATTTTGCGAATGTCGAGTCTCACTGAAGCATAGAATTTAAGAGCATTTCCGCCTGTTGTTGTTTCGGGGTTTCCAAACATTACACCAATTTTCTCTCTCAGCTGGTTAATGAAGACACATGCTGTATTGGTTTTGCTGATGTTAGCAGTCAGTTTCCTGAGTGCCTGAGACATGAGACGTGCCTGGAGTCCCATCTTACTATCGCCCATTTCACCTTCTATTTCGGCTTTAGGGGTCAGTGCAGCAACTGAGTCGATTACAATAATGTCGAGCGCACCCGATCGTATAAGATGGTCTGCAATTTCGAGAGCCTGTTCCCCATTATCGGGTTGTGAGATAAGCAGGTTTTCAACATCAACTCCGAGTTTCTCCGCATAGTTTCTGTCAAAGGCATGTTCGGCATCAATAATGGCTGCTATACCTCCATTTTTCTGGGCTTCAGCAATGGCATGGATTGCCAGGGTAGTTTTACCTGAGGCTTCCGGACCAAAAATCTCAATCACCCTGCCGCGCGGCAAACCCCACACCCCGAGCGCTGCATCAAGCCCAATCGAACCGGTGGAAATAACCTGTACACTCTCAACAGCATGATCGCCCAGCTTCATTATAGTGCCCCGACCATAATCCTTCTCTATCTTGCCAATCGTAAGCTCGAGAGCCTTAAGCTTTTCCTTGTTGATTTCTTTCTTTTCGTTACTCATATCGTAATTATTTATTCATATTTGTCTTCCTGAATCATTCCTCCAACCAAAAAACTGGCTCTTTTAACATTGATTCCTCCATGAATTTTTAAAACAATTCCCAAAAGCCTGATAAATTGCGTTTTATAAAATCCGGATATTCGCACGAGTATACTCAATTAATTATCTGTTCAGTATGATTCTTCGTGTCAACCTTTCTTATAATTTTCTCAATAACTCCTACCTCATTGATAATAAAAGTGGTTCGGATAACACCCATAACGGTTTTACCGTACATCTTTTTCTCACCATAAGCACCATAAAGTTTGAGAATTTTCTTTTCTGTGTCAGAGATAAGCGGAAACGGTAGAGAAAACTTTTCTGCAAAACCTTTGTGAGATTTTTCAGAATCGGGGCTTACACCAACTATTTTATATCCTTTCGCTATAAGATCGTTGTAATTATCCCTTAGATTGCATGCTTCAGCGGTACAACCAGGTGTGTTATCTCTGGGATAAAAATAGAGGACAAGCTTGCTTCCCCTGAAATCTGAAAGTCTGACAATATTTCCGTCCTGATCTTTCCCTTCAAAATATGGTGCCTCCATGCCTTCTTTTAATTCTGACATAAGCTTTTTATTTTTGTAGTTATGCGTAAAATTACGAAGTTTGAAGTTTAAATTAAAAAAAAGGGGAAATTTGTTATTAACAATTAATTAAATCTGTTTAAAGGTTTAATGTTGGGAGGAATGGTGAAGAGCAGAAAATATAAATATCTGTATATTTAACAGATAAGTCTTACTGTTTCAGGCATGTGAATGATATGTTTGTATCATATAATGTGTTAAAGATGCTTTGAAGGATGTGGTAATTACCGGAAGATATTTAATAAGGAGATTGTAAATCCGGGTTGGTTGATCAGTCAGAAAAGTTAAAAGTTATTGGTTATTTATTTAAGAGAAGGGTTTTAAATGATTGATGTAAGAAACATAATGAAGGTATTTTTCCCTTTTATTGCAGCAATCATTTTTTGTATTGATCTTCACGGGCAGGCTGCTACGGCAGTCACGATCCGGCAGGCTGCTGCAGATGCTTTCAATAAGGGTCAGTATGAGGAAGCATACAACCGGTTTTCGGACTTATTACGGCAGTTTCCTAAAGATCCTCTGTATAAGTATTATACGGGTATTTGTCTTGTAAAGCTCGAGAGAGCTCCTTCGAAGGCTGCTGAGTTACTTGAAGAGGCTGCGCAGGCCGGAATCAGTGTAAAGCCTGTTCCGGAAGATGTATGGTTCTGGCTGGGACGTGCACAGCAGATGTCGGGCAGGTTTACTGATGCCGTTTCATCTTATGAGCGGTTTATGGAAATAGCTGGAAAGAAGGCGTCAAGGGTAATGAAAGTTCAGGATCACATCAGGCAGTGCAACGATGGTAAAGGCGCACTCACCGATTATGATCAAGCGATTATTGTACCGAAAGAGGATGCGGAGAAAACAACGAAAAAAATTTCCCCGGTAGAGATTGGAGAAAAAATGAATACTGGAGAGATATCTCAACTAAGGCAAAAGGAATTTGCACCACCTGAGGTTGATTCAATCCTTTCCGGAATGCTTGCCGGGAAGGAAGCAGAAACTGATATAAAATTTAAGGAGACGGTACGGGAGAATACTGGCGACCTGACAGCAAGTGAACCCGAAAAAAAAATAAAAAATGATTTAGTAAAGATGTCTGTACAGGAGCCGGGTAAAACAGAAATATCACCGGCTGATACTATTGTTGTAAAGGCAACGGACATTTCCTTTGCCGAGCGCCGGATACCGGTCTTTTCAAAGTTTGAAATAATTGAGAATCCTGTTTTCGGGCCGGGGGATAAAATACCTATTAACCCCGATGTGCCGTCGGGATTGATTTACAGGATTCAGGTGGCTATATTCCGCAATCCGGTTTCGATATCCTATTTTAAAGGGCTTACTCCGCTTCAGGGTTTCAGGAACAAGGGTTCAGATTTAACGGTTTATTATGCGGGTATGTTCCGTCGGGAGGTGAATGCATTATCAGCACTTCATAAGGTAAGGGCGCTTGGATTTAAGGATGCTTTTATGGTTGCGTTAATGGATCGCAAACAGATATCTATTGACCGTGCAAGGGTTCTGGAAAAAGAGTGGAGCTCAAGGCCTTTGTTTGAGATTGAACCGCCCACGGCCGAAAAAGATACTGTTCCCCCCACACTTGTCTTCAGGGTTGAAGTTATGAGATCAGAAAAGCCATTGCCGGAGAGCGGTGTGGAGGAACTGCGTCGACTGGCGGGCCAGCGAGGCTTTGATATTCTGGCCGACGAGAAAAAACAAATCATTTACCTGATAGGTTCATTCCTGAGCTTTAAAAGTGCCTCAGAATATGCTGACCTGCTGGTAAGAAACGGCTATCGCGAAGCCAGGGTCGTTGCATATCTGGGATTTAAAGAAATACCGGTTGATATTGCAAGAAAACTTTTTGAAGAATTTTGATATGGAAAAAGAAGAAAGGTTACCCGGAGAATCCGACAGCAAAGCCAGAGAAGAATCGGTGCTCGTCCTTTATAATGACGAAGTCAACACCTTCAATCATGTCATAAAATCTCTTGTTGAGGTATGCGGGCATGATGAGATACAGGCTGAGCAGTGTGCCGTTATTGTTCATTTCAAGGGTCAATATGAAATAAAAAGAGGGTCTCCTGTAGTTATCAACGTTATGTCGAAGAAGCTCAATAGCCTTGGACTCAAAACCGGAATAGTGAAAACGCAAATAAAAGGGTTGCCCCGAAGAAAGTAATGTTATCAGAAATCAGTTTTTCAAGGCTCTTTGTCTGCCGGCTTCATAGAGAATAATTCCTGTAGCGACGGAAACATTTAGGGAGCCGATATTCCCCGTAACAGGTATCTTAACGCTTACATCTGCCATTGCTTCCACTTCCTTACTGATTCCCCTGTCTTCCGAACCCATGATAATCACCAGTGGCCCCAAGAGGTTTACATCAAAAACGGCTTTTTTACTCTTTTCATCAGCACATACAACCCTGAGTCCTGAATCTTTAAGAAATTTCACTGCAGCAGTGATGCTTCGAAAACGGCAAACCGGAAAATTACTCAGTGCACCGGCAGATGTTTTAATTGCATCGGCCGTTATACGCGCAGCACCCTTTTCAGGTATAAGAATTGCATGTACCCCCAAACAGGATGCCGACCTGACAATGGCTCCAAAATTACGGACATCTGTAACTCCATCAAGACACAAAATAAGAGGATCCTCACCTCTCTCGAAAATGCCCGGAAGAATGTCGGTAATATTCTGATATTCTATCAATGACATCCAGGCAAGCACACCCTGGTGATTCTTATGTGTATATTTTTCTATTTTTTCAACAGGGACAAACTGAAAAGGTACGCCATTTTTCTTAACTTCTTTCATCAGCTCATGAAAGAGAGCCCCCTGCATCCCCTGCTTTATAAGAAGTTTTTCAATCTGCCTCCCTTCGCGAATGGCTTCAATAACAGGTCGTAACCCGAAAATAAAATCATCTTTCGTATTCATTCTCAGATTCCTTCGGGGTTATCGAGTCTGAAAACAATGCCTTTACGCCACGACTGAACTGCCTTGTCCCAGTAACTCACAACTGTTTCACTGCGACTTAGTGAGTAGTCGTTATCAGTAAAGATATTAGGCTTCTTTTTGAATGTAAAGAAGAGATAATCCTCCTTAACTGAAAACCTGGTTCCCCAGTTTGTTCTGACGACCGGTTTCTTATAGCCCCATGTTTCAACATCGGCAGCTTTATATAATTTATCCGGAGGGCCATAAATGATATAGATCATACCTCGATCGGTTCGCCATCCCTCCTTCCATGATGTAAAATAATAATTTGCAAAAAGTGCCCGTGTATAATAAATTCTGATTAGTTCGCGGGCTTTTTCAACATTGCCTCCTCCGCATGAGAGCCAGAACTCATCAAGGGCCACCTTGGGTTTGGGTGAATTAAGCATGCTGTCAATCTTGCTCTCAGGCACAAGGTAAGCAAGCGGTCTGATCATTTCCGCAGGATTAGTCATAGAAGGGAAGTTATCGCCGAAATTGAACATTGTAAAACCTTCATTGTATTCACGGGAGGTTGTAATAAAATAAATACCTTCCGACGGAAACATAAGCTGTAGAGTGTCTGAATAAGGCACTGCTACTATTGTGTCGGGTTTTGATGGTGGCGGTTTCTCGGGCAGAACCATTGAAGGCGGCCAGGGTATACCAGCCTGAGCTTTTAACACCGAAATATATAAAGAATCAACTTTACCCCTGCCGTAAACAACATTGAAATACTCATCCTTCCTCACAACATTCTTCAGCATCTCATTTCCTGAAGGATAGCTTTTCACATAAAAATTATACCTGTTTGTCTCTGAAGTTGTGCTGAACGGAATAAAAGATTGTACCATGAAATTGCGTATCTTGTCGTATATTTTCAACTCAACCACGTAATCATTCCCTTTCTGGACCTTCACCGGTATTTTGTAGAGATATTCTTCCCTGTCAGGACTTTTTATTATATTAAGATCATAATAGGCAGTATCGGCAAGAGTCCTTTCGTATGACATGTTGTAAAGTTTTGCGATGACCGCCATCTGTGCCATGGGCACTCCCGCGGGATTGGCTTCGCTGAAAAAGAGGTCACTGGTAAAAAATTTTATGGAGACAACCGATCTATCATCCGACTCATTGAAGATGCTGTAACGTGGATTGATACGATTCCTCAAGGGATTATACAGGTATGACAGGTCTTTGGGATCATAGGTCTCTTTTACCGTGGCACATGAGGCAAGCAGGGCAAACAGAGCGATAATTGTTATTAAGTTATGTGTTTTCAATTGATTTTTCATGACTTAAAAGTAATAAACTTTTCAAAGCGCACAGTTTTTCCATTGTGTAATCATTCTGCAAAGTTCGGTATTGTTATCAGTCTTTACCACCGAATGGTAAAAGGTAAGCTCATCTTTCTTCCCTGTTCTTATTTCAATCTCGTCTCCGAGTTTTGATTCTGCAAGAAAATTTATCAGGAAGCCGACTGGTTTATGGTTAGCAATAAATTCCATTCCATAGCTATCGAGTACCCATTTAATATAGCTGGCATTATTTGTGTGCATGTTTACATCAAGATCGCTCATTTTCACCATGGAAGGTTCGGTTTTTTCGGTAAAATTGTTTTCAGGTTCAATCTTTTCCGCTAAACCTCCAACTTGAGTCTCCGAATGGAAGTCCGGTTTATACCTGTTGAATTCTTCTCCCGGCCTTTTGATTCGTCTTGTTTCAAGATCAACAATGAGCCATGAGGATGTTGCCGATGCGATTTCGTTACCGTCACTGCAGGACACACTGAAATTTCTTAAAGCAAACATCCTGTCAATGCCGGCAGGCCAAGTGGTGACAGTAATCTTTTCAAACAGAGATGGCCATATCTTAACCTTTGCAGAGATTCTTGAAAGTACCCAGAAATTGTTCATCCTGATCATCTCTTCTCTTCCGAAGCCCAGTATTCTGGCATGTTCAGCAGCAATATCCTGAAAATAATTAAAAAGTGAAACAGGATCAAGCTTTTCGTCAAGCCCTATTTCATAAACATGAACAGAATAATCTTTCCGGTGAATAAGTCTATCCATTATCAGATGGTATTCAGAAAACTTTCAAGATCGGTATTATATTGTTCCCAGAGGCTGATTTTATTTTCGAGTTCCTTTCTGAATGAATTATATCGGTTAAAAAAAACTGCAGAATCCTGAGGAATATTACCTGAATCTGATAATATTTTATCCATAATGGCAATTTCCTTTTCAATTTCTTCAATTTCATCTTCGATAATTTCAATCCGTCTTTTCAGTCGTCTGAGGTTTTTTTCATATTCTTTTTTCTCGAGGTATCTGATCTTATTAGCTGAAAGGTTTTCTTTTTCAATTTTCTCAACAGGCTTTGCTTCCTTTCGTTCAAGTTCCCTGAGGCTTTCCATTTTCTTCTTTATCAGGAACTCATGAATAGTACCTGTAAATTCCTTGATTTTTTTATTTCTGAATTCATAGATTTTATCTGTCAGGTTCTCGAGAAAATCTCTGTCATGAGAAACAACAATTAGTGTGCCATCGTAGTTTTGCAGTGCCTGTTTAAGAATATCCTTCGAGCGCATGTCGAGGTGGTTGGTAGGTTCATCGAGAAGAAGCAGGTTGTAAGGCTCAAGCAGAAGTTTCACAAGTGCCAGTCTGGACCTTTCTCCGCCGGAAAGCACCTTTACTTTCTTATCTATATCATCTCCTCTGAAAAGGAAAGCTGCAAGGATCTCTCTCAGTCTCGTCCTTATTTCACCTTTTGCAACCTCATCAACTGTCTGATATACAGTCTTATCATCCCTGATAATTTCATCATGGTTTTGTGCATAGTAGCCGATTTTAACGTTATGACCCACTGATAGTTTCCCATTATAATCGAGTTCTCCTGCAATAATTCTTGCAAGGGTAGTTTTACCTTCGCCGTTTCTTCCGACAAAGGCTACTTTTTCACCCCTTGTCACAGTAATATTTATATTATCGAGCACAGGATGAGTTCCGTATGATTTTGAAAGGTTTTCAGCCTTTATTACTACAGTACCCGAACGAGGTGCAGCTGCAAATCTTATATTGATGGAATCATAGTCTTCTTCATCTACTTCTATTCTTTCAAGCTTGTTTAGTTGTTTAATGCGCGATTGTACCTGTACGGCCTTTGTTGCTTTATATCTGAACCTTTCAATGAATTTTTCAGTGTCGGCGATCATTTTCTGCTGATTCCTGAATGCAGCAAGCTGTTGTTCTCTTCTTTCCTTTCTCAGTTCAACAAACTGCGACCATGGAACCCTGTAATCGTAAATTTTTCCGAGAGATATTTCAATTGTACGTCGTGTTACGTTATCAAGCAGGGCGCGGTCGTGTGATACCAGAATGAGTGCACCCGGATAATCTTCGAGATATGTCTCAAGCCATTGTATGGATTCGATATCGAGATGATTCGTAGGCTCGTCCAGAAGCATAAGGTCGGGCTTACGTAGAATTATCTTTGCCAGTTCAATCCTCATCCGCCAACCTTCGCTAAGAAGGCTGGTGGGTTTACCGAAATCATCCCGCTCGAAGCCCAATCCAAACAGTGTTTTTTCTATTTCTGACATATAATCATTGCCTCCGAGCATCCGGTAACGTTCCTCCAGAAGCGTAAGTTTGTCACAAAGCCTGAGATATGCATCCGATTCATAATCGGTACGAGAAGCAATCTCATTGCCTGTCATCTCAATCTCTTCAGCAATTTTTAAAAGTTCTTCAAACGCCTTCAAAGTTTCGTCCAGAACCGTGGTGGTATTGCTGGCAATCATCTGTTGAGGCAGATATCCAACACGGCAACCTGCAGGCATGGTAACTTTTCCGGATGTCGGACTCTGGAGACCGGCAATAATCTTGAGTAATGTTGATTTTCCGGCTCCGTTTTTTCCTGCAAGTCCAATACGATCATTTCTGTTTATCAAAAAAGAGATACCATTCAGTAATTCAAAACTCCCGAACGAAACAGATATGTTTTCTACCGATACCATTTGCCGGTTTATAAGACCGCAAATATATTAAATGGTTTGTGTAACTTTGTGTTTTTAAACCTCTTTTTAAATGCACAAGAGTATTATATAACCAGATTCACAAATTATGAAAACAAAACTCCGTTTGCTGTTATTCCTCCCTGTTGCCGGTTTTGCAATCTTTTTTTCTTCATGCAAAAAGGAGGTTGACCAAATATATGACTATCTGGTTTCGGTTGATCCAGCAGTCAGTTACTCTGTGCCAAACATAAACACACTTCTAAATGAAGCTGCATCACTTTATCCTGAAATAGAGCAGGTTAAATCTCTTGTAAAGTCAGGAGTTGATGTTTACAAAATTGTTTACAGGGCTGATATCGGAAGTGATGTTATTAATGCTTCAGGTTTGATGTGTGTTCCGCAGGATCCCGGAACCTATCCTGTCATCAGTTTTCAGAACGGTACCAACACTGTTAATGCCTGGGCTCCGTCAAATTTTGTGATAAACACACAATATCAGATGATTGAAATCATAGCTTCAATGGGATATGTAGTTCTGCTTCCAGATTATCCTGGATTTGGAGCTTCAGCATCTGTTCCACATCCTTATCTAGTAAAAGAACCTACCGTAAGGTCAGTTATTGACATGCTCAGGGCTGTACGGGAAGCCTCAGGAAACGAAATAAAAAACATCGAACTGAAAAACGAATTCTATTTTATAGGTTATTCACAGGGTGGATGGGCAACCATGGCTCTTCACAGTGCTATTGAGAGGGAGTACAGTAATGAATTTCATCTTGCGGCAAGTGTTTGCGGAGCAGGCCCCTACGACCTCTTCTATCTGTTTTCCACAATGATGGGAACACCAACATATCCCATGCCGGTTTATATATGTTATATTGTTAACGCATATAAAGCATACAATCAGTTTACCAATCCGGTCGCTGATATAATCAACAATCAGTATGCGGTAAAACTTCCCCAGTTATTCGACGGAAATCACAATTTCACACAGATAAATGCCGAACTTACAACATCAATTACGGAACTTCTGAACCCGGATTTTCTCGAAGGCTTTACTGATGATCTGGCATATGATAGTGTAAGAAAAGCACTTATTTTCAACAGCATTCAGCCATATTGCACAACAAAGCCGCTTTACCTCTTTCATGGCGACAGTGATAATGACGTAAATCCACTGGTTACGGATTATTTTTATAACCAGATGATTTCAGCGGGCTCCTCCCCGCAGGTAATTAAAAAAGAGATATTTGAGGGGCTTGATCACAGCTCGGCCGCTGTTCCTTCGATTGTGAAAGGATTGATCTTCATCAATGAGATTCATTCATCATTGAATTAAAGTTTAAAGATAATTTTTTGTGGAAAGAGAAAGGATACTTGAAAAGGTTACTGTTACAGACATAGGTGCCGGACAGATGGCTGTTGCCAGATCAGGTTCCCTTGTTATTTTTCTTCCGGCAGCAGTACCCGGCGATGAAGCCGATATTCTTATTACTAAGCGCAGAAAAAACTATCTTGAAGGTGTACCGGTTCGTTTCCACAAACTTTCACCCGACAGGGAAGTGCCCAGATGCAAACATTTCGGAGTATGTGGCGGCTGTGCATGGCAGAATATGAAATATGAGATACAACTATTCTTTAAAGAAAAAACCGTTAAAAATGCTTTTGAAAGGATTGGCCATTGTGAAATAAAGGAATTCAGACCAATTCTTTCATCAGAGAAACAATATTATTTTCGTAACAAGCTTGAATATACTTTCTCATCGAGAAGATGGCTGACTGATGAGGAAATAAAATCGGGAGAACCATTAAATAAAACCCAAGCTCTCGGGTTTCATAAACCTGAGCGTTTCGATCGCGTAATAGACATTACCGAATGCCATCTCCAGCCTGAGCCTACAAACCTGATAAGAAATGCTGTGAGAAATTATGCTGTAAGCAAAGCGCTTTCATTTTATGACATAAGAGAGCACAGAGGGCTTCTCAGAAACCTAATTATAAGAAGTACTCTGGCAAATGAAGTCATGGTTATTGTCGTGTTCGGGGAAGATGATGCCGAAAAGATTCATGATTTGCTTGGTTTTATCAGGGAACAATTCCCTCAGATAGCATCTCTGATGTTTGTGATAAACAAGAAGAAAAATGATGCAATTACAGATCAGGAAGTTTTTCTGCACAGCGGTAAGGATTATATAACTGAAGAGATGAAGGGATTAAAATTCAGGATTGGTCCCAAGTCGTTTTATCAGACCAATACCCGGCAGGCCTTACGTCTTTATGAGGTCGTGCGTGAAATGGCAGGGCTAACCGGTTCAGAAAATGTTTATGATCTGTACTCTGGAACCGGAACAATAGCATGCTTTCTGGCAAGTGAAGCAGATAAGGTGACAGGTGTAGAATATGTAAAGGAGGCTGTTGCTGATGCACAATTGAATGCTTCGCTGAATGGTATTAACAATGTTTCATTTATAGAAGGCGACATTAAAGACCTCATGACAGAACACCTTTTCAAAAAGAACGGCATACCCGATGTGATTGTTACTGACCCTCCACGCTCGGGCATGCATAAAGATGTTGTAAAAGCCATTATTGAGGCCCGCCCCAGAAAAATTGTGTATGTAAGCTGCAATCCCTCAACCCAGGCAAGAGATATACAAATGATAGCGAATCACTATTCAGTAGAATACGTCCAACCGGTCGACATGTTCCCTCATACAGGCCATGTTGAAAATATTGCTCTGCTTATCAGAAAATAAAATTTTATTGAAAAATAGTCATTCAGATATTATTTAATGGAAATTTAAAATATAGCTTAACTGCAAAGAAATAAGAGTAATTTTATTGTTTGTTACAGGCTTGAAAAATTTATGAAGGATATCAGGATACAGCAGGATGAGTTGATCTCGAAAGCAGGGTTGCAGGCGCTTGATGAGCATCTGGCAAGTTTGAGATATGCAGGCATGATTCAGCACGCCATGATGCCTGATGATGATTTTCTATCTGATCTCTTCAAAGACTATTTTGTCCTTTTCCTTCCGCGCGATATCGTCAGTGGCGATTTCTATTATGCATACTCTAATCGCGATTATCTATGTATTGCTGCCGGTGATTGCACAGGACACGGAGTACCTGGCGCCCTTATGAGCATTCTGGGCATTAGTTTTCTGAATGAGATATTACAATCCTCTAACCAGTTTAAAGCAAACAGGATTCTTAACACCATGAGGGAAAAGGTGATGAAGGCTCTGCATCAAACTGGAGAAAAAGCCGGAGCAAAAGACAGTATTGATATATCCCTTTGTATCATTGAAAAAGAGTCCGGAATAATGCAATATGCTGGTGCAAACCGACCTCTAATAATGGTCAGAAACGGACAGCTCACAGAATTTAAACCCGACTTCATGACAATTGGAGTCGCTCCTCTAATGGAAAAAGCTTTCAAAAACAACCGTATCGAAATAAAACCTGGCGATCAGTTTTACCTTTTCTCAGATGGATTCTCAGACCAGTTCGGCGAAAGAACAAATAAAAAGCTCAAAAACAAAAATTTCAAAAAAATTCTCGAAATTGCATCCAGGTTACGGACAATGGCAGAACAGAAGGAATACCTTGAAAAAACATTCAGAGAATGGAAAGGTAACATGTTTCAGGTTGATGATGTATTGGTGTTTGGTTTTAAATTGTAAATAGTATCCTCATGAAGTTTTGCGCATTCAGGATAAGAAATTTCCGTTCGATTGTCGATACTGGCTGGCAGAACCTTTCACCCGACAATGTTACATGTCTTATTGGCCAGAACGAATCGGGGAAGACCTCTGTGCTTGAAGCCTTGAGGGCATTTTACACAGGAACAATTACGGAAGATGTGCTTCGCAGCGATCTTTCAATGCCTGATATTACCTGCAGATTCAAAGTCAAAAAAGGCTGGCTGGTTAAAGTCACGGAAAATCCGGGTGCAGAACTAAGAGAACTCCTTTCAGAATTGACTGATGTTGAGCTGACGAGGACATGGCTGCCGGACTTCTCATCGGTAATCATGGTGAGTGGAGCAATTAGTGAATACCTGAAATCACTTGAAAATGCCTGGCATCTCTATTTAAGTGAAGTAAAAGAAAAATTTGAAGCTGAACTCGGGCTTATCAAGAACATTGAAGAAAGGCTTAACGAAATAATTCTTTGCAAAAATGAATTGGTGCGCAAGGGTGTAACAGAGAAAAGACATGGGGTTATCGGGAAAATTTTCAGGATTGGCGATTCAGGAAAGCCGGGCACAGAGTTAAAGGAAGACTATACCCGTTTTGAAGAGCTGTCGAAGGAAGAAGCGGAGCTTAAAGCCTTACTTTCAAAGAAAGAAAAGATCCGGAAGGCAGGCATCAAATATAATGATCTGAATAAGAAGCTTGAACAACTTGACGGAAGGATGAAAGAGCTTTCTGAATTGCTTGAAGAGTATCATCAGAAAATGACCCTTCTGCTTCTTCCGGCCGGGAAAAGTGAGGATCCTGAATGGGCTGGAATACTTGCTGATTACCGCAATACACGCAGCGAAAAAGAAAAAACTGTCACTGAGCTCGAAGCACATATAGCTTATAGCGGTTACCTGATGGAGAACCGTACCGAAGAGGAAGCACAGGCTCTCGTAAACAGGGCCATGGAAAGATATAAATCGCAATACACAAGCGAAATCCTTGGTAAAAAATATTTTGAATATTGTCCGGTTATTGAATTATTTGAAGATTTCGGGAGTCTACTGCCAAACAGAATTGATCTTGAGGATATCATCAGGGGAAATGAGCAGGTGGAAGGTTACAAAGCCGCCAGAAATTTCCTTACTCTTGCACAACTCGATTATTCGTTCTTCCAGCAATCATCAAGCAGGATTCTTAAACAGAAAATTGAAAATCTGAACAATACTCTCACAGTGAACTTCCAGGATTTCTGGCAACAATCAATAGGAAAGAATAACAAAATAAAGATACAGTTTGAACTCGACCATTACAGTGTGAGTTACGGTGAGAAAGCAGGTAAACCTTATCTTGAATTCTGGGTAAAGGATGCTGGCGAGAGACTTTACCCAAAACAGCGAAGCAGGGGAGTAAGATGGTTCCTCTCTTTTTATATGGAACTCAAGGCTGCAGCAATAAGAAGTAGCAAACCTATGGTGCTTCTGATTGACGAACCGGGTTTAAGCCTCCATGCAAGGGCACAGGAAGACGTGCTGAAGGTCTTTGAAGATATAAAAGACAAAATACAGATTATTTATACAACACACTCCCCCCACCTGGTTGACACCAGCAAACTTCACAGAGTACTGGCCGTTCAGCGCGACAACCTCGATAACCTGAAAAGCACCACGAAAATCCTGGATCCTCTTAAACTCTCAATGGCATCACCTGATACCCTCACACCGCTTCAAAATGTTATGGGCAACAAACTGACCTCTGAAGCTTTCATAAAAGGAGGTATAAACCTTATTGTAAACGACATTGGCACTTTCTATATCATCTCGGCAATACTTCAGATTACAGGATTTAAAGGGAAAATAAACATCATTCCCTCAACAGGCGTATCGTCAATACCGCTTATGTGCAATATTATGCTTGGATGGGGACTTAAGTTTGCCGTTCTGCTCTTCAGCAACGAAAAAGAAAAAAAGATGGAGGAATATCTGAAGGAAAATCTTTTTAGAACCGAAGAAGGACAGGGTGAAAATATAATTGTCACCAACGACCGTTTTCACAATGCAGAAGATCTTCTTTCAACACTTGACTTTAAGAATCATGTTCTTAAGACACGTGAAGGGATTATCGTACCTAATTCTGTATATATTGAAGAAAAGGAACTCCCGAGAAATTTCTTATTTAGCCGTCTGCTGGGCGATATCAGAAACGGTAAGATCAATCAATCAGATTTTGATGAGGAAACATTAGAAAATTTCAAATATTTGACCGGCCTTCTCAAAGGACTTATTTGAAAAAATATTTTGTGCATAAAACTTGTTTTTATACTTTTGTGTGCCGGGGTGAATAAATTATCTGAAAAAATGCAGGGCTTATTTTAATGTTGATAATACCCCGGGATAATGGGATTTCAGAAGTAACCCGGGGTATTTCAGGAGAGATGGGTGAGTGGCTGAAACCAACAGTTTGCTAAACTGTCGTATCGCGATAGCGGTACCGGGGGTTCGAATCCCCCTCTCTCCGCACCGGCAGACATAAGGGCTGAAGCAATTCAGCCCTTTGTGTTTTCATCCTGACGGTGAGCCAGGCTCGACTGAGCGAACAGTCAGGTGAAAACATTATGAATTCAGCGCCAGCTGAATTATGGATGCCGGTGCAGGAAACCCTCCCAACG
>DYKN01000010.1:0-55133 GCA_020722575.1 Rikenella microfusus | reverse complement strand
GGATCACCGAAGGTAATCCCGGAGTGAAGGCGAAAGTTAAAAGGCGAAAGGTAAAAGTATTGTTCATATTTGGAAACGAATCAGGCTTGCCTGAATGAGGAGGGAAGAAAAGCAAGAATGAAGGTCACACATGCGTGACCTGAGCAATTTGCCGGTGCAGGAAACCCTCCCAACGGGATCACCGAAGGTAATCCCGGAGTGAAGGCGAAAGTTAAAAGGCGAAAGGTAAAGACACAGTGTGTAGCACTGCAAAATCATGCATTAACACCTACTTTAACCAGCCCTGGAGAAAATTTATTGAATCAGGTTCCAGAATAAAAATTTCAGATGAATGATATGATTTCGCAACTTCAAGTCCATCCCATCTATAGTCTTTTTGAGCTTTCTTCAGATTTTTCCGGCAGAGAGGTATCAGTCTGAACATCCCGGAAAGACCATTTATTTTTACTTTTTGTTCGTTTTCAGTGAAATTAACAATCACAAAACGTGCTTCTTTATCGTCGGCTATAGAAAGGCAATCAACACTGAGTGGATTAGAGCTTATATTTTTAATTGTCCTGTAGTTTTTATGCATCATTACAAATCTGAAGAGGTGGAAGACAGGAAAAATCATTCCTTTTTCAGAAGGGAAAAAGCCAGGCCATCGTGGTTCTATCTCACCCTGAATTACTCCTCTTTCACCTGTTGTTTCGAAATAAGTTATACTGTCAACATCCGATTCGCAAAGATATTTCAGACTTCCTGCAGTCCAGGAAGCTCCAAACAATGTCATCTGACGGGCATCTATCTGAGGAGGGACACCTTCGCCTTCCCAGGGGAGTTCTATAAATGAATTATTCGGATTAAACCGCCTCTTTAAAGTTACCGGAGAAATAATAATATTTTTCCTGCCTGCAAATGATTTTACGCCTTTTACAGCATATTCCTGTCCCCTGAGGTTTTCAACAAGGGTGGCATTATCCGATGCATGTTCCTGTGGATGAATTGAGAAGCATAAACAATCATTCCCGGTATCGCCAGGTCTGAAACGATTAAGTTGTGCAAAATTGGCATTTGTTCCTGTCGCTATTTTCAAGTTGGGATTTTCTTTCCTGATGATCTTAATAAATTCTGAAGCAAGATCATCGGGGGTTGAGGGAGTATCACGATGAAACAACAATATTCTTTCAATGTCAGGTTTACGTGTTTCAACCCATTCTGCAAACATTTCTGCCTGATATGTAATGTTATCTGAGAAGAACAGTGCAATTTCGAGAGGCCAGCCCAGTTCAATTGATTCATTATTCGAAAGATCTGCTTCTGCCGACCATGATCTTGAATACAGGTGGATATCGGTTCTGTAATGGTCAAATCCGGCCGAACGTAGTATTTTTATTTCTTTCAATGTAAGAGGTTTATCTGATGAAGACCTGCCAATGCCAATAAAAGGCATTATAAAAGACTCATCTGGCAAAAGTTGAATGAGCACAGTCTCATCAACCTGAACAACAGGTTCGGGAACATTTAATGCTTTGAAAGTAATTTTCTGGTGAACTCTGGTTCCTTTTTCGAGTGTAACCGGAAAAGGCAATGAAAGAGGAGTAGAATAAGTTTTATAGGAAGCATCTGTCCAGTTTCTCTGATCTTCCGTTTCAAATATATCGCCTTCAAATTCAAGAAAACAGGTAACGCTTTTATTAATCCATTTCATTGATTTTATATCCCTGAATATCTGATGAGGACTAATTTCTTCAGGAAAAAGAGATTGTTCGGTTGTTCCGTCGGTATGTTCAATAACACATGTATTTCCAGCACAACCTTCAATAGGATGGAGGACACAGAACCCTATTCGGTTCCTTTCAAATTGTGTAACAGCCTCCCCCTCCATTGTAAGGTATATTTTGTTATCCTCAGTTCCTTCATAAGTATAATCGGCTCTGAAAACCATATTCCCCGATCTGTAAGTGCACCTTAAAGAAATTTTAAATGAACTTTCATTTATCTCTGTTTTTTCATCAGTGATTTCTGGTTTTAGAGTAAGCCAGTTTCTATCGCGCACAGCAGGATAAATCATCCTCAGCAACTCATTTTCCGATGCGTAGATATATCTCAAAGAGCCTTCTTCATAAATTGCCGACAATTTTCCAGCTCTAAGAATTCTTTTCATATCAGAATTATTAATAAAATGAATGCTAGCGACGATTAGAAAATACAGATTTCAGAAATATGGTTTTTAACTTATCATTGATTTATCTCTTACCTCCATCAATGTATTTACAAAAATACATTTTCTTTTCGATTGATCTAATTTATATTATATCTCTGTTAATTTACCTTGAAAAGCTGTTCTATTGAGATTTATCGGGTACATCAGGTTATTCAGACACAAGAGAAGATTATTTTCTGGTTTAAAGTAGAACACTTCTTTAAAAAAGGTTTGCTCATATTAGTGCCAGAAAACACTTAAATCAAAGGACATCCCGCAGGAATTGGCCGGTATAACTTGCACTGCAATTTGTTGCTTCCTCCGGTGTGCCTGTAAAAATCACATATCCTCCCTCTTTACCTCCTTCCGGACCAAGGTCAATAATATAGTCAGCCATTTTTATTACGTCCATATTATGCTCTATCACAATAACGGTATTGCCTCTGTCAACCAGTCGGTTCAATACCTCAAGAAGTACTCTTACATCTTCAAAATGGAGTCCTGTTGTTGGTTCATCGAGTATATAAAGTGTTTTACCAGTATCACGTTTTGCCAGTTCGGTTGCAAGTTTTACCCTTTGCGACTCTCCTCCAGAAAGTGTTGTGGATGGCTGACCAATTTTAATATAACCCAATCCTACATCCTGCAGTGTTTTAATTTTATGGCTTATTGAGGGGATACTGGCAAAAAAGCTTACTGCCTCATCAACTGTCATTTCGAGTACATCACTGATGGTTTTCCCCTTGTATTTGACTTCGAGTGTTTCACGGTTATAGCGTTTACCGTTGCAGTCGGTACATAGAACATAAACATCAGGAAGGAAGTTCATCTCAATTGTTTTAACCCCGGCACCCTCGCAACCTTCGCATCTTCCGCCCTTTACATTGAACGAAAATCTTCCCGGTCCGAATCCTCTTATTTTTGCTTCAGCAGTCTGGGCAAAAAGATTTCTTATTTCGGTAAATACACCTGTGTAAGTTGCAGGATTGGATCGAGGGGTTTTACCTATAGGTGCCTGGTCAACCTCAATAACCTTATCAATATTTTCAATGCCAGTTATTTCATTATAAGGCAGGGGTATTTTACCCGAATTATGGTACTTTCTGGCAAGAGCAGGATGGAGAGTATAGTTGATCAGGCTCGATTTACCGCTTCCTGATACGCCTGTGACACAGATAAACATACCGAGTGGGAAAGCCACATCAATGTGTTTCAAATTGTTACCTGATGCTCCCCGGATAATCAGATATTTGCCGCTACCTTTTCTGCGACGTGATGGTACTTCAATTCTTTTACAATTACTCAGGTAAGCAGCAGTAAGTGATTCACAGTGCATGAATTTATCAGGCGGACCCTGGGCAACAATCTCTCCGCCATGCAGTCCGGCGCCGGGGCCAACATCAATTATATAATCAGCCGACAATATCATTTCTCTGTCGTGTTCAACGACAATTACCGAATTTCCTGCATCACGAAGTTGTTTAAGCGATGAGATCAGTCTGCGGTTATCCCTCTGATGAAGTCCTATACTTGGTTCATCAAGAATATACAACACATTCACAAGCTTTGAACCTATTTGTGTTGCAAGCCTTATCCTCTGGCTCTCTCCACCTGAAAGAGTACGGGCACTACGGTTCAGTGAAAGATAATCGAGGCCTACGTCAAGCATGAAACCCAGCCTGGACTTTATTTCCTTGAGAATCTCTGTAGCAATCTTCAACTGTCTCTCCGACAACTTATCGCCAATATTGTCAAGGAAACCATATAATTCCCTTATATCCATTGAAGCAAGTTCACCGATATTTTTGTCTCCTATTCTATACCATAGAGCCTCTTTTTTAAGTCTAAGACCACCACAATCAGGGCAAGTACGGTACTCAATATATTGTTCCTTAACTCTGTTACCGTTCTTTTGCCCGTTAACAACCTCCATGTTGCCTATAAAGCTAATAACCCCTTCGAATGTAAGGAAATAGTTAGATGTTAGTCCAAGAGGAGTATTTGATAGTTTCAAAACCTCGTCCGATCCGAAAAGAATCTTGTTAAGTGCCTCAGAAGGTATTTCACCAATAGGGGTATCAATAGTAAAACCGTATTTGTCAGCTATAGCTTCTATTTGCCAGAAAATCCAGGTGTTGCGGTATTTCCCGAGTGGTGCGATAGCTCCTTTACGGATACTCAATGATTTATCGGGTATAATTTTATTTATGTCGATATCTGATATTTCTCCGAGTCCATTACATCTCGGGCATGCTCCCTGGGGGGAGTTAAAAGAGAAGGTATGTGGAGCCGGTTCGTTGTATGATAGACCGGTTACCGGGCACATCAGGTGGCGGCTGAAGTATCTTACCGAACTCTCCTCACTATTAAGTATCATCATTATACCTTCACCCTGATCAAGAGCAAACAATACAGAATCTCTTAACCTCCTGTCAGATATGCTTCCTACCCTGAACTTATCAATAACCGTTTCAATGAAATGAGTTTTGTAACGGTCAAGTTTCAATCCATGAGTTATCTCGCGAATCTCGCCGTCTATTCTTGCATACAGGAAACCTTTCAGCCTCAGTCGTTCAAACAGTTCCCTGTAGTGACCTTTCCTTCCTCTTACTACAGGGGCAAGGACGTATATCTTTTTTCCGTCGAAACCTGATTTTACAAGGTCAATAATCTGGTCGTCGGTGTATTTAACCATTTTCTCGCCCGATTCATAGGAATATGCATCGGCAACCCTGGCATATAGAAGGCGCAAATAATCATATATTTCTGTGATGGTGCCCACTGTTGACCTCGGGTTTTTGCTTGTGGTTTTCTGTTCTATTGAGATAACCGGGCTAAGGCCAGTAATTCTATCAACATCGGGTCGCTGTATACCGCCGAGAAACTGCCTGGCATAAGCAGAAAGTGTTTCCATATACCTGCGCTGGCCCTCAGCATAGATAGTATCAAATGCCAGAGACGACTTTCCGCTCCCGCTTAATCCAGTTATTACCACAAGCCTGTTGCGTGGAATATCAACATCAATGTTTTTCAGATTATGAACCCGTGTCCCGAGTACCGTCAGTCTCTCTCCCATTATTACAATAAATTCAATGTTGTAAACTACACATCCTCTCTGTAAAGAGAGGTTCTGACATCCTCTTCAGGTATTTTGATGTAATATGTCTTATTTGTAATCCTGGTGAGATAAGGTTTTCTCAACCAGGGATTTAGAAATTTCAGGATTTTATAGTTTGTACCGAAATATTGTGCAAACCGGGCAAAATCAGCCACAGCTGTATCAACCTTTACTTCATAATAACGCAGTGGGGGATAAACACTTTTCCTGTTCATTTCGAATCCATATGTTGCCGGGTCGTTCAGAATAAGCTTGTAGGCAACGACTCTGAAAATATATCTTGCAGTTTCTTCCGCAAGAAGAAGGTCATAATAATTATTCTGTTTCTGTATTTCAATCTGTTCTTCCAGTGCTCTGCGCCCTCCGTTGTATGAGGCCGCAGCAAGAGTCCAGTTTCCGTAACGTCTGTAAGATTCCAGAAAATAATCACACGCAATAGCAGTTGATTTTTCAATATGATAACGCTCGTCTATTTCATTATTGATCTCAAGGCCATGCTCCCGACCGGTGTTTGCCATTATCTGCCAGAATCCAACCGCACCTGCCGGTGAAACGGCATTTGTCAACTCACTCTCTGCAACGGCCAGATATTTGAAATCATCAGGAACACCTTTCTCCTTGAGAATCTTTTCAATCATCGGGAAATACCTTGATGCCCTTTTGATAATCATTATTGTTGATCCATGTCTATAGGCTGTCATGATTATCTCCTTTTCCAGGCTTTCACGGGTATCGAAATTCTCAAGTGGCATCTTTTCACCGGCAAAATCGACATAATCGGGCAATCTGTAAAAAAAAGGCAAGAAGATATCAGAAGAGTTATCTTTCATACTGCTATGCTTTTCTGAGAAAAAACCTGAAAAAATAAATATCGCTGCTACGAACACAAAACTCAAAATAATAAAGAAATGCCCCCGGAATCTGTTATTATTATCCATTTACTTTAAATTTAACAAAATGCAAAATTACTACTTTTCTCCCAAACAGAGCAGAAAGGCAATGTCATAATTACTGATTTATCAAAAAAAGAAAAAGAAAAATATCAGAAGTTATAAAAAACTCCTGAAAGTATTCCGAAGGAATAAGGATGAATATTTGTTCCAGTTGTTACTCCAATTGGTGTCAGGTAATATCTCAGAAGAGGTTCGAGGTTAAAAGTGAATTTTTCTGAGAGTTTATATTCCACTCCCATACCGATCTCACTGCTAAAGGTAATCTGACTCAGGCCATTTGTTTTGCCAAGGATATATTTGACACCCCCTGATGTTATATAGGACGAGTTATTAATAAGAATGCCGTATGATATTCCCCCCAGCATATTAAGATCAATCTTCCTGTCAATCAATTTGTATTTCATTAATAAAGGAAAAGTCAAATAATTCATGTTTTGTATAACGTTGTTGCCGATATAACTGAGATTTGCTTTAATCGGGTCGAACACATCAAGATTATATTGGGTCACTACTCTTGAACCTGATATATCAAGCAGATAAATATCTTTATTCGTCGAGTTTATTGAACCTGCAGAGGTTTTTACCATGAAGTCGCCAGAGCTTTTGGTGTCGGCATATTTAATAAAACCTGAGAAAGATGAAATGCCGTCAATTCTTTGTCCTATTGAGTTGTAGAAAAATCCAGAGATCAAAGAAACTCTTTCAGATATCTCAAATGAGAAAGATAGCCCTCCTGAATATGAAAAAACAGTACTTTCATTACTCACAAATTCTTTTCCCGATTTATCTTTTCCAGCGTAGAATTTTGAGTAATATGATGGCATCATTGCTGCACCCATGCTCCATCTCTCAGCAAAATTTAAGTAATTATCGGTTGGGGTATTTTTAATTGAATATTTTTCGGCTTCCATCTTTTCTCCAAAATAAGAGAACTTCGGGAGTGTAATTTTTACATTTGTGACATCTCCTTTGAAAATTTCTTTCAGATTTTTTTCCTGCAGTTCCGTTTCCTCAGCAATCCGATTAACAGGTGAATGAAATTCTGTTTCATCAATGATCTCCGGTTGTTTTTCATTACCGGATATACTGCTTTCAGAAATATTAATGCTACTGATTACCGGTCGGGTATAATGTTCTTCGGGAATAATATCTTGGTTGAAAGTCAGGGCAGGTATTTTCCTGATCTGGTCAGATAATTTGGTGGTTAAAAGGAATATAGCTGCACCGGCAATAGAAATAACAAGTGCTGTTGAAGCTGCAATTGGAAGAATAGCATATATTCTTTTTTTTCTCTCAGGAATTGATTTTCGCACATCATCCCACACATCATCTGGTGGGAGCACCTCATAATCCCTGAGACCATTCCTGAATACCAGGTCAACACTATGATAATGATCAGTCATTTATCAAACTTTTTCTTATACCTGTATAAAGTCTCACCTTCTTCTGCAGAATGTTTCTTGCCCTTGAAAGGTTCGATTTGGATGTACCTTCAGAAATATTCATCATTCTGCTGATTTCCTTATGAGAATATCCCTCTATTGCGTAAAGGTTAAAAACCATTCTGTATTTAGGAGGCAATTGTCTTATCATAAAGAGCAGATCTGCTGCTTCCAATCCTGAATAATCTTCAGTATCAGGATAAGCTTCGGGCTCATTTTCAGGGTCAATGTCGTCAACCCTGTAAAGGCTGAATCTTGATCTGAATTTCTCAAGTGCTGTGTTCACAACAATCCTCCTTATCCAACCTTCAAAAGAACCTTCATGCTTGTAATTACCAAGGTTCTGAAAAACCTTTACAAATCCTTCCTGAAGAATATCTCTTGCTTCATCATCATCATCAGTATACCTGAGACAGATAGCAAACAATTTTGGAGCATGCCTTCTGTACAACAGCTCCTGATCATGCCTGTTTCCTTCAAGACAACCTTTTATTATTTTCTTTATATCGTCCAAAATCAGCAGATGACGATATAAAAATAATAAAAAATTGTTATAAAATATCCTTCATCTATATGTTTTGATGAAAATAGTACGATAAAGGTTGCGTTGACAATATCTGATGTATCAGGGAAAAGGATTCAGGAAGCATTATCAGATGTTGATTGCTTCTCCCATGGCGTTAGCAGCAGCTTCCATAATAGCCTCAGACATTGTCGGGTGTGGATGAACCGATTTCATTATTTCATGAACGGTTGTTTCAAGTTTTCGAGCTACCACCAGTTCAGAAATCATTTCGGTTACGTTTGCTCCTATCATGTGGGCGCCGAGCAGTTCCCCGTATTTTGCATCAAAAATAAGTTTGACGAATCCGTCTCTTTCAGCTGAAGCACTTGCCTTCCCTGATGCTGTAAATGGGAACCTACCAACTTTGATATCGTACCCTGCTTTTCTGGCTGCTTTCTCTGTAAGCCCAACAGAAGCAACTTCGGGCGAAGTATAAATGCAGGAAGGAATATTTAAGTAATCAAGTGGTTCAACATCATGTCCGGCCATTTTTTCAACACACACTATACCCTCAGCTGATGCCACATGAGCAAGAGCCGGCCCGTTAATAATATCTCCGATGGCATATATTCCTTTTACTGAAGTTCGGTAAAACTCGTCAACCAGCACTTTGCCATCGTGAATCTTAACTCCTGCATCCTCAAGTCCTAACCCTTCAATGTTCGGCGTTATTCCCACAGCAGAGAGCACAACATCGGCTTCAATAATCTGGTCGCCTGAAGGGGTTTTAATCTTCACAACACACTTCTGCCCTGAAGTATCAACAGAATTTACAGTGGAACTCGTAAATACTTTCATTTTCATTTTCCTGAATGACTTCTCAAGCTGTTTCGACACCTCTTCATCTTCGAGAGGAATAATATGCAACATCATTTCAACAAGTGTAACCTCAGTGCCAAGGGATTGATAGAAATAAGCAAACTCACTGCCTACTGCTCCCGAGCCGATAATCACCATTGAACCAGGCTGTGCAGGAAGTGTCATTGCTTCACGATATCCTATTATTTTTTTGCCATCCTGCTTTAATCCCGGTAATTCCTTTGATCTTGAACCTGTTGCAAGAATGATATTTTCAGCACTATACACTGTTACCTTACCATCATTATCGATAACTTCCACCTGACCCTGACCCTTAATCTTTCCGGTTCCTTTGATATGTTCAATATTGTTCTTCTTAAAAAGAAACTGAATTCCTTTGCTCATTCCCTCGGCCACTGTCCTGCTACGTGCTATAATGTCTGAAAAGTCGGGTTTAACCTCGCCCTCAAACGTAATACCATATTGTGCTGCATGTTTTAAATTGTTGAGAACCTGAGCGCTTTTAAGAAGTGCTTTTGTTGGAATGCAACCCCAGTTTAGACATACACCTCCAAGTTCGGCCTTTTCAACAACAGCCACTTTCATCCCAAGCTGAGCGGCCCGTATTGCGGCCACATATCCTCCCGGACCGCTACCTATAATTATCAGATTATAATCCATATAGTGTTCTATTTTAAAATGTTAAATTTGATTTTCCTTTCCTCTTTTTACAAATATTGTTGTTATAAATTTCAGAATCAGCCACAGAAACACCAGAACAATAATGGTTGCAGCACCTGCGGGAATGTTGGTATACCATGAAAAGAGGTAACCTCCTGTCGTTCCTGCAAAGCTGAACAATACTGCAAGTTTCATAATTGATGCATATTTTCTGGTAAACAACATGGCAATATTTGGAGGTATTGTCAGAAGCGACAATACCAGTATCACACCTGCCATCCTGATGTTTAGTACTATTGTAAGCGCAATCATTGAGGAAGTGAGATACTTGAAAAAATCTACATATGATGAGTAGGTCCTGGCATAGTTCTCATCGAACGAAATATAAAGAATAGTTCTGTAAAAAACTGAAAAATAAAATATTAGTAATAATGCCAGAAGTCCCAATGATATGAGGTCGGCTTTTGTCACGGTCAGAATGCTGCCGAAAAGGTAGCTTAAGAGGTTGGGTGTATAGCCTGGTGTAAGGTAAATGAAGATGATCCCGGTTGCCATTCCCAGCGCCCATATTATTCCAATGGCTGAATCTTCTCTGATTTTATGTTTGACTGAAAGATATTCAATCCCAAGGGCTGAAAGTATGCCAAACAAAGCTGCTCCGGCAACGGGGCTGATCCCTGCATAATAACCTATACCTATTCCCCCGAATGAAGCATGAGTTATTCCGCCGCTCAGAAAAACTATTCTCCGGGAAACAATGTAGGTTCCGGCAATACCCGCCGTAATGCTTGCTAAAAAGCATGCCAGAATGCCTTTAAAAATATAATCATACTGAAAAATAGTACCTTCCATCATTCTTCGTGTTTTTTCAGCACAGTATGAGGCACCACTCCATGTGTTACAAGCTGAATAGGACACTCATATGCCTTAAGATGTTCACTGGTAAGAATGTTTGAAGGATGATAATGCAATTTCCGGTTTACACAGGCATAAGATTTAACATATGCCGAAATTGTTCCCACATCATGCGATGCAAGAAGAATTGCAATTTTTTCGTTCAAACTATGAAGTTTTTCATAAAACTCACTCTCGAAACTTGTATCAACAAAATTGTCAGGTTCATCCAGAATAAGCATGACCGGATTCCCGATCAGGGCTCTTCCCAGAAATACTCTCTGTAGCTGCCCGCCCGACAACTCTGAAAGAGTTGATTTCTCGAAACCTTCAAGGCCCATCTCACGTATAATTAATGATGCCCTCTCTCTGTCAGCTCTCGTCATCTTTGCATGGACACCCTTATGCATCATCAGACCAGAGAGTACCACGTCGGTCACGGTAAGTGGATATGAAATGTCAACCAGTGACATCTGGGGAAGATAACCAATATCAGTTCTTTTGAGTAGATTTTCGTTATATATCACACTGCCACTGAAAGGTTTGAGAATGCCAAGAATGATTTTCAAAAGAGTTGTTTTACCTCCACCGTTAGGCCCTATAATACCAACAAAATCACCTTCATTAACTGTAAAATTAATGTTCTCCAGAACGATTTTCCGGTCGTAACCGGCTGTCACTGATCGTAATTCAAAAAGCTTCCCCATTATTTATTTTCTCCAGGAATATTAAAACTATTGTAAACTACATCAATAATTTCGTTTACAGAACCAAACCAATCAGCTGATAAAGTCTCAATATATTTTAATTCAGCACCTGTTTCGGAGGCAATGACTTCCGCACTGCGGGTATCAAATTCCTTCTGGACAATTATTGCCTTAATGCCATTTTCCTTTATTACGTTAATCACATGCTTAAGCCATGAAGGGGAGGGTTCCTTACCTTCCTGCTCGATGGAAATCTGATTCAAATTATAATCTCTGGCAAAGTAACCAAGAGTATGATGAAATACAATTACCGGTTTACCTTCGAACGGTTTAAACAACTCCTCTGCCCTATGATGAATTTTTTTAATTGAATCAGCAAGTATAGTGTAATTAGTGGAATATTTTACACAGCTATCAGGATTTAGCCTGCATAGCATGTTTTTTGTCATTTCTGCTATCTTCAAAGCTTCTACGGGAGAAAGCCAGAAATGTGGATCGGCTGCTGAATGTTCATCATCTCTGCTCAAGAGATCAATACTATCGGCAAGATTCAGTCTCATCATAGCAGGATTGACGGAAAAAAATCTATCGAGCCAGGTAATCTCAAAGTCAAGATATTTATTACTTATATAGGCCCTTGATTTACGCAGCCCCGAAACCTGCCCTGGAGATGGTTCATACATGTGTGGATCAGAACCTGCAGGTACCATAACATTTACAGTAAAATCCCCGTCTGCAATTGCTTCAACAAAGAATCCAAAAGGAGCTATGCTTACTGTTATCACATCACCTTCGGATTTATTGCGATGCGAAACACATGAAAACAAAAGCAAAACTACTATTATTATTGATGCCTTTCTGACCATTTTCAAAAATTTAAAGAGTACAAATTTAACAGGTTAAAACCAAAAAAAGTTTAATCATTGCAAATAAAATAATATAATTTATTTTTGATTTATTTTATTTTAACAGCAGATCGCCGGTTAATGAAAAACAAAGGGGAAATACTTGCAGAAATCCTGAAGGAATATGATTTCTGCTATCTTTTCCTGCACAATACAAGAGATCTTCAAACTGCAGTGAAGATAATGAAGGAAGGTTTTCGCTTTGAAAGCCAGCTCCCCTATTCAACCGACAGGGTAAATCCGAATGAACCTATCGAAATTATTTATTTTCTTTTTCAGCGGAAAGAATATGGTATTTACACTATTGTTATAGCAATTCCGAAAGAAATTTATGACCGATACACAAAACTTTCAAATATGCTCGACATTTCTGTTGAAGAAATTTTAAGCATCGAAAAACCATATCACAACGAAAATGATGAACTGGTTTACAGAATATCTCCACACCATGTACTTGGTTTTTTCAACAACAATACCGGGGAATTCGTTATTAACAACCTCTGGGACCCTCTTTATGACATTACAGAGAAAAAATCATTCAAGAAACGACCTCCGGCAGGAAATATCCCAAAATAATTTGATAATGTTAAAAAATATTAAAAATTAATATTTATAAGCATCACGAAATCTTAATAAAAATTTTAAGCAGTAATTTTATCTCGCAATAAATTATAAAAACTAAATTATTTAACAATCCATAGCAACGATGGGAATCATTGAGAAGCATTTAGCGGTTTTGTTTTTACTCCATTTATTATTTCCCAGTAATGGAAGAATTCTGGCTCATGCCTCTGCCATCGCATAGAGAAGATATCGCTGGTTTTACGCCGACGAAAATATTGCGCAAATGAATTAACTGCTGGCAAAATTGAGATGCAGGGTGATTGAATAAAAAATGAAAAAATAATAAACAAATATTTAACGGATTACAATATTAATTACACATGAAAATCTGCTGCAAATTTTTTCCATTTATCCTTTTCTGCATTTTAAATTGCAGTATTATTGATTCAGCGGCACAGATCACAGATAACCGGTCGCTGATTCAGAAGGCTGAAAAACTGGCCAAAGATTATCCGTCGCTTTGTACTTCAAGGAAAATTGACGTAACACCGTCGGGCAATGACTTGATAATTATTACTATTGGTACAGATGCAAAAGATGACAGGCCGGGAATTGCAATATGCGGAGGTATTGATGGAACAATGCCTTTTACCCGTCATCTCGCTCTTGGTTTTGCCGAGAACATCCTCAGAGAATCGTCAAAAGACGAAATAATGGATCTCCTCAAAAAAGTAACATTTTATGTATTCCCTGATGTTAATCCGGATGCGTCAGCACAATATTTTTCAAAACTGAAGTATGAAAGAACTGTAAACGGGAATAAAACAGACAGTGACAGAGATTTTCTTACTGATGAAGATCCGTTTGAAGACCTGAACGGAGATGGCTTGATCACGCAGATACGTATCACCGACCCGACAGGAAAATTTATTGAGAGTCCCGATGATTCAAGAGTTTTAATTGAAGCTGATCTTTCAAAGGGTCAGACAGGAAAATACATGGTTTATACTGAAGGTACCAACAATGACGATGATGAGCTTTTCAACGAAGATGGCCCTGGAGGAGTTGATTTTAATCGCAACTTTACCTATAACTATGAAGAATACGGAAAAGATGCCGGTCTTCATGCTGTTTCTGAACCTGAAAGTAAAGCCGTTGCCGATTTTCTCTACGATCATTTCAATATTTTTGCTGTTATCTGCTTTGGTCCACAGCATAATCTAACTCCTGCTAATTCAGGAGGAGGAGAAAGGCCAGCACAGGGCTTTGCCCGGCAGTCGCAGCAGGAAACATCCGAGGCCGGACGTCAGATTGCTACAGGTGACAGACGTATAACATCTGTTTTAAGAAGCGATGAGACTGTTATCAGGCTTGTTTCAGAAAAATTTCAGGAAATAACGGGTCTTAAGGGATCTCCTCCTGTTAAAACCACGCCCGGCAATTTTGCTGACTGGGTATATTACCATTACGGTCGTTATTCCTTTTCAACGCCCGGTTGGTGGTTCCCTTCAGAAAGAGGCAAAAATACAGAGGTTTCATTTCTTAAATATGCTGATGAAAACAAGCTCAGTGATGTCTTTGTGCCATGGATAGAAATAAAACATCCTGACTTTCAGGGGAAAAAGGTTGAAGTTGGAGGCATCAAACCTTTTGCGATGACAGTTCCTCCATCAACCGTGGCAGAGGAATTTATCACCAAAAACTACAGGTTCATCATTGCTGTCGCCGGAATGCATCCTGAACTTGAATTTACCGACACCAGAATAGAGACTCCGGGGAATGATATTTTCAGGGTTTCACTCAAAGTTCACAACAAAGGGTTATTTGCAACCTGTGCCGAAGTTGGTAATAATAACATCTGGACACGAATTATGCGTATCTCGCTTGAGTCTTCAAAAGGACAGGTACTCCTGAGCGGTCAAAAAGTACAACGAATCCATCGGCTTGAAGGAAATGGCACTGTCGAATTCAGCTGGCTTATATCTGGTAAAGGAAAGATAAATATAACTGCAGGAGCACTTAATACCGGCACTATCACTACCACACTGGATCTGAAGTAAAACTTTAATATTTATAAAACCATGAATACTATCAGAAGAACCATAAATACAATTATATTTATTCTTTTCTCGGCAGCTATTACGAATGCACAGACTCCCGAACTCTTTTTCAGGGCTGCAGGTTCACCCCCAAATCCGAGGGTACAGGCATCGTGGAATAAGTATTACACAAATGCAGGCATTATTGATCTGTGCAACAAGCTGGCGAAGGCTTATCCCGATCTGGTGTCGCTGGAGGTTATTGGCAAATCTTATCAGGGACGCGACATACTGGTCATGACCATCTCCGATAAAAAGGCCGGTGACCCCGATAAAAAACCCGGTTACTGGATTGATGGTAACATACATTCCATTGAGCTGCAGGGTGCAGAAATGGCCCTCTACACCGCATGGTACCTTTGTGAAATGTACAACTCCAATAAATTCATTAAAGAATTACTTGCCGATCGAACATTTTACATTGCACCGACAATCAATCCTGACGGAAGGGAATATTTCACCTCAGCAGGTGTACCACCCCGCTCGGGGCTAGCACCCAGAGATAATGACCGTGATGGTCTTTATGATGAAGATGGTGCTGACGACCTTAACGGCGATAAAGAAATCAGTCAGATGCGGAGAAAAAATCCTGAGGGAAATTATATTATCGATCCAGAAGATAACCGCAGGATGATACGGGTTGAACCCGGGCAGAAAAGTGAATATGAACTGCTCGGACAGGAAGGTATTGACAACGACGGTGATGGTCTGTTGAATGAAGATGGCCCTGGAGGTTATGACGGAAATCGTGACTGGGGTTTCAACTGGGAACCAAACTATATTCAAAGCGGCGCTGATAAATATCCTTTCACATTTCCTGAAAACCAGGCAGTACGCGATTTTCTTCTGAAACACCCAAACATTGCAGGTTCACAATCATTCCATAACTTTGGAGGAATGATTTTGAGGGGACCTTCAATCCAGGGTGGAGGAGCAGAATTATACAGCCGGGCCGACGATGCGGTTATCGATGCACTCGGTAAAACAGGTGAAAAAATTATTCCCGGATATAAACTTACAACTATCTGGAAAGACCTTTATACTGTTTATGGAGGAGAGTTAGACTGGATGCACGGAGCAATGGGTTGTTTCGTATTCTCCAACGAACTCTGGACATCATATCTTATGTATTACGATACTGCAAATACCGATCAGTATGAGTTCGACCGCCTTCTGCTTTTTGAAGATGCATTTATCCCCTGGCAAAAATACAATCATCCGGTTTATGGTGAAATAGAAATAGGCGGGTTCAGTAAAAACTTCGGAAGGCTTCATCCTGGTTTTATGATTGAGACCGATGCCCATCGAAATGCAGCATTCTGCATATATAATGCATGGCAATTGCCAAAGCTGGAGGTAAAAAACGTATCCGTTAAAAACCTCGAAGGAGGCCTTAAGGAGGTTTCTGCTACCATTGAAAACAAGAGGATGATACCAACTCATTCAGCCAGCAATCTGAGATATAAAATTGACCCTCCCGATTATGTTTACATTGAGGGAGCAGGTAGTGTACTGGCAGGGATGATTGTGGAAAATGAGGATATGAATATCAACCGGGAACAGAAAAAAAATCCTGCCAGACTTGAGATTCCAAACATAACCGGCTATCTTGGTGGCGGTACCTCAGGGTTCGGAAGCGGACGGAGTTTTTCCACAGGAGCCGGAAACAGTAATACAGTCAAAGTAAAATGGATCGTTAAAGGTGGCGATAAATATACGGTAAGAGTTGAAAGCGTAAAAGGAGGAACAGCCTCGGCCCGGTCAAAATAAAATTTTGAAGATTACTTAATTCTCTATAAAAAATCAACTCCCTCCTTTTAATTAATAAGGAGGGAGTAACTTCATAATTCAAATAGTCTAATTATCAAAAATATACACATCAAAACACAACCTGTCATCCAATACAACTATAAGCCTCATTTTTATACTAAAATCCTGACTAATGATGAACTTATAACAAAAAACCTTATTAATAGGCCTGTATAAAAATTCTCAAATATCCGGTAGCTTTTAATGTTTCAATCTTAAAAGTCCATTCTCCTCTTTTATCGCGGTTTTCTTCCTCCGATATCGTGAATGATTTTCTCCAGTTAAGGTCTCCCGACTCATCAATTACAACGTCGGAATATGTTTTACCTCCTGGCATTAAGATATTTATCTTTATCTCGCCCGATTTACAATCGCCAATGATGTTCATAACTACATTTTTAACATTATTTTCCACAGTAAATGGTATCTGCTGATTTACTGAAGATTCTTTAAGGCTTCTGGAAAAATCGAGAGAGGTTCTCTCGCTATCGCCGCCACCCCGGAAATAACCAAAACTTCCCGGAACGTTTCCAGGAATATAGAAAACCGAACCGTCAAATGATTCACGGCCGCTAAAGCCAGATGGCCTTGTCCTTCTCATAGGATCAATCTGACCTTCCTGACTTTCGTATTCCTTCCTTTCATCAGAAATTACAACCTGAATATCACCGGCTGCCTCTTCAATTGCTTTTGCCTTCTCCTGCATTAATTTCTTTTGCATTTCAATTGCCTGCTGGAGTTCTTTCTCCTTCTGCGTCAGAGTCTTTTCCTGCCCGGCCAAACCGTTCGTTACAAAACCTGCTGTCAGAAGTGAGATTATCAGAAAAAATATTTTTGTTTTCATGACACCCCCTGAATGTTTATTATTACTTTTCATTGTAAAGATATACATAACAAGTGCCGCATTTTGTTAATGTAAGGTTAACATCAGGTTAATCTTTCAGCCAGACAATCTTAGCAAAATTAAAATTATATAACTTTATATCGGATTAAATATATTTATGAAAAGTAAAAGCAAAATTCTCATACTGGGAATATCAGCAATAGTTATTCTTGTATCAGTTCAGGTATTTGTTATCAAAGATATCTGGTTTGATAAAGAGGTAATTTTCGATCTTAAATATAAGTTGCTTTCACAGGAAGCAATGGAGCAATTTCGAAGGATGCGTCAGGCCGATGGTTTTGAAAGCGCCCTGAATTTACTGAACGACTATGCAAAAGATGTTATGACTAAGGAGATTCAGAAAGTAAAAGATGATGAAACCCTTGCTCAACTGAAGAAAGAAATTATTAATGATGTGGAAAAGATTCTTAAAGAACTTGAGGAATTAAGTCCTTATCTTAAAGGTTACTTTAACAGGCAGGGTTTTGAAAGTGATTTTACAACCAAAATTGAACTTAATTTCCTTCAGCTTATTGATTTTGAGAAGAGGTTTGACGTTTATACCCGTCCTGATATAATTCCGGGACCACCTGCAACGGCGGCAAATGACATTAAAGAATTGAAATCAAGAATACTGGTTAACAGGTTTTTCAGGGAAGATAATTACTACAGAATCAGTTTTGATTTTTATATTGATTTTTCTGGGAAACAGAAAATAGTTCTTCATGAAATGTCGGCTTATCTTCTTATGAGCCTTTTGAGTATAGTTATCGTTATGGTAATATTTTTTATTACATTTCATAACCTTATGGAGGAGAGAAGACTTTCGAACCTGAAAACCGATTTTATAAACAACATGACACATGAGATAAAGACGCCTCTTTCGACCATTACCGTTGCAGGTAAAACTCTTGAGATGGAAAAGATAAGTTCCGATCCCTCCAAAATTCATGAAATTGCCAGACTTATTGGCAAGCAGAGTGTTCACCTGAATCAGCTTATCAATCTTATATTTGAGATAAGCATGTGGGAAAGATCTCAGTTTCAGCTTGACAGGAAAGAGGTGGATATCAGGGAATTAATGGCCGACATTGTAGAAAGCTTTAAAACTGCCAATAACAATAATATTAACATTATAGAAGATTACAGGTTTGACGGCGCTCAAACAAGAATTGATGTTGTATATTTCACTACCATGATAAATAATTTACTCACCAATGCGGTGAAATATTCCAACAAAGAGCCTCTTGTTAAAATAAATGGTTACACTGACAGGGAGAATATTGTTATTTCTGTGACTGATAACGGGATCGGCATCAGTAAACAGGATCAGAAGCATATCTTTGATAAATTTTACCGCGTTAATTACGGCAATATTCACAAAATCAAAGGTTTGGGTCTTGGCTTATATTATGTAAAACGCATTGCCGAAGCTCACGGAGGTACAGTTACAGTTTCAAGCAAATTAGGTGAAGGAAGTTGTTTTACTGTTACAATACCGAAATAATTAAACCAGATCTTATATGAGAATACTTATAGCTGAAGATGACAGGGATTTTGGAAATGTACTTGCACAGTACATTACAATAAGTGGATTTGAAGTTACTCTCGCACGCGATGGCAGGGAGGCATGGGAACTTTTTAATAAGGAACAGCCGGATATCTGCGTGCTCGATGTGATGATGCCGGAAATGGACGGTTTTACTCTTGCAGAAAAAATCAAGCAGGCTGCACCTGAAATGCCTTTTATTTTTCTTACAGCAAAAAGTCTGAAAGAAGATATTGTCAGAGGTCTTAAACTTGGCGCTGATGATTATATAACAAAACCTTTCGATCCGGAAGTGCTTTTATTGAGAATTAACAACATACTCAGGAGAGCTTATTCATCAGTAAACGATGAATACCGTATTTCAAATTCGGTGCTCAGGTTTAACACCCTGGAACTTATTTCAGGCAAAAGAAAAGAAAAATTGACTCTTAAGGAGGCTCAGTTGCTGAGGTATTTTATTATGAACAAGAACAAGGTACTGGCTCGTGAAGATATCCTGACCGAGATCTGGGGTGAAGACGATTATTTTCTGGGGAGGAGCATGGATGTTTTTATAAGCAGGCTCAGGAAATATCTTTCTGATGATAAAGGTGTTGATATCAGAACAGTAAGAGGTACAGGGTTTATACTCGAGGAGACCGGCACCACAGAGCCTGGAAGTGAAAATAGTCAAAACAAGGATGAAGCCCTGAACTGATCTCAGAAAAAAAGCACGAAGCTCTGACATCAATAACTGCTTCGCGCTTTCTACATCCTTTAATATCTAAACAACACTTCGTTTTTATTTTTCCCCGAGGAGTTCTGAAACCTTGTTGTAAAGGTCGTCGCCCCTCAAGTTTCTGGCAATAATTATGCCCGATTCGTCAAGGAGAAAATTTGCCGGTATGGCATTGACGGCATAAAGTTTTGCCGCTTCACAATCCCAGTATTTCAGGTCAGAAACATGAGTCCATGTAAATTGATCATCCTTAATTGCCTGAAGCCATTTATCCTTTTCTCCGGGTCTATCGAGAGAAACACCGAAAACATCAAACCCTTTCTTATTGAACTCTTTCCATATTTTAACCACATTGGGATTTTCCAGACGACAGGGGCCACACCACGATGCCCAGAAATCAATAAGCAGAAGTTTTGTTTTGCCAACCTTTGAATATAGATTAACCGGATTACCATCAGGGTCATTAAGCTCAAAGTCCGGTGCTTTCTGACCCACCATTACTTTTTTCATAACCTCAACACGGGCTTCAAGATCCTTAATTATCTGAACCTTTTTTACAGTCGTGTCCAGCCCATTAATAAGGGCTTCAATCTCATCTGCTTCAAGATCATAGTTTACATTTCTCAGCACAGCAGGTGCAACAAAAGATGCTGGATTATCCCGGATAAAACTTATCTGAACTTCCCTCATTTCCTTCTGCAGATCATCAAGTTGCTTTTCTATTGTCTCACTCTTCTCTTTATCTCCTGCCTGATTTGCTTCGCGATATTGAGAATAAAGTTCTGAAAATTTTTTATTAAGTGGCTCAAGGGATTTTATCAGGTTTATATATTCATTATGAGTTTTCGAGCCTTCCACAACTGCATTAAAGAGTGAATCAATATGCCCTTTAACATTTATATCAGAATTTTCAATATAAAATGAAAGGGCACCTCTTATATTTTTACCTGTCAGCGTAACCATTTCAGGGTATTCAACAGAGCCGCCCTTCATGACGAACCTGCCTGCAATGGCAATTGCTGAATCTACCGTTACAACTTTACCTGAAACTCTTTTCTGAATAAAGAATTCCGTTGAATCAGTTGCCCCTTCAAAATAGCCGGTTATATTATAGGCAGGGGCTTTGGGCTTGCATGATGTGATCAATGCTAAAATTAGCAGAATAAATAACGTTTTTTTCATTAAAATAAATTGTTAATTTTTCTAAAGATATGATATTACTTTTAAAAATATTATTTTTTAAAATATTTGTTCAATAAAATAAATGCTGCTCTGTATGAAGTTATTTCTGCTTTTTTCAGCAAATCTTCAACCTGGCCTCTGCATGTTTTAACCTCATCGTTCCTATAAAATGAATATATCAGGTAATCTTTAATAAAATCGTGCATTCTCTCAACTGCCTGCTTTTCTCTTCTTTTCTCAAAGTAACCATTCTCTTTAACGCGAGAAATGAAATCTCTCACGGCTTCCCATATTTCTTTTATTCCTGTTCCTTCTTTTGCTGAGCATATAGTAACGAGTGGGCTGATACCTGAAGGTGGGACGGGGAAGCAGTGCAATGCATTTCTGAATTCTGAGGCGCTCATTTCTGCTTTTTTCTTGTTATCACCGTCGGCTTTGTTTACAACAACAATATCTGCAAGCTCCATTATGCCACGTTTGATTCCCTGTAGCTCGTCGCCGGTACCGGCTACAAGAAGCAGGATAAAAATATCAACCATTGTTGAAACAGCAATTTCTGACTGCCCAACACCTACAGTTTCTACGATAATGGTGTCGAACCCTGCGGCTTCGCAAAGAATAATGCTTTCTCTTGTTTTACGTGCAACCCCTCCAGGTGTTCCTGCTGAAGGAGAAGGTCTGATAAAAGCATCCGGGTCGTTAGCCAGTTTCGTCATTCTGGTCTTGTCTCCAAGAATGCTCCCACCAGTATTTGCGCTGCTTGGGTCAATAGCCAGAACAGCAACCTTCTTCCCCATTCCTGTTAACATTGTGCCAAAAGCCTCAATAAAAGTGCTCTTACCGGCACCTGGAATACCCGTTATGCCAATCCTGACTGAATTTCCGCTGTATTTTAAACAACCTTCAACTACCGACTGTGCCAGGTCAAAATGAGCAGGATTTGAACTTTCAACCAGTGTAATAGCACGGGCAAGAATGTTTCTGTCACCTCCCAGAATACCTGAAATATATTCCTCCGATGATAATAACCCCCTGCTTCTTAACATTTTCAATATCTCTGGATTTACACCTGTCTTCCAGTCATCCCGGCTACTTGTGCCAAAAACTTTTTCATTTTTCTTTTTTTCAGGCATTAAATACTTTGAATAAATTAACCGTCACAAAGGTAACCAATAACTTAAGATCCCTGTCCCCTGATGTAAACAAAATAATCTACCTGATCAAAACGAAAGCAGATATAACAGCTCCCTTTTTTACACAGTCTTTTCCCGAAATATGTTGACAGATAATTTGTATTTTTTTTTCAAAGAGATACCGCATCACCTCCTTAGGGAAATTATAAAGAGGATAATGAACAAACCGATAAAAAAGCGCTTCCCGGCGGAAAGCGCTTAAAAAATTACAAAATATAATTTCTATTCTTTATTGTACAACATTGGCATTAAGCATAAGCAATACTTCGGAATGTGCAGGATCATTTGTATAGACATAAATTGCTTTCGTTACCCTGCCCTTATACGAACCTGAGTTGAAAGTAGCTTTTATTGACCCTGATTCTCCGGGTTTAACAACATTACTACTGCTCTGGTTGACGGCAGTACAGCCGCATGTGGACCGGATATGTCTGATAATCAGGTCGCTTTTACCCACATTGGTAAATTTAAACTCAATTTCTTTATTTGTTGCAGGCTTCATTTCGCCGATATCAACTGTTGTTGATTCAATCTTAAATACTGGTGCATTCTCAAGCTCTTCTTTTGTGAGATGGGAGAAATCTTCAACCAGATTGGCAGAAACATAAAACCATGTGTTTTGCTGGGCAACACCGTTAACCTTTATTTTTATCACATCACTTACTGTTCCCCAGTTACCGTTTTTTGTTGCATCGTAGGTTCCCTCAATTACCCCTTTCTGCCCGGGCTTGAGTGTCTCAGGAATAGCCTTCAGTTGAAGATGACCTGGCACATTTTCGAACTCAATCTTAGCCGGTTCTTTTGAAGTGTTGATCACAGGCATAACCCTTATCTTCTTTTCTGTTTTCAAAACTTTCGTGAAGGCAAGATGATTACTTTCGAGCCTGACCCCCTGACCCACCGGAAAGGTAAAGAGCTCATCCACCGTTTTTTCCCTCTCCTTTACCTCTCCCTTAATAACAAGAACAAATGTTGCTGGATTTGCATTTGTATAAACGGTGAGAGTCTTATTAAAGGGCCCAGGTCTGTTTGTTGGATCATATATTGCCGTAATAATGCCCTTACCACCATTAGGCGGAATAGGACTCTTAGTCCATGTTGGAGTGGTGCATCCGCACGAAGCAACAATATTCTGAATGGCAAGCGGCGCGTTCCCGATGTTTACAACTTCAAAATTATACGTCTGCCTGCCATCTTCTTCCCTGAATGTTCCAAAATCATGTTCGTATTTTGACACCTGTACCTTAGGCTGAGCAAAAACCATAACTCCCGAAACAAAAAAGTATAACAGAAAAAAATATCTTTTCATATTTTTTGTTTTTTAATTGTTGTTAAAAGTTATATAATAAAACTACAATAGGCCATTTTTTGTTGCATCATCATTAAAAATAGTTACCTGGAATTTTTAAAATTCCAAAATTAATAAATATAATTATGTTAACATCTTCTCGATAAAGATTATTAGTTTTGCCATTGGCAGTTTTGGAACAGATTTTGAAAAGAATATTGAGATATTTGAAAAGAAACCTTATGCCGGTGAAATTAAAGGCATTGCTGGTCTATACGACTTTTATTCTGTTATTTCCATTAAAACTTGGAGGTCAGTTTTACAATGGTCTTCAGATGAGATTCGGAAAGAACAGGGTACAATATTACGACTATTACTGGTCATTTTACCGATTCGAGAATATTGACTGTTATTTTAAGGAAGAGGGCCGGGACCTTGCCATATATACTGCCGATTATGCCCTGAAAAAGCTGGAAGAGATTCAGGATTATTTCGATTATACTCTCGAAAAAAGACTTATTTTCATTATTTTCAACAAGCAGGCTGAATACAAACAGTCGAATATTGGACTTGTTACCTTCTCTGAGGACGATTACAACATGGGAGGGTACAGCAGGATCATCAAAAACAAGGTGATGGTTTATTATGAAGGCGACCAGGTTGCATACCAGAAACAGATTGCATCGGCTATCGCGGAAGTAATTATCAATGAAATGATTTCAGGCGCTGACCTTAAAGACCGTATTAACAGTTCAAATTCATTTTATATGCCCGACTGGTATATCAGGGGATTGATAAATTATATTGCCTTTGGATGGGATTATCATGCAGAGAATATGGTTAAGGACGGATTCCTGACCGGGAAATATAAAAACATCAATCATCTTGAATACGATGATGCTATATATGCAGGACAGTCGTTCTGGAGGTTCCTGGCAACAGAATATGGTGATGCTCTTATACCTGGAATTATTTATCTGACAAAAATCTACCGAAATATTAATGATGGGTTTCTTTACGTTACCGGAGAGAAGCTTGGGAACCTGTTGAAAGAATGGAAAAAATTCTACAGAAAGGAATATGAGGGCGACTCCGGTAATCCCTCCGGTAAAGAGGGCAGGTTGAAAAAATCGAAAAAAGAACAGGTCTTTCAGCAGGTCAAAATAAGTCCTGATAAACGCTACATTGCTTATGTGACAAACGATTGGGGGAGAAAGAGGATCTGGTTACATGATCAGGTAACCGGAAGAACCAGAATTATCTTCAGGGCCGAACCCAGATATGAGCATAAAACCGACAGAACATACCCTGTTATGGCCTGGCATCCCGGCAGCAACATCCTGACTTTCATAAACGAGGAAAAATCGCTGTTAAGGATCTATTTCTACCGTGTGCCGGAAAAAAAGATGGATGAAAGACTATTCCTTTATCTCGATAAAGTGCTGGATTTTTCTTATTCACCCGACGGCACAAAACTTGTCCTGTCAGGGGTAAAAGGAGGTTTTACAGATATTTACATACACACCATTGCTTCTGGCACCAACGAGCAAATAACATTCGACCTCGCCGATGATCTTAATCCTTCATTCCTGAGCGGATCTAACGACGAGATAATATTTTCGTCCAACAGGCTAACCGATACGTTGTCAAACGCAGGTAGTCCGTTTGAACGTCTGGGTCTTACGTATGACCTGTTTACTTATAATATCAAAAAGAACAACGGAGTACTTACCCGTCTTACAGAAGACAGGTACACTGACAGATTACAACCAATAAGCACAGGCAAAGGGACAATTTCCTATATTGGAAACACTACCGGAGTGTTTAACAGGTTCTCAGCCACTTTCGACAGTACTATCAGTTATATTGATACTACCACACATTACCGCTATTTTATAAGATCAATTCCTGTAACAGAATATGACAGAAACATTCTCTACCATGATGTTACAAAAGGTTCCGACAATTACAGTGAAGTCGTCTACAGCCGGAAAAGATATCAGGTAAGAAAGGGTAATTCAACAAGCGACAACAGAACCACCGGAAGGGAACTTCCCGTAAGTGCATACAGAAAAGAACAGCTTAAGAATCTTCACAGGGCCGACAGTATTGAACAACTGAGGCAATGGCTCCTTGCTGAAGACCGTAAAAGAAGAGATACACTGATAAAGCCTATATATGAATATTATGCAAAAGACGAACCTATCGACATTAACCATTATATCTTTGAAAAAGAAAAACAAAATTATTATGAACAGTTATGGCGCAAAGATTATATGGATATAGATCTTGGTACCGATACACTCGAGCTACCGCATATCAGAATATATCAGACTTCTTTTTATAACAACTACATTGCAAACCAGATTGATTTCAGCTTTCTTAACAACTCATATCAGCCTTATAACGGTGGGGCACCTTATTTTAATCCGGGGACAAACCTGTTCACACGTATCGGAATACTCGATCTTTTTGAAGATTATAAAATCACAGGAGGATTCAGATTTGCGGGTAACTTCGACAGTAATGAGTATCTGTTGTGTGTAGAAAATCTAAAAGGCAAGTTTGATAAACAGATAACCTATCATAGAATGACATTCAACAGTTCGGATGATGATAATTATTATTATAAAATCCACAGTGACAATCTATATCTGACTCTCTCCCGCCCATTTTCTCCTGTTCTTGCACTTAAAGGAACACTTTCTTACCGCTTCGATAATTATATTAATCTTTCCACAGATGTTTCCTCGCTCAGCAGCCAGGATGTCAGAAGACACTGGGCAGGTTTAAAAGGAGAACTTATTTTTGACAACACCAGAAAACGAATGATAAATATATACTACGGAACAAGATTTAAAGTTTTTGGAGAATATTATAAAGAAATATCGCAAAAGTTGTCGGATATGATAGTCCTGGGAGCTGATTTCAGGCATTATCTGAAGATACACCGTGAACTTATATGGGCAAATCGATTTGCCGCAAGCACCTCATACGGGCCGACAAAACTTATATATTATCTGGGAGGGGTTGATAACTGGATGGGATATCTTTTCAGTAAAATACCAATGTTTGATAACTCAATATCGGTAAATCCTAATTACAATTATGGTTTTCAGGCTCTTGCAACAAATATGAGAGGTTTTAGCCAGAACATTCGTAATGGAAATAGTTTTGCATTGATAAACAGTGAAATACGATGGCCTTTTATCAGGTATTTTGCCGGACATCCCCTTAGATCGAACTTTCTTAACAGCCTTCAGATAGTTGGATTTGGAGATATTGGAACTGCCTGGTCAGGCAAATCGCCATGGTCGGGTGAGAACTCATATGACAACGAAACTATCACAAACGGGCCTGTAACAGTTATTCTTGACACCAATAGAGACCCCATTGTGGGAGGCTTTGGGGCAGGACTGAGGGCACAACTTCTAGGATACTTTGTCAGAGCCGACTTTGCATGGGGAGTTGAAAACCGTTATATCCTTCCTATGGTTTTTTACCTGTCGTTCAGCCTTGACTTCTGATCATAATTCAGGAAGTCTCATATAATGAAATAAATTGTGAATCAAAATTTATCAACATAATAATTTTATTTCACAATGATAAATAACACAAAATAACAATTTTCATTTCTGTTTTATTAAAAACCCTTTATATTTGACCCTGAAATATATTAACCAAAAATAAAAGTCATGGCTTACAAAATCAGTGAAGATTGCACAGCTTGCGGAACGTGTATTGATGAATGTCCGGTTGGGGCAATTTCGGAAGGTGATATTTACAAGATCGATCCGGATATATGCACCGATTGTGGTGCTTGTGCTGATGTTTGCCCGGTCGAGGCAATTCATCCTGCATAAACTATGCAATCAAAAAATAAAATGGCTCCCTTAAAGGGAGCCATTTTTCTTTTTGAAGAAAAATATTCAGGATGTAGACGGACTATAGCGTGAACCTGAGAGAATTACCTGCGGATCTGAAATATTCATAAGTTTTTCTAGTGTCATATCCTTATTATATTTCATAAATGCTTCAACAATCCTGAAGCCGATCCATGCTGCTGCACGGCCAGGCGACTCCCTCGAAAAATATGATGTAAATGGAGCTTCTCCTACAAGTTTTCTTTTTGTAAAAGAATCAGTACTGAATAAGAGATCGTTTTCAATCAGATACTGCCACATATCTCCTTCATTCTGCAAACAGAATTCCATCTGTTTCTGACTGAAACCGAAAATAATTTCATCATTTTCCCATGGAACCATGCATTTTACAAAATACAGAAGCTTGCCTTCATGAATAATCGATGCCAGTACATTATCCGGTATATAACCAATGATATTATAATCCCACTCCGATGACGCCCATGCATACATGCTGCCTGTTAGAATATATTCTGGTGTCATCCTGTCCGCCAGATAGGTGTAAATACCAAGCTGAGGATAATACCTGCAGTCACTTCCCAGGAACCTGTCAAGTCCAATTCCAAGAACGGAATCTCCTGTAATAATACTTGTATTGAAACCTGTAATACACGAAAAGACTTCAGGAACAGATTTATCCGGAAAATAATATTTATAATATCTGAAAGATTTTGAAAAATCCTTTTCAAGCCATTCCAGATCAGGGAAAACCTTTAAAGTCGCTTCGTATACCTCATTGTTCAAACGGTCGGTGCAAAACTTTAACAATCCATCAAGCCATAAACTGTCGTCAGGCTCACCGATGTTAATAACATAACTGAAGTATTTCAGAAACTCTCCGTATTTCTTCTTTAAAACCTCCACTGTATCAGGTATTCTAACAGGATCATGTGCAAAAAGGTCCTGTTCCAGCCTTTTAATTTTTACGTCCACCTTGATACCCGAGATGTCAACCCTGTATCTGTCGCGCCTGCAGGCACCGACCAGAACAAGAACAATTAGCGAAATCACGGTTAATCTTTTCATAAATCCGGAATAACCCCCTAAAATATTTATTTTATGCAATATTTTCAATTTCGAAGGTTAAAACTATTGTTTCGGCATTATTTGTTACTTTTGTCTGAGTCATATTTTCTATTAAAAAAATAATTATGAGCCACAACACAAAAAGTTTCATATTAAAGACTTATACTATTATTTTATTACTAAGTTTTATGAAATTAAATCCTGTCAAGGCACAGCAGAAAATCAGATTTGGAATTTTTGCCGATCCAGTTCTGGGATGGTTTTCTACCGATACCAGGCTTACTGAAAATAGGGGAACAAGACCCGGTTTTAACTTTGGTTTTACTTACAATAATTACTTCAGCAATAATTATTCTTTTTCGACGGGATTGAGCATACTGAATGCCGGTGGAAGGCTTTCATACAGCGATACAATCTTTATGCAGCTCAACAATTTCGGAGTTGAAGTTGCACCGGGGGAGCCTGTTATATACAAAATTCAGTATCTGAATATTCCGGTTGGTTTAAAATTTGAATCAAATCAGATTGGTTATGTTACTTTCTTTACTGATATTGGACTCGATCCGAAAGTAGTCATCGGAGGGAAAGTTGACATCCTTTCTTCCAGGATTGAAGGAGAAAATGCTATAAAAGAACTACACAGAGTCAATCTGGGTTATCATATTACAGGAGGTATTGCCTATTCGCTCGGAGGAACAACTGAAGTTGTCTTCGGTCTTGGCTTTGAACAGAATTTCCTTGATATAACAAAAGATATATTGGAACAACATACCGATAAAGTATCACATAATATAATAAGATTCAAAATTGGATTTAATTTTTAGATAAAGCAGAATATGAGAATAACCGTTGCACAATTAAATTATCATATAGGAAATTTTGAAAGAAACAGCCGCCTTATCATTGATGCAATTAAAAAAGCCAGGGATGAAGGGTCGGATCTCATTATTTTTTCTGAGTTGTGCGTAACCGGTTATCCTCCACTCGACCTTCTTGACCATATTGATTTCATAAGACGTTGTGAAGAAACAGTATATAAGATTGCTGATTCATGTCGGGGCATCACCGCCATTATAGGTTCACCGATTATCAATACTCAACCTGAAGGGAAAAAACTTTTCAATGCAGCACTGGCTTTGAGTGACGGAAAAGTGATTTTTGAAGCCAGAAAGGCTTTGCTTCCCACATATGATATTTTTGACGAATACAGATATTTCGAACCGGCTAAGGACTTCAGGATTTTTGAATTTCAAGGCAAGCGTATAGCTCTCACCATATGTGAAGACCTGTGGGATGAACAGCCATTTCCGAATGAATTCGAAAAATCCAGGCTTTATACTATATCCCCTATGGATGAACTGGCAAAGTATAACCCCGACCTTGTTATAAATATCTCTGCTTCGCCATTTGCTTACACCCGTATTGAGGCAAAAAGGAAAATCTTTATCGGCAAAGCGTTGAAACACGGTATTCCGGTAATATCAGTAAATCAGACCGGAGCAAACACCGAACTGATATTTGACGGTGGTTCTCTTATCATTGGTAAAAACGGTAAAATTTTCAAACAACTGCCATTTTTTGAGGAAGCATTATATACTTTTAATCTTGAATCCCTTTATGAAGATTTTACTGAACCGGAGCCTGTCGTACCGGATACTGTGATGCTTGTTTACAAAGCTCTAAATACCGGCATCAAGGATTATTTTGGCAAATCAGTATTCAGTAAGGCGGTAGTAGGCCTTTCGGGAGGAATTGACTCTGCACTGGTACTGGTTCTGGCTGTTGAAGCTCTCGGAAAAGACAATGTTGTAGCTCTGATACTGCCTTCAAGGTATACCGCACGGCAATCAGTTGATGATGCTTTAAAGCTCACTTCCACACTGGGTGTAAAATATGAGATAATCAGTATTGAAAAGCCATTCACTGCCTTCGAGGAAATTTTAAAACCGATCTTCCGGGATCTTCCTCCGGATGTCACTGAAGAAAATATTCAGGCACGTATAAGAGCCGTTCTGCTTATGGCGTACTCAAACAAATTCGGTCACATCCTTCTTAATACTTCCAACAAAAGTGAGGCAGCGGTGGGATATGGAACACTTTACGGAGATATGGCAGGTGGATTATCGGTTATCGGAGATGTCTATAAAACAGACATATATAAACTGGCCCGATATATCAACAGAAAAAGGATTATTATTCCTGAAAGCATTATTAAGAGACCTCCAACAGCAGAGCTGAGACCCTCTCAACTTGATACAGATTCTCTTCCTGAATACAGGATCCTGGATGAAATTCTATTTCGTTATATTGAACTTCAGAAGCCGGCAAAAGCAATTATCGAAGAAGGTTTTTCAGAGGAACTGGTAAAAAGGGTCATCAAAATGATAAATGCAAATGAATATAAACGTTACCAGACACCTCCTATTCTGAGAATATCGCATAAAGCTTTTGGTGCTGGCAGGAGAATGCCAATAGTAGCTAAATATTAAATTGATTGACCTTAAAGGTTTAAAAAAATTTCTGAAACTATTTCTTGATAAGTGTCTTGCGTTCAAACATTCGCTGTGGTCAGAAGGAAACTAAGTGCGTGGTATGAGGAATGAAAGATAAGCAATTCCCTTTACCGATCCTCGAGATGTTGTCCTTCGGCCACTTGATCCGCTCCAGATTACCGGTATTGGTTTCCCACATTTATGGAATTCCTGAATCTCTTTATTCCCGGCTGAATACTCTTTTGACCCTGTGAGGTATAGATGTCAGGATCTCATAAGGTATTGTACCTGTAATATGAGCTATATCTTCAATACTAATATGATCTCCGAATATTTCTGCTTCGTCTCCCTCTTTTGCATCAAGGCCAGTAACATCTGCCATACATGTATCCATACAAATATTTCCAACGACAGGTGCATATCCATTTTTAATAAAGAATCTTCCTCTGCCGTTGCTCAGGTTACGGCTGAGGCCGTCGGCATAGCCCACCGGTAATATAGCAATAAATCGTTCTTTATCTGACACATCAGTGCATCCATAACCGACTGGCTCACCTGCAGGGACTTTTTTTACCTGCAATATTCTGGTGGTAAAGCGTCCGGCCTGTCTTAAACGGGTACCTTTAATTCCTGCTATTCCGTATATTCCTATACCTGGTCTGACCATATCGAACCGGTATTGTGGGAATCTGAAGATGCCTGCTGTATTCAGCAGATGGAGAAGGAACGGGTATCTGGCCAGTTCCATAATTCTCATGGCGGCAGCCTTGAATATTTCAGCCTGTTTAATTGTAAATTCATCCAGTGAAGGGTCTTCGGCTGCTGCAAGGTGTGAAAAGACAGATGCTATTTTAAGAGATCCAGATTCTCTGATTTCTTTCACAAGTTCATCTACTTCCCCGGGCAGAAATCCAAGGCGATGCATACCGGAGTCAATTTTTACATGCACAGGATAGTCTCTCATTCCATGTCTGCGGGCTATAGAGGCAAATTTTTTGAGCAGGGGCAAACTGTATATCTCAGGCTCAAGGTTATAACTAATCATAAGGTCAAAAGCATCCGGTTCGGGGTTCATTACCACAACCGGGACACTTGCTCCTGCTTCCCGAAGTTCAACTCCTTCATCAGCGTAAGCAACTGCCAGATAATCCACCCTGTGAAATTCAAGAAGCGAAACCAACCCAGCCGGCCCGGCTCCGTAGGCAAAAGCCTTAACCATTGCCATTATCCTGACATCCTGACCGACTTGTTTTCTTATTTCACTGATATTGTGTGATATAGTATTGAGATTAATTTCAAGTACTGTTTGATGAATTCTGTGTGAAAGCAGATTGCTTATTTTTTCAAACTCAAAGCTTCTTGCACCTTTAAGTAAAATGACATCGCCCTCGTACTCCGATGGATGAAAATTGCTGCAAAAAGCATTTGTTGACTCATAAAATTCAGCATCTTTGTTAAACAGGTCACTGTTTCTTCGAAGAGCCGGGCCAATACCAATAAACCTGTTTATTTTCATAGAACTTACGAGTTCTGCGACTTCTTTGTAAAGCATTCTCTCGTCCCTGCCAGTTTGCATAAAATCGGAGAGCACAAGAATGGTTTTCCTGTTATTATGGGATTTCAGGTACTCCATAGCCATTTTAAGCGAACCCGGGTCAGAATTATAATAGTCCTCGATCAGGAGACATCCGTTTATTCCCTCCTTCATTTCCATTCTCATAGCAACCGATTCAAGTGCCGGCAGAACCTTACAAATGATTTCCCTGTTTACCCCTTCTGAGAGTGAGGCAGAAACTGCGGCCATTATATTTTCAACCGATGCCCTGTCGGTGAACGGAATTTCAGTTTCAAAAGATACTCCTGCAAAGGAGATGCGAAGAGAGGTTTTGCCATGCAGAGATTGTACCTTCTCAGCATAAACCGAAGCATTCCTGTCAGAGAACGACCATGTAACAAGCTTTTTTGATTTTAACACCGGATCATTCTCAATAAGATCTCTAACAATGGGCTGATCTTTACAATATACCAGAACCTTAACACCTGTAAAGAGCTTCAGCTTCTCAGTGGTCTTCTCCCTTAGTCCCGTGAAATTTTCATTGTGTGCATCTCCGATATTGGTAATAATTCCTATCTCAGGGCATATTACCCTTTGAAGCTTTTCCATTTCTCCCGGCATGGATATTCCGGCTTCAATTATTCCATATTCAAAACTGTTTTCAAGCTTCCAGACCGAAAGAGGTACTCCCGTTTGCGAGTTATAGCTTTTCGGACTTCTGAACACCAGTTTTACTGTACTTAGGATACTGGCAAGCCATTCCTTTACAATTGTTTTACCCGCACTTCCTGTTATTGCAATAACTTTACCCTTAAAGTATTTCCTTTTCTCTGCAGCCAGTTTCTGAAGAGACTCAATAACTGACCCTGTCTGTATAAAGGCAGTGTCGCTGAACAAATTTAGATCCTCAGGCAAATCCTCAACAAAAAAAATTCTTACACCACGACCATAAAGGTTAGAAATAAAACTGTGACCATTATGGTTTTTCCCCTTTATTGCAAAAAATGCCATCCCCTCCCCGATGAGTGTTTGCCGGCTGTCGGTTACAAGTTCATTAACAGCAAGTTCAGAAGGACCATATAACCTGCCACCTGTTATCTCTGCCGCTTTCCCGGTTGTGATTTTCAATTTCCGAAAATTTTCATTTAAGTTTTTTCTGTGCTTTATTAAAGCAATCCCTGCATAGAGGTTCATAAATATCTTTTTCACCCAGCAATATCTGACGTTCATCGGATGTCTTCCGGTATGAATACTGAGCAAGGTTTCCGCAGCGGGTGCATATTGCATGAACCTTTGTTACATACTCTGCAATTGCAAGTAAATCGGGCAAAGGGCCGAATGGCCTTCCCATAAAATCCATATCAAGTCCGGCAACAACAACCCTTTTCCCATCATCGGCCAGTTTGTTGCATACCTCTATAATAGAATTATCGAAAAACTGAGCTTCATCAATCCCAACCACATCGCAGTCGCCGGCCATCAAAAGTATTGATGTCGCATTTTCTACAGGAGTTGAATTGATTGATTTGTCATCATGAGATACCACCCTGTTTTCAGAATAACGTCTGTCAACACACGGTTTGAATATTTCGACCTTTAGCCCCGCAAACCGGGCACGCTTTAACCTGCGGATAAGCTCCTCTGTCTTACCCGAAAACATTGATCCGGTTATTACCTCAATCGAACCTTTTCTACGGCTGTTCAAGTTTACAGCACTCTCAAGAAACTCCATAATCTCCTGTTAAGGTAAATGATAAACAATAATATAATCTTCCTCGCGTTGCAGAATAATGATTACTTTTGCAAAGTAAACAAAATTGGCGTTTAATAATTTATAAACCGATGGATTTCAATACAACCATTGATATAATCATAAAGGACCTGAGGGAGATCAGGGAAATTATTGATGATTTAAAAAATTATCCCGGGGTGCCGGTTTTGCAGATAGAGCTTGCAAAAACAAAATGCAGGAGCGCAGAGGAAATTATTTCCCTTCTTAAGATTCTGAAACCTGCAATGGATTCTTTGGCTTCAAAAGGTGATGAGACAAATAAAGAATCGGAAGAAAAAATTATAAACATTGCTGATGAGGAGCCCGATGAAATTCATATTATACCTGAAAGGAAAGAGGATTTAACCACAGGTATACCCGGGGAAAAAGTCATGGAAGAAAGCAGTTCAGTTACTGAGAGCAGGGAACAGCAGTCGGTCTGGCCTGAAGAAAAACGGCAGGAAAAAACACACGTTATCAGGAAAACAAAAAAAGGTGAGACACTTGTTTTTGCTGACAAATTCAATGGAACCCGTCAAACTTTACTCGATAAATTTTCCAGCACCAAAGACAACGGGATATCGGAAATGGTTATCAAATCTCAACCTATAAGGGATTTGAAAGAAGCTATTGGCATCAACGACAAATTTCTTTTTATACGCGAGATCTTTGGAGGGAGCAGAGAATCATATGAAGAGGCTATTGCAAAAATGAACTGTGCTGCTTCATATTCCGATGCCATGGCGATATTATTGAGCTATTCAGGTGAGGGAGAAGAGAATGAGGTGGTAAAACAATTACTCAATATTGTAAAACGTAAACTGCCGGCTGATGAGTAAGCTGGTCCTTGTTCCAACTCCTGTAGGAAATCTTCAAGATATTACCCTCAGGGCTCTGGATGTTTTGAAAGAGGTTGATCTTATTCTTGCAGAAGATACGCGACATGCTTCAAAACTTCTCAGACATTTTGATATCCACACACATGTAAAATCGCACCACAAATTCAATGAACACAAAAAAGTAGCCGAAATATGCGAATATATTAAGAAGGGAAACAGTGTTGCACTGATTTCTGATGCAGGAACCCCCGGTATTTCTGACCCTGGTTTTCTTCTTGTACGGGAGTGTATTAACTCAGGGATCCCGGTAGAGACCCTCCCCGGTCCCACTGCTTTTATCCCTGCACTGATTTGTTCAGGCCTTCCGGCTGACAGATTCTGTTTTGAAGGATTTCTTCCTCAGAAAAAAGGAAGAATGAAACGACTTGAAAGCCTCAAGAATGAGGAGCGCACAATGATATTTTATGAATCACCGTTCCGCCTGATAAAAGCATTGAATGAAATGACGACAGTTTTCGGACCTGAACGTAAAGCCTGCGTGTCGAGAGAAATCAGCAAGATTTATGAGGAACATCTCAGGGGAACACTCTCAGAGCTGCTAATGCATTATATTCAAAACCCTCCAAAAGGAGAAATTGTAATAACCATTGAAGGTAAAAAACTCTGATCCAATGATCTTCAGGTTCTCTTGTATTGCTATTCTGCTTCTGGCATACATTCAGGCTGCTTTTCCCCAGGTGCTTAAGGGTACCGTAAAAGATACAGATGGCAATCCGATTCCTTATGCTACGATCTATTTCAGAGAAATACGCCAGGGGACAGTGGCAAACTCTAAAGGTGATTACGAAATTAGGATACCCGAAGGGAAATATACGGTAATTTACCAGAGCCTCGGCTACTCTCCTGAAGAAAGAATAGTTACTATAACCCGATCGACATTTACTCTGAACATTACATTACAGATTCAGTATTACCAGATACCTGAGATAAGGATTACAGCCTCGGGTGAAGATCCTGCCTATGGAATAATGAGGAAAGTTATAGGCCTTGCACCCTATCATCTTAATCAGATAAGTTATTATAAGGCTGAAGTTTATCTGAAAGGAACACTTGTTGTAAACAGGATACCCCGGCTGCTTCAACAGTCGATAAAGGCAGAGGCACGCAACAGAAAAGGCTCAGGTGTTAACAGCAACATAATCAAAGAGGGTGAAACTTACCTGATGGAATCGTTTAATGAAATAGAATTCACTGCACCCGATAGATACGTACAGAGAGTAATCTCATCACAAAGCACCTTTCCGGAACAGAATGACCAGATTTCTCCAATGGATTTTATTCAGGCAAGTTTCTATCAGCCAGTAATTGCCGGAATGGCAATATCTCCTCTCTCACCGAATGCATTCTCACACTACAGGTTCAAATATGACGGAGTCTCTGTTCAGGGTGACTATTATATAGACAGAATTCAGGTAATACAGCGCCGTAAAAGTCAGCAGCTTTTTGAAGGCACTATTTATGTGATTGAAGACCTCTGGTGTCTCCATAGCATTGATCTTGTAAATGAAAATATTGCAGGAAAAATCAGGATACAGCAACTCTATACGCCGGTTAAAGATGATATCTGGATGCCTGTAAGTTACAAATTCGACATGAATATATCAATTATCGGAGTAAGGGCTGATGCAGGATATGGAAGTTCAATAAAATACAGGGATTTAATGGTTAATCCTGAACTGAGGAAACCTGAACCTGGAAAATCAGTTTTTGCAAATCGTAAGCAAATACCAGTGGCAAGACCTGACAGTTCAACTTCCCGAACCCGGGAACAAATTGAAAGAATTCTTTCAAAGGGAGAACTGTCGAGCAGGGACATGGTAAAACTTTCATCGCTGCTTGAAAAAGAATCGAGAAACAGTATGCCCGATAGTATCAGGAACTCCCTTGAATTGAAAGAGCGAACTACATATATCATTGAAAAGGATGCAGGTAAAAAAGACAGTGCCTTCTGGGCCGAGATAAGGCCTATCCCACTCTCAGAAAATGAAATGCAAAGTTTGAAACTTGCTGGTAAGCTCAATCCAGTACTTATGGTTGAAAAAGAACGCGTTGACACTCTTAAACCGGCTGCCGGTCAAATAAAGCAAAAAAGGAGAACAGGGTATCCCGGCAAAATTCTTTTTGGTAGCACATGGTCGGATACATCAGGCTTTTCCTTTGGATTTGACGGACTAATCAGATTAAAAAACATCAACTTCAACACTGTTGATGGCTTCATTTACGGAACAGGTCTCAATATAGGGAAAAGATGGAGAAACTCAAATTCATTCAACCTTTATTCCGATTTAAGATATGCTTTTAGCAGGGAGACTTTTATGTGGAGACTTAACGGGCAATACCGTTTCAATAAGATGAAGCAGTCAAGTATTTACTGGCAATCGGGTATGATAAGCCGCGACATAGGAACAGCCGGAGGAATCAACCCTACACTGAATAGCATCACTTCACTCTTCCTTAAAAGAAATTATTTGAAACTTTACGATAGCAGATATGTTACGGCAGGTTTCAGGCAGGAGCTGGTAAACGGATTATATTTAGATATAAGTTCAGGGTTTGACAACCGGAAAGTACTTGAAAACACAACGGACTTCGCCTTTATAAAGTCAGACAGGGAGTATACTCCCAATGTCCCGGTCAATCCGTACCTGGAGCTTCCACCTCTGTCGGAAATCTACAATTTAAAAGATAATCAACAGATTAGCTTTAAGTTAGCGTTTCAGTTCACACCCATGCAGAAATACAGGATCAGTAATAATTCAAAGATTCCAGCAGGATCTGAATATCCGACTTTCAGTCTTACCTACAAACATTTGATAAACAGGTTCATTCAGCAAGATATGATCCCTGAAATAACTTTAGAGCATCACGATTTTTTGATGCTCGAGATTTATCAACGGAAAGAGATAGGAGCATTCAATGAGTATTACTGGAGGTTAAGAAGCGGAGGATATTTTAATAACAAAGGGATTACATTTTTCGACTTCAGTCATTTCAACCCCCAGCCCTTCCCACTGCTTATTAATAATTATGAGGATGCTTTCAGGCTGAAGGTCTATTATTCATTAAGCACACCACACCTCTTTGCAGAACTGCATATGAAGTACACTTCTCCTTATATATTGATAAAACTGCTTCCCATTCTGAGCAACACCCTGATGCGTGAAAATCTCAGTATTTCCTTCTATCAGTCAGGAAGTAAAAGTGCATATACTGAACTCGGGTACAGTATTAGTGAGATACTTCTTCTTGGTGAAGCTGGTTTTTATGCCGGCTTCAATAATTTCTCCTTCAGTTCGGCAGGTATAAGAATAGTATTGAAATTAAACTGATTACCACCTTAATACTATCCGAAAGGCGGTTCATCATATTCTCCATTCTCATAATCGAAACCTCCACCTGCGGGTCCCCTGAAAGTATCGTGATTCATCTTCGAACCAAAAGTAACACTTCTCGGATGCAATGTTGCTTCCATATCCTGGTCTATCTCAAAGTCATCGAGTTCAACAAACATAGCTTTTTCTTCCTTGAATCTTAATTTAATTTCATCAACGGGTCCGTTACGGTTCTTTGCAAGGATAATATCGGCTATGCCCTTTGTTGATGTTCCATCTTCATAGGTTAGTATTCCGAACTTATCCATACGGTGAATAAATACCACCATATCTGCGTCCTGCTCAATTGCTCCCGATTCTCTGAGGTCGGATAACTGGGGTTTTTTATAGCCGCCTCTCAGTTCGGCAGAACGGTTTAACTGTGAGAGTGCGATAACCGGTACATCAAGTTCTTTTGCAATGCTTTTAAGAGATCTCGAAATATTGCTCACCTCCTGCTCACGGCTACCTGAATTTTGTGGGCCTGTCATAAGTTGCAGGTAGTCAATTATAACAATGTCGAGTTTGTGTTGCGACATAAGACGACGGCATTTAGCCCTGAGCTCTGTTATGGTTATTGCCGGTGTATCATCTATAAAGATTGGAGCCTGCATAAGTTTTTTTATCCTTGAATCAAGATGTCTCCACTCTTCCTCTGTTAGTCTCCCATTTTTTATCTTCTGCGCTGGAATGTCTGTTTCGGATATGATAAGCCTGTTAACGATCTGTATTGCAGACATTTCGCAGGAGAAGATTGCAACCTTCTTACCGTGGTCAATAGCCATATTTCTTGCCATGGTAAGGGCGAACGCCGTTTTTCCCATCGAAGGACGTGCTGCAATTATTATCAGTTCCGATTTCTGCCATCCCGAGGTAAGCCTGTCCAGTTTGGTGAAGCCCGATGGGATACCAACAAGGGCATCCTCTCTTTTCCCGGCCTCCTCAATTTCAGAAATGGCTTCCTTGATAACTTCCTTAATAGGAGCAACCTCCCTTTTTATGTTCCCCTCAGCAATCTGGAAAATAGAATCTTCAGAAAAATCAAGCAATTCTGTAATATCATAAGTGTCATCAAAAGACCTTGCTTGAATCTCAGACGACACCCTTATAAGTTCCCTCTGTATATATTTCTGGGCAACAATTCTTGCATGGTATTCAACATTTGCTGCTGAAACAACCTTTGATGTTAGCTGGGTAAGATATAAAGGGCCACCAACATTGTCAAGCTCCCCTGTAGCCCTGAGTTCTTCAGTGACAGTATATAAATCAACAGGGCTATCCTTAGCTGAAAGGTTAATAATAGCTTTAAAAATTTTCTGATGTGCTTCCTTATAGAAACTCTCCGGCTTTAGAATGTCGAGAACTGTAATAACGGCTTCTTTCTCAAGCATCAGCGCTCCGAGAACAGCCTCCTCCATATCCAGCGCCTGAGGTGGTACCCTCCCCAAATCGGGAATCGGAACCACAACTGGCCTTGTCCCACTCTTTTGTTTTGCCATTTAATTATAAATTACTGATTGATAAACAATTTAACACTGGCTGGATCCTGCCTGATATATATTCAAAGGTAAAATTTGATTGCCAATAAACGGTAAAAAAATTGATATTTATTTCAAACAAACTCATGTTTAAAACTTGTTGAAAAGAATTTTTTTGCTTTACCTTTCCGAAAGGTAATTTCATATTGGTATATTTACGTGAAATATTCTGGTATGATTGATTTTCCAGGGGCGAAGATTAATATTGGTTTAAAAATAACAGAAAAGAGAGAGGATGGTTATCATAACATACAGACCATCTTTTACCCTGTCAGGTTGTACGATATTCTTGAATTTATCGTTCTTTCGCCAGATGCTGGAGGAGACAGGCTGACGGTTACAGGGTTGGTACCGGAAGGTGCCCGGGAAGATAATCTGGTTATCAGGGCTCTGGAAATAATAAAGAATAAATGGTCACTACCTTATTTTGAAATACATCTTCATAAGAATATTCCTGCAGGTGCCGGGTTAGGAGGAGGCTCTTCCGATGCCGCATTTATGATGAAAATGCTAAACAAATGTTTCAAGCTCGGCTTATCTGCCGAAGAACTTAAAAATCAGGCACTCAGGGTTGGTAGCGATGCTCCTTTCTTTATTGAAAACATACCCTCGTATGCGGAAGGAAGAGGCGAATTACTAACTCCTCTCAATCAGTTAGGAGACGATCTGTATCTGGTGATAATATGCCCAGGTATTCATATAAGTACCCGCGAAGCATATCATTCATGCAAACCTGAAAAAAAAGGAACCAATCTGTCAGTTTATTACAGAGAAAATATCAGTAAATGGAAAGATTTGATTGAAAATGATTTCGAAAAAATAGTTTTTCCGAAGCATCCGGTTCTAAAAGAAATAAAAGAGCTACTCTATAAATCAGGTGCAATCTTCAGTTCAATGTCGGGAAGCGGATCAGCGATATATGGATTATTCAGGAAAAAGCCCGTCTTACCAGGTTCTGCAGAAAGATATATCTGTTATTCCGGTCCTCTTTAATCTATTCAATCTCAACCAGAACAGTACCTTTTGCCACTCTATCCCCTTTGTTTACATTTATTTTTTTCACTCTTCCAGATATATGTGATTTCAACCGGTTCTTCATTTTCATTGCATCGAGAATTACAACAACATCTCCTTCGTAAATATTCTGACCCTCCTTTACTATGATATCTGTAATAGTACCCGGAATAAAACTTGTTATATGTCTGAGATTGATGGGCTGATAAGGTTTACGGTTAAGGAACTTTTTACTCAAACGGGTTTTGTATTCAGTAAAATCCACTTTTAATACTCGGTACTCATCTATCTTATTCTCCATTTCTCTTATACTGTTTTTGATACTTGATTTCAGTTTTAATGCCCTGTCATACCAGGCACTCATTGCATCTTAAAGCTCTCATCTCTGTCTGTTTCTTCTTTTTATATGATTCAATCTCATGGGATTTCTAAAAAGGAGGTATGCCGTGTTTTTTTGAGGGCATTGAAATGTGTTTGTTTGCTGTAATTTCAAGGGCATGCAAAATCATACTGCGGGTTTCATTTGGTTCAATAACTGCGTCAATATAACCTTTTGCTGCTGCCACATAGGGGTTGGCAAATTTCTTTTTGTAATCGTTAACCATTTGTTTGCGTGTCTCTTCCGGGTTTTCAGATGAAGAGATTTCTTTACGGAAGATGATGTTAGCAGCACCTTCAGGCCCCATTACAGCGATTTCGGCAGTTGGCCATGCAAAAACGAAGTCGGCCCTCAGATGTCTTGAAGCCATAGCAATATAACCTCCTCCATAGGCTTTACGGATTATAACCGTTATTTTGGGAACTGTTGCCTCACTGTATGAGTAAAGAATCTTTGCTCCATGTCGTATTACTCCAGCATGTTCCTGATCTATTCCGGGCAGGTATCCGGGGACGTCAACCAGGGTAATTATAGGAATATTAAATGCATCACAGAATCGGATGAATCTTGCGGCTTTATCTGATGAGTCAACATCAAGTACTCCTGCCATTTCGTTCGGCTGGTTTGCCACAAACCCTACCGTCTGGCCTCGCATCCGTCCAAAGCCAATCACAAGGTTTCTGGCATATAGTTCCTGAATCTCGAGAAAATCGGAATTGTCTGCCACTGCTCTTATGACATCTCTGACATCATAGGGCAATGAAGGATCATCCGATACTATTTTCTCTATGTCATACTCATTCTTAGGTTCTGCCGGTTCCAGTGTCATGGCTTTTACTGTGTTGTTCCACGGGATAAACGTGAGAAGCCTTCTTATCATAGCAAAGCACTCTTCCTCGTTCTTTGCGAAAAAGTGTGCATTACCGCTCACTTCACTATGTATTCGGGCGCCGCCCAGATCTTCCATTGTGATTTCTTCACCGAGTACTGTCTTAATAACTTCAGGGCCGGTGATAAACATTTTAGATACGCCGTCAACCACGAAAACAAAATCGGTAAGGGCAGGGGAATAGACAGCCCCACCGGCACATGGACCAAGTATAACGGATATTTGGGGAATAATTCCACTTGCAAGGGTGTTGCGGAAAAATATCTCGCCATAGCCGTAGAGGCTGTTAACTCCTTCCTGGATTCTTGCTCCACCCGAATCATTTATTCCTATAAGAGGTATCCTCATTTTAAGGGCATAATCCATTATTTTGGTAATTTTTTTTGCATGCATTATTCCGAGCGATCCTCCGGCAACGGTAAAATCCTGTGCAAATACGGCTACCGGAGCACCGTTAACAGTGCCTGCACCGGTTACAACCCCATCCCCGGGTAACTTCTTCTTATCCATTTCAAAATCGCGAGCATCGTGTTCTACAAACATATCATACTCATGAAAGGAATTTGCATCAAGCAACAGATCAATACGTTCACGGGCAGTCATCTTACCCATCGCCTTTTGCTTTTCAATAGCCTTGTCACCTCCTCCCATCATAACCTTCTGGCGCCTTTCATTCAATTCATTTATCTTTCCTTCCAGTGTCATATCTGTCAGATTTTTTGTAAAATGTTTTTTCAGGGCACAATGTTATAGAATTTGAATTTCATAAAGAAAAATATTTATCATGTTTTGGAAATTACTTCAAACCTTTCTGCCATTTGTTTTAATAACAAGAAACAGGAAAGGGCAACAAAAAATCAAATGACTCTCAATAACTTGATTATTTTGGAGCAAGCCTGTAAAGGAGCAATGCTATAGCCAGATACAAGATATTTGGGATCCACAGAGCGATAAGAGGGTCAACATTACCTTTTAGAGAAAACTGTGATGCAAACTGCATGAAGAGAATATATGAGAAGCTCAAAGCAAGGCCTATTCCTATCTGCATACCAAGGCCTCCTCTGATTTTTTTGGAAGAAATCGAGACTCCGATAAGTGTAAGAATAAAAACTGAAAATGGATTGGCTATTCGTCTTTGTTTCTCAACCAGAAACAGTTTAAGTTCATCTGATCCCTGAAGTCGCAGCAGATCAATATAATCGTTCAATTCTTTATATTTCATTGTTCCCACATATTGAGGATCTCTTGAAAAATCCTCGGGTCTAATTGTCAATGCAGTATCTATTTTCAAACCCCTTGTAACAAATTCCTTCCTGTCTTTTATATCCCTGATATAGTATGTCCATGCACTCCATCTGTTAGAGGTTGAATCCCATGTTACGCGTGATGCCGAAAGTTTTGATTCAAGACGCCCATTATCATCAAACTTTTCCAGCGTAAAATTTATTCCTGTCTGAACTTCAGGATTATACCTTTCCATATATACATAAATATTTTTGTATACCTGACGGTGAAAATTGACTATCTGACCTCTTCTTGCCCTTGATGTCCTGTAATATTTATTCTCGAAATCTATTCTTACGAGGTTGGCTTGAGGAATTACAAAATTTATTAGAAGAAAAGAAAAAATTGCTATTATGAATGAAGCCAGAAAATAAGGCCACATCATTCGTCTGAAGCTCATACCGCTGTTCAGGATGGCAATTATTTCAGTATTGACAGCCATTCTTGATGTGAAAAAAATAACAGAAATAAATACAAAGAGAGGAGCAAATAGAGTGGCAAAATAGGGTATGAAATTCAAATAATAGTCAAATATTATTGCTTTTACAGGGGCTTCTTTCTCCATGAAATCGTCAATCTTTTCAGCAAAATCAAAAACCACGGCAATAATTATGATCATCAAAAGAGAAAGGAAGAAAGTTCCCAGGAACTTTCGGATGATATAAATGTCAATTATTTTAATTTTCAGAATAGCTAAAGTCTTTCCGAAATTGTTTTTATTTTTTTGTTTTTCCATTCTAAAAAAGTACCTTCTTCAATTTTCATGCGTGCTTCTCTCAAGAGTGAGAGGTAAAATGAAAGGTTATTAATGCTTGCGATCTGAGGGCCGAGCATTTCACCCGACACAAACAGGTGGCGCAGGTAAGCCTTTGAGTAAGTCCTGCTTATTTCATTCTTTCCATCAGGGTCAATCGGGCTGAAATCGTTTGCCCATTTTTTATTTCTTATATTTATTATTCCATGGCTTGTGAACAACATTCCGTTTCGTCCATTACGTGTGGGTATCACGCAGTCGAACATATCCACTCCAAGAGCTATTGATTCGAGAATATTTTCAGGTGTTCCCACACCCATTAGATAACGTGGTTTTTCCTCAGGAAGTATATTATTCACAATTTCAATAATTCTGTACATCACATCTGCCGGTTCACCAACCGACAGACCTCCGATGGCAATACCGGGTAATCCGGTTGATGCTGCCTTTTCTGCCGACATTCGTCTGAGGTCTTCCCACGTACTTCCCTGAATAATGGGAAAAAGAGCCTGATCATAACCCCACAATGGTATGGTCTCGTTGTACCTCTTTATAGCTCTGTCGAGCCATTGGCCGGTAAGATTCATTGATCTGAGAGCGCTCCTGTGATCAGATGGATATGAAGTGCATTCATCAAGGACCATCATTATATCTGCTCCAATAATGCGCTGAATATCTATTGTATTTTCAGGCGTAAACAGATGTTTCGATCCGTCAATATGTGACCTGAACGTCACTCCCTCGCCGGTTACCTTTCTAATACTGCTGAGTGAAAATATCTGATAGCCTCCGCTATCGGTCAGAAGTGCTCTCTCCCATTTCATAAACCCGTGCAGACCGCCGGCAGCCTTAATAATATCCATACCCGGACGCAAATAAAGATGATATGTATTCCCCAGAATAATTCCGGCATCTATGTCATTAATCAGATCACGGTGAAGAATTCCCTTTACAGTACCTGCGGTACCAACCGGCATAAAAACCGGAGTGGGTATCTCTCCATGAGCCGTACTGAGAATACCTGCTCTTGCACGACTCCCCCTGTCACGGGAAATAATCTTAAACATATATGTTCACTTCAAGTGCACAAAGGTAATTTATCTATGCCGACACTGAAAATATTTCAGTTTTTTTTACCCGTTAAGTAAATTTTTATCCGGCACTCAATCATTGTTATTAATCATATGTTGATAAATTCTAATTTACTTAAATGATTATATTTTTATTTTCGCCTCATAATTTATCAAAATTTGAATATCGGAGATTTATTGATGACTGTGACTTTTGTGATTTTTATTGTATTGGCCGGGATCCAGCTATTTTATTACCTGTTCTTCTACCTTGCTCCTGCTCTGCAGAAACATGGTTCCGAAAACAATGAATTTCCACCGGTTTCAGTTATAATATGCGCCAGAAATGAAGCTGAAAACCTGAAAAAATTCCTTCCGGAAATTCTCGGGCAGGATTACCCCACTTACGAAGTGATTGTTGTAAACGACTCCTCTGAAGACGACACCTACCGTATTCTGGGAGAATATATACAAAAATATCCACACCTTAAAGTTACCACTGTAAACAAAGATCATCGGTTTGATCACGGTAAGAAATTTGCACAGTTCATCGGGATAAAAGCTGCAAAATATGATATCCTTTTATTCACCGATGCCGACTGTTATCCTGTGTCAAACCAATGGATAAAAAGAATGGCTTCAAATTTCAAACCTCAAACAGAATTTGTGCTTGGATATGGTGGATATATACCAGACAAAGGCCTGTTGAATCTGTACCAGAGGTATGAAACCCTTTTCATTGCCATGCAATATACAGGAATGGCCATCAGAGGGATTCCCTATATGGGTGTTGGCCGTAACCTGGCTTACAGGAAAAACGTATTTTTTTTAAACAAAGGATTCGGCAGGCATTTCAATCTGGCATCAGGAGATGATGACCTCTTCGTCAACAAAAATGCCCGTCTCGGTACTGTAAGTGTTGAAATCAACCAGGAAGCCCACATTCGTTCAATACCTGCTACCGATTCAATAACCTGGATGAAAAGAAAAATAAGGCACATGAGTACTGCAAAATATTACAAGCCGCTACATAAACTGCTTTTACTGATCGAACCTTTTTCAAGAATTGCATTTTACGTTCTTTTTATATACCTGATTTCATCGCACTACCTTATGGAATATGTACTCGGAATATTCATTCTGAGATTTATCACATTGCATGGAATATTTTATCTTAACTCAAGAAAATTTAACGAAAATGGTATAATAAAAGCAATCTTTTTATTTGATATTTTTTCTCCGGTAATAAATTTAATATTATATTCAGGCGTTATCAGGAGCAAAAATGCCCAGAAAGCATGGAAATAAAAGATGACGACATATCACAGGAACTATCTGAAAAGGCAAGGCAGGACTTTATTCTTGTAGAGAAGGCAAAAAGCGGTGATGAAAAAGCATTTGCTTCTCTTCTAAACCGTTACCGTGATTCTATTTATTACATGCTCCTCAAAATGGTCAATAATCCGACGGATGCCAAAGACCTGACATTTGAAGCTTTCGGTAAGGCTTTCAGAAGTCTGCACACCTATACTCCCGACTTTGCATTCAGCACCTGGCTGTTTAAAATTGCGACCAATAACTGCATTGATTTTCTCCGCAAAAAGCATCAGACCCCGCAGGTAATAGATCAAATGGATGAAGAAAATGAAGAGAGCGTTGAATCACAAATCGAATCAGATCTTCCCGACCCGGAAGAGATAATGATAAACAAACAGGACATTACCCTCCTGCACAAAGTGATAGATGAACTCAAACCAAAATACCGACAACTTATTGAGCTCAGATATTTTCGGGAATACTCTTACGAGGAAATAGCCGAAGAGCTTAATATACCCGTCGGTACAGTAAAGGCACAACTTTTCAGGGCAAAAAGCATTATACACGATATACTCACCAGATCAGGCAAGAAATAATGCCCGGACTTTTCGAAAAATATTTTCCCGGACTCACTGGGGCACAGACCGTTAAATTAAACCTGATGCAAGAGATTTATGCTGACCTGAATAGCAAAATCAATGTCATCAGCCGGAAAGATTTTGAAAATTTCAACCTTCACCATGTACTCCATTCCCTGGCAATAGCCCGGATTATCAGTTTTGTACAAGGAAGTGAAATACTTGACATTGGAACAGGAGGAGGCTTCCCCGGAATACCTCTGGCAATAATCTTCCCTGATTCACATTTCGTTCTTCTTGATTCAATAAGAAAAAAAATAAATGTTGTAAAAGAAGTCGTTTCCCTGCTTTCACTTAAAAATGTTACCCCTGTATGCGAAAGGGCAGAAAACCATAAAGGATCTTACGACTTTATCATCAGCAGAGCTGTCGCTCCGTTCCCTGAAATGGTTAGCCTGGCAAAAGGAAAAATAAAAAAGGAAAATATTAACCCGTTTCGTAACGGAATTATCACACTAAAAGGAGGCGATCTTGAAAAAGAAATTAAAAAATTCAGACAAAATACTACCCTCTTCCCAATAAGTAAATTCTTTGAAGAGGAATGGTTTAATGAAAAATTTGTGGTTTATATGCCAGTTAGTTAAACAAATTTATTCCTGACAGCATGACTTCCTGTCCTGAAACAGGAAAAAATTTATCAACCTTTTTATGAATTAATACAGTTTTCCCCGGGATGTATGTAAATAATATCCTCTTCCACTTCTGGAGGACTTTTCTTCGTTCGCGCTCCATAATAAAGTCCGGGCGGAGTTTTCTCGAAGACAAAAATGATTAAAGTGAAAATTAAAATTCATATAACAGTGCTGTTTATTTATAAAAAAATAATACATTTGCACTTTCATTTTGAAGAAGTAAAATCATAACTGTCGAAAGATGAAAAGGACATATCAGCCATCGAGACGTAAAAGGGTTAATAAGCACGGATTCAGGAAAAGAATGTCAACAGCCAACGGGCGTAAAGTTCTCTCGGCAAGAAGGGCTAAAGGCAGGAAAAAGCTGACTGTATCCGACGAAAAAGTATTTAAATAGAATACTTTTTATAACTTTTTTCAAAGGGTGCCTGATAAAAGAGCACCCTTTGCTGTTTATTAAAGCAATCAGGAATAATTAATAATTTTGTTTTCTCTATGACAGGTTTGCTTAAAAATATTGATGATTCTCTTTTGGAGGTAATTTCTGAAAAGGTTATTGGAGGAGGGCGGGTATCGCCTGAAGAAGGTGTCATTTTATATGAAAAAGCGCCACTACATCTTCTCTCCTATCTTTCCGGAATTATAAGGATGCGCCTTAACGGCAATAAAGTATTTTACAACCGTAATTTTCATCTTGAGCCCACAAATATCTGTATAAATAACTGCCGGTTCTGTTCTTACCGCAGGCAGAGAGGCGAACCAGGAAGCTGGGAATATACAGTTGATGAGATGCTTGATCTGGTCAGAAAATTTGACGATAAACCTGTAACTGAGGTTCATATCACCGGAGGAGTCCATCCCGACAGAGATATAAACTTTTATTGTGATCTTATCAGGAAGATAAGAAAACACCGGCCATCAATCAGTATAAAAGCTTTTTCAGCAATTGAGCTCGACTATATGTTCAGAAAAAGCCATCTTACGGTTGAAGAAGGTTTGAAGATGCTGAAAGAGTGCGGTCTGGATTCTGTACCGGGAGGAGGAGCCGAGATATTTGACGATGAGATCAGAAGAAAAATCTGCCCTGGAAAAACCTCTTCAAAAAGGTGGCTCGAAATACATGAAGTGGCCCATCGCTGTGGCATCCCATCAAATGCCACAATGCTGTATGGGCACATTGAGAGTTACGCTCACAGAATTGACCACATGGAACGTCTTAGAAGGCTTCAGGATAAAACAGGCGGTTTCAATGCATTTATTCCTCTTAAATACAAAAAATACGATAATCAACTTTCAGTTGCGGGAGAGGTCAGTATTATTGAAGATATGAAAAATTATGCTGTTTCGAGAATTTATCTCGACAACTTTTCGCATATCAAAGCCTACTGGCCAATGCTTGGAAGAGAAAACGCACAGCTGAGCCTTGCTTTCGGAGTTGATGATCTTGACGGCACAATAGAAGACTCAACCAGAATATACTCAATGGCCGGATCAAAAGAACAACATCCCTCCATGAGTGTTGACGAAATATCAACCCTTATACGTCAGGCCAGGTATGTTCCGGTTGAACGAGACACATTCTATAACCCATGCAGAAATATGTAAATCGCTCATTCTTCATCCTACAGAAATTATCACAATATAATTTTATCTTTGCCTCTGCGTTTTACCAATAAGTACAAAGCATCCTTATGAGTTTAAAGGAGTTCCTGCTCAGCAAAGTTTTTTTCAAGAACCTTGGGTTTGCAATCGCATCCGTAACTGCGTTGATTATTGTTACATTAATATGGCTCAATATTTATACGCGACATGGACAGTCCATGCCAGTTCCAGATTTCTACGGACTCTCGCTTCAGGAAGCATCTCAGCTTGCAAAAGAACATAAACTCAGGCTTCAGGTAACAGATTCGATTTACACAAATGTTGTCCCGAAAGGATGCATTGCCGAACAGAATCCCAAACCGGGATATAAAGTAAAGAAATGGAGAAGAATTATTCTTACCATCAACGCTTTTCATCCCGAAATGGCAGAAGTACCTGACCTTATCGGAATACCCAAACGTCAGGCTCTTACACTGCTTCAGACTGCAGGATTTGAACCAGGACAATTATTATACGTGCCCGATATATCTGTTGATTTCGTCCTGAAACAGCTTCATAACGGAATCGAGCTTACACCAGGGGATTCTCTCGAGAAAGGATCAATAATTGACCTCGTCCTCGGCAAGGGACTCAGCAATGAAAGAACGCCCGTCCCTGATCTTACAGGCCTCACCTATGAGCAGGCAAAAAAAACAATACTGTCGGCTTCCCTTAATCTTGGAGCATATATTTATGACGATACTGTCATAACCGACGATGATTCCCTGAAAGCTTTCGTCTATAAACAAAATCCTGTAACCGGTGAAGATAGCTACCTCCAGCTTGGTTCTCCCATATATATCTGGCTTACTACTGATTCTGCCAAACTACCTTCTGATTCAACATTCGTGAATATATATGATTCTCTGTCAGTAAACGGCATTAATAATTTCCCTGACCTTTAATAACTGATGTCCGGAAAATCTTTAATATACCTTCTGTTGCTTCTCCTTTCGCAATCAATGGCTTATTCACAGGAAATTGTTACAGGTCTTTACAGGAATATATATCTTAATCGGGGAAAAGAATCAGTAAATTCCTCAAAGGGAATCAATCAGCCTGATACACTTGAGCTTCCGTTCTCCGATGACTTTTCAGACAGTTATATTTTCCCTGATCCTGAAAGATGGGAAGAAAGGGATGTCTTTATCAACAATACATGGTCGATCAACCAGATCACCGTTGGAATGGCCACTTTCGATGCTCTTGACTACAATGGCAATCTTTATGAAACAGCTTCTCAGTTTGTATTTGAAGCTGATCACCTTACTTCAAAACCCATAAATCTTCAATATCCGTCATCCGATAATGTTTATCTGAGTTTCTTTTACGAAGCTGCAGGTATCGGTGATCCCCCTGAATCAAACGACAGCCTTGTGCTTCATTTCTGGGCACCCATGGAAGAAAAATGGTACTCTGTCTGGAAAACTTCACCTGCTGACACCACAGGTTTTAAACCCTTAATAATCAAAATCGAAGATAATAAATTCCTTCAGAAAGGTTTCAGATTCAGGTTTATTAATTACGCATCCCTCACCGGCACGACAACCGATCCCTCAATGGCAGGCAACTGCGATCAGTGGAATATTGACTACATCATCCTCGATAAAAACCGCAACCCGAATGATACAATACTCCACGATGTGGCCTTTACGCTGCCTGTCAGGTCGGTACTTAAAACCTATGAGCAGATGCCATGGAAACAATTCAGACAGGTATTCCTTTCGGAAATGAGCCCTTACATAACTGTCAATTACCGTAATAATGATACTATTATCAGAAATATAACCCGAAATTTCAGAATTACTGATGTTTACAAAGATTCTATTACCCTTTTCTTCACTGCCGGAGCTGTTAACATCAATCCATTGGAACCTGTAAAATATGACGCAGAACTTATTTACACATTTAATTCCAGCTATACCGATTCAGCCCTTTTCCGGATAGAGTGCATGCTTATAACCGATGCTTTCGACAGGAAACAGAATGATACCATAGTTTATTACCAGCGTTTCGGACGTTGCTTTGCATACGACGATGGGACTGCTGAGGCCGGATATGGAATAAATGGACAGGGATCGAGAAATGCTATGGTAGCTTACCTGTTTAAATCATTCATTCCTGATTCTTTGCGGGCAGTTCAGATCTGCTTCAATGACAGCTACCAGAATGCCAACAGAAGATCTTTTGACCTAATGGTATGGAACAATTATAAAGGGATTCCGGGAGATGTAATATGCTCAAAAGAAGAATTACTTGTTAAACCAGGTGAAGGTATTAACGGGTTCTATACCTATGAACTCGATACTCCTGTTGAAATAAATGGTGAATTTTTTGTTGGATGGCGACAAAGATCCGAGACATTCCTTAACGCAGGTTTTGATCTGAACACCCCCCATAAGAGCCGGCAGTTATATTTTCTTGGTGGTGAATGGAATGTATCGCAGATGCCCGGAAGCGTTATGATCAGACCTATATTCGGTCCACCTATAAAATCAACAGGTATTAAAACTGTTACTGAAAATAACAATACTATAAGACTATGGCCAAATCCTGCATCAGAATATGTTAATATTACCTCCAACGACCCTCTCTTGATATTAAACGCCACAATTTTTATAACTGATATTTCCGGCCGAACCCTTAAAAAAATCCGGAATCAGGAAAGAATTGATATTTCAGACCTGCCTGCCGGGATCTATCTGGTTACTGTACATTCGGGAAACAGACATGTTGTTACAACAAGGCTGATAGTCACCAGATAAAGAATTAGTTATGACTGAAGAAGAACTGTCAGATAATCAGGATCTTTATGAACATCACCGGATTAAGGTTGATGCGGGTCAGTCGCCTGTGAGGATTGACAGATACCTTGCAACAAGGCTTGTTAACACATCAAGGACAAGGATTCAGAATGCGGCGGCTGCAGGAAATATTTTTGTGAATGAGACCCCCGTAAAACCAAGTTACAAAATAAAACCCGGTGATATTATAAGGATTCTATTGCCTATACCTCCACGTGAAATAGAGCTTATACCCGAAGAGGTACCCCTTAACATTCTTTATGAAGACGATGATGTAATTGTTATTAATAAGGAAGCTGGTATGGTTGTTCATCCAGCTTACGGTAATTATACCGGTACCCTTGTCAATGCTCTTATGTGGCATTTCAAAGATCTGCCACTTTTCAGTACCGGAGAATTACGACCCGGGCTTGTTCACCGGCTTGACAAAAACACTTCCGGGATAATCGTAGTGGCTAAAAACGAAATTGCACAGAACAAACTTGCAAGACAATTCTTTTATAGAAAAACGGGGAGAATATATAATGCACTGGTTTGGGGTATACCCGACCCTCCGGAGGGTACTATAACCGGTCACGTTGGAAGAAGTTTAAAAGACAGAAAAGTAATGCAGGTCTTTCCTGACGGCAGTCATGGAAAACATGCAGTAACTCATTATAAGGTGATTGAAAGTTTTGGGTACGTTTCACTTGTGGAGTGCCGGCTCGAAACAGGCCGAACCCATCAGATAAGAGCACATTTCAGTTACATCAAGCATCCGCTTTTCAATGATGCGGAATACGGCGGAGATAAGATCCTCAGGGGCACAACATTCAGTAAATACAGGCAGTTTGTTGAGAAATGCTTTGAGATTTTACCCAGACAGGCACTCCATGCAAGAACTCTTTCATTCGATCACCCTTCAACAGGAAAAAGAATGAGCTTTGAATCGGACCTGCCTTATGATATGAAAACAGTTATAGCTAAATGGAAAGAATATATCTCCACATAAAACCGCGGATCCTTCATGAACACAGTTTTTCCAACAAACAAACAAAAACTTTTCTATTATTTGCATGCTGCCTCAAAAGGTTATTATGCTCTCAGAACTTAAACCCATATCCCAGATTAAGAACATGCTTATGTTGAAGATTGCGGTTTGAATAGTTCTGTAAAAGATAGCCCACCTGTAGTTCAGTTTTTTTACCCAGCTTAATATCGATTCCTGCTGAAATTCTGGATTTGTCGACAGAAAAACCTTCGCCAGAGAAACCTGGTGAGAATAGCTCATAATATAACCAGGGATTAACGGGAAAACCTGGAGTATTATATTTTGTTTTGAATCTGCACCTCCATACATATCTGGCATTCAAATCATCCTCATCTTCAAAATAGGTTTTTGTTGACCGCTGAAGCCTCAGCCTTGCGTAAAAAGTAAAGTCCTTTACCGGGTATTTTATCTGGAAATCTGCAAAGATTCTGTGCCGCCAGTAAAAGTAGCCATCATCTTCCCTGCAACTGATTAACCTGTAATTGCCTGCCAGAGAAATATTTTTACCAACGTTGTATTCCAATCCTCCCTCTCCAAATACCTTGTCAACTTTCGATGAGTTATCATTGGTTCTTATTTCACCCGATAAATTCAAGTTGAGTTTTTTGACAATCTTATGTGTTCCATTAATTTCCAGCCATATCCCGAAATCATTTTCCTGGGAAAATAAATTACCAGTTATTATGAGCATTAGAATCAGAAGAATTCTTATCCTAATCATTAACATCGTTTCCTGATTTTATCTCCTCATTAAAAGTTTCAGTTTCAGGCTGAGTAGCTTCATAAAAAATTGTCAGATCGCATGTATTTCTCAGGAAATTTATTCTTTCCACCTCAACACGTTTTATATTGCTAATACCTGTTCGAAGTTGCAGGTCATTTACAAGCTCTTTATATTTCTCGGGTTTAATGAGTTCAAGTCTATCGTAGACTATAAATTTTGATGATTCGTGTTTAAGAAGCCATACTTTTTCCATGCTGAAAGTTATAAGGATAATTATAATATTACTGAAAAGAAGGTCTATCAGTGTGGTTCCTGAGCTTGTAAGTGCATTGATCACCGAAATGCCTATAATCAGGAAAAGGTATGTCATTTCCTTTATCGGTATGGCATTTGTTCTGTAACGAAGTATGCCGAAGATTGCAAACAGGCCCAGGGCAAAACCTATCTGCAGTTTAACATTCTCAAGAAGGAAGCACAGGAGAAAAACAATATTCGAAATCAGGATATATGTGAAAAGATAGTCTTTACGTCGTGTGGCAGTATAATAAAGCCATCTCACCAGTATCATAATCACTGCGAGATTCAAGCTAAATCTAATTAGCAACTCCAGAAATCCATGAATGTTAATGATTTCAAGTCCAGCTACATTCAGTGAGTCTGTGTCAATTATTCCATTTAATCCCATTTTTCTGAGAATTTATTTTACATAAAGCTATAATATATTGGTTAATAAAAAATCAACAATTTTATTCTCAAAATAAAATGCAATATTAAATCAAAATATTAAAAAAATAGATGTTTTACCGTAAATTAATGGAATAAACAGTTCCAGATTAATACTTTACAGAG
>DYKN01000094.1 GCA_020722575.1 Rikenella microfusus | reverse complement strand
AACATTTAGCAGTCTCTTGACTCTCTCAGCTCTTTCAGTTGGAGAAATGGTTATGTCGTAAACACTATCTACTCCTATTTCTTCAAGATTGCAGGTTAGGGTATAGCAATAATAAGAGCGGTGGATTTCAGCCTGAAAAATATCATTGCCGATATTATTCGGAATTCTGTCTGCAAGACCCTTGTTTGTTCCGAACTCAAGCTCATTATTGAAAGGCTCAAGGCTTACAGCATCTGTAAGTCTGACCACTGCCTTTCTGATCTTATTGCTGTCCTTAGTCTTCATATATCCGAAGAAATCTATTTCCGGGAAATCCTTAATAGTAGCTGTTTCTGCAAACTGGATAACGCCGGCATCCTTATTAACATCTGTAGGTTTATATCCATAAAGCTCATCAAGCATCCTGACAATGTCATAACGTAATGCCTGCCTGCTTATGTATGAATAGTTTTTCCCTTCAGTTGTAACTTTTTTCAGTGTCAGAATATTTCCTACCCCCTCGCCATAGTTTAAATTTGATGCCTTGAAAATTACTGCCAAATGAAGATATTTGTTAACCATCATAATTACTCCTCCTCTTTTGGTTCAACTATATTTTTATCTTCCTCTGCCGTCTTGTTCATCAATCCATTGATAAACGAATATCCGAACTGTAGAAAATAGTCATTATCAAGCATTTCATCCATCCCAAATAGATTAGTCTGATTATTTGACATTATTACCCTGATATATTTATCAAGGAATTTCTCTCTGTCAACAATTTTCAGATCGTTAAGAAAGCTATAAACTAAACCGTTAATCTGATTTTCTTTATCCTTTTTCAGTAGTTCATTGCGTAGGTTGATACCACTCTTGAAACCCTTTTTTACAATTGTCTGACTTTTATCTTTTTCCATATTCTCACCTCTCATAAATTGAATGTATTTAATTACAAAGCTTGCAACTTTACTAAGATTGTATTTTGTGTCAGGAGCCAAAGAATATACAAAGTATTTATGTAAAACTGAATAATCAATCTGCCGTTGGATAGCGAGCTTCAAAAGCTCTTCATCAATGTTGTAATAGGTATCCTTTATCACATAATACCCTTTGGGGATACTGTCTGCCTTAAACTGCAAATCAAGAAATTCAGCTATTTCAGGGCTGATATTATAATTATAGATATTGTAACCCTTTGAGCTTTGTCCTGCCAGTATTGGATTATCTGCAATCTCTATAAAATTTATATTCTCCGCAATGCTTTTTGATTGTTTTGCCGCTATATGTTCTACGGTCTGTTTGACCATTGCATAAAGGAGATTAGCGTTATCTCCAATATTATCAAGCATAAGATTAAATGCAGTTACTGTCTCAAAAAGACTCTTTACTTTTGTGTTTTCATTCGGGAAGTAAAAATAATTTAAATAATTCCCATCAACCTTCTTCAAGACATAAGCAAAAGATGAAAAAGCACAGTTATAAATAATTGCACACAGCGGGCATATTTTTAGTTTTGAAGCCTTAAAGCCCCATATCCAGTTAGAATTGTCTTTATTGAAACCGATTATATTGGACACAGCGTTATTTAACTCAATTTTTGAATCCACCTTTCTTTCCTGACACGATGGGCAGAGGTCGTTATTTTTTAGTTTTTTTGGCCGGTTTGCAGAGTTAACTTTGTTTATATACACTGAAATACTATCGTGAGAACATACGCCTTTAAACTTCCATCCTATAAAATTATTCAATGATTCCTTACCCTGATTGCTGCTATTTAATTGTTCAAAAATCTGTTTTTTAGATAAGCCTTTTATAGAATTTATAGCATTTTCAAGATTGATAATAAAGTCCTCCACGCTTTGATACTTTGAGATTGATATATTCAATAGTTTCAAAAAATCTTTGTAGGGTGATTTTTCAATCTCCTCAATCTTTTTGGCAATTTGTTCCGGTTTTATCTTTGTCTTTTTACCAGTCAAATCTTTTTGAAAGTTTTGCAGTCTTTGAATATATGATTGGATACTGAAAAATTTAAGGAAAGCGTGCTTAATAAACTTCTCCTCAAAACCATCAAAAATTCTATTATCAAACTCAATATAGTTTTCGCCAACCATTAACGATGGGATACTATCAAGGCCTCTGCCGTCAGCAGCAATAGTCAGAAACCCTATAATCCCAGCATTAAAATACCAATCTCTTAGATAAATTTTATATTCCATCTTCTCCCTGCTCCCTCTCTCCCAAACCCTATCCTCCATTTTCCATCTCACACCTTTATCTTTTTTAAGACAATCTCCTTTACCTTTAAGGCAACTTCGTAGGACCTTTGTGCCTCTTCAAATGAAGGCTCGTAAAATATATCCGGATACCTTACCTCAACGCCATAGTGGCTTATTTCATGAAATTCATTTTCAAGGTTTTCCAATTCAGGCACATACTTTGTGATGGATGTGAGAAGATTTACAAGGTCATGTGTTTTTGTAATATGCTTTCCAAAATAGATCAGCGCCCCCTTTACATATTTTTCTATCGCCTGCTGGGCATGAAAACAGATTGTGTCAGTCGGAGGAGCCTCGCTTTTAATGTTATTTTCAATGGTTCTAAGATCGCTGTCTGCCTTTTTGAACCACTGCTTTACGATGGCTAACTTTTCACTAACCATAAATCACCTTCCCATGATGAAAGGCTTCATACAGGATTGTTCCTGCAATATCCCTCAGTCTTTCTACCTCTTTTTTTGTGAATGCAAATATATCCAGCGAGAAATCTCTTTTCGGGAAAAGTTTGCTCAAAAAAAGATTCCTTTTATGCGGGTTCAAATCTGTATCCCATATTACAAGCAAATCTAAATCACTTTCTTCTGTGGCTGTTCCTGTTGCATAAGAACCAAATAAAATAATCTTTTCCGGAGATACGGCTTTTACAATCTGTTCTTTTATCTCCTCAAGTCTTTTCTCATCTATCATATGCAGCCCCTTTCAATTATATTCCAAAGTCCAAGCACCTCTCTCAAATAGCGCCTGTGCTGCATAATACATAGAATAATATGTTTTGCTTGCAGCATCTGACGGATAGCCGCTGTTTATTAATTTTTCAGTCATCTCAAGGGCAGGTTCAGCCTTTTCAATAAGTTTTATTATTTCCTCGTTCAAATTGAGATCCCCTCTATTGAGGGCATTGTAAAATTGAGATTCAGAGAATACTTTGAGTGATATTATTGGTTTGAAGTCATAATCCCACATAACCTGATATACAATGTCCGAAAGCAGGTTTTCAATCTCAGGGGTTTTTTCGTTAACCAATGCAATTACATCAAGATCAGACTCCTCTTGAGCCTCGCCTTTCACTCTTGAGCCAAAAACTATGAGCCGTTTTATTTGATTTGACAAATCGGATGGAAGCCTTTTTTTAAATTCTAATAACAACTCTCTATCTCTATCATTCATAAAATTCTCTTTGCCCCTAACTGATATTTATCCATTTTCATTTTTGGCATCCAACAGGTTCAAACACTTCACACCACCTCTACCATCCCGAATCCCTGTCCAGTTCTTAAGCCAACACCTGATTGATAGAGTATCCTCAAATCTTCTGTGTCTCCCCTCAACTTAAAGCAACCACTGAATGCGGTCAGGATCATATAGGGTTTCCCTGTTTTTTCTCTAAACCCTTTCAGAGTGTGTTTCACAACCTGTTTCTTTATGTTAACTGGCTCAAATTCCATAGTCCGACATAATCCGCGACCTTTTATGCCATTTTTTTCTCTTAAATCCTGCAATATTTTCCCGTGTATTATATTAAACTGTTCGGTAAACTCTGTCAGATTAGATTTTTCGGGGAGCATTGGTTTGCCTTTTTTATCCTCAATCAGCACAGGAGAATTTGTTCTGAATATTACTTCATCATCATTTATCTTTTTCTCATTCAGAAGGAAAACTCTTTCAAATGTCATTTCAATATTGTTCAGATTATCAAAGTCAAACTTTTTGATTTGCAGGAGTCCATTGTACAGATTTACGATGAATTCATAGTCACATGAACTTATGAATAAGAAAAGAGAAAGGTTGCCGGGAAAATAAAAAACAATATCTTCTATTTCCGTATTTTCGTCTACCAGAAATCTTTCCTTTCTGCGTTCACATGCAGATGGAATAACAACACTAAATGTGAAAGGTTTAACCCTTTTTGAATATTCAGATTTTTTGTCAGGATAAAGAAATTCTTTATACTCAGGGCTTGATTGACTCAGGGATTCTTTTATCAGAGCCATTATTCTATGTCTGTACAATATCGGCAACTTTTCAATCTTAAAACTAACTCTTATCCTCATTTGTTTGACTGGTCTTTATGCAAAGGTTAGATACAAACAGGCAAATATGGATATGAAACCCGAGTATTATTGCTTGTGAGAAAATATCTCTTCTACTCAGTCGCATTTATTGATTATACGATTTTTCTTCAGAATTATCAATTTTTTGTACAAGTAGGGTATTTAGGTAACACTTTTGCTTCCTGTTTTTGATATAA
>DYKN01000093.1 GCA_020722575.1 Rikenella microfusus | reverse complement strand
CCTTGCCGAACCGACAAACCAAGCCGTTTATACCTGGCGGCTATGCCGCTGTCAGGATATTCCTGAACATCTCTCAAAAAAGCCGATTCCAGGTTTTTAGCAAAGTCGGCTTTATTGCTCACTGTACTATCACCCTCTGTTGTACCGGCCGGCAAACGAAAATCCTCTTCAGCTATAGCCGGTGCAATATCCTGCATATGTTTTTGAACATAAGTATCTGTGATTCTGCCTTTTTCAATGATAAATTCAGGTATTGAAACCTGAAATGGATGTGCAATCCTGCCTTGAATTTTTACAACGGCCTGGCCGACTTCGAGGGAACCTAAGATGTCCTTTTCCTTATCGAGCAGGAGACATTGCGCCACGGCATTGATATCTGTCTTGTGTTTTAAATTCATGCAAATCGTACAATATGTATTTCCAAGTGCATAAAGAGATATTTTACTTGGATGCTGGTCAAGTAATATAAGGCTCACACCGAATTCACGTATCTCACGGAATATAATATCCATCACAGATTGGCCGCCTACCAAACTCCTCCGTTCATCGCTTAATACATGATGGGCCTCCTCAATAATAATTGCATGCTTAAAATCCTCTCTTCTATCTTCAGCCATATGCTTATGATGCAAATACAGCATACAGGCCTGTACAAAAAATGTTTTGTCAGACTGCGAAAGGGCATCCAGTTCTAAAATAACGTTCTTGTCAAGAATATGGTCGATACTGTTATTGTTATTGGTATTAAGTAATGTATCCATGTCGCCAAAACATAGTGTAGCCAGAGCCCTCAATGTAGAAGACAGCCAGCCTGATTCTCTTCCCCGGGCATCCATGCCCCTTGTTTTAATTAGAACGTCTTTAAATGTGGGCCATTTTTCAACAGTGCCATCATATACCCCTGTTTCCTCATATACGGCATCAACTGCCTGCTGGAGCAAAAATAACACGCCATTTCCAAGGCAGTAAGCATGGGCGATAATTTCATTGAGCTTTTTTAACCAGGTTTTTGGGTTGGTTCCGGCCGGCGGTATCAGAGGATTGAATGTAAACGGGGCAATGTTCCTGCCGACGGTATAAACTTCAACATCCTTAAATTCAGGCAGTGAAACCAAATCCCGATAATTTCTCTTCCAGTCGAAGACTAAAAACGGCTTGTTTTTTTGTTTAAGCCCTTTCAGTACCAGAAAACCAACGTTGGTCTTACCGGCGCCGCTTCTGCCCAGGATAGCCATATGCTGGATCCATTCATCCTCCCTCAGACCAAAATCACATAAATCTTTCCCTGCATATTGGACTTTACCAAGAAAATACTCTCCAGCAGCCTGCTCCTTTGATGGTGGAAGTAAAGGGGTACAGCTTTCGCTTAGTTTTATGGGTAAATATTTAGCTGTTAATTGCTGAAGATAATTCTCAATCTGTTCTTTACCTGCCTCATCCTCTGCCATATACGCTGCATAGACTTTATCCATCTTGGACCCAAGCACAGGTTTTAATCTCAGGCAAAGCTGCCGGACATCTACAAAGTTTGAGCTATCTGCCATAGTCAGTCTCCACATCAGAAAAGATGCTTTCCCTTTGTTTAGCTGCCCTGTAATCAATTGAATTCTCGAATAGTTTTTCTCTTAGCTCCACAGTATCCTTCCAGAATGCAAGTTCTTCATCCCTTCTTGCCTGCTCCAGCTGCAACAACTGGCCTTCCAGGCTGGTAAGACGCTTAGAGTTTTCAGGGGTGTGGTTAATTTCAGCGCCGAATTTCTTTTCCTGGATTTCAAGGTGCCTCTGGTCAATATCCTGGATATGCTGCTTATTGAGTTTGCAACGTTCATAAAACAGATTTGCCGCATGTTTGAGGCTAATATACTGCTGCTTTATTTCGTTTCCGAATATTTGTTCAGAAACTGTCTTGTTTTTATAATCAATTTCAGGATTAAGGGCCCTCTGCAATAAATCCGCATCCGGCTGTAATCTTTCAAAATAACCGTTTGAAGGCCATTGAAGAAATAATGGTTTATCAGATTCTACAGGCTCGACAGGGTACTGACTCTGTTGGAAATACAGATTCCTTAATTCGTAGGTTTTGTTCGGCATCATTTTATAGTGTGGTTGTAACTTTTAAGTGGTAATACAAGGCAAAAGGGGTTTATAAATTTTACTGATTAAAACCGAAGTTGGTTTTCAGTTTTCAGAACGTTTTCGCAGGAAGGATAATGTGTTTTTGTTACAAAAATGTTTGACAATGCCCCATATTTGTTTTCTAATTATGTACGGTATAATGCACAAGTTGTGCAAAAGAAGATAACTGCTTTATTTGAAAGGCGTTACAGATGGAAAATAAGCGAATCCAGACCATTCTTACACCTTATAATCCCTGGTGGCTCGAAGATAACGAATGGCAACAGTCCCTGCCTGCTTATGAAAGACCTGTAGTCAGAAGCATTATTGATGACCTTGAACAGGTCGGCCAGGTTATTTCAGTAACCGGCCCAAGACGCGTCGGTAAAAGTACTGCACTGATGCAGGTTATATCCAGACTCATTAAAGATAAACGAATTGATTCATCCCGAATTTTATATTTTTCCTTCGATGATCCTGAAGTATTTGCCTCACAGCAAACACAAAAAGTCATATTTGATTCGCTGATGAAACGTGTCAAACGCTCCGGGGATAGATTTTATTTCTTTCTGGACGAAATTCAGAGACTGCCGCGATGGGAGCTGTTCATAAAAAAATACTACGATTTGAAGTATCCTGTTCGTTTTGTAATATCCGGTTCAGCTTCATCTCCGATTTTTCGCAGTAGCCGGGAGAGTCTGCTCGGCAGGGTTAATGCCCATCATTTACTGTCTTTCAGTTTCAGGGAGTACTGCCAATATAAAATGCTGGACAGGCCGGAGTTTTCTCAAATCCTTGAAACACATAAGGATCTGAAACCATCGCTTCTGGCCGGAAATGTGATGTCGGCAAGTGAACTTATAAATAAATTCCACAATGATATTCAGCCATTTGATTCAGATATTTCCCAGGCAATGATTGATTACTGCAGGGAAGGAGGATTTCCCGAGGTCTGGGCTTTACCGGATTCCGTCAGAAAAATAGAATACCTTATGGAGCAGCAGGTCAGAAAGGTATTGTATGAAGACCTTGTGATGCTGACTCGTTATCGCAAACCTGAAAATGTGCTGCGTTTTTTTGTATATCTGCTCGCCCATCCCGGCAATGAAATTAACACAGTAAAAGTTGCCCAGGAATCCGGGGTTGAAAGACGAGTTGTGGAGGATAATCTACCCCGTCTTGAGATGACGGATTTAATTGTGCGTATTCAGAAATTCAGGAAGCAGGCACTTCGTGTGCGACACGGGAACATAAAGTGTTATCCGCTTGATTTGGCTCTTAAAAATGCCGTTCTTAAGACATGGACTGTGCCGGATCAGATGACCATGGGGTTGTATGCGGAGAATCTGGTAGTCAGGGAACTGATAACCTGGCCGGAGGCGGTAGAAGTCAGCTATTTTCGGGAAAAGAATCGTGAGGTGGATTTCATCCTGACTTATGCAGGCAATCAGCATCTGCCCATCGAAGTCAAGCATCGCAAAAATGCCGAGCAAACCGCTTGGCTTGGACATTTTATGAAACTATACAAATCAAGGCTGGGAATACTTATTACAAATCAGTTTCAGCCATCTGTGGGAAACGTGCTTTATTTGCCTTTGCGATATTTCCTGCTGGCAACATAAAAATTGTTTAGCTGTATTTGCGCTTATTCAAATCTTGTTTTCCATATTGTATCGAGAATTGCAGGCTCGAAGGTAAGCTGAATCCTGTTGGTGTATGTCCTGTCAACCTTTGTGGAGATAAGAAGGATTAATCCTAAGCTCTGAAGATAAGATAAGTTTGAGTAAAAGTGCATATAGCTGAACGGCTCTTCATTGTACTGCACCGAGATATTCCTGTAGGTCTGGTAAATATCTTTCACATAGCCCGACATTTGAGATTGAGCCGCCTTTAAGATTAAAAGGTTCTTGTCATTCAAATCCCTGACCACATCGTACATTATATCCCGGCGAGCCTGCTGAAAATGCTCCGTCAATTCTACTTCAGGCTCAAGAGCCCAAAGGTACAATGTCTTTATCGCCACCCTGACATCAGAATTGGTGTTCTTTACAGTCATGGCCGAGATTTGCTTAATCTGCAATCGGGGAACATCCTTTAATCCTGCCATTGCCCGGTCGCAAAGGATGGCTTCTATCTCCTGGGCATTATAGCCTGAAAAGTGGATCATCCGGGGCTGCAAGGTGCTCATAATCGACTGGTCGAGGGTATTGGCAAACCTGGGATTATTGCTCAGCAATACGGCCATGTAGTTATTGGTCGAGCGACTGAGCAGGTACAGTATGTCCCTGTGCTTATCCTTTTGGCTCAATAAGTCAACCTCATCGAGAATAACGACGGTCTTTTCCCTGTACAACAGTTCAAACCTCTGCCATAATTCATCCAGACCGCAGCCCCTGGGGATTACGTCAAGCAGGTGAGCCAGT
>DYKN01000092.1 GCA_020722575.1 Rikenella microfusus | reverse complement strand
GCAGAGAAATGAAAGATTTTTCTGAAAATTTCCCTTCACCGAGAATTGCTGAAAATCTTGCATATTATCTCAATTTAAGAATTGCTTTTTTGGGAGCTCTTAATCTTTAGAGTATATGTGAATTCCAAAGCCAGTTCATGCATATAAATCTTATATATGAATAGAATATAATGATTGACGAACTTGACATCGCTAAGGAGCGATTGGCAAAGAATATCATCGGAGAGATAGTTCTTTCTGAAAAGCCGGAATCCGTCATAAAGAAGTGGAGAAACATCTTCAGTTTTTCCCAGAAAGAAATTGCAGAAAAGCTTGGCATAACATCATCTGTCATATCAGATTATGAATCGGGAAGAAGAAAATCTCCCGGTATAAAGATAATCAAAAAATATGTGGATGCATTAATTGACATGGATATAAAGAAGGGCGGTGATGTTGTAAGGAGCTTTTCGCAGATGGATGCAACAACAAGCCTCTCTGAAGCAGTCATTGATATAAAAGAGTTCACGGAAGGAGTGTCAATAAAGGATTTTGTGCAGAAAATAAACGGCGTTTTTGTGACAAAAGAGAACTTTTCAGACAGGAAATTATACGGCTACACTATTATTGACTCACTTAAAGCCATATCCGAGCTTTCATTCAGCCAGATGCTAAAGCTCTACGGCACGACAACGCAAAGAGCGATGATTTTTACGAAGGTTACCACAGGAAAAACGCCTATGGTGGCAATAAAGATAACAAACCTTCACCCGGGGCTTGTTGTCCTGCACGGCCTTTCAAGCGTTTATGACATAGCAAAGAACATAGCAGAGGCAGAAGGTATCCCTCTTGTTTTGTGCCGTCTTGAATCTCCCTATGATATAGCAGAGTCGCTAAAAGAGCTGGACTAACTGCTATAATTTTTTCATTTCACATTTTACTTTATTTCCTTCCTTAATTTCCACAAACCCATACTTTCCCTCAAAAACGGCTCCCGGATAGAACAAAACAGCCCTTCCGATAGTATCAATGCCTTCCGACTCGTGTATATGGGCAGATATTGAAAGAAGCGGGGATTGTTCTTCTATGAATTTTCTTACAGCCTTTGAGCCTACATGCGTCTTATCTGAAATCATATCAAGGGCAGTTTCGTAAGGCGGGTTATGTATTATTAAAATAAAATCCTTTGTTTTAAGGTTAACAGATGTTTCATAAAGGCTTTTTTCCGTTTCCTCTTCAGTTGGCTCAAATTTTGTGTCAAACGGAGTCATTGCGCCTCCCCATCCCATTATCTCAAATCCCTTGAACTGCCTTATCTCGCAATGGGCATTTATTCCATATTCCCTGAAAATCTCCATTATATTATATGGATCATGATTCCCTGGCACTGCAAAAACCGGCTTTTTAGGGGCAATCATCCTGCATACGGTAATTTCTGCCATTTCAAGCTGTGTAAAGCCTTCTGGAATATCATACATATCCGTAAAATCCCCGGGGGCTATTATAGCATCAAAATTTCCCGCTTCCTTTTTCATTATTTTTGAAAGGAGCTCAAAACTGCTGTGCACATCTGCCAAAACAAGAAGTCTCATAATACAAATTTATGAAAGGAATTTATATATATCAAAAGCCTCAACCTTCAATTTCTATTTCGGCTTTTTGGCCTGCAATAAAAATTGAAACCCCCTTATAATTTGCCCTTTCTGCTTTACCGCCATTTGAAGCTATAATAAATATATCGGGAACTTCCTGTATAATGAAAAAGCAGGGAATGAGAAACTCTGCAGTCTTCATGCATCTTTTCTTAAGTAATGATATGGCATAATCAATATTAACGCTTTCTTCACACCTAAATATTAGGGCCTTCATTTTTTCATTGTTTTCTGAAATAAGAAGCATCTCTGCATTGCTTTCCATTAAAATTTTATGGCTGTTATAGGAAATCTGCATTGATGATGAAAAGTCAAAAGATATCCTGCATCCTATGGTTTTGTGCATATTATCAAGCGGTATATCCGGAAATATTATATTTTCTGGAAAGAGCATTCCGCCCTTTATTCTGCCCGAAACGCCGATAACATCGTCATTCTCAATTCCCTCAGAAGATATGCCTGCAATATTTATCACTCCCGTCTCATCTTCTATTGAAAAGCCGTTTTCTGTCTTGCAGGATACAATCCCTATAATGTCTGTTTTATCCTTTGAGCCCGTTATCTTGTTTATAGATAAAGGGTTCATTCTAGGAGCTATAATTTCCCTTAATGCATTGTATTTTGCGATGTATATTGCAGCTATATCCATAACTGTAAGCATTTTTTTGCAAATTTTTTCAGTTCCATATATTCGCTTTACAAAAATATCCGGCTTTTTTTCTTTTTGGCTTTCATTGTGCTTTGGGAGGATGAAGCCAAGGGTCTTTTGTATTGATGAAAACGGGAATTTTTTGGGTTTTTCTTTTTTTTCCTGCTTAGCCTCACTTTCTTCTGGAATCTCTTTTAATTCCTCTTCTGAAATTCCAGAACTAACCTTTACGCTCTCATTTTCTGTATTGAGATTTTCTTTTTGTGTGACTTCACTTTTCAGCCTTAGTTTTTTTTCTGAAAGGATATCTGAAAAGTTTTCCGGAGTTATCATTTCAAACTCTTCAGGAGTAAGAAGAATGTCATGCTCAAGAAACGCCTTAATAATTTCATCCTTTTCCATAAGGGATAATTGCCATCTACATTTTATATGAATTCGTTTTTTAGGTGCTCTGTTATTTTGCCAAGGATATTATCGGAAAGATTGACAGATATCTCCCTCGTTCTTCCGTACCTTCCCTTTGATACGACCTTTGCATTTATTATTCCGAGCATGTCAAGCTCTGATATGAGGTCAGTTACGCGCCTTTGGGTAAGCTCGCTAACAAAATTGTCTTTGCACCTTTTTGTGTAAAGGTCATAAACATCGCCTGTCTGGATATCTTTTGCACCGCCGCCGAAAAGGTCAATTATGCACTGAAGAACGAGCTTTGACTGCTTTGGCTGTGTTGTCACAACCTCCATTATCTTGTCTTTGTCAAGCTTCTTTTCTGCTTTCTCTACATCACCTTCGCCGACAGATTCCCTGCCTTCTCTTTCCGCGATTTCACCTGCAACCCTTAGAAGATCAATTGCCTTTCTGACATCGCCATGCTCCTGAGCTGCAAGGGCAGAGCATTTTGCTATTATCCCTTTTGTAACAACGCCATCATTGAATGCGAGTGCCACGCGCTCTGAAAGTATGTCGTTTAGCTGTATTGCATTATAAGGCGGGAACACCATTTCCTCTTCTGATAGAGTTGATTTTACCCTTGGATCGATTTCATTTATGAATGAAACCTTGTTTGATATTCCTACAAGCGTTATCATGCTCATTTTTATCTCCTGATTTATCCTTGTAAGATTATAGAGGACTCCATCACCTATCTTTTCCACAAGAAAATCAATCTCGTCAAGGACGAGTATTATATTGTATTTTTCTTTTTCTATTTTCTCATAAAATATTCTGTAAAGGCTGTCTGTCGGAACTCCCGTATGCGGTATATCTATATCAAAAAAAGATAGTATCTGTGAAAGCAGGCGATATTCAGTATCGCTTACCTTTCTCATCTTGCAGTTTATATATATTATCTTTATCCTGTTATTGTTGTTTTTAATTGCGGTTTCACTTAATACATCAAGAACATGGGCTGAGCATAGTGTTTTTCCGGTTCCTGTTTTTCCATATATGAATATATTTGACGGCTTTTCTCCGCGAAGGACGGGCGCAAGAGTTAGCCCAAGCTGCCTTATCTGCTCTTCTCTATGAGGTATGTTTTTTGGTGTGAACTGTATCAGGAGGGTTGACTTATCACTGAATATTGGCTTTTTTGTTATGTAATTATTAAAGATATCAGTAAGGTTTGACTGCCCATTCATACATCTGACCCCCTCATTTCATATGGAGTTCTTATTTTAAATAGGTTTATTTCAGATGGATAAATATAACAGTGTTATATATTATATATTTTTCTCTTGATATTGATTTATATATAATTTCCATATGAAATAAAGGGGTGTGGGTGTAACAACACAATTCCACATCAAATAAGCTTATAAGCCAGTAAATTATCCTTACTCTAAACAACCCGCCACTAAAGTGGCGGGGGTTTGTTGATAGAGTTCATGATGCTCTGAACTCGAATAGGTTTCTTTGTGCATGGGAATTCACCTTCCAGTGCTTCTCCTGTGTCTGCGCTACATAGCGCTTCACTGTTTTTGAGTTGACCGCCCCTACAGTCCTGTAGAAATAGCCGCTCGTCCAGAACTTGTCTCCCCATAGCTGATTCCGGAACAGGATTTTATGATGCTTTCGCATCATGAAGCTGGAAAATCCCTTCAGAAGCTGGGCAACTTTTGCCGGGCTGAAGTTCTTGCATGCCGTCGTGAAGATGTGGCAATGGTCCGTTCCGAAACCGATCGCCGACACGGCGATGCCGTGTTTCCTTGCCGCCGCAAGGATGTAGTCTCTTGTGAGGATTTTTGTCTCCTCACTCTCGAATATCCTGCGCCTGTATGCCGCCG
>DYKN01000091.1 GCA_020722575.1 Rikenella microfusus | reverse complement strand
GAGTGGTGAGTTTGTTTGTTATGGTTACCAGAATATAACAGCTGACCTGAAAGATCTGAATTATATCATTAACCACAAGAAAGTATACAGGTTAATGTACGAAAATAAGCTACTACTAGGGAAAGTAATCAAAACCCAGGGGAAGAGAGAATTTGTTCAGTTCCGAAAAATAACTGCCACACTACCAATGGAATATCTGTGCTGGGATATTAAATACATCTGGGTCAAAGGAGAACGAAAAAATTATTACCTGCTCTCATTAATGGATATTTATACCCGGCGTATACTGGACTGGATCTTCCAGGGCAGCATAAAAAAAATCGATGTCATAAAGATGATTAACCGGATAGATCTATGCCATGGACTCAAAGGCGTAACTGTAAGGAATGATAACGGATCTCAGTTTATCGCTAACAAGGTTCGGCATTATCTTCGCAACCTTGAAGCCCACCAGGAGTTTACTCATATCGCAACTCCCGAAGAAAACTCGTATATTGAAGCTTTCCACAGTATCCTGGAAAGAGAAGTAATCCAAAGATTTGATTTTGAAGGCTTTTATGAGGCAAAATTAACTTTGTCCGCTTACATGATACACTATAACAACAAAAGGCGACATGGAAGTCTTAAGAGGAAGACTCCGATCCAGGTGTGGAATGAATATTACATGTCATTCTCATCCGATATGCACCAGACAGCGGTAGTATCGGAGGAGTTGTCAAGAGTGTCGGATTGTGCGGACACTGGTCTTGCTCTTGACAAATCCGGAGATATGGCTAACTTTGCTGATCGGATGATGAATGAAAATAACGATAACATCAAACAAGAAGTACTAAACTCTTTTGAAAAATCTGTCCAACTTATAGGGGGTTAAGACACCGGTTATGTAACACTGTATTACATTATCATCATAAAAAAACTTATATTTGTTAACCTGTGGTCTGAAAGAAGGGAGTATTTTAAAAAAAAATAGAATATTTTAGAATTAGAGGATTCAGCCAAATAAAAAGAGAAGACTTATTTATATTTAACAAACCAAACATTAAAAACATTTATAATGATCTTTTCGAGGATTGTCTCGTTAAAAGATGCATCGGATTACCCGGAGACAAGATTACTGTTTTTAAGGATAGTAATTCGATTAAAAACATCTCTATTAACGGGAATAAGATACAATTGATTGACAATGTAGGGATAAAACTCGATTTATTTCCCTTTGATTCCGCCCTTAACTGGACTTTGGATAATTACGGTCCTATTTACGTACCCAAAAAAGGAGAAAACATAAAATTGAATACAGAAACCCTGAAGTGGTACAAATACATAATTTCTTATGAGAATCCGCAATATTCAATTATTGATAGTACTCTAATTTCTGAAGCTAAACCCCTGCTGAATTACACTTTCAAGCATAATTATTATTTCATGATAGGTGATAATTTTTATTTTTCTAATGATTCCAGACATTGGGGTTTTATTCAAGATGATAACATAATTGGGAAAGTCATATTTGTTATATTTTCAATAAATACTGAAGAAAAAGGAATAAAGAAAATTCGTTGGAATAGGATTCTTAAGCCTTGCATTACTCAAACTCTTGAATTTCAATATACATATAAGTGAATACACACTCCTTTTTAGAATTAATGACCTAAATATAAGAGCTAATTATAAATTTAATAGTCAATATGAATAAAAAAAGAACCAAAGGCTTAATTAAGATCTATACTGGACCTGAAACCTCCTCAATACTTCTTAAAGGGAGATTGGAAGAACTTGGGGTATTTACATTAACGAAAAATGATTTTCCCGGTGCTTTTATGGGAGTAGCTCAACCTACAATTGACTTGTGGATAAATGATGATGATCTTCCAAAAGCCAAACCCATAATAGATGATTTTATTGCAAATCAAAAGGGTGATTAAACCGGGACTTAAATAAAAAGCCTAAGCATAACACGGACCATGCTATGAGTAAGTTATTTCCCGATAAATCGGGACGACTTGTCCCGTGCAATGGGAAGTTGTCACACCTTCCTGGCTGACACCAGTCAGCCAGGTTTTTTGTCCCGCCAGGGCGGGATTTCGTACTCCCGAATCCTCGGGACTCCTCAACTTTTCCTGCCTGCCTGGCCATGGAAAGTTGGACAGGGCAGTCAGGCATGCAGGTGCTCCTGCACCCAACTATAGCTTTGTAATAATTCATGCACCCCGACACCCCGACATTCGCTTAAGGCTTGGTCGGACAGGATCGGGTAACACGCCACCCCTGCATTCTGGCTCCTTCGCTATCCCGACATACTATGCCGGGACCTAACGCTCGGCCCCCGCTGAGGCGGGGCGGGCTCTCTATATTGCCGGGTTTTATTAAAAGGTTTTGAGACAAACTCCCGTTAGGTGCAAACTTTGTGACCTGCCAACTTTTTTAATACGTACATATTTATTATCTTTGTACGGGTCAAAGAGTAAAGCAATGGATACAAAATTGACTATTAAACTTGATAGTGACGTTATAAAACGTGCAAAGAGATATGCTCAACTTCGCAGGACTAGCCTCTCAAGATTGATTGAGTCGTACCTTGACTCAGTAACAAAAAATGAACCCGATGATATTGAGATCACACCCCTTGTAAAAAGTCTAAGTGGCGTAATCACTCTGCCTGAAGATTTTGACTATAAGAAAGAGCGTACTGATTACTTAATTAAAAAGTATTCATGAAAAAATTATTCCTTGACACAAATATTGTGCTTGATCTTCTGGCACACAGGATGCCATTTTATACTGAGACTGCAAAATTATTCTCACTTGCTGACATGAAAAAAATAAAACTTTCCATATCTGCATTATGCCTGGCTGATGCAAATTACATTCTCTCAAGACAAAATCCAGAAAGTGAGGTAAGGAAAATCCTAAGAAAGTTCAAAGTACTTGTAAATGTACTGCCACTCGACGATAAAATAACTGATTTAGCTCTTAATTCAGAATTCAAAGACTTTGAAGATGCTATCCAGTATTTTACAGCAATAGAAAACGATCAGGACTTAATAATAACAAGGAACCAACCTGATTTTAAAGAAAGTAAGATACCGGTTATGACTCCTGGCGAATTCATAAAAACGATAAAAAAATAGTCATCAACTTACGCAGACAATAAATTTCATTTGTTTGGCACACCTGCCTAACTGACGCCAGTCAGACAGGGTTTTTGTCCCGCCAGGGCGGGATTTCGTCGTCCCGAATTCTCGGGACTCCTCAACTTTTCCTGCATCCAGGACAAATTCGCAATGATTCAAGCACCCAAGCGCTCATCTGCCCGTAATTTAAATCCTGCACCCCATGACGCTCCTTCGGTCGGTCAGGGTCAAAGACGTGACGTCCCGATATCCATCGGGATTCTAGCTACAAGACAATTTGACCCCGAGTACCCGGGAAAAGCTTACTAATCATCATCACCTGGCCGTCAGGTACAATTAGTAAGCATCTGCGACATTTTCAACGATATGTAAAAAATCTGCTCATTTTTTATAACTTTGTGATAAAATGAAAACAAGAGATCAGATATTGACATTTCTTACCGAGAATAAAAAGCTATTCCGGAACAAATATCATATTGTACGAATTGGATTGTTTGGCTCCTATGCTCGTGGTGAACAAAATCCGGATAGCGACGTTGACCTGCTGGTTGAATTTGAAGAAAATACGCAGGATCTTTATGAACTTAAAATTCAACTTAAGGAATTTTTTTACAAACAGTTAGGTATTAATGTAGACATTTGCCGCGAGAAATATATTAAGCCAAGATTTAAAAGTTTTATCCTGAAAGAGACTGTTTATGCTTACTAAGGATCAACATTGTCTCGAATCGATTCTTGAGGCAATTGACAGGATCATCGAATACACATCGGGCATTAAAACTGCCGATGACTTTAACAATGATCACCGGAACTTCGATGCTACGATGATGAATTTTGTGGTCATTGGAGAAATGATTGATAAAATATCAGACAAATTCAAAAGGCAACATCCCGAAATTGAATGGATAAAAATCAAAGGATTCAGGAACATAGTTGCACACGACTATTTCGGGATTGATGCTGAAGAAGTTTGGCAGATAATAAAAACCAAAATTCCTGCCCTAAAGTCTGGCATCAAATTAATGTTAGATTAAATACAACTGTACCTGATACGGACGACAGGGTCAATAAGCTTGTCAAACCTTCCTGGCTAACGCCAGTCAGACAGGGTTTTTGTCCCGCCAGGGCGGGATTTCGTACTCCCGAATCCTCGGGACTCCTCAACTTTTTCTGCCTGCCTGGCCACGGAAAGTTGGACAGGGCAGTCAGGCAGGCAGATGCTCCTGCACCCAACTATAGCTTTGTAATAATTCATGCACCCCGTCAACCCGACATTCGCTTAAGGCTAGGTCGGACAGGATCGGGTAACACACCACCCCTGCAGTCTGGCTCCTTCGCTATTCCGACATAAATAAAATGTCGGAACTTAACGCTCAGCCCCCGCTGAGACGGGGCGGGCTCTCCATATTGCCAGGCCGTTGAGCTAAACCGACGATTGTCGGTAGATATTTTAAAAATCTTTAACTATTTTGATTGTTCAATAATTCATGTTATTTTCAAAATCATTCAAAACAAATGAGTGAAAAGGA
>DYKN01000090.1 GCA_020722575.1 Rikenella microfusus | reverse complement strand
GAAAGTTTTACAATTTGCATGTCAAAAATTTTTTATTGAACAAATCCCGGTAAAAATAAACATCATAAATTATCAAATATGAGAATAAAAGCAGTTCTTTTATACGGGAAGGAAGCTTTGAGGCTGGAAGAGTTTGAACTCCCGGCCATAATCTCCGACGAAATTCTATCCAAAGTTGTGTCCAACAGCATTTGGATGTAGCCGTAAAAAGCGGCCAAAAAAGAGATTCGGCTACAAGAGTATCCCAGATGACGTGGCTGAAACCTTGATTGTTATCGGGTATGAGTTTAATGGAGAGTTGGTTTAGATTGATGCCAACTGGAAACACAAGTTTAAAGCTGGGCAAAAGTTCTCGGTTCAGCCGCTCATTTATTATGAAGATAAGCTGGTGGATGTTCTCAGCACTCCGGCGTAGTTGTATCGATACATTGGCGATGATACCACTTATGTGATTTTTAAGAGGATATTCTGGTTCTGCATTGTCTGTTGGCTTACAACAGGCCGGACTTTTATCCTGGTTTGCTGTAGGAACCGCTGTCGGGTGTGATCGGCACTATGTACGCCAATTACCACACTACTACTGGTTCGTACATCCACAACATGGAAATTGTTGACGGTGGCAAAATGGCCATCCTATCGGGTGTTGGCCCAATGGGGTTGGCTACCATCAATTCGGTTCCGAGTTTGACAGTTCGAAAGGATGTAACCTTCTGAAACCCGCATAAAATTGCAATTCTTGTTCCCAATTTATAAAAATGAAGTGAATAATTTTTAATTTTCTAAGTCTTGCTAATTGGAATTATACCTATGTTTGTTGCATAAGTAAAAAACCATGTAAATCAGAATTACAAGAAACATTCGTGGTAAAGCGCTTATTATCATTTTGTTGAGTCCTTTAGGCTTGAAGGGTAAGTATGTCAGAGAGTACTGCTTTCCCTGGGGCGGGTCGAAGAAGGGAAACTTCAACAATTGGCTGAAGCTATAAGTAAACATCTCGATAGGATTACTGCAGTGAACCTGGCTTCATCAATTGATATAAGTCAGGCTTACCTGTATGGTCCGTTGTTACTTTTGGAACATATGGCAAATCAATTGGGTATCAGCAGTGTACTATCAGGTATTGCCCAAAAGCATGATCGGTTACAGTTTAACTTTGAAAAAGCTGTTTTTTCAATGGTGGTATCAAGATTTATGGAACCGATTTCCAAACTTGGTCTGTGGGATAGAATGCTGGATCGGTTTTATCCCGGATTATTTGACAACGAAATTGAACTTCATCATTTGTATAGTAGTCTGGATTTATTATCGACTCACATGGTTTATTTCCTTGCATATCTTTGTGAGGCACGTATGACAAAAAATCTCCGCGTAAAAGCTGAATTATTTAACTCAAAAACTATTAATAAAAATTGCATTAAATCCAGACCATTAACATCTGTTCAGGGTTTAAAAGAACTCAATCAAGTATTAGCTATCCCGATAAAAGTGAGAAACCAGAAAATTTGGGTGCGAACTGATATCCCGGAAAATGCCATGAAGATATTAAATGCAATAAGCATTAAGATACCACCAAAAATATTGTAAGAGGAACAAATGTAGTGTCACAATTTTTTTTGCGATACTAATATGCTTTATAATAAATAGTTAAACATTCCAACTGTCAAACTCGGGATCAGCATACGTAACGCAAGCATAGGGATCATAATCATGGATGGTGGATGCAATTTCCCGGGCTGATGAGGTGATAAGTTTTTTTCTGCTAATCCAGATAAACCTCATAATAAAAACTCCTTTTCAGCCATCACTGGGTCAGTTTTTAATATTAAGGCTGGTTGCTTCAGTAAATTTTTCCCTGCATGTTTCACAATAACAAAATGGTTCCTTTGGGAAGCTCGTATAATCAAAATGCACCCTGACCACATCATATTTGCGAATAATCTCCAGTATCAATTCTTTTCCAGCTGCCTGTTTTTTGGGTGTGCTGAACAAAGTCAGTTATACTTTTGGCTTCAGCCAAGTTCTTTACTGACTATCGGTATCCTTTTACGGTCATTGCTGATCTGAATTCTTTTTCCCTTTTCATATTTTGCAGTGAATCTGGATTTAAATTCCAGAGTACCCGGTTTATTTTCCAGACATGCACTTCAATACCATACCTGTGTGTAGACTCAATACAAAGGGCAAGCTGGACTTGGTCACCGAGCAAGGGAATGCCTCTTATTGTGATTTTTTCTTACCATGGCAAATTCATTTTCTCAATGATCTCATTGTTAGTTATGCAGACCATCTTAACCATTTCTTTGTAAGGATTGTGTTCACTGTTAATCAGTCCCCGGTTGGCCCGCTTTGTTTTGGAATCTATATCCAGCGTCTTGAACCATGCAGCTCCAATAATATAAGGCTTTGATGCAAGTTGAAGCATACAGGTACGGTAAACTTCACTCCTTTCGTCCTGGGTCATCATCGCCTGCGACCAACTCCCGTGCATCGGTCGATTGTAAGGGTCAGGCCCGAATTCATATAACTTGGAATCCACCGCCGGCACACTCCATTCACCGATGATAACCGGCCTGCCAGTTTGTTTGTGTATCCAATCCAGAATTTCCAGTTCCCCCCTGTCAAAGCCGATATAAAGATTTTCCGGATAAATATTAACAGCGATCACATCGTACCTGCTCCACAAGTCGATTGTGCGGTACAGGCACATCATGTTACCCAGGTCGAACCGGTTAGAAATAATCAGGTGGCGTGGATCCAGGTTTTTGACCATGTTATAAGTATAATCAATATATTCCTGTATCATTATCCGCTCAAAAGCCGTAAAATCAATAAACAACGGATCATCCCATTCAGCTGGTTCTGGTTTGTCAGATAAGATATCATTAAAGGAAGTATAATTATAGCTACCGAACCGAGAGGTCCAGGCTTCATTTAATGTATTAATATTATTATTATATTTATTTCTCAGGAACTGGATGAATTCCTGTGCAGAGTATTCACCCCAGACATACCTGAACAGTGAACTGAAATCGATTTCATTATCTATAAACCATCCAGCAAACCATGGTTTATTCCTGAATTGCGTGATCATTGTGCTCGCTTTATTATAGGCATTTTGTCTCCATTCAGGATTAAAAGGATCGGGGAAAGAATGTCCGGGCTCGTTCTTTTCCTGTCCGTTATTGTCTTTTGCATAGTAACCTTTATCTTCTCCCATGTTTGATAAGTCCAGTACACGGTACATGGGCATATATCTAATCTCTTTGGAAAATTTTTCTTCGGTTATTCTAGCATATGGGTCTGGAGTCCATCCTGCCAGAGAGTTAAATCCCCATTTTTCAAGCAGTTCATATTGCAGGCGGGCATATTTATTACGGTCTCCCCCGTATTCTTTTTCGAGCCATTTTTTCAGTTTTATATTACTGTTTTCTCCTTGTCCTGGGATTTCTCCCATACAAGCTATGGCCCACGTAGCCCTTCCTGCCGGATCGACGAGCCACCAACGCTCATCATCTTCCAAAACCCGGAAATTACCTGTTCCTTGGAACGAGGTTGAGGAGGCATTACCAACCGGCTGAGGTAACGGTGTCTTTCTCCATTCCTGGTATTCTGCAATTTCTGTTTGATTGGCTTCATTGAGCTCAATATCATCTATAAAAACAGAACCTTTCGTACGTATCCATAAATAAAATGCAAGTTCCATGCTAATGGCGTCTGGGGGGAGAGTATCAAGCAACCAGTATATATATGTCCACTCATTTGTGGTCGAGAGCATTTTTCTGTAAACGAAGGGTGTACTCTGCTGTTGCCTGGTGACCCTGAATCTGATTATCAGCGGTTTAGGGAATTCATCCATACCTTCCATTTTATACCAGAAGGATAAAAGATATTTCTTCTCAGGTTCAATGAAAATCGGTGCAGCCGTTTTGAAGCCGGTCGATTCCCATGCTTCGGCAAAGACTCTTCCAATTTCCATTGAGTGTGTACCGGAATGAATTGTTTCATCAGATGCCCTGACATAATAAGAGTTTACACCCTCAGTAATTATTCGCACCCAGCCGTATGGAAAATCGTTAGTTAATTCCTCAAAGCCGGGATTAAGGATCATGTTCTGCCCCTTAACATTTGGGAACTGATAGCTAAAAATAAGTAACGTACAGAAATAGATTAAATTTTTCATCGTTTATTTTTTTGGTTGGCATAAGTTTTACTATCAGGAAGTTTTCAAAATCAATCACCATGTCAGGATTTCTTTTCGAAACTTTCCTGATTTCATGTTGACTTATATAATCATAAACATGACATATAGCATTTGCCTTTAATCCTCTGAAAGTAACATTCCCGGTGTACCGGGCTGCACCGGTCAAGATGATCTCAGAATGGGGATCGGAAAAGGTTTTTTTTAAAAAATGGCTAAAATGATCCTTTTTTTCATTAAACAGTCTGAATGTCCTTTTCTATAATTCTGGTTGCTGCTCAATTTCCTGGTCTGTATGTACACATCCCTGCCTATGCAGTTTTTGTTTATCAATGCCTAGTTGATGGAAAATATTATTTAGGTTTTCCAGGTTTTGTTTTTCGTATCGTTTCATAACAAAAACGTATTTCTTTCATTTTCAAAATTATTAAATTCAACTAATAAATCCAACTTTTTTAGAGGAGATAAGCATTAACTTTTTCAAGACAAAGGAGATGGTTAC
>DYKN01000009.1:90460-93062 GCA_020722575.1 Rikenella microfusus | reverse complement strand
ACGTTATCGAGGCGGTCGAGATTGTCATACGTAAAAGTTTCTTTAAGATCCTGGTATTTGTTGTTCTGCCGCCAGTTAAGGTTGCCGGTTACAGGGTTAAAGTTATAAGAAAAATTTTGAATTGAGCCAGTGGTTGTTGATATAGGGAAACCATAAGTGTCAAAACCGAAAGATGCCGTAAGGTTGCTGCCGTATTGGCCTGTGGTTAACTGTCCCCTTGCATTCATTTCCGTTATTGTCCATCTGGTGGTACCACCCGCATAAATGGAATTAAGGTAACCATTTGAATTATAATTATTAGTTTCAATAATGCCCGATGGGTGTGTTATCGTTTGCAGCCTGCCAAGTCCATCGTAAGAATATGATGTGGTGAATGGCGATGACCCCGGAATGGTTTCTGTAACAGTTGTTAACCTGCCTTTGCTGTCATATTCAAATGAACGGTTTACATTCGCCGTTGAGCTTATACCTGTAAGCTGTTTGCTGGAGTTATATGTGTATGTGATTGTGCCCTCAGGTGTAACTTTTTGCGATACAGTGCCATCCTGATTATAGTAAATATATGTCGCCTGGTTTCTGGCATTTACCTGTGAGGTTAATTCGCCGAATCCGTTATATGTATAGATTATGGTACCAGCGCTCGGGTCAATCAGTTTTATCTGATTGCCTGCAATATCGTAATACATTCTGGTTATTATATTGCCGGGTGCAGTTATTGTTCTTGGTTTACCGTCGGGATAATATGTATATGTGATAGTTCCTCCGGGGTCTGTTGCCGAAGTCAGAGTGCCATCAGCAGCCATGGTTTTTGAAAATGTTTTTCCGGCTGTAGTTTCAGTAATTGTAGCATCGTTATACTGCCACTGTGTGTTTCGTCCCGAAGCCCTATACAACCATATTTGCCTTCCGTAACTGTCGTACAGGTACCTGTTCCACAGAACAGGGTCTCCTGAGAAATACGGCTCTGAAATGCTGTCAACCTGTCCTTTATAATTGTATATTGTTTCGGTAAGAGTAAACCTTCCGTCGGACCCTTTTATATCAGTTCTTATCTCACGCCCGAATCTGTCGTACCATTTCTTACTCTGTGAGCCGTCGTTACCAGTTTCAGTTACCGAGTATCTGGCATTTAAGGGAGCAGAAGCAGGATTTTCCCATGATATCGTTTTTGTGGTCTGGTCACCGTCGGTAGAACTCACAATATAAGGCCTTCCCAAGCCGTCGTATTGATATGTTACCGTATTACCGAGATAGTCCTGATGTGTATATAACCTTCCGTAACTGTCATAAGTATTGGTTGTTGTATGAGAAAGCGGATCGGTTGTTGTATGTATCCTGATATTATCAGATTCGTATGTATAGCTGATTGTTCTTGAAACATTGTTTGACGTTGATGTTTCATATTGAAGTGTTCCGTTGGAATTATATCCAAATGATTTTTTTATCTGATTATTTGTATTCTGAAACCATGTTTCTGACAGCAGGTTGTTGCTGTAAGTATCGAATTCTCTTGTGCAGGATCTGGTTATGGTTGTATCACCTCCTGAGTATTGCAGGGTTGTTGACTTAGCTCTTCCAAGTAACCATTGTGACGATGAAACGATGTTTTCGTAGATGTTAAATGTTGCTTCGCTGACACCGTTACTGTAAGTTTTTCCCGATTGAGTAAGATTTCCATAGTTATCATAAGAAGCATTTATTGTCACAGTATGGCCGGTCAGTTTATCGGTACTTGTAGAAGTCTGAACATAAGGAAAGATACGTTTTTTTGCAGCATCAAGGACAATCTGAGACCATATATTTGTTGTAACCATGATAGTATCAGAACCGCTCAGCTTTGAATATGATAAGAGTGATTGAGGGTAATAATAAGTTGAATTATATCCTGTTGTGGTTCCTGTTTCAATTCCGGTGGCTGAATCAATTACTCTGATTTTAGCGAAGCCGAGAAATCCTTTCCCCTGAAGATGTATCTTTGCCCCTTCGTAATAGTAATTTTTGTGTATTTAAAGAACCTTTCCCGTTATCTGTAAGGATTGAACTCACAACGCTCCAGGGTCCCTGAAAATCTGTTACAGGAAACACAGCCCCGGAGCCTTTCTGATAAACATTCTGGCCATATTCAGACAACCTGGCATAATTGATTTTTGTAAGCACTCCCAGCCCGTTTGATATTTTATCAATCAAGATGGAAGAATTTCCCGATGTTCTGTAAACCTTATAGCCATTCCACCATTCTTCTGCACCATCGGTACAGATGAAATCTGTCTTCCCATCCCCGTTAAAATCGGCGACATAGTAATTATGGGAAGCAAACGGATAACACTGGATAATGCTTGTATAAAGGTTCGTTCCTTTATTTTTTGATAAATAAAAATAAGTGTTGTTATTTGCCAGGCATGATGCCATTATATCTGTGAAACCATCGCCGTTGAAGTCACCTACACGAACATGATCATCTTTAAGATTTGCTTTTTTCTGTGGAATATAAATGGTCTCAAAGCCTGCACCGGTAGAAAGTCTTATTCGCCAAGTTGCCCAGTCGTCTGAACCATACCCGTAAACAAAAAGATCACATTTCCCATCTCCGTTAAAATCACCA
>DYKN01000009.1:86800-90360 GCA_020722575.1 Rikenella microfusus | reverse complement strand
AAAGTCGCTTTTACCATCACCATTAAAATCACCTGCAACCAGCTTTGATTTGTATGTAACATATTGATGAGCTGCATTATACAATGTCTGTTGAAACGAGACATTTGCAGGAATAGAATAAGAGAATGCAGTTGAATTCAGTCTGTTGGATCCCGTACCGTATTCTATAACTTCATTTAATAGAGAGTATGAATTGTAATCCGAGCCCTGGTATGAATACTTAAATTCGTATGTTTTTACAGATGCTGAATTATATTGTATTATTATTTTGTCAAGTAGAAGCCCCTGTCTTGTTTTTACCCCTTTAAAATATGAATCACTAACATCGATTCTACTTTTGTAATAAAATTTAATCCTGTTAGGACCATATATTATCTCTGCGGGATAAATACTTCCGTTATCTTTCAAATAATTAAAATCTATATGGTTACCAAAAAAGTCCGAAATTTTTGAAACATACCATTCAATGGTTTGCGAAAAACCATTTATTTTCTGTTTTGATTCTTGTGAGTTTCCATATTCATAAATAAGACCATTTTTTGTTTCTGCTCTAAACCATCCCGGGCCGTTTCCATCATTATTTTGCGGAGTAACACGAGTAAATATGTCAAGCTCAGTCTGATACTGAGCTGAGGGGTCTCCGTAATTTGATGAGGTATTAATCAGTCTCTGACCATCGAGATAGAACCTATCGTTGTTATCAAGTTCAATCCCTCTGGCAACACCGTCGGTATAGAAATTTTGTGGTCCTCTTTTTATTGATGATATACCTGATATGTTCCATCCGTAACCAGCAATTCCCGGCCCGTTGTGACTTGAATATACAAGTGATAGCGAAGGTGCAAGTCCATTTACTCCCTCGGGTAATTCAATATTTATATTGTAAGATGTACCTCCGGCAGCGTCAACATTTAGAACTCCTTTTGTCGACCCGACAAGAAGATTAGTATTGAGTTCTCTTGTTTCAGGATCAGGTATTTCCGATAAGTATATTACCGAAGTAATATATTGTTTAAAAACGATATTCGAATATGAAGTATAACCACATAAATTATCAGTTACTTTCCTCCTGTAATACATTGTTACATTTTGAGGAGATGAAGGATAATCTTTTGAACTGCATCCGGTATAAATCCATGAGGTTTCTCCGTTTTCAGACTTTTCCCATGCGTATGAATAAATTCCTGAACCTCCGCTTGCATCCTGCAAACTTGTTATAGGTCCTGAATATCCTCCATAGCTGGTATTGTCGCCCGAGATAATTCCACCGTTTAAAGTAGTTGAATAAATATTAATTGTCAAAATATTTGAAACTCCGGGCATGCATCCATTTGCGTCAGTTACGGTTCTGCGGTATTTTGTGGGAATAGTAAGTGCCGGGGGGGAATATGTGGTTGAAGTAGCACCGGGAATATTATTCCATGTAAGTCCGCCGTCTGTTGAGCTTTGCCACTGATAGTTATAAGGAGGAACTCCACCTGAGGCAGAGGTAACATTATTAAGAGAAGCAGGTGCTGTATTGTAACAAATTGTTTGTGATTCTGAGATTGTACCGCCTGAAGGTGAGAAATTAACAGTTATTTCCTTTGTACTCAATAGCCCGTTTCCACACTCATTATAACCACAAACAGAAATTATAACCTGTGAAGCTCCACAACCTGTAGTTATCACGGTTGAAGTACCATAGTAACCTGGAACTGAATTCCCATCAACATACCAGGCGTATGAAGTTGCTCCTTCAACAGGATCTATATAAAATGAGGCTGGACTTCCACAACAGACTGAAGACGGCCCGTAAATAGTTCCCGGCGCTGGCAATTGTTCACAACCAAGATCCTGGCTTACTGTAACATAATAATCTGTTTCTGTCCAGTAGTCATGTATAATTACCGTGCCCTGCCTGTATCCTTCATGATTTGCATCAGCATAAACTGTTACTATTTGCTCATAATAATCAGTCCACACATATAACCAACCATCATTCGAATATGCTTCATAACTTTCGCATCCGCCAGTTGATAGATAAATATAATCCGCCCCTCCATTACCCGGCAGCACTATCTCGGTTGGACTTATCGAGTAAATACACTGGCCGAAGGAATGATTTGCCAGAAATAATCCAGCGAATAATGTTGTAAGCAGAATCAAAACTTTATTATAATCTTTGCGTGACATATTTTTCCTGTTAATTTATATGAATATAAATGCATTGCAAACTTTTTATATTACTACCTACTTCTGAACAGAAGTTCTGTACGCAGCTGCTTTTTCTTTCACTGCTTCCGTGATAGAAATAAATTTGTCAAACGCATCCGCAGGTAATACTTTTTTCAATTCTTTGTTCCTGCTCCAGGTACAATTAATGTATGCTTCCTGTTTTGTAGTAATTAAAGCATTCGTGAGGTGAATAGAATCAGCAATCGTCTGGTATTTAAGATTTATTCGGTAGATAATGTCATACAACTCCCTGTCCAGTTTCAGTGAATTCATCATCCACCTGGTTTGTCCTTCGGCTGCTCTTTCCGGAGAGGTTCTCTGCTTTGGCATAATTCTGGTTTCCTGTGCCGTTATCTCATTCGTACCAACAACGAACCACAATATTGCCGATACAGAAAAAATGTATAGTAAATTTGTCCTTTTCATATATTCCTTATTTTGGTTTATACACTAATTGATTTAATGGCTCTTAATAACTTTCCAGTCCGAAACAGTGTTATTAATCTTTATCCTCATGATATATACTCCGTCCCTGAACCGACTGATGTCAACTTCAGAAGGCGTTCCGAAGTCTTTTTTTATCAGAAGTCGTGTCCCGTTCAGATCATATATGCTGAGCTCTTTTTTTGAGTCTTCAGGCATATTCAATATTTCAATTTTAAGAATGCCTCTGGAAGGATTTGGATAAATAATAATGGAGGTTTCTCTGCTATCCAAATCGGTTGCTTTTATCTCACTACCTGATTCACTCATTATTCCAGATTTTGATTCTCCTGGTTTAAATTTCTCTACATGCAGCTTACGTTCGATTCTGTTTCCTCCAGAATCGTAATTAAAATCAATGGTTTGTGCCTTAACAAAACACAATGAAAATATGAAAGCTGTTATAACCAACAAACCTATTTTAATTTTATTCATAATAAATAAGTTATTAGTATTCAATCGTTTTTTAAAGCTATTTAAAATGCCCCTCGGTTTTGCAGGTGACTTTTTTTGTTTAATTGGAGAAGGGAAGAATTTATTACCTTTTATAAAAGGACAAGTTATCAACAATTTATTAACAGATTATTAACACCATGGTTCCATACAGGGCACCCATTCTGGAAGCCTGCTTCTTACACCTGTTCTGTGCTCTGTGCCTTGAGCTCTGGGACCCTTGCCTTTTGCTCCATGCTACCCGCCCTGCGCCCTGAGCCTGCGATCTGAGACTTTTGCTACAAAACATCCCCCTAACCCCCTTCAAAGGGGGAAAATTGAATTCGGTATCTAACCCCTTTCAAAAGGGGGAAATTGAATTCGGTATCTAGCCCCGTTCAAAGGGGGAAAATTGAATTCGGTATCTA
>DYKN01000009.1:0-86700 GCA_020722575.1 Rikenella microfusus | reverse complement strand
AATTGAATTCGGTATCTAGCCCCGTTCAAAGGGGGAAAATTGAATTCGGTATCTAGCCCCGTTCAAAGGGGGAAAATTGAATTCGGTATCTAGCCCCGTTCAAAGGGGGAAAATTGAATTCGGTATTTAACCCCTTTCAAAAGGGGAAAATTGAATTCGGTATCTAGCCCCGTTCAAAGGGGGAAAATTGAATTCGGTATCTAACCCCGTTCAAAGGGGGAAAATTGAATTCGGTATCTAACCCCGTTCAAAAGGGGAAAATTGAATTTGGTATCCAACCTCTTTCAAAGGGAGAAATTTCAGCTTCATACCCCATGACCTTTCTCAATGCCCTCTGCCCCTTGCTCTCTAAAACTTCTTCAGTAAACTTATAAATGGCAAACTCATTCAAAAAGATATAAAAAACGAAAAGTCACGATAAATTAAATAGTTTTGCAAAAGTTATCGGGTAATGAAAAGATATTCATTAATCATATCAGTTATAATCGTCGCGGGATTGATGTTTACTGCCTGCCTGCAGGGGAACAGGAAGAGGTCTGAAGATGGCTCCTTAGCCATTGCCACTCTTAAAGGTCCTTCTTCAATGGGGATGATAAAACTTATCGACAGTCTGAGCAGCAGTGAGAGCCACAGCGTGAAAGTCATGATTCTTGATGAACCTTTGATAGTAAGGAAAATGATGATCGATGGTACGGCCGATTTTGCAATCCTGCCCACTACCATGGCTGCGATTACTTACAATAAAGGATTCGGTTATCAGCTTATCGCCGTTCCAGTGTGGGGAAACCTCTACCTTGTGGGCAATGATACCACAATAAAAGGCTGGGAAGATCTGAAAGGTAAAAGAGTGTATGTTATGGCACGAGGTATGACACCTGACGAACTCTTTCGTTACCTTCTCAGACGAAATGGCCTTGACCCTGAGAAAGATATTAATCTCGATTACAGCTTCCCCACACATATTGATCTGGCAAATGCAGCCGGTGCCGGAAGAGCACCTCTTGCAGTTCTTTCCGAACCTCTGGCCAGCATGGTGATGAAAAATAACCAATCGCTAAGAAGGTTTTTTTCACTCGAAGAGGAGTGGGCAAAGTTTGAAGGGATTCCCCTCGCCGAAACAGCATTTATGGCAAAAAAGAGCCTTCTGTTAAATAACAGGGATATAGTTGAAAAAATCATAGCGTCATATAAAACGTCAACTGAATGGGTGAATAGTTATCCCGACAGTGCAGCAAAATTAATTGTCAGGTATAATATTTTACCTGATTATGATGCTGCGCTTAATGCTATCCCGCTGTCAAATCTTAAGTTTGTAAGGGCTGCTGGCATTAAAAATGAAATAAGAGATTATCTTAACGTTTTCTACCGGATGAATCCGGATATTATCGGAGGGAAAATACCGGATGAAGAATTTATTTACCAGTAGGAAATTTATTGTTTTTGTTTCGGTAACCATAATTCTGGTTGTCTGGAAACTGCTTTCACTTTATTTCAACTCCGATTTTGTACTTCCATCTCCTGAAAAGACTCTATTTACTACTTTAAAACTTTTTACTGAAGAGAATTTCATAATAACAGTCGGGATAACTGTATTTCGTAGTCTGGCAGGATTCATCCTATCGGCTTTTTTAGGCATTTTCACAGGTATTGCAGCCGGTGCAAATTCCGGTATAGATGCTTTCATGCGCCCCATCCTTGTTACCATCCGGTCCACTCCAATTATTGCTATTATCCTGCTTGCCCTGATATGGCTTACCCCTGGATTGGTTCCTGTTTTTATTGCTTTTCTCACAATGTTCCCATTTATATGTACAAACGTTACCGACGGTATAAGAAGCGTGAATCCTGAGCTTGTGCAAATGGCAAAGTTTTACAGGGTAGGAACAGTCCGTATTATTAAGGAGGTTTATATTCCCGCCATCATGCCATTTATAATAAGCGGAGCATCAAGTGCAATGGGAATAGGCTGGAGGGCGATAATAACCGGTGAAGTGCTTAGCCATCCCGAATACGGTATTGGAACTTTGATGCAAAATGCACAGACATTCCTGAATGTTGATGCAGTTATAGCATGGACTATCATTGCGGTTGTCATAAGTTACGGTTTCGAAAAAGCGATTCGTTTTATTGAGCACAAACTGGTAAGATGGAGGTAATAAAGATGACCCTTGAAGTAAAAGGTTTATATAAGCATTTCGGAGACCTTGTTCTTTTCAGGGATTTCAGCATTACTTTTCAGGAAGGAACAATTACCTGTATTCTTGGCCCCTCGGGATGCGGTAAAACGACTTTACTAAATATTATTGGAAATATCCTTCGGCCCGACAGAGGCATACTTACCGGATTCGACGGAAAGATAATTTCTTATATCTTTCAGGATCCCAGACTGCTGCCATGGAAAACGGTTAAAGGGAATATTGAATTTGTTCTGGATAAAAACATGCCTGCAGAGCAACGTCAAAAACTTACAGAACATTTTATCAGGCTTGTTGAACTTGAGGAATTTGCTACATACTATCCGTCAGAGCTCAGTGGTGGAATGCGCCAGAGAGTTGCAATTGCAAGAGCGTTTGTCTATCCTTCAGATATAATATTGATGGACGAACCTTTAAAAGGTCTCGATATTAAGCTTAAATTAAGCCTGATACAAACATTTTCCCGAATATGGCAGGATAATCGCAGAACAGTGATATTTGTAACCCACGATGTTGATGAGGCTCTTCTGCTCAGTAATGAAATAGTTGTTTTCAACAGGGCTCCGGTTCAGATTTTGATGCGTCAAAAGATTGATATAAATATCGATGGCCGTTCACTTGATTCAAATTACATGAAAGAAACAAAAAAAATACTCATTAATGCTTTTGGCAATTAAGAAGATTTGATTACCATATTATTTTTTAGAATTACGGATTAATGATTAAAATAGATTTCTACTAAAATTCATATTCATTGCAAATTCATCGGTAAATTCACCAATATCAGAAAGTTCAATATAGACAGATTTTTTTATTACATCATTAATTTTCGCTTCAAATTCATCCGATTTTAAATATTGAAGTGCCCCAATACATGCGCTATTTCCAACCGGATAGATTTTTTCTTTCAGCTCAAAGGGTAATAACCCTATCTGAATTGCAGAATCAATGTTAATATAGTTTCCAAATCCGCCTGCCAGATAGAGTGCTTCAATATCTTTGAAAGATAAACCGGCAATTTTGATTAATATTTTAATGCCCGAATATATTGCTGATTTTGCCAGCTGAATCTCACGAATATCACGTTGATTAACGATAATTTTATCCGGTGGATAAATGATAAAAGGTTCTTTTAAAAAGCCTGTTTCATCGATTATTTCATTTTTTAACATATATGCCACAATATCCGTTATACCTGAGCCGCAAACTCCTTCAGGTTCGGTGTTACCTATAACATAGTAGTTCAATGGATCTGAGAAGGAAGAAATAGCTCCAGTTACTGCACCCATACCGTATGAAATATTAGCCCCTTCAAAAGCAGGACCTGCAGCAGTTGCAGCAGTAAAGATTTTATTGTCTCTTACAAGTGCAATCTCACCATTTGTGCCAATGTCAATAAAGAGATAGTTTTTTTGAGGAACTTTTAAGGCAGCGAGACCTGCAACAATATCGGCTCCAACAAATGCAGAAATGCACGGAAGAGTAATTATATCTGCATGGTTATTTATCTTTAAACCCGTAATATGTCCTTTTCTCACCTGTTTGTCGGTGAAAGCCGGTTTGAATGGAGCAATAGCAATAGGTACAGGATCTACCCCGAGAAAGATATGGAGCATGGTGGTGTTACCGGCAATAACTATCTTTTCAATATTTTGAGAGTCAATATTTTTGTATTCTTTAAAATTATCAATCCTCTCATTAACGGCTTCAATTATTAATCTCTGTAATTCTGCTAAACCATTTTTCTGTTCCTGACAATAATTTATCCTTGAAATAATATCGGAGCCATATATGCTTTGCGGATTCAAAAAGTAAGATATTGTTTCAATCTGTCCGTTATTAAGATTCAGGAAATATATCACCACTGTAGTTGTTCCTATATCAATTGCCGCCCCAAATGGTTCTGAAGTAAGATTTGCGCTTTTATTTGCTTTAAATGGAAGATCTTCAAGATATTGTGTTTGGTGGATTAATATCTGAGCTTCCTGTTTGCCCGGAAGAATAACTTCAATATCGTGTGAAGGATAATATCTGCAGGCCAGCACATCGCCTTCATTTCTAATTCTTACTTTGCATTTTCCACAGGTGCCCTTTCCACCACATGGTGCATATATTTCATAATCTCTTTTTCTTAAAATATCGAGCAATGAAAGACCTGTTTCTGATTCAATTATTTTTACTTCATCTGGTTTGGTTAACTTAATTTTGATCATAATTTTACTATTGTCAGTCAAATTTTAAAAATCACAAGCTATAAAATATTGTTAATATTTTGCAATCTTCTTTCTATTCTTTATGATTTTCATAATTGATTCATTTCCTTATTTTTAATCCAGGACTCAAACAACATTAAGAGCAGGGATAATTAAAGGTTAATTAGTGATGAGGAATTTAATGATCTCTTTTGAAATAACAAATTTCTATCTCATTCTGCCATCTAAATGATAAAGTGATTTATATTATAACATTTATGTTCGATTATTTTTCTTAAAAATATATTTCATTATTTTTGCAGCCTGCTGGTTTTGAGATCATGTTTGTTCTTTAATCCGGCAGATGTGATTTGGCCCATTCGTCTAGTGGTCAGGACGGCAGATTCTCAGTCTGTAGACGACGGTTCGATTCCGTCATGGGCTACAGGGAAGCCTGAGGCAATTGGGGATGTACTCTGATTAGCGGGCAGGTTTAGGAGTTGACATTGTTTCATTACACTCATCGCAACGATACCATTAATCATCAGTAACGTAGGTGCCACCTTGAATAATTATTGCTTTCCCCTCAACGAAAGCCTGAGCAATTTTTTTTCTTGCCTTATCATATAATCTTGTAAAGGTAGGGCGGGAGATATTCATTTTTACTGCGGCTTCTTCATGTTTGAGATCTTCATAATCAGCGAGTCGGAGTGCCTCATATTCTTCAAAAAGAAGATTAATTGCTTCCAGCTCACACATGGGAATACCGAAAGGTTTGTAACCTTCCATTATCGGGAACCCGGTTATTCTCCTGTGACGTTTACGGTTAGGCATTTTATTCGAATTATGATTATATTCTTTTAATTTTTTTGATTCTCCTTTTCAGAAAGGTAATTAATTGCATATTTCAGGGTTGTATCAAACTTTTCCCAGATGGGATAAAATCCTTTATTGTCAAGGATGTTACGTGCAATATAGGCTTTTAGCTGGATTTCGATAATTTTACCAGAAATGCGTAATCCTTCAGGGTCTCTTTTCACTCCGTTGTCGGAGGCAAATTTTACGAATTTTTCAAGAAGGTTTTGTTTATCAAGGTATTTTTCAAGTTCTCTGACATTTGAAAATTTTGTCAGAGTTTCCCGGTTATCATCGGTGTAATTAAGGGCATAACGGTATATCAGCTGATTGCGCACTTTGATGAAATATTCTGAGATGCCTGATGTGTCTACAGGTATGAAAATATCTGGCATTATGCCTCCTTCGCCGTATATGGTTCTCCCGTTTCTTGTTGAAAACCGGGGCAAATTTTTCAGCAGGGTTGTATCTTCTTTAAATGATTCACCGCCTCTTTCAAAACGTTGAAAAAATTCTTCATAGTATTTTTCGTTGCCCATATTATAAGGTTTCTGAATTGATCTGCCTGATGGAGTATAATAGCGGGCAACTGTAAGGCGCATACCAGAGCCGTCGGGGAACATTACAGGTTCCTGAACCAGGCCTTTTCCGAAGGATCTTCTTCCTATTATTGTTCCGCGGTCGTTATCCTGAATAGCGCCGGCAAGAATTTCGCTTGCCGAAGCTGTATATTCGTCGATGAGCACCACCAGTTCACCGTCGGGGAAAAGTCCGTTGCCGGAGGCTTTTGCTTCATTACGGGGGAATGCTCTGCCCTGAGTATAAACAATAAGCTGCCCCTTTTCCAGAAAATGGTTGGCAATTCTGACTGCCGGATCCATCACCCCTCCTGGATTACCCCTTAAATCAATAATGAGATTCTTCATTCCCTGTTCCTTCAAACTTTTTAGTGCGTTTGTGAATTCATCAAAAGTGGTTATAGCAAAATTACTGATCTTGATATATCCTGTATGGTTGTTCACCATATAAGCAACATCCACAGTGTGAAGCGGAATTTTATCACGAACTATTTCGAAGGAAAGAAGGTTTCGATGATTTTTTCGAAGGACTTTCACTTTTACAATTGTTCCTCTTGGGCCTCTCAGCATGCTCATTGCTGCATCGTCGGTAATACCTATCCCCGCAACCAGAGAATCATTTACGTAAATAATCTTGTCGCCTGCCATCAACCCTGCCTTCTCTGAAGGACCACCAGGAATAGTGCTTATTACAAGAATAGTATCGGTAAGGAGATTAAAAGTAATGCCTATACCCTCGAAATTTCCTTCAAGAGGTTCATTGGCTCTTTTTAGATCTTTTGCCGGGATATATACCGAATGAGGATCGAGGTTTTTAAGAACTGATACTATTGCCGATTCTTCAAGACTGCTTATGTTGACCGAATCAACATAATGTGTTCTGATTATATTTAATATATTAGGAATCTTATTATACCTTGGAGTTATGTTTGTTTTTAGAATGCTGTCGTTTTTTCCTGGCAGAAGCAATCCTATAATCATGCCCAGCGAGATCGACCCTGCAATAATCAAAGGCAAAAAAATACTCTTTGGTGAATTATTGTATTTCATAGATGTCTTTTTCAAGGTCAATGTAAACAATTTCAATGCCTGCCCTTTTTAAGAGCTCAAGCCCGTCGATACTATGATATCGGTCGCAATAAACAACCCTTCTGATACCCGATTGAATGATGAGTTTTGCACACTCCATACATGGAGAACTGGTTACATAAAGTGTAGCATCTTCACTGGAGTTATTTGATTTTGCAACTTTTGTTATGGCATTAGCCTCAGCGTGCAGGACATATGGTTTTGTTTTACCGCTCTCATCTTCACATATATTCTCAAAACCAGCTGGAGTGCCATTATAACCGTCGGATATGATCATACGATCCTTTACAATTAAAGCACCTACCTGCCTTCTTTTACAGTATGAATTTTTAGCCCATATCAAGGCCATTTCAAGATAACGCCTGTCAAATTGAGGTTGCCGGGTTCCATAAGGTCTGAGAATGCTTTCCTTTGCCATCAGAAATAATATTTACCGGAGCACAAAATTAAGAATTTTTATGGGTATGATTATTATATGTAAAAAACTCTCTTCAATAATAACGTACTAGAAGTTTTTGGATAAGTGATTCATGGGTCAATATTTCAGTGAACAATTTTTCAGATCCCCTTAATATTTCCTGATAAGAATAGAAATATAAGATCAAGATACAATTGTTTATAATTTTGAAATTTATAAAGCAAAAACAATGAATTCAGTACAAACTTTAGCAGAGAAGATAATTGAATTTTATAAAAATCTGGATTTTACCGGAAAACTACCTGCAGGTATATCGGTTATGAATCCTTATAAAAATAATCCTTCTGTAATGCAGGTTGTAATGGAGTTCTTTATGAAATATTATAGCGATAATAACCCAAGACATATGATTCTCGGAATCAACCCCGGTCGTTTTGGAGCAGGTGTTACAGGAATTACTTTTACTGATACAATAAGACTCAGAACAAAATGCGGCATTGAAACAGAAATCCCTGAAACCCGTGAGCTTTCGTCAGAATTCATTTATAAAGTTATTGACAGATATGGTGGGGCGCCAGAGTTTTATTCGAAATTTTTCGTAAGTGCTGTTTGTCCACTGGGTTTTGTTTTGAAAGAGGGAAAAAGAGGGAGGGAAATTAATTTTAATTATTATGATAACCGTGAGCTGTATAATTCGGTTTACGATTTTATTGTTGAAAATATTGAGAAACAGCTTTCCTTCGGAATGAAGAGAGATTTATGTTTTTGTCTGGGGAGAGGGGAAAACTTCAGATTTCTGCTGAAAATGAACGAAAAATATAGTTATTTCAGAGAAATAGTACCTCTTGAACATCCGAGGTTTATAATGCAATACCGACGGAAAAAAGCTGATCTTTATGTAGACAGGTACATTGAAGCATTTTCGTTTGTTTAATGGCACTAAATTTTATGAAATATATGAATTGAATATTAAATAAATAATTCGTAATTTTACGAAATACAAATTAAAAAAAGCTATTATTGGGTAATTAATAAAGGTATGGCTTCACCAAATAAAGAGGAGTACAGTGAAGACGTTATTCAGCTTACCATGGTTGCAAAAGCTCTGGCGCATCCAGCAAGAATTTCGATTCTCAGGTATCTTGCCGAAAAGGACGGTTGTTGTTTTAATTTAATATCGAATGAAATTCCACTGGCCGATTCAACTGTTTCTCAGCATCTGGCCGAACTTAAAAAAGCCGGACTGGTTAAGGGAACGATTGATCCGCCAGGGATCAAATATTGTATCGATTACAAAGACTGACAGGAAGCAAGTGAATTATTTAAAATATTTTTCCAGATAAGAATTGAAAAATATGAAAAGAAAACTGTCGAGGAATAATATAAAAGAAGGTGATGGTGTCTTTTATTCTCATGGGGTATTTAATTTAACACCCCGGCTGTGTTACGAAATGTGCATTAAAAATGAGCTTATGATTTTAGATTGCCGGGAATCGTATATGACTAGATTCAAAATGTTCGGGGTGGATAGCGTAGTATATATACCCTTCAGCATTCTTCAGGAAAGATTTAAAGAACTTCCGGATAATATAATGCTTGTTGTTGCAGATTCAGCCGGTCTTAAAAGCAGGGAAGCAGTTTTGTTTCTCATCGGGAAAGGATTTAAGAATGTTGTAAACATGGCTGGTGGATTTATTAAGTGGGAGCGTGATGGCTTGCCTGTTACTACTAATACCAGGTTCAGGCTCTCCGGTTCATGTATGTGTCAAATTAAAGCCAGAGAAAAAAACAAAAGCTGAAAAGGAACAAGAGTTTTGATGAAATATGCACCGAAAAATAGAGAGGAATAAATTCTAAATTTATATTGTTAAATTTATAAATGTTTATGATTATCAATTCTGTAGGTTTTATAGGTGCTGGAAGGATTGTAAAGATCCTTCTGCAGGGTTTTAAGAACAAAGATGTGAAATTTAAAAGGATTGTCGTCACAGATATCAATCCGGATGTTCTGGCAAATCTGAAGAGACAATTTCCTGAAGTTGAATCCTCAGATGCTAAGACTGCAGCTGGTCAGGATGTGGTATTTATTGCTCTGCACCCGCCAGTGGTTATGGATACTCTCGAGCTGGTTAAGAATGATGTAAACGCAGATGCAATTGTTGTTTCCCTGGCTCCAAAGATCAATCTGCCTAAGCTATCATTGAAATTATCTCATGTTAAGAACATTGCAAGATTGATCCCCAACGCCACTTCATACATAAACGAGGGTTATAACCCGGTGGCGTTTGCTACAGGATTTGATGGAGATAAGAAGAAACAGATTCTGGAAAGAACTTGAAAAAATTGGAGTCGAAATTGGTTTGACAGTTGAGGAAAGCAGAAAATCGATTGTTGAAACGATTATTGCCGGCCTTGATTTAATGTATAAATCTGGACTATCAGCAGAGGAAGTAATTGATCTTATTCCGTTTAAACCCATAGGTGAGCATGAAGCTCAAATAACAGAGTTTTACCGCACAAAACTACTGGAGGTTTTTCAGAAGATTAAGTCCTGAATCTTATCATACAGATATTTTTTCGGTAATCGAAAGAAGATAATCAATATCGCGGCTGTATTCATCAGCCAGTTCAGCAGGGAATTCCCCGAATCCTTTCTGTTTTCCGGGTCTCATATCCATCAGAATTTCCCAGATACGGGTTTTTATGGTATTTACCACCTTTCTGAGACTCTGTCTGGATTTTCCAGTACCATATTTTGTTGCAAGAAGGCAAAGATTCTTTCGGACTTCGTTGATAACTTCCATATTTTTCTGGATTATTTCATCACTCATATCTTTTTCAACTTCATAGCAACAACCTTTCTGCTGGCAGGTTAATGATATTTCAAGATCAAATAGCATTTTCTCAATAATGGTTAGAGCTGATGTTAAAGACCTTTTGTGATTCTCAGAAAGTTTTATCTTCTTTGATTTCATTGTGTGCCCGTTAAATTTAAAGTTAATTTCATTATATCACGCGGGAAATTCTTTTTTCCTGATATAAGGAAGAGGTTTAAAATCATTCAAAAATTCTTTTTTAATTTATGCTTTACCTCATTCTTCATAAAAATTATTAAAGGTTAAAAAAGTTATTGATATAGATAATGTTTTCGTATATTCTCAATAGAATCCATTTCGAGCTTAATTGTTTTTAAGGTAAATTCAATATCCTGATTTATAGACGATTTAAACTCTATGCTTTCATCAATTAGTTTCTTAAGGCTGTGAAGGAGATCAAATAGCTTCTGGTCGAAGTTGTATTTGAATTTTCTGTACGATTCGCTGATCTTATAATCAAGATCACTGCGCATTTTACCTGCATTGGGATTTATAAGTTCAATGCAATTGCGATAAATCTGCTTTATTATTTTTCTTTTTATAATAAACTCAGGAAGGATTTTGTAAAAAATATTTTTCTTTATTGATGGAACATTATAATTGGTTTCGGTTTTAAAATAAAATGAGGAATAAACATCCATATCAAAAGTAGAAATTATGCCTTCAATATTGATACCCAGAACTTCCTTCATCTGTTTTACAATTTCCTGGATGAACGATTGAGAGATCGTACTGTACAGGAGCAGGATATTTCTGAATTCTTCCTTTACTGATTCCTCTAGTTCATTTTTAAGGTTTTCATATTCTATGATAATTTTATCGGAAAGCATTTTTGAAAAACTATTGGCATCCGTTTCAATGATTTTCTTCCATGCCTCCCGGGAATTTACTATTAAAGTATTATTTATCTGTTCTTCAAGTTCTTTTCTTTTATTTTCTGTTATATCAGTGACTTTTTTAATCAACTGTTGAACCCTGTTAATCACTACTGCATCAAAATCAACTTTTCCGCCAGAAAGGTATTCGATTGATTTCTGCATAGACTCGCGTTTTTTCTCAAGCTCATTAAGAGGCATCTGAAGTGTATCGGCCCTGACCTTAAGAAGCGTATGAAGATGTTCTGAAAACGATAGAAGTAATTTAATACTTCGAGATGTAATGATTTCTTCTTTCTCTCCGGTTATTTTCTTTATAATTGTCTCTCTAAGAAATTTTATATTTCCAGGGTCATCCTCCTCTCCTGCATGTTTATGAGAGCTGAAATATTCTCTTGCCGAAACAGGAATAAGAATAATTTCATTGATGCTTTTATTGAGAATATTTTTCAGCATATTAATGTTGTAATTAACCATTTTTTCAAGATCTTCATTACAGAGAAGGTCTGATTTGTTAAGTACGAAGACGACTTTTGGAACAGACTCCTGTATTTGCCTGAGTATTTCTTCATCGGCCTGGCTAATTGGGAGATCGGCACTCATGACAAAAAGAGCAGCATCAATTTTTGGTAGAAAATCAATAGTGGTTGCAGTATTGTGACTGAATAGTGAGCCTATTCCAGGAGTATCGACAAGTATAAGATTCTCAAGCAGAGGAGAGTTGGTAAATATTCTAACACAGTCAACCTCCTTCTTGTTTTTGGGGTTATACTCTTCTGAGATATAATATGTAACATCTTCAGGTGATATAGTATAATGTCTTCCTCCTTTTAATATCACTTCTACTCTGGTTTCCGGGGCATAGTGAAAAAAAGTAATAACTGAAGTGGTAGGAGTTATCGAAACGGGAGCAAGCTCTTTACCTGTAAGGGCATTTATGACTGATGATTTACCCCGTTTGAATAAACCCACAACAACGAGGTAGAAAAGCTTTGAGGATATCTTTCGTGAGACTTCATCAAGAGAATTAATAATCTCTTGTTCATTAAGCTTTCTGGCAATCTGCTTGAGAATTTCAATGTCTGATTTTATTGAATCTGATTTTGACATTTAATGACTGATTTTTCAGGATTTAAAAAACAGGAGTTATCAGTCATTTTCAGACGGTTAAGGTGAACCCCATCACCATTGCAAAGTTAATATTTTTAATCAATATTCTTCGATTTAACAGGTAATTCATTGGATACTGAAAGAAGGAAGTGAATATGTGTTTATTCATTACTATCCCAGGGCGACATCAAGTAGCATCATTACAGCAAATCCTACCATAGCACCAGCAGTTGATAAATCGGTTTCATTACCTCTTTGAGATTCAGGTATTAATTCTTCGACCACAACAAATATCATTGCGCCAGCTGCAAAGGATAAGGCATAAGGGAGCAAAGGCGTAATTGTCAGTACAAGATATGCTCCAAGAACTCCAGCAATTGGTTCAACAATACCTGACATCTGGCCGTAATAAAACGCCTTCATTCTTGAAAATCCTTCTCTTCTGAGAGGAATTGAGACGGCAGCACCTTCAGGGAAATTCTGTAAACCAATTCCTATTGCCAGCGCAATTGCTCCTGAAAGCATTGCTGTATCGGGATTATTAGCAAGTGCTCCAAAAGCAACACCAACCGCAAGTCCTTCAGGAATGTTGTGAAGGGTTATTGCAAGCACGAGTAAAACACTTCTCTGCCATGATGTTTTTATTCCTTCAGCATTATCGGTTGATAACCCCATGTGTAGATGGGGTAATAGTTTATCAATAATGAACAAAAATGCTCCACCACTTAAGAAACCAATCAGAGCCGGGATCCATGGTAATGTGCCATGCTGCTCGGCAATTTCCATCGCAGGTTTAAGAAGCGACCAGAAACTGGCTGCAATCATTACACCTGCCGCAAAGCCCAGCATTGAATTTAATATTTTTTTGTCGATGGTCTTGAAGAAAAAAACCATTGATGCCCCTAATGCGGTAATAAAAAAAGTAAACAAAGTTGCGATAAGAGCAAGCAATACAGGATTGTATTCAAGTAAAAAATCTATTTTCATGGCTATGAATCTTAATTTAATCCCTAATTCTTTTCGAGAAATTTCGTTTTATCCTGTTTGAGCAAAGATAGTTTATGGTCAAAATTTTTCAAAAATCGGATTGTGATAATTTTCAAATTAATTTTATTAATTTAGGTGTGGAATTTTTTGATAGCTGCATTTTCAATACTGGTTTATATGAATAAGTATAATTTATTAATTGTCACTGGTATACTTTTTATGGTTTTTGTGCCTGAGGTTTACCAGCAAACGGCTTCGGTGGTTTTACGTCCGGCCTATGTTGATATTTCTGATCAGTCCTCTCGCGGGGCAGTTCTCATGAAGCTTACCGGTTATGAATCGGTAGATGCAAGGTACAGACTTTATAATGGTTCATCACAATATAACTGCTGGAATCATGTTACAGGCAGTTATATTACAACAAACTCATATTCATCAGGTCCTCTGGTTACAGGGAACCCGGTTATTGAATCCCGGTTCTGGATTGCCTATCTTCGTGGAAATAATAACTCAACAGTTGCCTCCTACCGCGACAGACTTGGTCCGGACTATACTGAGAATTACCAGAGCGTCTCTCTGCCATCAGCGGAGTCAATAACTTCAGCTTTCAATCTTACAGGTAAACTTATTGCATCCTCAATTTATTCAATAGATTATAAATATATTATCCTTGCATGGTCTGCAAATACTCCTGTTTCAGCCTCACATTCTGACCCTGTGACAGGTGATTTTATAGTGGTTTGTCCATCTGGCACTGCTATTGATAAAATAGAAGCAAGGACGCTCACAGATGAAATATGCGGGACAATTTATGGTTCATGGACAGAAACTTCAGAAGCTGGACAGATAGAATTAACCGATGTTCTTAAAGCAGAAAGCAATAAACTCAAAGAAAGGGCTGTTGTTTTTTATCCGGTTCCGGCCGGGGAGTACCTTAACGTTTCAGGCTTATCAGATAAAACGGAAATAGAACTGTACAACCTGGCAGGAGTAAAAATAATGCAAATAGGTAATGTAGAGTTCTTAGAAATGAGAATCTATATCGGTCATCTGGCATCGGGAGTATATTTTCTTAAAGTCAAGGGAGTTAGTGGAATAGAATTTTACAGGTTTGTAAAGATGTAATATTCTCATAATGAATATTATAGTTGGTAGTTTTAAACACTATTTTTTCCCTGCTGTGGTTTATGTAAAAAAGAATGAATAAATTGATTCTAATGGTTATATGTATAATTTCGTACGCCCTTTTGATATTATTCAAAAAATGCGTAACAATTTCTCTGATGTTTTAATTGATTTTAAAAAGGCTGAACTTAAAAAATTTGTCCCCGGCTGGTTTTACTTTCACAATTTATGATTTTAAATTTTACGAAAATTACCAATAGGAGCGACCTGTCAAAATAATAGTTTCAGGTAAATACTTGATTATGATTATGCGTGATCTTTCAATAGAGTAACTGATTAACCCGTTAATCCCGAGTTAGGATAAAACTTTTCTACAAATAAGGTAATTTCAAAAATATTTCTCAACTTAGTTTGAAAAATTAAAATCCATGAAAAGGACATTTTATTTATTGGTTGTAAGTGTTATTATAACACATATTCTTTTTCTTGCTTCATGTAGCAGGGGAAAAAGGGACTCATTCTCCTTTGTTTTTATGACAGACATTCATCTAACGTATGAAAGAAATGCTGTTCCGGGCTTTAAGAAAGCAATTGAAGAGGCCAACCGGCTTAAACCTGCCTTTGTTATTACCGGAGGAGATCTTGTGATGGATGCACTTGGACAGAGATATACTTTTGCAGATTCGCTTTATAACCTTTATATTGAAACCGCAAAGGGAATAAATGCTCCGGTTTACAATACAATGGGTAATCATGAGTTGTATGGAATATATAAACGCAGCGGAGCCGATCCCTTGCATCCGGAGTACGGAGAGAAGATGTTTGAAAAGAGACTTGGTAGATCATATTACACATTTGATCATAAAGGATGGAAATTTTTTATACTCAATTCAGTTGAGGATACTGGTAAAGATAGCTATATCGGACTGATTGACAGTGTCCAGATGGATTGGATAAAAGAGGAACTGCAGAAAACTGATACAATTACTCCAATTATTATTGTAACGCATATCCCGTTCATTACGGTAAATTCTCAGATATATAGATATTCAACCGCTTCAAATGATTCGGGCTTGGTGGTTGTAAATTCCAGAGAAGTACTGAATCAATTCAGCAGGCACAATCTTAAGCTTGTATTGCAGGGGCATCTCCATATGGTCGAGGATATTTATATTGACGGCATAAGATTTATCACCGGTGGTGCTATTTCGGGCAACTGGTGGAGAGGTCCTTACAGGGGTGATGAAGAAGGATTTCTGCTGATTACCGTTAAGGGAAATGATTTTAACTGGAAATTTATTGATTATGGCTGGGAAGTAAAACCGTGAAATGCAACATAAGAGCAATACTATATATGATTTAGGGATCAGGTCTATTCTTAATTTTAGAGATGCTGGTAATATCTGTACTGCCGATGGTATTCCTTTGAAAAAAGGACTTGTTTACAGGTCAGCTCACCCCGACAGGATAAGCAGGAAGGATATTAAGAAACTTCATCAGCTTGGTATAAGGACAATTATTGATCTCCGGGCTCCTGGAGAGTATAGTAAAAGGAAAAAATGTATTCCGGGAATCAATTTATTATCCCTTCCACTTGACTTTGAACAGGTTACCCGTGAAAGGTTAAAACCTCTAATATTGCAGGGGAAGCAGGAGGAAGCCGTTCAAAAAGTGATAGAGGAATTGTATGGAGAGATTCTTGAATCGTCAAAACCTGTTCTGAAAATAATTGCACAAATACTGTTTACCGACGATTTCACACCAATCCTTATCCATTGCAGGGCAGGCAAAGACAGAACCGGTATAATCTGTGCTCTCCTGCAGATGATAGCCGGATGCAGTTGGAAAGAAATCGTTGACAATTTCATGATGTCGAATGATTATTTATTGCCATATTTTAGAAAAAGACTAATAATCAGGAAGTTTTTTTCATTTGGGTTTTTCCCTGCAAGTGCTATACTGGATGCAATTACCCTGAGAAGAGAGAATATTGAAACGGTAATTGATAGAGTTGAAAAACATTATGGTGGCATTGCAGGATATCTTTCCGTATCGGGATTTGATATGTCAAAATATGAAGCTCTTAGAAGCAAGCTACTTGATAAATAAAATCTGGAATAATGAAAGAAACTGAAAATTCTGATAAAAGGCTTTCTGCTCGTATCAAGAACAGAGTTAACAGCTTTAAGAATGCTTTCAATGGTATCCGGGTGGTAATCAGGTTTGAAAAAAATTTCAGAATACAGTTAATTATATTTTTGCTTGTGATTGCAGCTGGTGTTATCTTTAAGATTTCAGGTGGAAGCTGGATTGCAGTAATACTTGTTTCAGGCCTTGTACTGACGAGTGAATGCTTTAATACTGCTATCGAGCATCTTGGGGATGCAATTACGGAAAAAAAGAATATAAATATCAGGGATGCTAAAGATGCAGCGGCTGCTGGAGTATTGATAGCAGCAATAATTTCAGTAATTACCGGACTTATAGTTTTTATCCCGGCTATTCTAAGATATTTCGGGTTATAGAGAGGCTGTTTGGAAGCAGGAATTCTCCATTAAAACCTGTAAATTTGTAATAAAAATATTCTGATATGCTGCTGAAACTTTCTCTTCTTGCCGTATTCGGAATAGCCATGGCCCACCTCGAAGGGGTGGTTGTGGTTTATCTGCGTAAAGCAATTGGAATTCTTGATGCTGATTCAAATAAAGAGGCTATTGACAGAATCGATCCATGGTATCTTAAAGTGGAAATGACACGTGAGGCGGCTACAATTATTATGCTTGCGGTAATTGCTCTGCTAACTGGTACAACATGGATTGAAAGGGGTGTCTTTTTCCTCTGGACTTTTGCCTTCTGGGACCTGTTCTATTATCTTTCACTCTATATTCTCATTAAATGGCCTCCATCATTTAAAACCATTGACGTGCTTTTCTTGATACCCAAACCATGGATAGCACCTGTGTGGTTTCCGATTGGAGTCTCATCACTGACAATAATTATTATTGCTCTTCTGTACTTGTCAGGAGTTCTTTATTGAACCTGCGAAGGAGAATTACTTTTGTTCAGGAATTTTCTTAATCACAACGCTTAAAAAGGTTGAAAACCAAAATATACAGGATGCGGTTAAGTCACTGAGAACGACATAAGGGCAGCCTGTTTATATTACTTCAAGACTTGTGACTTCTCCTTCGGCGATAGACGATAAGCCTGCTGGGTAAAATTGAATTACTGGTTTTCCCTGTAATTATTTTATTTCCTTTTCAGTTTTTTGTATCTTGCTTTCTTTAATTTAATCAGTGCAATGGTCGGCGGTGACCTTAATGATTTTCAGGTTTTCGTAAAGCCAGTTGGGGCTAAATGCAATTTCCGCTGCCGGTATTGTTACTATCTTGATAAAGGTAAGGTTGGGGAAATGCAGCGAGTGGCCGTGATGCCGAAAAATATTCTTGAAAAATATATTATCAGTCATATTGAAGCCGCAGCGGGCCCGGATGTTTTCTTTTCATGGCATGGCGGTGAACCCATGCTCGCAGGAATCGACTTCTTCAAAAAGGCTGGTGAAATTCAGGAAAAACATAGACCCGCAGGATATACAATTTTTAATGGGATCCAGACTAACGGATCACTTCTTGATGATAAGTGGTGCAAGTTTCTGTCTGCATACAATTTTTATGTCGGGATAAGTATTGATGGTCCGGAAGAATTGCATAACCGGTTCAGGGTAACAGCAGGTGGTCGGCCGACTTTCAGCAAGGTCATGGAAGGTTACAGGTTGCTCCAGAAATATAACATAAGAAATGAAATACTATGCGTCGTAAGTTCCTTCAATGCTGGAAGACCTCTGGAAGTTTACCGCTTTTTCAGTAGTATCGGTGCACAGTTTATAACTTTTCTGCCTCTGGTTATCAGGGACTCTTCAGTACCGGGAGGTGTTGACGAAATTTCAGTCGGTTCAGGAGCATTCGGTCGTTTCCTTTGTGAGATTTTTGACGAGTGGGTTGAGAAAGACATTGGCAGGATTAAGATACAGATCTTTGAGGAAGCAGTAAGGCCCGCATTCGGACAGGAGCATACTTTATGCATATTTAAAAAAGTATGCGGCGGAGTTCCCGTGCTTGAAATGAATGGAGATTTTTATTCATGCGACCATTTTGTGGATGACGGGCATTTTGTTGGCAATATTAAGGAGATATCCTTGTCGGATATGTTGAATTCAGAGACACAAAAGCAATTTGGCAAAGCGAAATATGAAACGCTTCCTAAATATTGCAGAGAATGCGATGTGCTTGAAATGTGTAATGGTGAATGCCCGAAAAACAGATTCATAACCACTCCCGACGGAGAGCCCGGGTTAAATTATTTATGTAGTGGTTATAAAATGTTTTTCAGACACATAAAGCCATTTGTAGAGGCTGTCGCTGCCGAATGGCGCCGTCGCAACAGGCAATAGCTATTTCAGTTTTTCCTTAAAAAATTCAACTGTTCTTTGCCATGCAAGTTTGGCGGCCTCTGCGTTATATCTTGGGCCAGTATCATTGTTAAAAGCATGCTGAGTTTTAGGGTACATATAAATTTTGTGTTCGATATTTGCTTTTTTAAGTGCCTCCTCAAAAGCTGGTATGCCAGCATTGATACCCTGGTCATTTTCAGCATAGTGTGCCATTATGGCAGCTTTTATTTTGGAAACATCCTCCGGTGCAGGCTGACGGCCATAGTAAGGGACAGCAGCCTTTAACGTCGGGGAATTAACCGCTACCTGATTCGTCATGCCACCGCCCCAGCAAAAACCTGTGCAACCCACTTTACCGTTTGAATTCGGGTGTGTTTCGAGGTATTTCACCGCTGCAACGAAGTTTTTTACAGTCTCTTCATTGTTCAGCTTTTTGAAGAGTTCGCCAACATTACTGATATCATCCGGTGTTCCTCCTACAGGAGATAATGCATCCGGAGCCAGTGCAAGAAACCCTTCTTTTGCCATCCTTCGTGTTACATCCTGGATATGAGGCACCAGACCACGGTTTTCATGGATAACAATTACCGCAGGATTTTTTTTCGGTTTGACCGGCCTTGCAAGATATGCTCTGACATCGCCTGTGGCGCCAGGATATTTTATAAATTCCGTTAACAGGCCAGGAAAATCCTGTAATTCTGATGCTTCTATAATGTCATCGCCAAGAGCTGGAAGAACAGCCATCGCAGCTGCCGTACTGCCAGTGTATATCACCAGCCTCTTCAGAAATTCACGTCGCGAGAAACCTCCACGCCTGTATTCTTCATAAAGTAACTTAATATTACTGTCCATAATTACTGATTTTTGCGTTAATTAAAATCTAAAAATACAGTATATTAAACATTTGTGAAAATAATAAATTATTAATGAATTAACAACAAAATCTGAGATAACGAAAAAATTATTATCTTGGAAAATATAAGCTGAAACAGAGTTCAGGGGAAATTTTAAACTTTACAATATGGCAAAAGGTGTACTTAAAATTCATGCAAGCAATACCGACAAAATAGGTAACGAGCTTTTGTATGAACATATTGTTTATCTGGCAAAGGAAAAAGGAATTGCCGGTGTTACTGTTTACCGTGGCATAATGGGATATGGTTTGAGCTCCAGAGCTGTCACATCTACAAAATTCTGGGAACTTACCGAAAAATTGCCAGTAATGATTGAAATAATAGATGAAACCGAGAAACTTAACGAATTCTTCAGGTATCTTGAGCCCGAACTTATAAAAATGCCTAAAGGCTGTCTTGTGACTATTGAACCTGTGACAGTTTTACTTCACAAGAAAGGAACCGGTAAATAATTTGTTACAGGATGAGATTCATTAAACAATTTTCTCCGCCTGAAAGATGGAAGTTATCTGTGATTATTATTACGGGCATATTGACAGGTCTTCTTTTTTACTCGGTTTATATTTCAAAGGCATTTTCATACCTTGGTGATGATCCTGCAACATGTGTAAATTGTCATATTATGGCTCCTCAGTATGCAACCTGGTACCACAGTTCCCACAGGGAAAAAACGAACTGTAACGATTGCCATGTGCCTCACAATAATTTGTTCAGTAAATATTTTTTCAAAGCAAAAGATGGTATAAGGCATGCGACGATATTTACCCTTCGCAGGGAACCCCAGGTAATATTTATAAAGGAACCAGGAAGCAGGGTTGTGCAAAAGAACTGTATCAGGTGTCACTCTGAATTGCTGATTGATAGCAGGCTTATGACAGTTAACAGGAATATCAAGGACGAAAGAATAAACAGAAAATGTACTGAATGTCACAGGGAAACTCCTCACGGCAGGGTCAACAGTCTTTCTGCAGTTCCATGGGCCAGAGTGCCAGTTCCTGAATCGCCCCTGCCAGAGTGGCTCAAATCCACAAAAAAGAATAAAAAATAATTTTTTATAACTCTGAAAAAATCATTTAACAGGATGATGAAATCAATTAATCAGATAATAAAAGATAATCCATGGGCCGGCTGGGTTCTTTTTATTGCAACTGTTGTGGCAGTCTTCTTTCTTGGAATGCTTGCATCCTCAATCATAGAGAGAAGGGCGGAAGCTATTTTTACATATACTCCTCAAATCACATTTCCTGAAAATGAACCAGACAACGGCAAATGGGGAGAAGCTTTCCCTAGAGAATATGGTTCATATTTGAAAACTGCCGATACAATGTTTAGAAGCAGATTTAATGGCAATGCTTCTATTGATATGCTTGAAGGATCGCCTGAAATGGTAGTTCTTTGGGCAGGATACTCTTTCTCAAAAGATTATAAACAGGGCAGAGGTCACTACTATTCAGTTGAAGATATTCGCCAGACTCTCCGTACCGGCGCACCTCGCCAGGGGGTTCGTTCTCCAATGCCCAATACCTGCTGGACATGCAAGAGTTCAAATATACCGGGATTAATCGCTGAAGAGGGAGAAGAAGGTTTTTACAAAGGCACATGGGAGAAACTGGGACATAAAGTCACAAACACCGTCGGTTGTGCCGATTGCCATAACTCTAAAAATATGAACCTTAGAATAACCAGACCTGCTCTGCAGAAAGCATTTGAAAGCTCAGGAAGGGATCTGGCAAAGGTCTCTTATCAGGAAATGAGAAGCCTTGTTTGTGCACAATGCCATGTGGAATACTACTTTAATAAAAATATTGCAGAGGGAGTTGATTATCTGGTTTTTCCCTGGAAAAACGGATTAACAGTTGAAGAAATTGAGAAATATTATGATGAGATAGAATTTTCTGATTGGGTTCATGCTCTGAGCCGTGCACCAATGCTGAAGGCGCAACACCCGGATTATGAGATTTATATGACAGGTATTCATGCATCAAGAGGCGTATCATGTGCCGACTGCCACATGCCGTTTATAAGTGAGGGTGGACAAAAATTCACAGATCACCATATTCAGAGTCCGCTTAACAATGTAGCAAATTCCTGTCAGGTTTGCCACAGGGAAGAGACAGCACGGCTGATTAATGATGTTTACCAGCGGCAGGAGAAAATATACGAGAATCGTAAAACTCTTGAAAAACTTCTTGTGAAATGTCATCTTGAAGCAAAGAGTGCATGGGATAAGGGAGCCAGGGAAGAGCAAATGCAGGAAATTCTCCTTGGTATAAGAAGGGCACAATGGCGCTGGGATTTTGTAGCGGCAGGGCACGGAAATTCTTTTCATTCACCGGTGGAAACATCCCGAATAATTGCCGGAGCTATTGCCCTGGCCTCAGAAGTAAGAGTAAAACTTGCCAGACTGCTGGCTTCTCTGGGATATAATTCAGAAATTTCTTTGCCTGATATTGATAGCAAAACAAAGGCCCAGAAATATATTGGACTTGATATGAAAAAATTAAATGAAGAAAAAGAGGAATTTATTCTGAATATTCTTCCGGATTGGAACAAAGGGATAAACCCTTTAACTGAAAAAAAATTGTACTGAGTTGATAAAAACCAAAAAATTAATACTTGGCCTCGGGAATGAGATATTGACTGACGATAGTATAGGTATTCGTCTGGCGAATGATTTGATTGAGACCGAATTACAAAAACTGGCTACAATTGAAACGGCGAGCTGCGGAGGAATGGAAATTCTTGAAAGAATAATCGGGTTTGACAGAGTGGTAATAATTGATTCTATCCATTCTTCTTCCAGTTTGCCTGGAGATATTTATCTGTTAACTCCTTCCGATTTTAAAATTACGTCTCATGTTTCAAATATGCATGATGCAGGATTTCTGCAGGCACTCGAACTGGGGAATGAATTGGGCTTTAAAATTCCTGCGGAAATACACATTGTTGCAATAGGAGTGTGTAATGAAAGAAAATTTGGTACGGGGTTATCAACGGCGCTGGAGAAAAAATATAGAGTGATTTTTGAAAGAGTCTTTTCTGAAGTAAAAAAACTGATTTTGTAAGTGAAGAGGAACTTATTTTTTGTTGAATTTCATAGATAGATAACGTTAGACACTTTTCTTTCCTTGAGGGAATGCTGTTTTTTTAAAGTGAAAATATTTCCGAAATATTATATTGCTGTTTAACATTAAATTCATAATTTTATTAGGCAGGAAAGAAAGAATTGATATTTAAATAGTGCAGTCAAATAATTGGATTAAATATTAACAGCTCAAGAAACCAAAAATTAATGGAGGAACACCAAATGAGCGACAAACAAAAAGTTCTGGTAATAGAAGATGATACAGACCTGGTTGCAGCAATTGTTAAAATGCTGGAAGTTAAAGGCTACGATGTTTCAAGCGCATATGATCCTGAAGAAGGATGGATTAAAATGCAGGAGATTAAGCCCGATCTAATAATTCTTGATGTGATGTTCGGGAACAAAGGTGAATCAAAAGGTTTTGATTTTGCTCAGAAGATGCGTTATGATAAAGAATATTCACATATTCCTGTTCTAATGCTAACAGCAATAAATACCCGTAAACCTTATTTTAACTTTTCTCCTGATACAGATGATGAGTTTTTGCCGGTTGATGCCTTTATTGAAAAACCGCTTAAAGCTGATGAGCTTTACAGGAGGATTGATGAATTATTGAATCTGAAGGTCAGTAAATGGACGAACTGGCCCGAGAAAAAAAAATAATAGGAAAATAACCTCTCTAATTTAAGGTAATCTTTAATCTTAGAGGTATTTGTTTATCTGTGGAATCCTTGGTTTGCGGATGAAGCAGATTTTTTTATTCTATTTTTTATGAAAGTTATTGTGAAAAAAAATCACGATAAATGATTAATTTTCAAATTTTTATTGATTTCTTGAAATTTTTTTTAAATTACAAGGTATTGATTCAGGATTATAATACAAAAAAATATGGAATTCAAACCCAGGATTGTCGCCTTTCTCTGCAACTGGTGCTCATATACAGGAGCAGATTTAGCAGGAACCTCAAGAATTGAATACAAGCCCAATATCAGAATTATCAGGGTAATGTGTTCAGGTCGTGTTGAGCCTACGTTTGTACTGAAAGCATTTGTTAATGGTGCGGATGGTGTTCTGATCTGTGGTTGTCACCCTGGTGATTGTCATTACCAGGAAGGTAATTACCGTTGCCTGCGGAGGTATTTATTACTCCAGAAATATATCCGGCAAATGGGATTAGAGGCGGAGAGGCTGAAGCTTGAATGGATAAGCGCCAGTGAAGGGAAACAATTTGCCGATCTTGTAAACAGTTTTACGGAGACAATTACTGAGCTGGGCCCCTGTAAAATACGGGAAACAATTACAAATTTTTCATAGAATATAAATTAGGCTTTTATGGAAGTTAAGAAACCAAAATTGAAGCTGGCAGTTTATTGGGCAGCTGCATGCGGAGGCTGTTGTGTGTCGGTTCTGGATGTTCATGAAAAATTGTTTGATGTGATATCAGCTGCTGATCTTGTTTTCTGGCCTATAGCCCTTGACACTAAATATCATGATGTTGAGGAAATGCCGGATGAGCATATTGATATTACGCTTTTTAACGGGGCTGTAAGAAACAGCGAGAATGAAAAAATGGCAAAACTGTTGAGGCGTAAGAGCAAGCTGCTGATTGCTTATGGTAGTTGCGCACATATGGGAGGTATACCAGGACTGGCAAACTTAAGCACAAAATATGAGCTGTTTAAAAGGGTTTACCTTGAGGCGGAATCGGTTGTAAATCCTGAAAAGATAATTCCGCTTACGGATTCTGAAGTTCCCGAAGGCACATTGGACCTTCCGGAATTTTATAATGATGTACGGTCTCTTTCGCAGGTTACGGAAGTAGATTATTCTATTCCGGGTTGTCCGCCCCAGACAGAAAGGCTTCTTGAGGTTTTCACTGCCATAGTAAGTGGTGCTACCTTGCCTCCGAAGGGGTTAGTGATTGGTGCAGGTATAAAAACTCAATGTGAAGAATGCACCAGAATTAAAACAGAAAATAAACGTATTAAAAAATTAAAAAGACCATGGGAAATAAAAGATGATGGAGTTACCTGTTTTCTTGAGCAGGGAGTTTTGTGCATGGGACCAGCTACACGGACAGGTTGTGGCCATAGATGTATTAAAGGAAATGCGCCTTGCAGAGGGTGTTACGGGCCACCTCCTGGAATTGTCGATCCCGGAGCAAAAATGATGTCATCGATAGCAAGTATTATTGATGAAAAAGAACCTAAAGAAATAGTAAAGATTCTCGATGATCTGGTCGATACTGCCGGATATTTTTACAGATTCAGCCTGCCAGTATCTTTATTAAGGAGGAAAATCGTATGAAAAGAATTACTATTGACCCGGTTACCAGACTCGAAGGTCATGGGAAAATAGAGATTTTCCTGGATGATAACGGAAAAGTAAGCAATGCTTATTTTCAGATTCCTGAGCTTCGCGGCTTTGAGAAATTCTGCGAAGGCAGACCGGTTGAGGAATTACCAGCAATAACTGCAAAAATCTGCGGGGTATGCCCTGGTTGTCATCACATGGCTTCAGGCAAGGCAGTTGATGAGGTTTTTGGCCTCGATCCGCCTCCAACAGCAAAAAAACTCAGGGAACTTTTTTATATGGCTCACTTTATCCATAGCCATTCTGCCCATTTTTATGCACTTGCAGCACCGGATTTTGTTGTTGGACCGATGGCAGAAGCTGCTAAAAGAAATATCGTGGGGGTTATTGAAAAAGTGGGTAAGGAAATAGGGACAGAAGTTATCAAACAACGTCGACTAGCACAGGAAATTCAGGCACTTCTCGGAGGCCATCAGACTTTTGTGGTAATGAATATACCGGGAGGAGTAAGAAAAGGAATTAATGAAAAAGAGCGGGAAGATATCGAAATAAAAGCTAAAGGATTTATTGAATTTGCAAAATTTTCCCTGCAAATTTTCGAAGATTTCGTCCTGAAGAATAAAGAATATGTGGATTTAATTATTAATGGTCCATATACTTTGCGCCTTCACTCAATGGGACTTGTTGATTCAAATAATAGGGTAAATTTTTACGACGGGAAGGTGAGAGTGGTTGATACCAGCGGTAATGAGATTTGTAAATATTCTCCGCCGGAATATCTCGAACATATTGCCGAACATGTTGAGTCGTGGAGCTATCTGAAGTTTCCTTATCTGAAAAAAATTGGCTGGAAAGGTTTTATTGACGGCCAGAATTCAGGGATTTATCATGCAACTCCTCTTTCCAGGTTGAATGCATCAGATGGTATGGCAACACCACTTGCACAGAAAGAATACGAAAGAATGTACTCAACCCTTGGAGGTAAGCCTGTACATGCCACCCTTGCAATGCATTGGGCAAGGCTCATAGAGTTGCTTTATTCTGCTGAAAGGTTATATGAGCTAATTACTGATCCAGACATTACAGGAAAAATGTTGAAAGCCGAACCAGGTCCAATACGAGGTGAGGGTGTTGGAATAGTGGAGGCACAGAGAGGTACACTTACACATCATTATTGGACCGATGAGAAGGCAATCGTAAAGAAAGCAAATATTATTGTCGGAACAACAAATAATAATGCTGCTATTTGCATGTCGGTCAGAAAAGCTGCGGAAGGTTTGATTAAGACTGATGTCGAGGTAAACGAAGGGATCCTGAATATGATAGAAATGGCTTTCAGAGCTTATGATCCATGTTTTTCATGTGCAACTCACAGTTTACCCGGGCATATGCCATTTATTCTTGAAATCAGAGATGCAGGAGGTAATCTGATCAAAATGGTTAAGCGCGATAAATAATTTTTGATAAAAATATTTTAATCAATTTAGAAGCAATGCGAACAGGTGTTTTCTTCTGTCAGCCATACGAGAACAGGGAACTGAATATTGATGCTATTGCTAAATATTCAGCTAATTTACCTAATGTTGAGACTGTGGTAATTCTAAAACCAGACTCTTCTCTTAAAGCAGCAGAGCTTAGTGAAAGGATCAAGTTTTCTTCTCTGGAAAGAATAGTTATTGCCGGGGATATGCCGGGTTATTATAAACCTGTATTCACAAGGGCAATGGCACTTGCCGGAGGAGATACCTCCGAGATATGGCTTGCATCTTTTCAGGAGCATGGAGCAAGAGGGGAGAATGCAATGGACAGAGCAAAAGCTATTTTAGCCTGTGCGGTAATGGGAGTACCTTTCCCACTGGCAGCAGTACCAGGAGGTAATCCCGTAAACCATTCAACACTCATAATTGGAGGAGGTATTGCGGGAATTCAGGCTGCTCTTGAAATAGCAAATGCAGGGAAACAGGTATATCTGGTTGAACAAAGCGGGACGATTGGAGGGCACATGGCCATGTTTGATAAAACATTTCCCACTCTCGATTGTGCAGCATGTATCCTTACCCCAAAAATGGTATCAGTAGGACAGCATGAAATGATACGACTGATTACCATGTCGAAAGTCATTTCTGTTTCAGGCAAACCGGGTGCATACCGGATAAAAATTAAACAGTCTCCCAGATATGTGGATCCAGATGCCTGCGTGGCATGCAACCAGTGTGCCGAAGTGTGCCCAGTTAAAGTTAAGAGTGAATTTGATGCAGGAATATCCTTACGAAAAGCTATCTACATTCCCTTCCCTCAGGCAATACCAAATGCATTTCTGATCGACAGCCAGCATTGTACGTATATTATTTCAGAGGGGAAAAAGTGCGGTGTATGTGCCAGGAAATGCCCGAAAGAATGTATAAACCTCAATGAAAAAGAAAAAATAATAGATATTGAAGTCGGAAACATAATTCTGGCGACAGGTTATGAAATGCTTGATGCTTCCAGAATAGAACAGTATAAATATGGTGTATATCCTAACGTTCTTACTTCCCTTGAATTTGAGAGGCTCACCAATGCTTCAGGCACAACTGGCGGGAGGATAGTCATGAAAACGAAAACAATCAATAAGAAAACCGGTGAAGAAGAATGGGTATTCACTCCGGAAGGTATTCCACCCTCAAGCGTAGCATTAATCCACTGTGTTGGTTCAAGGAATAAAAAGTATAACTCTTACTGCAGCAGGGTATGCTGTATGTATTCCCTCAAATTTGCACATCTTATCAAGGAGAAAGTACCGAATGCCAAAGTTTATGAATTCTATATTGACATGAGAGCATTCGGCAAAGGCTATGAGGAGTTTGCAGAGAGGATAAAACAGGAAGGAACCTTTGTTGTCCGTGGGCATACTGCTTCAGTGGAGATGAAGGGGAATAAAATGATAATTAAGGGAGAGGATATTATTAATGACAGGTTGCTGGAATTTGAAGTTGATATGGTAGTGCTGGCTGTTGGGCTTATCCCTTCACAAGGTACAGAAGAACTTAGCAGGATGTTCGGTATTAAACGTGATAATGATGGTTGGTTTTCGGAATTGGATTATAATGGCAGCCCAACTGATACTGAACAGGGAGGAATTTACGTAGCAGGTATGTGCCAGGGGCCAAAAGACATACCTGACACTGTAGCCCAGGCATCTGCTGTAGCTGCCGGTGTACTTAAAAGCATTACCAGCGGCAGAGGTCTCGGAAATCTCAGTAGTTTATCACTAAGTGAAATTGAGGAAAGAGCCAGAGTATTGCATAAAATTTAAATAAAATATTATGGCAATCAGAGTAAATCCGATGTTCATAAATGAACTTAACCGCTTTGGAGCAGAAGATGTACAATTATGCTATCAGTGCGGTGATTGCTCTACTGTGTGCCCTCATGCAGATGAAGTTTACAGGTTTCCCAGAAAATCAATGAAACTTTTGCAGATGGGTCTCGAAACAAAGCTGGAGACAACCCTGGAACCATGGTTATGTTATTATTGCGGACAATGTTCTGAGCAATGTCCCAGGGAGGCAGATCCGGGAGAGACAATGATGAGTCTCAGACGCTGGCTTATTACCAGATATGATTTCACAGGACTGGCAACTCTATTTTACAAATCAAGGGTTGCAGAAATATTATATATAATCATAATTGCTCTTTTAACCGGAGCAGGTATGATTTATTATGGACTTACACACGGAAACATCGGAGTATATGACGGTGAAGGAGCTTTTCTGAATAGTTCATTTATTCATAAGTTTGATTTGTCAGTTGGAGCTATATTGCTGATATTCCTTCTGTTAAATGCTTTCCGGATGTGGAAATCGGTTATGGTAAAAGGTACTTCCGTTAATGTGCCATGGTGGCTTTATCTGAAGGAATTTTACCAGCTACCGTGGCATTTTTTTACTCAAAAAAGATATTCCGATTGTGAGAAAAGAAGAGGTCATACACTTTATATGCCATGGCTTATTCATCTGGGGCTGATGCTTGGATATGTAACAATGCTTGTGCTTGTCATGGTATTTATTGAACGCCTCCAGTCAGGTCCCCGGATCAGGTGGGAGGTCCATATATTCGGTTATCTTGCCACTTTAGGATTGATTTCTGGAACAATATACTTTATAAGAGGGAGAATCAAAAAACATTATGTACAATATAAAAAATCACACGGTACCGACTGGGTATTTGTGATATTATTGTTTATAATTGTTGTAACCGGGATATCACAGCACATATTTCACAGGACAGGTATGATTGAAACAGCAAACATTACTTATATTATTCATTTAATGAGTGTTGTTCCCTGGCTTCTGAGGATGCCTTTCAGTAAGTGGGCGCATCTGGTTTATCGTCCTCTGGCCATGTATTTTGCAGCAGTACGGAAAGAAGCTCTTCTCCGTCAGGAGCTGGTACTGAATTCAATGCCGATTATTATTAAATAAATTTTTTTGATCTATGAAAGAGCTCAGAGCAGGCGTATATATTTGCATGTGTGGAACCAATATTGCCAGAATTATTGATGTTGAGGCGGTTGCGCAGTATGCAAAGACATTACCGGGTGTTGTTCTTGCAAAGACATATAAGTATATGTGTTCAAATCCCGGTCAGGAAATGATAAGCCACGATATAAAAGAATACAGTCTGAACAGAGTTATTGTAGCTGCATGCAGTCCGAATATGCATGAACGGACTTTTCGGAATGCTTTGCGGGCGGCAGGGCTGAACCAGTACCTCCTTGAAATGGCCAATATACGTGAACAATGCAGCTGGGTTCATTCCGGCCAGTCAGAAGCTACCGAAAAGGCAAAAGACCTTGTCAGGGCTGCTATTTATAGGGTTCAATTGCATGAGGAGCTTGAAAGTGTTCCGGTCAAGATGTGCCCCAATGTACTTGTAATTGGTGGTGGTATTGCAGGAATGACCGCAGCTCTTGAACTGGCAGATGCAGGAAATAAGGTTTATCTTGTTGAAAAAGAGGACCATCTGGGTGGGAACCTTGCCCGGGTTGATCTGACAGCGCCTTATCTCTATCCTGCCAAAGATCTTCTAATTGAAAGAATATCACGAATCAAAGGAAACAACAACATTGAAATCTTCTTCAATTCGAAAGTAACTAATCTTTCTGGTTTTGTTGGCAACTTTAAGGCAGTTATTACTCCTCTAAAAGAGAAAGGAGAACCTTCTGAAGTGGAAATTGGTAATGTTATAGTTTGTACAGGTTATAAGGAATTTGACGCTTCACGCATTGTACATTATGGTTATGGTAAACTCCCAAACGTCGTTACTTCATTTGAACTTGAAGCAATGATAAAATCAGGTCGTATCGAAACCAAAAACGGGAAAATCCCCAAATATGTTGCAATAATTCATTGTGTAGGAAGCCGTAGTGTAGAATTTCATCCCTATTGTTCAAGGGTTTGCTGTATGACGGCACTTAAATATGCTCACGAAATAAAATCAGCAATTCCTGATTGCCATGTATCGGATATATATATTGATATGCATGCTTTTGGGAAGGGCCATGAGGATTTCTACAGAAGATCTTCTGAAGCAAAAACCATGTTTTTGATGTATGAAAAAGGCGACAGGCCTGTTATTCATAAAGCTGGCCCGGAGGATGATTGTGAAATGCTTATTGAGGTTAACGAAAAACTTTCGGGAGAGGTTATAGAAATACCTGCCGACCTGGTTGTACTGATGGTTGGGATGGAAGCAAGAGAAGATTCGGCAGAAGTTGCCAGAATTGTCAATATAAGTCAGGATAAAGAAGGATGGTTTATTGAGAGTCACCCAAAACTTGAACCGGTTGCAACAACTACCGATGGTATTTTTATTGCTGGTACATGTGTTGCACCGAAAGATATACCTGACACTGTTGCCCAGGCAAGAGCTGCAGCCGCAAGAATACTGGCGAGAATTGCAAAAGAAAAAATAGAGATAGACGCACTTTATTCTGAAGTAATCCCCGATCTATGTGCAGGATGCAGATTATGCAACACCCTTTGTCCATACAACGCAATTGAATTTCTTGAAGATAAAAAACAGAGCCACATAATCAGCGCACTGTGTAAAGGATGCGGGGTTTGTGTTGCAGCCTGTCCATCGTCTGCAATAAAAGGAAGACATTTTACCGACCAGCAGATACTTGCAGAAGTTGATGGACTATTCGCTGTTTGAGATCTGTACTGATAATGCCGATCACTTTTTATTTCCAGTATGATGGAAGAAAAATTATTACCTGCACACCTGTTTTTCCTTAAATGGTTTATCCGCATCAGATGGATTGCAATTACAATTCTTGTTGTTTCCAATTATGCCGTAACTCATTTACTCGGAATCACCGTTAAAGAGAAACAAATTTATTTGCTTGCATGCATTCTTCTGTTGTTGAATGTTTTCCATAAAATAACTCTTGAAAGGATCAAGAAAGACACTGGAACAAATGTTATAGGAAGAGTTAAAAGAAACATACATTTTCAGATAATATCAGATTTGATTATACTTACGGTGCTGATTCATTATTCAGGAGGCATTGAAAATCCATTATTCCTGTTTTACTTTTTTCATCTTATTATTGCAAGTTCAATATTCCCTGTTTATCAGAGCTATCTTTACGCCGCCTTTGCCCTTGTATTAACGGCTTCTCTTGGACTATTCGAATGTTTTGGAGTAATACCACATTTCCCCCTCGAAGGTTATGTTTCTCATGAACTTTACCAGAACGTCCTTTATGTAACAGGTACAGGAGTGGTTTTTGCATGTACGGCAATAATGGTCGTAAGTCTCTCTCAGATGATTATTCACAGATCAATAAAAAGTGAAGAGACTTATGTAAAAACAAATATGGAACTTGAAAAGAAAGATAAACTTAAAAATGAATATGTTTTCAGGGTAACTCACGATATTAAAGGTCATGTTGCAGCAATAATAAGCTGTCTGGAAATTCTTAAAACCGAGATGTCAGGGAAACTTAATGATAGTCAGAAAGAGTTCGTTGTCAGGGCTTATGAAAGAGCTGAATTTCTATCGGAGTTTATCAGCGATTTGCTTAATTTAACAAGGAAACGTTTAAAACATGATGACGAAATAGTTGAGTTCAGTATTCCGGACCTTATAGAAAAAGTTGTTACGCCCATAAAGATTCTAATTAAAGATAAAACAATAAATTTCAGTTATTATATTGATGAAAATGCCGACAGGATGACGGGTAATCCTTACACTCTGGAAGAAATGTATTCAAATCTTTTATTTAATGCTATCAAGTATACACCAGCCAGTGGCAGGATAGAACTCAATATTAGAAGAAGAGGAGATAATATTATCTCAGAAATTTCCGATTCGGGTATAGGTATACCTGCTGAGGATATTCCAAAAGTATTTGATGAATTTTTCAGGGGGTCAAATGTACCGAAAGACTTTAAATCAGGTACAGGGCTTGGATTGGCGATTGTCCAGCAGATTGTAAAAAATCATGGTGGGAAAATAAAAGTTGAAAGCGAGGAAGGAGTATGGACAAAGTTTACGGTATCTCTTCCAGTTAAGCCCGAAGGTGTTGAGGATTTGCAATCAAAATTGGGTTGAAGAGAATCAGGATATCCGGATTTTCAGTAGAGTTCTTTTTTTAATTGTTTCACCCATCGGGTAATTCTTTCTTTGTTTCTGGATGCCTGGTTTTCGAAATCCAGGGGCAATCCCATGAATTTCTTACCTCTGAGTGCAGCACTTTTCTCGAAATTATATTCTGATGCAGGGGTGAAGCCTACCAGTTCAGCTCCCCTTTCTTCAAGGAAACGCCCGAGAATTCCAATTCCGTCAACAAAATTTTCAGGGTAATTTCTCTGGTCGCCGGGGCCAAATATTGCTATTCGTCGGCCTTTCAGGTCAAGCTCCTCAAGTTCGGGAAGAAATTCATCCCAGTAGTTTGGAAGTTCTCCATCGAACCAGGTTGGAACTCCAAGAATAAGATTCTTATACTGGAGAAACTTTTCTCCTGTAATATCTTCGGCATTAACCATATCTATATTTTCATCAGCAAAACTTTCTATAATCAGTTTTGCAGCCTGAGCTGTTTTAACAGTATTGAAGCTATATATTATTGCAGTTTTTTCCATAATTTTTAAGATTAATATTTCAGCAGTTCCGCAGCGGCTGTATATATTTTTTCTGTGTCGGGGAGAATAGTTTTTTCAAGTATTTTGTTGAATCCGACCGGTGTAAAAAGTGAGCCAACTCTTATAACCGGTCCATCGAGATATTCAAATGCTTTAGCAGTAATAAGAGCTACTATTTCGCCTCCGAAGCCACCAAAGACCTTATCTTCATGTACAACCATCACTTTGCCTGTTTTCCTTACTGTTTCGAGGATTGTTTCTTCGTCGAGGGGATTAAGGGAGCGCAGGTCAAGTACACGGACGGTTACATCTTTTTCTTTTCGCAGTCTTTCAGCTGCCTCAAGGCAGAAGATTGTTGTGTTACCGTATGTTATCATTGCAAGGTCATCTCCTTCCATTCTTACTCTTGCTTTGCCAAACGGGACTTCAAAATCTTCTGGTATTGGCGCAGCAGCCCTGGGGTCGTTGTAGAGGGCTTTTGGTTCGAGAAAAACTGTTGTTCCTCTTGACCTTATTGAGCTCCTGAGCAATCCTGCCGCATCATCTGCAAAGGAGGGATAAACAACACGTATACCGGGAAAGGTTGTCAGAGCTCCTTCGATAGTCTGCGAATGATAAAGCCCTCCTCCGATGTAGCCTCCTGAAGCAAGCCGAATAGTTATGTTTGGGGAAAACTTACCGTTCGATCGCCAGTAATCGTGCGAGGTATCAACAAGCTGCTCCATGGCAGGCCAGAAGTAATCAGCAAACTCAGCCCCCTCAACAACAATTCGTATTTTGTCGTTGAACCTGCTCATGCCATTTGCAGTGCCTACAATAAAATCCTCGGCAATAGGAGCATTAAAGACCCTCTCTTTACCAAACTCCTTCTGCATACCTTTTGTAACATTGAAAATGCCCCCCTTTTCCTTGTTGGCAATATCCTGTCCCCAGATAAACGTATCGGGATTGTGTCTGAATTCTGCTTTGAGGGTTTCATTTAAGGCTTCAATAAGCTTCTTAGGCTTGCCATTAAAATTATGTGTACCGTCGGGATATTTTAAGGCAGGATATGGTTCGGGGATTACAAAATTAAAGACGGAAGAAGGTTCCGGATCGGGTGCACTCATTGCCTCTTTATGAGCCTTCAAAACAATTTCTTTTGTTTCATTATCAATATCTTCAAGCTCCTTCTGAGTAAATCTTCCATAACGGAGCAGAAGCCTTCTAAATTTTGCGACAGGATCATAAGCAGCAACGTAATTTCTTTCATTCTCATCACGGTAAAGTTCGTGACGGTCAGAATTTGAGTGGGAATGAATCCTTACACAGTTTGCATGAACAATGGCAGGATTTCCTGTTGTTTTGACATATTCCTTTGCTTCGGTCATTACATTCATTGAATCAAATACATCCTTACCATTGCAGAAAAAAATTTTAAGGTTCTTAAAACCAGAGAAGTTGTTTGCCACTTTCCGGTTAGCTGTTTGCTCTTTTTTTGGTACAGATATGCCATAACCATTGTCCTGAAAAACAAATATTACCGGAAGTTGTTCCCGCGATGCGCCATTGACAGCTTCGTAAACATAACCCTCGGAAGCGGCAGAGTCACCCATCGAGCAAATTGAAACTCCATCAGACCCGTATTTTTTTATTGCTCTTGCAACACCAACGGCATGTAAAGCATGATTGCCGGTGCAGGATGAAACATTCTGAATATTCCATTCGGGTTTTGCAAAATGGTTTGACATATGACGACCCCCGCTCGAAGGATCAGTTGCTTTGGAAATTCCATTAAGAATTATTTCCGTTGCTGTCATACCTGCTGAAAGATTTGTTAACATATCCCTGTAATAGGGGAAAAGGAAATCTTTGTTCTTTTCGAAAACCTGACCTATTGCGAGCTGGATGCCATCATGTCCTGCATAAGGTGCATGATAAGACCAGCCAATTGACTGTTTCAGGTAATTGGGAGCCCTTTCGTCGAGAGTCCTGCCCAATACAAGAAGTCTGTACCATTTCTCAAGAATGGATTTGTCTGTCGCTTTTATATGGTATTTGTTATTTGCTGTCATATTTTTATATTTTCAAACTGTTCTGGTAGTATCGAATGATTCAAGATAATCAGCCAATTTTTTGAGCCATGCCCCGGCATAGGCACCATTGATAATCCTGTGATCATAAGTAAGAGAGAGGAACATTTTATGGCGGATTGCAATTACATCACCATCTGGTGTTTCAAGAACTGCAGGTTTTTTCTCGATATTGCCTATGCCCAGAATAGCTACCTGGGGCTGGTTAATTATTGGAGTGCCAATTGTATTTCTGAATGTTCCGAAGTTGGTTATTGTAAATGTTCCATCCTGAATATCTTCAGGCCTGAGCTTATGGCTCCTTGCACTGGAAGCCAGTCGGTTTAACTCTCTGGCAATTCCGCTTAAGTTTAGAATATCAGCATTTTTTATTACAGGTACTATCAGATTTGTATCTTCAAGGGCTACTGCAATACCTATATTTATTCTTTTCTTCAGTATTATTCTGGTGCCGTCAACGGAAGCATTTAACATTGGGAAATCTCTTAATGCCCTGATTGCAGCCTCTATGATCACCGGCAGATAGGTAAGTTTCACACCTTCATGCTTCTCAAATTCATCCTTTATTTTGTTTCTCCAGTTTACAATTGCTGTTACGTCTGCTTCAAGGATATTTGTTACATGAGCTGAAGTGTGTTTTGACCGTATCATATGTTCTGCTGTAAGCTTCCGGATGCGGTCCATTTCAATAATTTCATCACCTTCCGACGCAGCAAAAGAAACTGTTTCAACAGGTGATTCCGTAATTGTGGAAGTCTCCTTTTCTGGAATAACAGGCATTTGTTCGACCTTTTGTCCTCTATTCTTCAAATATGCCAGTACATCATTCTTTGTTACCCTGCCATTTAATCCACTTCCTTTGATCCTGTCAAGTTCCTCTAAAGAAATATTTTCTTTCCTGGCAATCTGAATTACGAGAGGCGAGTAGAATCTTGACCCAGATTCTTTTGTTATGCTCTCTTTCACTTTATGCGACTGTGAAGCTTCATTTTCCCCTGCAACTTTTATAATTTCAGTTTCAGTATCTGATTCCTCAGATTTTTCAAAAGAAACTTTGGAATCTTCGCCATATGTGCTTGAAGTGTCAATTAATGCAATAACTTCACCCACGGGAACAACATCGTTTTCTTTGTAGAATATTTTTTTCACTCTCCCGGCTACGGGTGAAGGAACTTCAGAATCGACCTTGTCAGTAGCAATATCGAGTAGGGGATCATCTTCTTTAACTGTACCCCCTTCTCTAACGAGCCATTTAATTATGGTTGCCTCCGTTATGCTTTCGCCCAGTTTGGGCATTTTTATTTCGAACAAATCCATATTATGCAGTATATCATTAGTTTTCATATGAATTTAACAACAAAGCTGGTGATTTGTTCAGAAGAGAGAATAGATAATGCAAACAGGGTTGCTGAGACGGAAATCAATATGACAAAAAGGCGAGGATTATTCCTGATATATTTATTATTTTGAAATAGAGGCTTTATGTGGTTAATTTATTCAAATAAAAAAGAGTTATTGATATTGTTGATGTTTAATTGGAATACAGTTTAAATAATGTTTTCTTTAAAGGCAGTTATTCAATTATTACTTTCACATTCCTGAACATATACATATTGTCGCTGACTCTTAATTTCATTCCGCTTGCCGTGGTAACGTTTCTTAGCAGGACTTCTTTTGTAACAACATAGGGATATTTTTCCTTGTAAGACTCGTCGGTCATTTTGGGGTTGAAATTTGCAAAGATAGCAGGTCCCTCATAGTTAACAGGATGGTTTGAATCGTCGATATACAGGTTTTCTATAGTAATTTTTTCCGGCATGTAACAGACATAACCAAAATCATGCTGACCGGAGTTAGAACCACCGATGATACTGGCAATTACCGGTTTGCCACCTGCCGGCACAAAAACACAGTTCCTGATTATGAATTCACCCTGCCAGGTACTGCCATAGTCTGATCGCAGGTTTATAAGATTTCTTCCATAGATGGTTGAATTTTCAATGGTAAGTACCCCGCAGCCAATAGCATTAATACCCTGGTGGCCAAGAGTGGAATTGCGAATGGTAGCATTGGCAACACCCATATGGGCATCAAATCTTGAAAAGGTACATCTGTCATAAAGCAGGTTTTTGCTGTAATTTGATCCCAGAATTCCCCAGTAGCGATTATCTTTTATATCATTTGTTTGGCTGCAATTTATGAAGGAAATGCTGAGAGCGCGGTTTACTGAAATATCATATGAACCCATTGAGACAGTAACTCCAGCTGAACCTATGGTCTGATAAATCCTGTGTCCTGTAAGTACAGTATTCATTAGCGTCACATATGCACAATCATGGATATTGATAAATCCTCCATAGGGGGCGCCATGGTCTCCTTCTCCGGTAATACGGTGTTCAAGATTTTTTATGATTACATTCGAGCGCCTTACGGCAATGCCTCTGCTGTAATATGTATATTTCGATTCAGCGCGGTTAGCTATAGTGGTGAAACGTCCACCCGAGATGGTAAGAGTATCTTCATCAATTGGAATGGCATTGATATCGGTAATATGGTCAAAGTCCCAGATAATAGGTGCATTCATATCAACTTTACCATCCTTGTCAGCGATGAAAATATCTGTTTGTGAGGATCCTCTGTTCTGGTTTGGACCGAATCGGATGTAACGTTTTATATTTGAATCTGTTACAGTGATCAGACATGGGCCGGGTAGTGGGATATTAATTCTTTCCTGATTTTTTTTGAGTGAAATAATCCCCTGTGGTATGAAAGGTTTGAGTGTTGAGTTGACAATGAAAATATTGGAGTTCCGGTTAATAACATCGGTGTCGTCGATAATAAAAGCCGCAGTTCCGAAATCGGTGCTTGTCTGAATAATTGCTGTGCGGTCTTTCCCGCTGAGATAATAAGTGGCTCCTTCATCAGCCTTTACTGGAAGGCCATATTTGTTTGCAAATGCATGAGTAGCAACAATGGCATCTATATCATCGGTTTTACCATCGCCTTTTGCTCCAAAATCACTGTAATGAACTATACCCGCTGATTTGAACCTGCGAATATCTCTGGCAGAAACATTTACAATTAATTGACCTTTATCATTAGTTCTAACTCGTGGAGCTTTTTTCTCTGAAGTAAATATTACAAGATCAGATTTTATTGAGGATTGAGCCTGTATTATTATGCTGAACAATAGAGAAAGGATAAAAAAGAACAATATTTTCTTTTGCATATTGGGGTTAATTTTTCATAATAAAGCAATAAATCAAATTACATAAAAGTTTTTAACTATTTCATAGCTAAGATTTAATCAGAATGGAGATGCCTGTGTTAACCCCTTCTCACTCTCACTAATTCTCACTCTCTCACTCTCTCACTCTCACTCTCACTCTCACTCTCACTCTCACTCTGTTCTGTACCCGGAGGGGGAGTTGAACCCCCACGGCATTGCTGCCACTGGTGTTTGAGACCAGCGCGTCTACCAATTCCGCCATCCGGGCGAATTTCATATTCTATTTACTTTTAATAATATGGTCTTTTAAAGAACTTTTTCTTTCTTATGGAGGGATGGCGGAATTGTCCACCCCTGCAATCTGGCTCCTTCGCTATCCCGACATAACATGTCGGGATTTTACGCTCGGCCCTGCCATCCGGGCGAATTTCATATTCTATTTACTTTTAATAATATGGTCTTTTAAAGAACTTTTATCTTATGAAGGGATGACAGAATTTGCTACCCCTATATTATTGTCCTTTGTTACACCAGCAAAATTTTCGGCCTGACGACTGCGAAAATATAAAAAATCTGATTTTTTTGGTTTTTGTTTTTTACTTTTCTCTTTTGTAATTGCTAAGGTCAAGTAGTTCCACTTTTCTGAATTCGGTAGGATGGCTTTCAGCCTGAAGTGCAATATATCCTTCGCTGATCAACGTACCATCGGGAACAGGATAATCTGCCGGTTTATTTGAGCCGCCCACCTGTGGTTTTGAATAGGTAAGTACAGTATCGCCGTTGACTATGTGATGAATAATGCTATCGCCATATACCACCAATTCGGCTGTAACCCATACATCGCCGTGGTAGGTTTTTGAAGTTGAATTTGTGCAGTGCATGGTAATCAATGTGTCATTTATTACAATATGAGTGCCGGGTGTGCAAACATTCATTGTTGGACGTTCCGAGATACCGTCACCTCCAAGAAGCTGTGCCTCTATTGAAACCGGGAAATCCTGGTCAATCATCATCGTTTCAGGCGATTGGCAGTGAAACATGATACCATTATTACGGAATGCCCATGATGGACCTTCCGGGCACTGCTCTCCGGTAAACCGGTATTCAATTCTCATCTTATAGCTTGAAAAGGGTGTTTTATAAAAGATATGGCCATAACTGGTGTCAAATTTCTCGTAATCATCATAACTTACTTTTAATATCCCGTCTTCTACTCTGAAAGTATTTTTATAGTTTTCACCAAGGGGATGTCCTTTGATTTTGATTATCCACCCATCGAGATTTTTACCGTTGAACAGTGGAATCCACTGTTCGGAAGTGGCCTTTGATTTGCATGCTGATGCTATCAGGAGAATCGTTAACGGTATAATAATAAATCTCATAGTTTTTTAAAATTTTAAATTTAAAAGATGTTTGATAATTAATTATCAGCTTATTTTTTTCTTTCTTCTGATGGTTACATTTCTTATTTTTTCGACGAAGTTCATTTCTTTTGAGTTATTTATGGTACTGACAAGTTCTCTGATATTACGTATGATTCCATCGGTATCAAATCCACATTCGGCAATAAGTTCTTCCTGTGTGCCGTGTTCAACGAAATAATTAGGAATGCCAAGTCTCCTTACTTCTGCATGATAACCATTGTCGGACATAAATTCAATAATTGCACTGCCAAAGCCGCCTTTTAGCATACCATCCTCCACAGTTAATATTTTGCGGAATTTCTTGAAAACATGATGAAGAGTTTCGGTATCGAGAGGAGAGACAAACCTCATATCGTAGTGTGCAGGATAAATATTTTCTTTTCTGAGGATTTCAACTGCTTTTACGACGAAATTACCGGGATGTCCAAAACTGAGTACAGCAATATCTTCTCCGTCAGTTATCATTCTTGCTTTTCCTATTTCAATTTCTTCGAAAGGTTTTTTCCAGTCGGTATTTATTCCTGAGCCTCTGGGATATCTTATACTGATAGGGGAATTTATTCTGGATGTCTGTGCTGTATAGAGCATGTTTCTGAGTTCAATTTCATCCATTGGGGCACAGACAATCATGTTGGGTATGTTTCTCATGAACGATATATCGAAGAAACCGTGGTGGGTTGGACCGTCAGTACCCACGAGGCCGCTGCGGTCGATGCAAAAAACAACATGCAGATTCTGAATGGCTACATCGTGAATTATCTGATCGTATGCTCTTTGAAGGAAAGAGGAGTATATATTGCAGTAGGGTATGAATCCCTGAGTTGCAAGACCTGCCGAGAAGGTCACAGCATGCTGTTCTGCTATTCCGACGTCAAATGTCCTGTCAGGAAATTCTTTCATCATAAGATCAAGAGCGCATCCTGAAGACATTGCCGGGGTAATTCCACAAATTTTGTTGTTTAATTTTGCCAGTTCGATCATTGTCTCGCCGAAAACCTTGCTGTACTGTGGAGGGGAGCCTGGGAGGGAGGCTTCGATTATTTCACCGGTTTCCTTATTGAATTTACCGGGAGAATGAAATTTTGTCTGATTCTCTTCGGCATATTTATATCCCTTGCCTTTAATTGTACGGCAATGGAGTAATTTTGGTCCGGGCAATTTTTTAAGATCGTCCAGCACATCAATAAGATGAAGAAGATCATGGCCATCAATAGGTCCGAAATATCTGAAGTTAAGTCCTTCAAACAGATTACTGCGATCAAGAATTGTGCTTTTCAATCCTGCATCAAGCTGAGCAACGAAACTTCTCGCATTTGGCCCAAGTTTGCCAATCTTTCCCAGCATATTCCAGATTTCGTCCTTTATCCTGTTATAAGTACGACTTGTTGTTATGTCGAGAAGATATTCTTTCAGAGTGCCAACGTTAGGATCGATTGACATGTTATTGTCATTCAGAATAACCAGGAGATTTGATTTTTGAATACCTGCGTTGTTAAGGCCTTCAAAAGCAAGTCCTGCAGTCAAGGCCCCATCGCCAATAACTGCCACTACCTGTCGGTTTTCTCCCTTTTTATTTGCAGCAACTGCCATTCCGAGTGCCGCTGATATTGATGTTGATGAGTGCCCGGTGCCAAAAGCATCATATTCACTCTCCGACATTTTTGGGAATCCGCTTATACCCCCGTATTTCCTGTTAGTATAAAACCTGTCGCGCCGGCCAGTAAGAATCTTGTGTCCATAAGCCTGATGCCCAACGTCCCATATGATTTTATCATATGGTGTATCAAAAACATAATGTAACGCAATGGTAAGCTCTACTACACCGAGATTTGCCCCAAGATGACCGGGGTTTTTGCTAACTGAATCAATAATAAATTGCCTGAGTTCTTCTGCCAGAATTAAAAGATCTTCCCTGCTTAACTTTTTAAGATCCGAAGGAAATGATACCCTGTTGAGTAATCTGTATTCAGTGGCCATTAAAATAGTATCATTATATATTGCAAAGATAATAATTATTATTCCCTACTTTCCTTAAACTTTTTCTTATAAGGTTTTTCTTATTTTTGTCTCATTAATCTATAAACAATAATCCTGGGTAAAGATTAAATGATTCAAAAATTAATGTAATGAAAATAAACAGAATAACAATTGTAGTTTTTCATATGCTGTTATTTCCGATAATTGGATGTGTTCCATGGACGAAATACAGATCGATGCAGGACTCAGCTAAGATGTATATGAATGAACGTGATGAGCTTAAGAAAGAAAACATCATGCTTGAAATGGACAGGAAAGAACTGGAAGCCCGTGTTCAGAAGCTTGAGAATGAGACAAAAGGAATGGTTGAGGAGTTGCAAACTGTTATAAATGAAAGAGATAGGTTAAAAGGAGATTACAATATACTGCTTGCCAAGGTAAATGATCTTGAGAAGGCGAGGGAGGATCTTATCAGGGGAAATGTCACCGAAATTAGGCGACTTCTTTCGGAGCTGCAGACAGCTCAGGACAATCTTCAGAAAAAAGAGGAACTGTTACGTCAGCTTGAAGAAAATCTCGACACAAAAAAAGCTGCACTTGATGAGCTTTCCTATGAGCTGGAAAAACGAAATGCCAGGATGGCTGAACTGGAAAAGATTCTGGAAACTCAAAGTAGAATAGTTCAGGATCTCAGGAACAAGGTTGCGGAAGCATTGCTTGGGTTTGAGAATATGGGACTCTCTGTCACAGTGCGGGATGGGAAGGTGTATGTTTCACTTGAGGAAAAACTTCTCTTTAAAACTGCCAGCTGGGAGATTGATGCGAATGGCAGGAATGCTCTCAGACGTCTGGCTTCAGTCCTGGAAAAGAATCCTGACATCCAGATAAACATTGAAGGTCATACAGATAATGTTCCATATAATCCTTCCGGGGGACAGCTTCGGGATAACTGGGATCTGAGTGTTAAACGTGCAACCACTGTGGTAAGAGTGCTGCTTGAAAGTGCCAGAATTGATCCGAAGAGGCTGACAGCATCTGGCCGTAGCCAGTACCTTCCTGTAGATAGCAGAAATACCCCTGAAGCAAGACAGAAAAACAGGAGAACAGAAATAATTCTTACACCAGATCTGTCAGAACTGTATAAAATTATCAACAAGTATTGATTTTAGAACCTAACTATTTCAGCAGGCCATTCTGTTTACCTGAGGCTCAATTCTGTTTTGAAAATATTTGAAGTCGTGCCTGCATTTTACTGATCTCATGGAGAAGATTATCTTCCGGCTTCAGAAAACCAAAATCACCCCAGAATTCACGATCATAATCCGTAATTGTCTTTGAAAAAACTGAATGAACCGGAGCTATTTCATCCCTGTCAAACCGTGTAACTTTTTCAGTTGTTATATCTGTTATAGCCATTTCAAAAAATACCAGAAAGCTTGTTGAGAAAAGCCTTTTCTTCTGTCGGCTGGTAAAGGTAAGATCTCCGCGAACATGATTTAGAAAATATCTATCGTTCAGATTTTTATAGCTCACAGTATATTTAATTGATGTTGGGTATGTGGTGTACCCCTTTGCCTGATAGGTAATAAAATCCGAGCGGTTTTTTCTTATATAATCAGGTTGAATTTCAAATTCTGCATACTCAATTGCATAATTGATGGTATTTATATAGATTGAGCCAACATACAGGGGAATGTCAACCTCAGGCTTTTGTTTGAATTCAATAACGAATGCTGTCCCATTATCAACTTTTACTATATCTGTCATATGATAATCATACCGTGAATAATTTTCAGGAAGCAGGAAGTCAAAAATATTTTTTGCTCCATCAAGAACCAGGCAACTGTTCAGTCCGGCTTTAAGTCTTACGGTAAGTGTATCTTTCAGGCCGATATTTTCAATTTTACGGCTTTTAATAACTTTCATCTGGTCGTTGGCAAGTGGGGATGAATAAGATGATTTGTATATTTCTACTATTGCTTCTGAATATATATGGAGGTCGTTTTTTCGGAAGGCGGCCTCCCTGTAAAAAGCCGTCAGCAAAGCCGGCGTATTTCCATAATTTTTCACAATGGAGTTATAAGCTCTTCTGAGAATTTCCTGAGGGATCTGATTTTTAACTATTATTTCCGGTATTGGTATATAATCGCGTGTCATTTTAATATTGAACTCATTTCCAAGAGCCTGCCACACCGGTATTTTCCTCTGCAAATAACCTATATGTGACACGATGAGGGTGTCTTTAAGCCAATCGCGATTTATTTTAATAAGGAATTCTCCATTATTGTTTGCAATGGTTCCCCTTCCTGCTGATCTTATACCAACAGTTGCATAAGGTATTGGTTCTCCGGTTTCATTATCGGTAATGGTACCGGTTAAATCTTTTACCTTCCATTCGGGAACCTGTAAAATATCAGGTTTAACAGGTTGCTTCCTGAAAACAATGATATATTTGTTGATTACGGAAAAATCAACGGAATCGTTATTAATAATGTATCTCAGAATATCTGACAGTTTTGTGTCAGTAAACTGAAGTTTTATTCTTTTTTCGCTGTTAATTAATTTGCTGTCGTATGTGAAGAAATAACCTGTCTGGCGACTAATAATATTCAGTGCGTTACTTGTTTTGACCGTTCCCGTGTTGAAAGAGAACAATGAATCAAGTATATTCACCTGCCCGTAAGTGGGCGCATGGGGAAAGGCCAAAAATAATAACGCAATGCCTGAAGTTTTGATTGCCGGCCAGACATTGCTTAGCGTCATATTTAATATTTTATTTATTTGAAAGAAACACCCTCTTACCTTCTTTCACGTAACTCAGGTTAAAGGTAGTACAAATTATTCGAATAATTGTTTCCTCCGGTTCCCTTTCAAAAACAGCTGTTAAGGTTTTTTCGTAAATTGAAGTATCAGAAGCAGTTACAGAAATATTATATACTCTTTTAAGATCATTGAAAACGTCCTGCAAACGCGTGTTTTCATAAACGAGTATATCGGTTCGCCATGCCAGATAATTCATATTGGTATTTAGTGATTTGTGGATTGTTTTATTACTTGTTATCCCTATGTAGCCAGGCTCCAGTTTTATGCTATCCATCTTTTCACCCGAGACAATAATACTTCCTTCGCTTACGAATACTTCAACTTCACCCGAGTCGTTGCTGGTGATAACGTTGAATGATGTTCCTGTTACCGTAATTCTGGCTTTTCCGGCATCAACAACAAACGGGTTGCCCTGTTGTTTTAAAATTTCAAAGAATCCTTCACCTGCCAGCTTTACTTTTCTTATTTTTGAGTTAAATTTTGCGGGATGGGTGAGGCGGGAATTATGATTAAGCCAGACCCTGCTACCGTCGGGTAAAATAATTTCCTTATTCTTTTCATTACTTCCTGTTGCAATAACCACATTCCTGTATGGGGAAATGGTGTTGTAGATATAATATAATGATGCTCCCAGAACTATTGACAGAATGAAAACGGCAGCAATCCTCAGAAGGTTTAAATAAATGGGCCTTGTAATCGGAAAAGTTTTGTATTCAACGGATATTTTTGAACTGACCTTTTCCCATGCGGCATCAACATCAATTCCACCCGGAATTTCCGCTTCTGAAATGTTTTTTATAAGTTTTTCAGCCATCTCAATTTTATCTGAAGTGTGTGTTTTACCCTTCATCGGTTTGGATTTTTCTTTTAATGAAAATATTCCTGATCGATTCTGTTTTTTCATTCCGGTATTTTTGTGTGAGTATTTCATACTATTAAAATGAAAACGATTTTCTAAATTCTTTTAATGCTTTACTTATGCAAGCTTCGACGGTTTTAATTGATATTAAAAGTTTTTCGGCTATTTCGCGGTAACTAAGGCCTTCGAACCTGTTCATGCAGAAAATTCTGCTGCATTGTTCGGGAAGACGTTCAAGAACGGTTGTAATCTTATCCTGAAGTTCCCGGTAATTTAACTCTTCATCAGCTGCGGGCGCCAGTTCGGAATACGAATTTAGGGTATTACCGACATGTTTTTTAATAACCTGCTGATGGTTTAAGTGATGAATGCAGCGGTTATGTACAGCCCTGAAAAGATATCCTGTCAGAGAACTTCGTATTGACAGATTCTCTTTTTCCTGCCATAATCTGACAAAAAGATCCTGGACTATTTCTTCTGCCGAATCTCTGTCTTTCACCAGTGTGATTGCATATTTAATTAGGGAGACATAGGAGGACCGGAAAAGCTTTTCAAATTCATTTATGTCGCCTTGCCTGATCCTCCTTATTATTTTCCCTGTTTCCGGCATTCTTATATTGTGAGATTAGAGTGTCACTCTTGTTCCGGTGGCCGATCACTGAATTTAACCTTTCTTGCAAGCCGCCTGATTGCCTGTTCGATGCTCTGGTCGGGTTCAATTACATTATATTCTCCCCAGAAATTTTCGTCAGCAAATGCTGATACTTCATCAAGAAAGATATCAGTATATCTCAGTTTCTCCCGCCCTGCAAATTTAATAACTTCTTCTTCCGTCCGGTCAGTTACTGCAATTTCTGACATTGTCGTATAGTGAGTATTGAAAAGTTTTCTTTTCCAGTTTACTTTAAATCTGACCTCTGCCCTTGAATAAGCGAAATACCATTTCCCGTCCTGTTCGCGGTATTTTACAAGATAAGAGGTTGCCTCCGGTATTACAGTCATTCCAAGAGGTTTCTTCTTTATAAACAGGCTGGCAGCCTCTTCCTGATTTGAAAGGTTTAAGCCAAACTCTGCAGCTGAAAGTGCATAACTCTTTGTGTCGATAAAAAGTTTGCCCAGAAAAAGGGGCATGGTTATTCCACCTTTCTGGCTGAATTCGACTATATAATTTGATCTGCCGTCTATTTCAACAACTCCTGTGAGCTTATAATCGTAATACTTAATTGCTTCAGGAGTGATAATAGCCTCAGGATTTTTAATGAGGTCAAGCTCAAGTGCAGTAACCGGGCCACCCTGCAGTTTAAACAATACAGTATCGGATTTCGCCATTTCAGTGTTCTTTCTCCCTTTATAAATACGGGTGGCGTCAAACCTCAGATCATTCTGATAGGGAGCTTTGAAAATTTCAACAAGAGCTTCACCGATTGAGATATAATTCCTGTTTTTACGGATAGTCTCCCTGTAAAATGCAGTCATCAGGTTCGGAATATTTGGATAATTCTTCGAAATATTACTGAGAAGATTGTTAATAATATCATCAGGCATCACCGGTTTGATGATTATTTCCTTCAAAGGAATAGGCGCCGGCTCAAGGGTAATTATATTTCTGAATCCATCATCCTTGAGCTCAATGAGCGGAATAACCTTGTTTTTGTAACCAATAAAAGATATTTCAAGGTTTTTTGATACTTCGGTTTCGGGAACCTTGATAATAAATTCACCGTCGATGTTGGTTACCGTTGCTACATTTGTCTCCTTTACGGAAATTGATGCAAAAACTAAAGGAGCAAGAGTCTCTTTGTCAACAACTTTGCCTCTCAGGACAAGAATCGACTGCTGGTCGGGTTTCTTTTTATCTTTTGGCTTTCCCGCCAGAACAGCCAGATCTGATACCAGTACCGTTAATATAATCAGTACTGCAATTTGAAAAACATTTCTCTTTTTCATGGTTTTTTGGTTTTTGTTATTGATTTTTTCAGGAATTTACATTTATGCTTTCCATGATATTGACCGTTAAACCATGTCTATACCCTAAAAAAATGGAAAAAAATATACAAATTTGTTAATTTTCAGAATCCAAGAGAAATATTACTCATGATAACAAAATTGATTAATTCAGGCAGACTGGCATTAACCTTTTTAACTACTATCGCAACTGGGAAAATTAATATTTCAGGGATGCCAGCTGCTGTTAATGTTGAGCTTACCAACGTTTGTAATCTTTTCTGCCCTGAATGTCCATCAGGTGCAGGCCTGCTGACAAGAGCAAAGGGTTATATGAGTATCGATCTCTTTGATAAAATTATATCGGAACTAAAACCTTACCTGCTGAATTTGAACCTATATTTTCAGGGGGAGTCTATGCTTCATCCTGATTTCTTCAGATTTGTTTCAATGGCTGGTGGCATAAAAATCACTGTTTCAACAAATGGTCATTTTCTGACCGATGAAAACATCACGAAGCTAATTTTTTCTGATATAAGCAGATTAATTATTTCCCTTGATGGTACGGATCAGTCAACTTATTCGGTTTATCGCAGAGGTGGAGATTTCGAAACAGTATATAATGGCCTGAGAAAGCTTATTGAAAGAAAAAGAAAAAATGGGTCAGGCCCGGATATAGTTGTACAGTATCTTGTGCACAAACACAATGAGCATCAAATACCTGCTATCAAAAACCTTGCACGGGAGAATGGATTTAAGCTTCAGTTGAAATCAATGCAGATTATCAGTAATGATTTTGATCAATGGCTTCCTTCAATAGAGAGGTTCAGGAGGTATATACGGGATGAAAATGGTTACAGGTTGAAGAACCGTTTAAAAAACCGCTGTCTGAGAAGCTGGTTCAACCCTGTTATTACATGGGATGGAGATGTACTTCCATGCTGTTTTGACAAAGATGGAAATTTTGTGCTGGGTAACCTTAATAATTCATCTTTCAGGGATATCTGGTACGGGGAGAAGAACTACAGGTTCAGGAGAATGGTGCTTTCAGGTCGTTCAAAAATTTCCATGTGCAGAAATTGTACTGAAGGTTTGCATGGTATAGTTATTTGAAATTAAATTGAATATTATAACTTCAACTGATTAAATTTTATTCTTATGAAAACCTTGAAAATTATTCTTTTTTCGGTCTTGACACTTGTAATAGTAGCTGTTATTGCAGCATTAATTATTGTCAAAGTTATAAGCCGAAGTGCTTTACCTGAATATAATGGTGAGCTGGTTCTTTCAGGTTTGAATGGTAGTGTTGAGGTTTATCGTGATGAACGGGGTATGCCACATATTTTTGCTGGAGATGAACACGACCTTTATATGGCTACAGGTTATATTATGGCACAGGAGCGTTTATGGCAGATGGATCTGATACGACGTGCCACAACAGGGCGTCTCTCTGAAATTTTCGGGAAAGATTATATCGGTACGGATCTTTTTCTTAGAAGTCTGGAAATGACAACCAAATCTGAAAAAGTACTTGCCAGTACACCTTCTGAGATTATTTCATTCCTTCAGGCATTTATAGACGGAGTCAATTCATATATCAAGGATGCCGGGAAAAAGCTTCCTCCTGAGTTCAGGATTCTTGGCTATAAGCCTGAACCATGGACATTGATCGATCTGACGAATATTATTGGTTACATGGGATGGGATCTGGCTTCAGATAATCTCTATTCCGATCTTTGTAATTATATGCTTATAAATAAATTAGGTGAAGAGAAAGCCAGATTGCTCATACCCGACTGGAAAGCGAAATGCACAGTGGTTTATCCTGAGTTCAGCCTCGACAATAAAGCAGTAAATAATATCAGAAGCCTGATTGCCTCTTATAATACTCTACAGGAGCTTGGTCTTTCATCGTTTTCTGGGAGCAATAACTGGGCTGTTTCAGGCAGCAAAACAACCACGGGAAAACCGGTTATGTGTAATGATATGCATCTAAGTTTTGGCTCTCCAGGTATCTGGATACAGTTTCATCATATTGTTCCGGGAAAACTTAATGTCACAGGTGTGGTTGTACCTGGTGAACCATTTATTGTAGCAGGCCATAATGAAAAGATAACATGGGGATTAACCAATCTTATGGTTGATGATATTGATCTTTTTGAAGAAAAATTGAATCCTGCCGATTCAAATCAGTATCTCCTGAACGGAGAATGGGTAAACATGAGGATTAAGAGGGAAGTGATAAAGATTAAGGGAGGTAGCGATACAACAATGATTCTCAGGTTTACTCACAGGGGGCCAGTAATATCGGGATTTGAAAAAATTAAGAATGCGTGCCTTACAATGAAATGGTCTGGTTACGATGAAAGTAATGAGATACTGACCATTTTTCGGCTTAACCGGGCATCAAATTTCAATGAATTCAGGGAAGCAATTAGCCATTTCAGATCGATCAGTCAAAATTTTGTATACGCTGACACTGAAGGTAATATAGGGCTTAATACTGGCGGTGGAATCCCTCTGAGAAAAGGGCCTGGTACATTAATTAGAAAAGGAGAAACTACTGAATGGGACTGGAAAGGATATGTGCCCTTTGAGGAATTGCCTTTTGTATATAATCCTCCGTCGGGGTATGTATCTTCGGCAAACAATAAAACTGTGAATGATGATTATCCTTATTATATCAGTGTGGGATTTGCTCTGCCCTATAGAATAAACAGGATAAGGCAAATGCTTGAGGAAAAGGAGACAATGTCGCTGGATGATTTTAAACGGATGATAACTGACCAGCATTCCGACTATGCTGCTCGTCTTACACCGCTGATAATTAATTCTATGCAGAAAGCTGTCAACCTGAGCCCTCTTGAATCAGATGCCATGGAGATTCTTAAAAAATGGAATTATGATATGAACAAGGATCTGGTTGCCCCGTCTATTTTTGAATTTTTCAGATTTGCTTTCCCCGAAAATCTTCTTGCCGATGAACTGGAGGATTCCTATGAGTCGCTCGATGGTACATATCGAGATTATTATGTATATCGTATCATTACCGAAGGACCGGATGAATTGGTTGATGATAAAAGAACGAATAATGTTGAAAACCTTGATGATATTATTATCAGAAGTTTTAAGGCCTCTATCTCTGAATTATCGAACAAATATGGATCTGATACTTTAAAGTGGAAATGGGGTGATATACATAGAATAATAATTACCCATCCGCTTGGAACTGTGAAAATTCTTGACAGGATATTCAGGTTTAATTCGCGTGAATACAGGGTTGGAGGAAGTGGTCATACTGTTTGCCCCTATTCCTACAAAGCTGGTTTTGTTGTCAACCATGGGGCATCGGAGAGACATATTTACAATACAGCCAACTGGGATGAGTCATTGACGGTAATACCGACAGGCAATTCAGGTATTCCAGCGAGTGAGTTTTATCTGTCACAAACCGACCGGTATATCAATGGATTGTTCTACAGAGATCTTTTCAGTGAGCAGGCAGTAAAGGCAAATGCAAAGTATACACTACTTATAAAATCAGGAAAATAAGTATTTTACATAAAAATTTAACATTACAGGTATGATGTCTGATCCTCAGCAATTTAATTGAGATACATTTTATATTTTTCAGACTGGATAATTCAGACTGTCAAAATATCCTTTTCCTTGAGGGTAATTACTTTGTCAACTTTTGCCGTAAAATCGTCTGTCATTTCCTGTACATCTTCCTCGGCAATTTTTTCAAGGTCTTCAGGAAGTCCTTCTTTCAGAAGTTTTTTCAGTTCATCGTTTGCCCATTTACGGGAGTTCCTTATACTTATTTTAGCAGTTTCACCCTCGTTTTTTACTTGTTTTACAAGCTGATGTCGTCTTTCTTCTGTTAGAGGGGGGACATTTATTCTGATGACTTCACCGTTGTTGATAGGTGTTAGTCCAATGTTGGCTGCAAGAATGGCTTTTTCAATAACACCAAGCATACTTTTCTCCCACGGTTGTATAAGGATGGTCCGCGCATCGGGAGTATGAATATTTGAGACCTGGTTAAGCGGAGAATTTACTCCGTAATAATCAACTGTTATGCCATCGAGCAGAGCAGGTGTTGCCTTTCCTGCACGTAATCTTGCAAGTTCATGTTCAAGGTGTTCAAGGGCTTTTTGCATTCTATCCCTTGCTTCGTCGAGTACCAGTTCAATTTCTTCATTCATGTCCTGAATTTTTTCAACTAGTTAAAGCGCAACAAAAATAGTAAAATACCTTAAATTTCAAAGTCTGGAGAGAATATCAATGTGCCTATGGTTATACCTTCAACAATTTTTTTAAGGTTTTCTTTCTTATTCATATTAAAAACAACGATTGGCATTTTGTTGTCTCGGCACATTGTAAATGCTGTAGAGTCCATTACTTTGAGGTTTAACCTGATTGCCTCATCATAGGTGATCTTTTCGAATTTTTTTGCATTACTATCTTTTTCGGGGTCAGCAGTATAGACTCCATCGACACGTGTTCCTTTAAGAAGTACGTTGGCTGACAATTCAACGGCGCGGAGGGCTGCTGCTGTATCGGTTGTAAAAAATGGGTTACCGGTTCCTCCCGCAAGAAGACAGATGAATTGGTCTTTAAGTGCTCTGTTCACCCTGTCGCGGTTATAGAGTTCCCCGATCGGCTCCATCCTTACCGATGTGAAAAGAGCCGCCTTCCCCCCCTGTTTGATAATTTCATTTTCAAGAGCAATGCTGTTTATTACTGTTGCAAGCATTCCCATCTGGTCGCCTTTGACCCTGTCAAATCCTTCCTCTGAACCGCTGAGACCTCTGAAAATATTACCCCCGCCGATAACTATAGCTACTTCGCAACCTGTATTTGAAACTTCCAGAATCTGTGAAACATACTCCCGAAGCACTTTTACCGATATACTCTGGTTTTCGTTTCCCATAAGCGCCTCGCCACTTAATTTAAGTAATATACGTTTGTATCTCATCACGTTCTTATGATTGGTTACAGCGAAAGTAGTAATAATGCTTAAATTAATAAAATAAAAAAGCCATCATGGGAAGATGGCTTTACATTGTTTATTGTTAAGATTGATTTTATCTGAGTCAAATATTTAGTGCGAAGCGGATAAAACCTGTTACCTTAAGCTCTTTATCGGCTGATTCAAGGTATTGTCTGACACTAAGTTTATTGTCTTTGATAAATTCCTGATTGAGAAGAGTACTTTCTTTGAAAAATTTATTTAGTTTTCCCTGTGCGATTTTTTCCAGCATTTCTTCCGGCTTTCCTTCTCTGCGTGCCTGTTCCTTTCCGATTTCAATCTCCTGGGCAATTATTTCTGGTTTCACATCGTTTTTATCAATTGCAACAGGATTCATAGCGGCAACCTGCATGGCAATATCCTTATATATCTGAATATCGAGGCCTTTCTTTGAGAAACCGACCAGTGATGCCAGTTTGTTTCCCGGATGCACATAGGCCTGAACGTATGGAGCTTCAATTTTCTCGTAAAATGAGAGTTCAATTTTTTCTCCGATTATTCCAATAAATTCAATAATTTTTTCTGCAACAGGAGTACCATCGAGTTTGAGTGCCTTAAGTGCATCAAGGTTGGCGGGGGCATTTGCTAAAGCAATGTTAAGTATATTATTGGCAAGCTTAAGGAACTCGTCATTCTTGGCAACGAAATCAGTTTCGCTATTGAGCACGATCATTGCTCCAAGGTTCCCGGACGGCATTACTTTTGCCAGAACAGCACCTTCTGTTGCAATGCGGTCAGAACGTTTATTGGCAACTGCCTGTCCTTTTTTCCTGATGATCTCCACCGCTTTATCGAAGTTACCTTCGGCCTCTTCAAGTGCCCTTTTGCAATCCATCATGCCTGCAAGAGTAACTTTTCTCAGTTTAACAACATCTTCAGTCGTAAAATTTGCCATTATATTAAATCTTTAATTTAAACAATTCTATTCCTCTTCATCATTTTCAACATCAACTTCATTTTCTGCTTCACTCAGTGCTTCTAGATCCTCTTCTTCGTCAGCATATATTTTTATTGATTTTCTTTCAGTCTTGATTTCAACTTCTTCCTCGTCATTCACAATAGTATCAATAATTGCATCAGGGACAGCCTGAGTCTTAAGTTCTTTTCTTATTTCACGTTTGTCTTTAGGAGTTGTTTCTTTGTCTTTTTCAAGTTTTCTTTCATTTAGACCTTCTTCAATAGCTTTGCAGAGTGCACTCACGATAACTGATATAGATTTTGAAGCGTCGTCGTTTGCTGGAATCGGGAAATCAATGTTTGAGGGATCAGAGTTTGTGTCAACCATGGCGAATACCGGGATACCAAGCCGGATGGCTTCGCGGACAGCAATATTTTCTTTGCATACATCTACAACAAATATGGCTGCCGGCAAACGGGTAAGATCAGCAATACTTCCAAGGTTTTTCTCCAGTTTGGCTCTCTGGCGCATTATCTGCAATTTCTCACGCTTAGCCATGTTGGCGAAAGTGCCATCGGAAGCCATTTTGTCAATTGAGGCCATCTTCTTAACTGCCTTGCGGATTGTGGGAAAGTTTGTAAGCATACCGCCTGGCCATCTTTCAGTAACATAAGGCATACCAACACTTTTTGCCAACTCAGCAATTATCTCTTTAGCCTGTTTCTTTGTTGCAACAAAGAGAATTTTTTTACCCGAACGGGCAATATGCTTCATGGCTGATGCAGCTTCCTCAAGCTTTTCAATGGTCTTTTCAAGATCAATAATGTGGATTCCATTACGTTCCATAAATATATATGGAGCCATGGCTGGATTCCATTTTCTTTTAAGATGCCCGAAATGTACACCGGCATCAAGTAATTCTTCAAATGTGACTCTTGGCATTTTATTAATTTTAAGTTTACATTCTGTTTTGTCAATTGCAGAGTAGTCCCGACCTTCAGGAGTCAATGCAATTTAGATACTAAACTTGCTTTATGTTCATCAGACTGACCGGTTCTATCGTTTGCTAAACTGGAATCTCTTGCGTGCCTTTGGCCGTCCTGCTTTTTTCCTTTCAACTTCCCTCGGATCCCTTGTAAGAAATCCATTCTCTTTTAGCAATGGTCTGAAATCAGCGTCAACCCTGACAAGTGCTCTCGAAATGCCATGCCTTAAAGCTTCAGCCTGGCCTTTTATCCCTCCGCCATCAATGTTGGCTATGATATCATACTTGTCGTTTATTTTTAAAAGAACAAGCGGTTGGGTAACCAGATAAGCTAATGACTCGTGTTCAAAATATTCACGGTAATCGCGATCATTTACTATAATGTTACCTTTACCTTCAGTAAGGTATACCCTGGCAACTGCAGATTTCCGTCTTCCGGTAGCACTAATAACTTCCATGTGAATTATTTAATGTTTTCAATTTCGATTTTTCTCGGGTTCTGAGCTTCATGCTTATGCTCACTCCCAGCATAGACGTGAACATTCTTGAATAATGCACTTCCCAGCCTGTTCTTCGGAAGCATCCCCTTAACAGCATGTTCAACAAGAAAAACAGGATTCTTTTTTAACATCTCTTCAGCTGAAGCAAACCTCTGCCCCCCCGGGTAGCCTGTATAGCGAACATATTCCTTATCACTCCATTTGCTCCCTGTAAGAACAACTTTTCCTGCATTGATAATAACAACGTTATCACCACAGTCAACGTGAGGTGTATAATTCGTTTTATGCTTGCCTCTCACCAGTTTTGCAACTATCGATGCAAGCCGGCCTAATACCTGCCCTTCAGCATCAATAAGTACCCATTCTTTGTTTACTGTACTCTTGTTTGCCGATACCGTCTTATAACTTAATGTATTCACGTTATATTTTTTTGTTTGATTTACAACTATTTATAATATATCTTTTTAATTTAAAGGTTTGCAAAAATACAACATATTTTTTAAAAAAAGAACTGGCATATAAATATTTTCAATAAAAATAACTTTCGGTATTTATTGCTGGAAAAACAATTTCAAAGAAATTCCAAACAGAGTTAATAAATTCATATGGTGAAAAATAAAAATACTTAAATATGTAATTAATTTTAAGTGATAATATTTTAAATAATTCTGTTTTTTGGTCATTATTCTTAAAGAAGAAACGAAAAGGAATATTTACAGGGTATTAATCTCTATGATTGCTTTTTCTCTTCCTTTATCGGAATGGCTGCTATCATTTTCGATAATTCTGCTTACAATATTCTGGTTATCAACTGGAGACTTCAGGAAATTGATTTCCGGAAGCGGGAAGGGAAAGTATGTATTTGTATTTTTAATGCTTTATGGTATATACCTTCTGTGGATGTTGAAAACTGAGGATCTATTTGCGGGTTTTACTGAACTTAAACTGAAACTGCCTTTGCTGGTATTACCATTGGTGATAGGTTTTTCTTATTCAATCAGAAGAGGCGACATTTTGTTTATTTTATCTTCCTTTATTGCCGGTACAGTTGCTTCAACGTCAGCTGGTTTTATAATGAATGCAGGTGAAGTCTTTTCGGGTATTGCCGACACCAGAGAGCTTTCACCATTTATCTCGCATATCAGGTTATCAATTATGACTGTATTTGCTATTTTTTCTTCCATTTCAATCTGGCTTAATGAAAAATTCAAAAGATGGAGATTGTTGTATCTTTTTGCCGGAATTTGGCTTATTATTTTTCTTTCACTGATTTTTTCATTTTCGGGCATAATTCTCTTTCTCGTTGCTCTCGTTTTTTCTGCTTTATACTTCATCAAAAGAAACAGACCATGGAAATACATTTATATTGTGGCTTTATTTATTGTATCTATATTATTAACCGGCATTCTGGTTCATGAAGTTGGATATTTTTACAAAGTTGGTTCTGCTTATCCTCTGCCATATGATAGTTTGACTCTGAACGGAAATCCTTATTGGCACGATACTTTGAGAGCAGATGTTGAGAATGGTAATAGGGTATGGGTTTATCTTTGTGAGGATGAATTAAGAAAGGAATGGAACAACAGGTCGCAAATACTTTATGATAGTCTTGACAGAAAGGGTCAGCATTTAAAATATACACTTATCAGGTACATGACTTCTGTCGGGCTCAGGAAAGATTCTGCCGGACTTGTTAGCCTCACGGCTGCCGACATAAACAGGATCGAAAACGGGACCACAAATAAAAAATTTTCGGAATGGAATCCATGGAGAAAAAAGATCTATGAAACCGTATGGCAGATCGATTATTACATAAAAGGTGGAAATCCTTCGGGCCATTCTTTAACACAGCGGCTGGAGTTTATCAAGACAGGACTGAATCTCTGGAAGAGATATTCAGTAGCAGGTACTGGTACTGGAGATCTGAGAAAAGAATTTTATGAACAGTATCGTATTGACGGCCGGATTCTTGCGCCGCGTTACAGGTTGCTCTCTCATAATCAGTTTATAACTTTTTTAGCAACTTTTGGGATTGTAGGTTTTGTAATTATTTTATTTTCTATAATTTATCCTTTTTTTGCTACCAGTGCGTTTCGCAGATATTTACCATCTCTTTTTATGCTTATTATCTTATTATCAATGATGTGGGAAGATACACTGGAGACTCATACAGGTATTAGTTTCTTTGTATATTTTTATTCGGTTTTTGTTTTTGGATATGAAGAAAAAAAGAGAGAGACAAAAGGGCCAGAATTATATTATTGATAATTTATTAACACCGGCGGCAAGGTTGACCGGCATTGTTTGTGAGGGCAGGCGGCTGGATACGAATTTTTATCTGAATGATGTTCTTATAGTTGCCCCGGCTTTGCTCGGAAAAATAATTGCAATACGCTACCCAGATGGTACTGTTTCGAGGCATTTAATAACTGAAACTGAAGCATACAGAGGTGTAGAAGATAAGGCCTGTCATGCCTCAAAAGGTAAAACAATACGTAATGAGGTTATGTTCAGAAGGGGTGGTTATGTGTATGTGTATTTTGTATATGGTATGTACTGGATGCTTAATGTGGTTACCGGAGTCATGAATGAGCCGCAGGCTGTTCTTATAAGAGGTGCAGGAGAATATAACGGACCCGGAAAACTAACCCGGGCACTTGGCATTGACGGATCATTCTATGGTGAAGACCTGACAGTCTCTGACAGAATATGGTTTGAAGATGCAGGATATCAAGCAAGATGGGAAACAAAACCAAGAGTAGGAATAAATTATGCAGGTTCTCCCTGGGTTGAAATGCCATGGCGTTATATACTTAAATCACTCAAGTGAATGTTATTTAACGGAAGTAATTTTAAACCGCCTGTTAAAATTCAGGTGAAGATAAAGGGATGAATCCATCCTTTTAAACTTAAAATCATAATATCCCTCAAAGCCCAATACAAATTCAAAAATATTACCGGGATTAAGAGTAATTGCCGCAGTTGATGTCCATATCCTTCGGCGGGGAATAATTGTACCCGGCTGATAATCAGAAACACTTGAATAGATATTATTTCCATCGGGAGAAAAGAAATTATCGGAAAACCATAAATAAGAGCCGAGATAGAGCCACCTGTAATTATAGTGTAACCTGATCCATGAAGCATTACCTCTAATAATACCAGCATCACCTTTGCGTGTGAGCTCCCTGTAAAAAAAATGTATATATTCAATACTCGTTTTACCCCAATTTCCCTTAGCAGGAGCAAAATCCATTCCCGTGCCTGCAGCCATATTGAAAAAAGTCAGAACATGTCCGCTGTAGTTGCTTATTTGTCCTCCATAATGTTTAAATTTTATCTGAAACGGTAGATAGATTTTTATATAATCCGAAATGGTGGCAGAATATCTGAATGATTCTCCCGCGGTAAATATCTCACGGGTTGTATCGCCTTTAAATATAAAATTTTCCCAGTTAATCCATGTATCACTGAAGATTCTGTTGTTTTCTGAAACAAATGATATACCGTTTTCCGTATAATTAGTATATAATCTTTCCGTATTAAAAAGAGGATCAAATAGTTTATGGTTTGTACTGCCGTCAAAAGCTCCAAGGGTGAGTACAGATGTTTCAGTAAGCTTCCAGCGTATTGATAATAAGAGTTGAGGTTTCTTTATAGATGGTTCACCTGAATAGATCTGCTGGTGAAAGCCCAGTCCTATTTCAAATCTATTGGAAGAAGAAAAGAAAATCTGTGGTTTAATGAAACTCCCGGTAAGGGTATAACCTTCGATGACGGGGTTAAAGTATTCATTGTTTTTAAAAAAACTTACCGATCTGATATCAAGGAATACATCACCCTTATGAGGTTGTGAAATGTCGCGTTCCTGCCCGTAGACTGTAATTGCAAACAGAAAAATGTAAAAAATTATAAACAGTTCTTTATTCATCAGAATGTTAAACCTGTAAAAATAAAAAAATAGTATATTCAGGTTGTAATATTTTTACGTTCTTTGTCACAAATTTTTTCATATCAGGCGCATATGGATTCTACATACAATACATTCAGGCGCTGGAACAGTATTACAGGCTGGTTGATGTTTGTTATTTCTTCAACGGTTTATTTGCTTACTGTTGAGCCTACGGTTAGTTTCTGGGATTGCGGTGAGTTTATTCTTTCAGCATTCAGGTTGCAGGTGGGTCATCCACCTGGTGCCCCGCTTTTTCTTATGATTGGTCGTATTGCAACAATGTTTGCCGGAGGAGATACGTCCATGGTAGCTTTTATGATGAATATCCTTTCAGCACTTAGTAGTGGGTTAACGATACTGTTCCTTTTCTGGACCATAACTCATTTGGTAAGGAAGGCTTTTTGCAACGAGGGTAAACCTGCAGGCAATCAGGTTTTTCCAGTTCTTGCGGTAGGTATGATCGGTTCTCTGGCATATTCATTTTCAGATACATTCTGGTTTTCGGCTGTTGAAGGAGAACTTTACGCAATGTCGTCGCTCTTCACAGCCCTGGTTTTCTGGGCAATGCTTAAATGGGAAGATGAGGCTGATGAACCTTATTCAGGGAGATGGATCATTCTGATAACTTATCTTATGGGCCTTGGAGTCGGTATTCACCGGCTCAATCTTTTGGTCCTTCCCGTGCTTGTGTTTATTTATTATTTCAGAAAATACACGGTTTCACTGAAGGGTTTAATCAAAATAACTTTAATAGCGCTGTTCCTGCTCTGGGTAATGGTTTTTATAATAATACCGGGGATACCAAAAGCTGCTGGATGGTTTGAACTCCTGTTTGTAAATACCTTCAGGCTTCCATATAATACTGGTCTGCTTTTCTATGTAATCCTTATCATTGTATTACTGACATCTGGATTGAGATATTCACTTAAGAATAATAAAGTAATTCTTAATTATATTCTGACAGCACTTACATTTATTTTTATAGGTTATTCATCATATGCAATGATAATTATTCGTTCTTCGGCCAAGCCCCCAATGAATCAGAACGATCCATCAAATATTTTTTCTTTTATATACTATATCAATATGGAGCAGTATGGTAGTAATCCAAAGATTTACGGCCAGTATTACAATGCTCCGGTTACAGGTGTGAAGCAAGTAGTGGCAGGGTATAATAAGATAAACAGGAGGTACGAACCTTATTTCAAGCCTGAATATGAATATCATGAAAAGTTTATGACAATATTTCCCAGGATGTACAGTTCAAGTCCTGAACATGAGAGTGCATACAAATATTGGGGCAGGATAAAAGGGAAACGATTTACAGTTGAATCTTCTGGGGGAAAGCAGACGATTGTCTGTCCGACTTTTAGTGAGAACCTGAGATTCTTTTTCAGGTATCAGGTAGGCTTTATGTATTTGAGATATTTTATGTGGAATTTTGCCGGCCGGCAGAATGATATTCAGGGCAATGGTAATCCATTACATGGCAACTGGATAAGCGGTATAAAATTTATTGACAATTTAAGGCTGGGTAATCAGGATGAACTTCCGGATGAATTGAAAAATAATCCTGCACGAAATACTTATTTTTTCCTCCCTCTTTTACTGGGGGTGGCCGGATTAATGTGGCAATACAAAAAAGACAAAAACAGATTCTGGGTTGTACTTGGTTTTTTCTTCATGACAGGGATGGCAATTATTTTTTATCTGAATCAGTATCCTGACCAGCCTCGTGAAAGGGATTATGCATATGTCGGTTCATTTTACGCTTTCGGAATATGGATTGGAGCAGGATATATGGTAATATATGAGTTATTTAAAAAGTTTCTTCGGGAGAAACCTGCAATGGTGATATCTTTTATTACAATGATATTTGCTGTACCAGTTATTATGGCAAAGGAGAACTGGGACGATCATGACAGATCTGGACGTTATACTGCACGTGATATTGCCTCAAATTATCTTAATTCTGTTGACACTAATGCGATATTGTTTACTTACGGAGATAATGATTCATTCCCGTTATGGTATATACAGGATGTTGAAGGTGTAAGGAATGATGTGAGGGTTGTTAATTTGAGTTATCTTCAGGCTGGATGGTATATTGAAATGATGAGGCGAAAAGCATGGAATTCCGATCCTCTTCCGTTTTCACTAAGCCAGGATAAATATATCGAAGGAAAACGGGTACAGCTTCCCGTTGACAACAGGGTTGAAAAGCCAGTACCATTGAAGCAGATAGTCGAATTTGCAGGCCTTGACGACCATAAGGCAATGGTTGATCTTACAGGGAGAGGTGACTATCTTAATTATATACCTGCAAGACGCTTTATAATTGATGTTGATCCTGAAAAAGTTCTTAAAAATGGTACGGTAAAGGAATATTTTGCCGACAGCCTTGTTTCACCAATGATATGGAACTTCATCCCTTCAGATGCTTTTAAGGACGATCTGGCTATAATGGATATACTGGCAACAAACAACTGGGATAGGCCTATCTGTTATTCCACTACTGTGCCTTCTTCTAAATATAATGGGCTTGAGGAATTTTTTGTACAGGAGGGCCTTGCTTACCGGGTTGTGCCTGTCAGAACGGGCAACCCTCAACCAGGTGAGTTTGGAATGATAGATCATGTTGTTATGTATAATAATGTTATGAAAAAATTCCGCTGGGGTAATGCTGAGGATCCCGATGTTTACCTTGATGAAAACAACAGGCGTATGTTTTCCAACTTCAGAAGGATGATTGGAACTCTTGGCATAAGACTGCTGGAAACCGGTGACACAATAAAGGCCATAGAAATTGCCAGAAAAGGACTTTCAATTGTGCCTGAAAACAAAATTCCTCACGATTATTTTTCAATCGTTTCTGCAGAAGCCCTTATCAGAGGAGGATTTAAAGATGAAGGAATGAAATTAATCAAAGACATACAGGAATATTCCCGAAGTTATCTCAGATATATCACAAGATTGTCTGAGGGAAAACGTTACGGGCTTGAATATACAATAGGTGTAAATATGCAGGCAATGATTGATATTTACCGGATGTTTACAAGGCTGGGCATGAAAGATGAGGCTCAGACTCTCGAAGGTGAACTTGGGGCCTTCTATTCCGCATTCTATCCTGCGGTTTCAAATTAGTAGATGGCAGTGCACAGAATATATCCCGGAGTCAGATTGTTATTTCCCCTGGCTGTAACGAAAATAGAATCACCGGAGAAATTGCTCTGTCTGACTTTTGACGATGGACCTCATCCTGGTTCTACTCCAATAATTGCAAAAATTCTTGGAAAATATAATGTTAAAGCAATATTTTTCTGTACCGGCGAAAAAGCTGTTGAAAATCCGTCACTGATTTCAATGCTTGTAAGTGAAGGACATATAATAGGGAACCACTCATTTAACCATCCTGACGGATTCATTGCCACGACAAAAAAGTATGTTGAAAATGTCAGAAGTGCAAACAAATTGACTTCCGATTCGATTTTTCGTCCGCCATTCGGAAGAATGAGGCTTTCACAATACAGAATATTGTCGAAATTATACAGAATTGTATTATGGGATGTTATTGTATATGATTATAAAATAGGTGTTTCAGGAGAAAAAATATTGTCGGGATTGCAAAAAAAAGTAAGATCTGGCTCCATTATAGCACTCCATGATAAACCTGAAAGCATTGAAAAGAATTTTCTTGAAGAATTTATTAAGGTATATATAGATAAAGGTTTTTCTTTTATTAAACCAAATTTTTGAAATTTATAGAGGTTTGATATTTTTTTCAGGGAAATACTAATTTTGTCTGGATAATTGAAAGTGAGATGAAGATTTTTATTATTGGATCAGGTGGCAGGGAACATGCCATTGCGTGGAAGCTGGCTCAAAGCAAAAAGGTTGAATCATTGTTTATTGCTCCCGGTAATGCAGGAACACAAACATGTGGAATGAATATCAGCATTGATCCAATGAATTTTCAGGAGGTTCGTAATGCAGTACTTTCAGTGGGTGCAGATATGGTTGTTGTGGGGCCGGAAGCACCGCTTGTGGCGGGGTTGGTGGATTTTTTTGCCGGGGATGAACAGTTGAAAAATATTCCTATTATCGGGCCCGGAAAACAGGCTGCGATGCTTGAAGGCAGCAAGGATTTTGCAAAGAACTTTATGGTTAAATATGGTATTCCCACAGCTCAATTCCGCACTTTTGATATAAACAATGTTGGGGAGGCCCGTAATTACCTTCAATCAATGACCCCTCCTTATGTGCTTAAAGCTGATGGTCTTGCGGCTGGTAAAGGAGTGATGATACTGAACACTATAGATGAAGCGCTTGGGGAACTCGATGCAATGCTTACCGGAAAATTCGGCGAAGCAGGCAGAAAAGTTGTTATTGAAGAATTTCTAAGAGGTATAGAAGTTTCAGTTTTTGTTGTTACAGATGGCAGAAATTACCGTATTCTTCCTGAAGCAAAGGATTACAAAAGAGCAGGAGAGGGAGATACCGGCCCGAACACCGGTGGTATGGGGGCTGTTTCACCGGTGCCTTTTGCAACCGAACACTTTATGTATAAGGTTGAAAAGAGAATAATTAAACCTACAATTGAGGGCCTGGCAAAAGAGGGTATAAAATATAAGGGTTTTATTTTCTTCGGACTGATGAATGCAGAAGGTGATCCTTATGTTATTGAATACAACGTAAGGCTTGGAGACCCGGAAGCAGAAGTTATTCTGCCCAGAATTGAATCGGATCTGGCAGATCTTCTGGAAGGCGTCGCAATGGAAAACCTTAAAAAACGTAAAATTGTATTCGACAAAAGATTTGTTTCAACAGTAGTAATGGTTTCAGAAGGGTATCCGGGTAAGTATGAAAAAAATAAGGAAATATTCGGGCTCAACCTGGTTTCTGATTGTATTGTTTTTCACTCAGGTACCAGGACTGAAAACGGTAAAATATTTACAAACGGTGGCAGAGTTCTGGCAGTGACAGCATACGGCTCTACACTCTATGAAGCACTTCAGAATTCCTACAGAAATGCAGCCCTGATTTCATGGGACGGTATGTATTACCGCACTGAAATAGGTTTTGACCTCCTGTAAAATGTCAGCAAACATTTTTAAAGGTATAACACCTAAAATAATAGCTTTAAATAGTCTTATTCTTGTTGCTGTATGGGCAGGCCCTTTTTTTATTAATACACCAGTTGGTACTTTGTGTTGTGAAGAGAAAGCTATGCCCCTCTATTCATTACTTTCTGCTTTTTTAGATAATCCGTTTGCAAGGGTATTAACCGGATTTTCTTTTGTTGTTCTGATATCATTCATGCTGGTTAATTTCAATACATCACTCTTTTTTATACCTGAAAGAACCATACTCCCTTCAATTGTTTTTGCATTATCAACAGGAATGATTGCTTCATGTCAGACTCTAAATCCTGTAATGCCAGCAATTGTTTTACTGATACTTTCGTTAAGATCTGTAATGAAGGCATATCGCAAAGAGGGTACTGCATTCTGTTTTTTTGACGCATCATTGTTTATTGGGACAGGGATTCTTTTTTATGCGAACATTATCTGGTTCGGAATAATGATCCTAGCAGGAGTAATAATACTTAGAGGATATAAGCTTAAGGAACTTTTCCTGTCGGTTGCCGGATTGTTCGTTCCTTTAATTTTTACGGCAGGCGTTTATTTTGTGTTTTCGCTGGATGCTGAAAGTATATTTAAAAATTTAGAATATAACCTATTATTATCAGATAAAAACTTTGAATATTCCGATTCCATAGTAGCAGCTTTGGGGTTTTGGGGAATTACTGTTCTTACAGGAATGTTTACCATTATAGCTGAAATAAATAAAATGAAAGTAAGATCGGGGAAAGTGTTTGTACTTTTAATGTGGTGGTTTTTTATTTCAGCAGCGCTCTGGTTTTTTTCATCCGGGGTTTCAGTGGAGATAATTTACCTTATTTCCATCCCTTCGGCTTATTTTATATCATATCTGCTTGTTTTCAGCAGGTCGAGAGTATTGCGTGCGGTTTTTCTGGGAGGAATTTTTGTTACTGTAACTCTTTTACAGGTGCTTCAATATATAAGATAGTGTTATACAGGTTTATCTAACCAGTGATATCACGCCTACACCAAGACCCTGCTCAAAATCCTTAAAATCGAAGAGAATTTTATAAATGCCGGTTTTATTGCAGACAAATTCAACTGACTGAAATGTTTTTCCTGTTTTTGGATCGTATGAAGTAAGAACAGTCCTTCCGGTATCGTCAATGAGTTTCATTATAAGTTGACCATTTGAATTATCGGCATTACACAGGGTAAATTTGTATCTCATGTTTTTACTGAATGCAAAAACCTGTTTATATCGAAGTTCCTGCTGTGGTGAAATTTTGCCAAGCTGAATACGGAAATCCTTAAGATATGTAGCATTTGGGCCTGCACTCAGAACGCATTTGCTTACCAGCGGGTTACCGGCTTGCCCTGAAGTTAACAATGGCAGTAAAAATATTAATATCATCTGAGAGATAACCCTTTTCATATCAGTTGTTTAAGGTTAATTTGTTTCTTATTTTCTCGGTAGTATTGATGATAGCTTCAAGCTGATCATCTGTCATCTCAACCTTGCTTTCATCGGTTTGCACAACTACAAGTGCACCGTCTTTTTCTACTGTCTGTGGCTCGCCAATGGTATAAGTAATTCTGATATCCCTGTATTTTTCCCTGAGTTCCTGCATATCGCGGCAGAGCTTAATATATTCATCACTCAGGTTACAATAAGGTGCCAATAACAGAATAAGATCATTCAATATAACTTTCTGTTCACCTATTCGGTTTCGAAGAATAGTGTCAGGGTATTGCTTCAATACCTGGGTGGCAAGATACTGCCCTTCAATCCATACCCCGGTAATCATGAGTGCAGAAAGCTGGCCTCTTCCTTTTTCCCTGAGAAACCTGTCAATCTGATTATATGATTCAAGTGAGAGGAATAATAGTGAGTCGAGATTTGACTTGTTAAGAGATAATCTTTTAAGTGTTTCAAAATCGAAAAACTGGCCTACATTTATTCCATCGGCAAGTTTTTTGATTGAAGAAAGGATATCAATTGACTGTCCTGTTTTTTCATACATGTTAAGATATCCAAGATCAGCACCCAGAATTCCGAGTTTAAGTGCCCTGTCAAAACTGGTACTGATTCTTGATGCATCTATCGAAGATGCCAGATAACTGTTGTTGAAAGGCACATTCATCCTTTGAAGTATATTTGAGATTTCTATTGGGGAGGAAATGTTGCGGGCAATATCGTCAAGAGCTTCTTCACTGAGTTGTTCGGCCTGATTCATTGGGATTGAATCTTCGTCTGGAAAAACAAACTTTGCGTTTCCGCCAGCGCCGGAGCCACAGCCACAAAGAACCAGCAAAAACAGTAAAAAATTAAATATTATTGAAAAACTTTTCATTGTAATATCTTGTAATTACAAATATAAAAAAAATAAATAACAGTATATCAGAATAATCTCTTTAATTTCAGTTTCTCAAAATAATTTACCAGTTTGCCCAGCAATTCATGGTAAAGGGCAAAATATAGCAGGATTGTACTCAGCATTAATAAACTATTGTTAAAGTAAAAAGTGTCATAAAACCGTCCAAAGAAATATTTTGACGGGGCAAAAAAATGTGTTCTGAATGAAAAAGGCCCTTTCTTTTTTTCAGGATCCATATAAATAAGATCATAATTTTGAACCAGTGAATTTTTATATTCAAGAATTTTGTTTTTGTCCCTTTCGTAGAATTTTGTAACTATTTCCTGTAACTTGAGGTTGTTGTACTTATTTTCAAGTTTCCTTATTTCATCGCGGTTGGAGATATAAAATTTATCCCACTCATCTGCAAGTTTATTGCTGAGCCTGTTGAAATTATTACTCAGGTATGAAAGATATGAAAGGGTGTTTTCATAAACATTTCTGTTATATTTTTGAGGAGTCAGATCATTTATAAAGTTAAAAGGTCTGAGTTCCGGGAATTTTTTCTGGAGTTTAGATAGTTCATTTTTGATAAGCTTAAGTTTCCCTGATTCTTCCAGTTTACTGACCGTGGCAGGCATTTTTCCCGGGTTAAGGCTCTGGCCTGATATCAGCTGATAAACAGAGTCAGTTTTTTCGAGTGCATTAAAAAGTGCAGGAATATATCTTATGGAATAGTAATTTGCTACACTTAGATTCTTTTTATATTCATAGATTGAGGTACTAAACTGGCTTTCACTGAACCGGTTGTATTTGTTATCTTTAAATTGAGTTACCATTAATGCCTCATAAGTCCATCGCGTTGGCATAATTTCCGCTATAACTGGTACATTTCCAACGCTGCTGATTTTTCTGTTAAGCAGGTCGAATGGGAACATTGCTCCACTGAGTACCATCATAGGGATAATTATGACGGGGATGACTATATATATTGTTATGGCAGAATTAAAGCTTGCTGAAATGTTTAGTCCAAGTATATTTGAGAAAAAGGCTGTTGTAAAAAGGGCAATGAAGTATTTCGGGAAAAGGCCTTTGACTTCGAGAATATTGTTGGCAATAACAAGGAACAGGAAGACCTGAATCAGAGAGATGATAAACAGAACAGCAATTTTGGAGAAGAGATAACTGTGGCGGTTCAGACTGAGGAACCTTTCCCTTTTGAGAATTTTCCGGTCACGGAATATTTCTTCGGCACTGATTGTAAGTCCAAGGAAAAGAGCGACTATAAGGCTCATAAATATGTAAATCGGAATATTTTCATTTTCAAAGAATATGTATGTATCAGATGACGGATCGGGGATATATCTGATGATGTAAGAGAGTATGAATCCAAGTACAGGGGCTTCGAGCAGTGTAAGGAGAAGATATTGCCGGTTTGCTATTTTGCTTTTTATATCCCTGATAAAATAAATAATAAATTGTTTAAATGGTGATGGACGGGTTAGGTTACCCTTCAATGGTTCGATAGTTTCAGATGGAAGTGTTGGGGAATATTTTTCCGAAAAGAGTTTTGCCCATTCCGTTGGTTTGACTTTTCTTTTTTCGGTGTACCGACCGAACTCATCAACAACCTGGGCTTCCATAATGTTGAAAATGATTTCGGGGTTTATGTTTCCACAGGTTGGGCACTCTCCGACAGAAGAATTAATCTGGGCATCCTGTGTTTTAAAATAAATAATCGATTCAACAGGATTGCCAAAATAAGTCATGTAACCACCATGATCAAGTATTATTATTCTGTCGAAAAGTTTGAAAATTTCTGAGGAGGGTTGATGTACAACGGCTATGATCAATTTCCCTTTCAGTGCAAGATCGTGGAGCAGGTCCATGATGTTTTCTGAGTCACGTGAGGAGAGGCCAGATGTAGGTTCGTCAAGAAAAAGGACAGATGGTTCACGAATAAGCTCTAGCGCAATATTAAGGCGTTTACGTTGTCCTCCACTGATAATATTTTTTAATGGTGAACCTACCTTCAGGTTTCTCTTTTCCCACAAGCCAAGACTCGTAAGCATTTGGCCGGTTAGTGACTTAATTTCTTCATTTGTTTTATCTCCGAAACACTGCCGGGCAGCAAAGTAAAGATTTTCAAAAACTGTCAGATCTTCAATCAACAGGTCATCTTGCGGTACATACCCGAATATTCCTTCGGTTAACCGGTTTTCTGTTGTAATATTAATACCGTTTATTTTAACGCTGCCTCCGGTTGGCTTTATTATTCCGCTTAAAAGGTTCAGCAATGTTGTTTTCCCTGTGCCGCTTGAGCCCATAATTCCGATAAGATTACCCCCTTCAGCCGAAAAACTCAAATTATTGATTGCATAACTCCCGTCGCTAAATCTATAAGTTAGATTTTCAGCAACAAAACTTATCTTCTGAAATTTTCCGCCCGATGTAAAGACAGAATTTATATCACTGTAATAAACAGGATGACCGTGTTGACTTCTGATTATGCTTCCGCTGGCGAATGTATAGACCCTGCCTGCAATTACGGGAAGCCCATTCAGAAAAATCTGTGTTTCGGAGTGGTATCTGAAAAAATAAAGATTGACACTTGGAACTCTTAGAAATATTATTTCGCCATCAGGATAGCCCGTTAAAATCTTTGTACAGGATTTGCATTTGGTTACACCTTGCTTAAGTAAAATAATGTTTTCATTATTTAGTTCTTCTTCCTCAAAGTCATATTTAACAAATTTTTCAATTGAATCCACTTCTTTCTGTGTAACCTTGAAGACTTCAGACACTGTGTTGATAATATTCATTCTCTGAGGAGTAAACTGCTTATGGACATTCAACAGTTCATAAAGTCTGATAATTACAATTACTTTCTGCTCCTGATTCAGGTTATGGTTAATTTTTTTGCAGATACCCAGAATTTTGACTGAATCTTTTACTGATGGAGTTGAAATTTTTTGTTGGTTTGAATCTTTTGTGACAGGTCCTGCAAGGGTATCAAACAGATTGATATATTCTTGGACTGAATCTCTTGTGAGTTGCTTTGAGAGAAAATCATAAACATAATCTCTTTCATCTTCAAGAGCTCCTGTATCCTGCTTGACAATGAGAGCGAACAATTCCATTAAAGCTTTTAGGATCTCTTCACTCATTCAAAATAATTTTTAATCAGGAGAATTAATCACTAAAGTAGTAAATTCTATTCTTTTTTTATTATTGAAGGCAAAAATTTTTTTTGTATCCATGAAGGAACAATGATTGCACCTGCTACGAGGAAGGGATAATAGCTGATAGCTCGCCATATTATGGCCATTGTAAGCGAAAGGCTTTTTGCCACTTCTTTTCCAGTCGGTATAAGATCACTAATATAATTGCCCAGTATTATTTCGGCAAAGCCACTTCCACCTGGGGTTGGACTGATAATCATCATTATCCATAGAACCAGCTGTCGGGTAAAAAGTAGCAAATGGTCACTGAAAACAAAAAGCGACATTATTATAGCATTAATAACCAGATATCTGAAAGTCCAGCTAAAAAAAGTTGTCATCAGAGCATTCAACCAGTAGCTGCAAGGTTTTGATTTAAGCTCCAGAGAACTTTGTATAATGTCATCACCAGCTTTTTCGGCTCCGCTTTTCCATCTTTTTAGAAAAGAAATGTTGAAGAATGTGATCAGCAGCTTTTTAATATCTAAAGGATTTATAAAAAGGCCATAGCCTACTATTACTACCCAGATAAATATTATAATATATCCAATAATTGCCAAAGGGAGAAGATTATTCAGGATGGCACTGCCTGAGCCTGTTCCGGAGCTGGTAAAAAGTGCTGTTGCTGTGGTAAAGGGCAGTAAAAGAGGGAAGATAACCACAAAATAGAGTTCATCGAGAAATGATGTCATAAGTACAATGGTTGTACTTCTGCCTACCGTAATACCTTCCTTGTTAATAAAAACAACTGCTAAGGCTGTTCCTCCAACAGTTGAGGGTGAAATTGCCGAAGTAAACTCCCAGAGCATTATTATTCTGAATGACTGCCTCCAGGTGATGTCATTATCGCATAGGGCCTTTATACGCCACATGTAGAAAAATGTGCGTAGTACCACAAAAATAAAAGCAACACCAAGCCAGAAAACCGTTAACCAGGTAAATTTTATGTGACTGATTGCAGCAGCATCAATTTCCTTTATCATCAACCAAGCCACAACTGCCAGTCCTATTGCCACAGGAATAATAATTTTTACAGGGTTAAGTTTATATGCAATATTTTTTTCTTTATCCCCGGTCATCTGCTAAGTTAATTATATGACTGATTCAGACTGCCCGCCTGCTTTTTTGTAAATATTGTACAAAAAAGTTTATAAATGTACAATATTAATTCCTTATCGTAGCAGGTTAAGGAAATATAAGTATAAAGAGGCTAAATATTGTAGACACTCTTTAATAAGGAATTGAAAAATCAATTAGATGGTTATCTAATTGCTGACCAGTTTATTACATTTTGTCCGTTACTGGCTGAACCTTCAATTAAGTTACCTTTGATTTTACCTGTATAAGTTGTGTTTCCTGATGTAAATGTTATTTCATCTCCTTTTATTTTTCCTCCTGAGATTGTTTCGTTTTTTCCATTTCTGACAATTTCACCTGATACCATCTGAAATTCCTGATGCAGAACGAGTTCACCTGCCGGTTGCATCTTCCATCTTCCTTCAACTTTGGCAGGTACAATCCAGAGGTGTGCGGTGTTCCAGTGAGTGGATTCATCATCAATGGAAACGGTTTCGTCGGGAGACCAATCACCCATTGTGAAGGTATTCGAAACAACCCTGGTACCGGGTTTCATGTCAAGAATAATGGGCCTTAGTCGCAGATTTATATCGGGGAGAAGAAACATTGTCAATACTGTTGCTTTCGAAAAGTCATATTCAAAAAGATCTCCGTTAACAAATTCCACTTTGTTTTTTACCCCTTCCTTTTCAGCATTTCTGTAAGAAAGTGCTACCATATCAGGATTATATTCCACACCTATTGCTCTGGCTCCTCTTTTTACAGCTGTTATTACCGTTCGGCCATCACCAGAACCCAGATCAATTACCAGGTCGGAAGGAGTTACTTTTGCAAGATCCAGCATTTTTTCAACAAGTGCTTGTGGGGTGGGAACCCAGACAACATCCTTCCCTTCCTGTCCAACTTCCGGCGTATATTCGTTATTGACCTTTTGCTTCTCCTGAGAAAAAGCCTGTGAAATACAAAGTGAAAATAAAATACCTGATAGATAAATGGTTACGAGAGACAATTTTTTCATGATGAATAAATTTTAGATGTTGGTCATTGTGTAATATATAAAAACAATCAGGCTTTTTTTTAAAGCCAATCAAATTTAAAAAAAATAATAACCGGCGTTCTGTAATATTTAATTTTTTGGTTTTTTTAACAATAGAAATTTTTATTTTTTAATCATTCTTTTTGCGAAATTCATTATTTCATCAACTTATCTGGTGCTGCTGCGTGATCGGTTATACAGGGTAATTATTCTCTTTTTCTCTGTTTTGTTAAAGTATAATTGTGATTAAAAAATGATTTAATAATTTTTAAGCTCGCTCAATTGATTTCTACTTATTAAAATTCCTTACTTTGCGGAACATTTTAAAGATTGACAGTGATTAAATATTTACAGCTCTTAATTATATTATTTGCTCTGTGCATATCTCTGAATGGACAGCAGAAAGGTGTAAATCGTGATACCTATCAGATAAAGATAAGTAAAACTGATGAGTTAATCCGGATTGATGGTATTATTGATGAAGAAGTGTGGCAGAGAGCCGACAGAGCAATGAATTTCCGCAGGGTTCAGCCAACCGATACAGGCTTTGCAGTAGCCCAGACTGAGGTAATGCTTACCTATAATCAAAAAAACCTGTTTATAGCAATAATTTGCCATGATCCTAACCCGGGCAGAAGACCGGTTGAGTCGTTGAGAAGGGATTTTACATTTAACAGGAATGACAATTTTCTGGTTTTCATGGATACCTTTAATGACCAGACAAATGGATTTTCTTTCGGCATAACTCCGGCGGGTTCATTATGGGACGGTATTCAGGCTGATGGGGGGACGGTTAATCTGAACTGGGATATCAAATGGCGGGCGGCGGTAAAGAATTACAACGACAGGTGGACAGCAGAATTCGAGATTCCATTCAGGAGTCTCAGGTTTCAGGAAGGAAAGAGGGAGTGGGGTATTAATTTCAGCAGGCTGGACCTTAAATCGAATGAAAAATCGAGTTGGGCACCGATGCCAAGGCAGTTCCCGACTGCAAGCCTTGCATATACAGGCACGCTTGTCTGGGATGAGCCTCTGCCCAAATCACATCCGGTTATTTCTTTAATCCCTTCGGCTTCAATCAAATTAACTCAGACAGGTTCTGGTAGTGAAGATGTTACTATTAAGCCCGATGCTGGTTTTGATGCCAAATTGATCCTTTCCACCTCAATGAATCTTGATGTAACAGTAAACCCCGATTATTCTCAGGTTGAAGTCGACCGTCAACAGGCAAACATGGATCGTTTTGAACTCTTTTTTCCTGAGAAAAGGCAGTTTTATCTTGAAAACAGTGACCTGTTTGCCAGTCTGGGCACTGAGGGGATCAGACCTTTTTTTTCAAGAAGGATCGGGCTTGGTAATCCAGTCGTTGCCGGAGTACGATTGAGCGGGAATGCAGGTCAAGGATGGAGGATAGGATTGATGGATATCCAGACTGCCGACAAGGATGAAATACCTGCAGCTAATTTTGCTGTCGGCGTTCTGCAGAAAAAGATCTTCAGCAGATCAAATATCACTGCATTTTTTCTAAATAAGCAACTTACCTCAAATAATCCGAATTTAACTGACGAAAAGTTAGGTTTTAACCGTGTTGCCGGATTTGAATATAATCTTGCCAGTAAGGATAACCGCTGGACAGGAAAAACTTTTTACCACAGGTCGTTTTATTCAGGTGAAAACAGTGACAGATCTTCTGCTGCAGCCATATTAAAATATTCAACACAATATCTGACAGCTTCACTTAACCAGACGTTTGTGGGTGGAGGTTTCATCTCCGAAACCGGATATATTCGTCGTAAAGATTACTATGAGATTTCTCCGGTTTTTTTATATAAATTTTTTCCTGAATCAAAAATTATCGTTAACCACGGCCCGGGTGCAAAAGTTACTTACATCACCGACACAGATTTTCGCCTGACTGACAGAACAATTCAGATACTTTATTCTTTTGAATTTACTGACAGAAGCATATTGACCGCAGAAGCAAGTGAAAACTATATTAAACTTCTTACCCCTTTCGATCCGACGAATACCGGAGGCGATTCACTTGCAACAGGAACCGTTTACAAATGGAAGGAGGGTTCCATTACTTATACGTCTGATATGCGAAAATCTTTCAATTTCAGTTCAGGCTTTAAATATGGAGGATATTTCAATGGTAAAAGACTTACTCTTAACGGGGAGTTTAATTACAGATACCAACCTTACGGAAGTATTTCATTCACAACAACATACAATAAAATTGACCTTCCTTCACCTTACAACAGCGCAGAACTGATACTTATTGGGCCCAGAATTGACCTTACCTTCTCTAACAGACTCTTTTTTACTGCTTTTGTCCAGTATAACAACCAGATTGATAACGTTAATTTCAATTTCCGGTTTCAATGGCGTTATGCCCCTGTTTCTGACCTCTTTATTGTCTTTACCCAGAATTCCTATCCCGGCAATCTAAATTTAAAAAACCGGGGCCTTGTTGTAAAACTTTCATACTGGTTTAACTAATTGTTCGGGAAATTTAGAACAAAATTCAAAAACCGGTTGATATGATTTCAGAGAATTATATAGAATTTTTAACTCATTTTTACAAAATTGCAGATATTAGTTTGCAGTAATAAATAATATTACGAAATTTGGTGCACAAAAAAAATAAAATGAGATTCAAACGCCGTGAGTTTATCAAACTTGGCGGTATTACTGTAGCTGGTACAATTATGGTTCCACCGTTACTCAAATCATGCAAAGGGTCTCAGCTTTCAAACGATACTGAAAGCTATTTGCATCATTTTGAGGTAACTTTAAATCAGCTTCAGGAAGTTATACGTACCGCCATGAGTAAAGGTGCTGATTATGCAGACCTTTTCTTCGAGCATACACTTGAGAATTATTCCGGTCTGGAAGACAGGAAAGTGAACAGGGCCTATTCCAACATCAATTTCGGAGTTGGCATCCGGGTTCTGAAAGGTGAACAGACCGGATTCGCCTTCTCGGAGGATTTGTCCCTTAATGCAATGCTTAATGCTGCAAAAACGGCTGCAAACATTGCCGACAGTTCAGCAAAGAGTATTCCCATTAACGTGACAGAATATATCTCGCCGTCGTATTATCCTGTAAGGGTTCCATGGGAAGGCACTTCAATAAATGACAAAATCCCGTTCCTTCAAAGGATTAACGACAAAATATTTGATCTCGACACACATGTAACAAAAGTCAATGCGACAGCTGGAGATACCACTTCCTATATCTTGTTTTACAATTCTGAGGGGCTTCTTGCCTATGATTATAGGCCAATGGTTTTCATGTATGTTACATGCATTATGGAGAAGGACGGAAAGATAGAGAATTACACCGCATCGCGTTCCTCGCGGCAGGGTTCAGAGTTTCTAACAGATGAACTTGTTGATGCTCTTGCAACAGAAGCAGTTGGTAAAACACAGATTCTTTTTGATGCGGTAAAACCAAAAGCCGGAGAGATGGAAGTAGTAATGAGTGCCGGCGAATCGGGAATACTCTTGCATGAGGCTATTGGTCATGCCTTTGAGGCTGATTTTAACAGGAAAAAAACCTCAATATTCTCCGATAAAATGGGGAAAAAAGTTGCAGAATCATTCATCAGCATTTATGATGATGGGACTATTACGGGAAATCGCGGTGCACTCAATGTTGATGATGAGGGTAATCCCACTGAGAAAACGCCACTTGTTAAAGATGGGATCCTTACCAGTTATATCCACGACAGGATCAGTGCGGCATATTATAAAGTTAAACCCACAGGAAACGGTAGAAGGCAGGATTTCAGAAATATACCGCTGCCAAGGATGAGATGTACACTGATGGAGAATGGTCCTCATACAAAAGAAGAGATTATTGCAAGTGTCAAGAAAGGTATTTATGTTGACACATTCAGTAATGGGCAGGTAAATATTGGGGCTGGAGATTTCACTTTTTTTGTAAAGTCGGGGAATCTTATAGAGAACGGCAGGCTTACCAAACCAATAAAAGATATCAATATCATTGGAAACGGACCTCAGGCACTTGCTGATATTGTTATGGCTGCCAACGACAGCCGCCTGTCTGATTCAACGTGGACTTGCGGCAAAGACGGACAGGGAGTGCCTGTTTCAATGGGCCTTCCAACCGTTAAAATAAAAAAACTTACTGTGGGTGGAACAAATGCCTGAATTTAACAACCTGACATTATGACAACAAAAGAAAAATATTTACTTGCCGATGAAGTTATTGCCCATGCACTTAAGATGGGAGCACAACAGGCTTCGGTTGCTATTGATGAAAGTCGCAGTAACGAGGTTGAAATACGCGATCGACAGATTGACAAACTTACCGAATCGAACAGAAACAGCCTTTCTGTTAGATTGTTCGTCGATAAAAAATATTCGGCTCATACAACAAACCGACTGAAAAAGGATGAATTACTGAAATTTACATCAGAGGCTATTCAGGCAACACGCTATCTGGCCGAAGATGAGTTCAGAATGCTTCCCGAACCAGAACTCTACTATAAAGGTGGAGGGAAAGATCCGGGAATCTTTGATCCTGAACTTGAAACCATTGATCCGAAAGTCAAAATAGATATAGCTATGAACCTTCTGGAAGAGGCTTTCGGAAAAGATGAAAGAATTGTCTCGGTAACTTCATATTATTCCGATTCCATCAGTCATTCAGTGCTTGTCAACAGCAATGGATTCAGGGGTGATACCTCGAGAACTGACCTGTCAGTTTATGTAACGGTATCAGTGAAAACTGACAGCGGAAGGCCTTCTGATTACTGGTATGAGAGCGCATTGTTTTTCGACAGACTTCCAAAAACAGGTACAGGAAAGAGAGCCCTCGAAAGAGTATTAAGAAAAATAGAACCGAAAAAAATAAATTCCGGTAAATATACTATGATAGTGGAAAACAGGGTTGTATCAACCCTTCTCGGCCCTTTCTACGATGCACTTCAGGGATATTCCATATACCAGAAACAGTCATTCCTTGCTGGAAAAGAGGGTAAGCCAGTTGCCTCAGAACTAATGACAATCGAGGATGATCCTTTTTTGCCATCCGAACCGGGATCAAGGCTTTTTGACGGAGAAGGACTTGCAGCAGTAAAAAGAATTATCGTTGAAGCAGGAATACTCCGTAACTTCTATATTGATACCTACTATGGAAGAAAACTCAAAATGAAACCCACATCAGGAAGTTCATCAAATATAATTTTCAAAAAGGGAGATAAAAACCTTGAGGGGCTTATTAAATCACTCAACAGAGGAATCCTGGTTACAGGTTTCAACGGAGGAAATTGCAACGGTTCAACGGGTGATTTTTCATACGGAATTGAAGGATTTTTGATTGAAAAGGGTGAAATAGTTCATCCAGTTAATGAAATGAACATAACAGGAAACATGAACGACCTTTGGTTCAGGCTTGCCGATGCCGCAAACGATTATATCGAAGGTAGCTCCCTGAAAATTCCTTCACTTCTGATTGATAATGTTGATTTCAGCGGTATTTAATCACTTATTGATCACAATCCAATCAATAATTGTCATGAAAAATTATATTGTTATCGTTTTAACAGTATTGATTGTTTCCTGTAACAGTACTGACCGTTCTTCCCTTTCCCTGAAACAATCATTTGAACCGGAAAAGAAGACTGTAAATGTTTATACTACTGCCCGAGATACAAATCTGAGGCTTTCTCTGACGGGCACCTTAAAGTTTGAAAAACTCCAGAGTACGTCAGAAAGGGAGATTTACATTTTTATTGACCCGTCAAGGATGGACCAGGAGTTTTTTGGTATTGGCGGAGCACTCACCGATGCTGCTGCGGAAACTTTTGCCAGGCTGCCTGCTTCGAAACAGGATGAGGTGATGGAAGCTTATTACAATCCTGAAAAAGGAATAGGATATACATTCGCACGAACAAATATCAACAGTTGTGATTTTTCCAGTGATAGTTATACTTACGTTGAGGAGGGGGATAAAGAGCTTAAGACATTTGATATTGAACATGACAGGCGATATAAGATACCTTTGATAAAGAGAGCCATCGAAGCTGCCGGGGGAAAACTCACTCTTTTTGCTAGCCCGTGGAGCCCGCCGGCTTTCATGAAAGATAACAACAATATGCTCAGAGGAGGGAAACTCAAACCTGAATATTTTAACTCATGGGCATTATATTATACAAAATTTATTAAAAGCTACAGAGAAGAAGGCATTCCAGTTTGGGGGATCACTATACAAAATGAGCCAATGGCAACACAAACATGGGAGTCGTGTATCTATTATGCCTGGGAAGAGAGAGATTTCCTGAGAGACCATCTGGGACCGGTAATGCACAGGGAAGGGCTGGAAGATGTAAAAATAATTGTCTGGGATCATAACCGTGATCTGATAATTCAACGTGCCCAGACAATTTTTAATGACCCGGAAGCATCGCAATATGCATGGGGTATTGGTTTTCACTGGTATGAGGATTGGTCAGGTGGAGAACAGATGTATAGGAATGTTGAATATGTTCACAGGTTCTGGCCTGATAAACATATAGTTTTCACGGAGGGAACTCCCGCCAGTTTTAATCCAGAAAACTATAACTTATGGAGCCTGGGCGAATCCTATGGTCGCTCAATGATACACGATTTCAACTCGGGAGCGGAAGCATGGGCCGACTGGAATATCCTGCTTGATGAGAAAGGTGGTCCTAACCATGTGGGAAATTACTGTTTTGCCCCCATCCATGCCAATACCGAAACTGGAGAACTTATCTATACAAATTCATACTGGTATATCGGACATTTTTCAAAGTTTATCAGACCCGGAGCAAGAAAAATTCTTGCAGCATCGAGCCGCAGCATGCTGCTGACAACTGCTTTTATAAATAAAGACGGGAAAACGATAGTTATAGTTATGAACCCTACAGAGCGCAAAGCGGAATATAATCTCTGTGCAGGATCTTATTTCGTGAAGCTTGAAACATTGCCGCATTCAATTCAGACAATTATTTTCTGATTTTCCCAGAACGATACCTACTTTTTTTTGCCCCCATACCCCCCAGAGTGGGGGACTTAATTTTGCTTCTTTATATTCTCCTCCCCTAATGGGGAGGCCGGGAGGGGCAACTCCTCCCCTAATGGGCCTGCCCTGACCGAAGTGTCAGTGGGAGATAGGGAGGGGCAACTCCTCCCCTAATGGGCCTGCCCTGACCGAAGTGTCAGTGGGAGATAGGGATGGGCTACTTGTATCGTCCTGAAAAAAATTGACAGATTTTTTATCAGGCCATCACCAAACAGGAAAAATTCATAATTTTATAAATATAAACATCCTGAATTATTTTTAAGTATTAAAAAATTATTTATCATGAGAAACATTTTATTGATATTTTTTGTACTTGCTGTTACCGGGTGCAACCCTGGTCAACAATTTGATAAGAGTAATAAATCGTTAATGCAAAAATTCAATAATTCCATCTTTGGAGAAAATGTTTTTTTGTTTTCTCCTGAAATGGAAATGAAGGAAATTCAGACTGTTATTGACACAATTTTTTCAAGGCAATCGGATAGAGGAAGTGAGTTCAGCAATAATCGTTATGCTCTTCTGTTCAAACCCGGAAGATATAATCTCGATATAAGAGTTGACTATTATATGCAGGTTATGGGGTTGGGTAATTCACCTGAGGATGTTGTGATAACAGGTGCAGTTAGGTCTAATACCATGAGACATAACAATGTGCTGACAAATTTCTGGAGATCGGTTGAGAATCTTACAGTTATTCCGGTAAAGGATTCGACTATGGTATGGGGTGTTTCACAGGCATCACCTTTAAGGCGGGTTAATATTAAAGGCAACCTTCAGCTTTTCGATATAGGCTATGCAAGTGGAGGTTTTCTTGCAGATTCGAAGATAGAGGGGACAACTACTTCAGGTCCTCAGCAGCAATGGTTCACAAGAAACAGCAGTTTCAGAAAATGGGAAGGAGGTGTTTGGAATATGATGTTTGTGGGAGTACCTGAAGCGCCTGAAGAAGACTGGCCTGAAAAACCTTATACGGTTATTGAATCAACACCTTTGATTCGTGAAAAACCCTATCTGGTATATGATAAAAAAGGTTTCATCGTAAAAATTCCACCATTAAAAAGAAATTCAAACGGTCCGGGATGGGTTAAAGGTGAGAAACCTGAGAGGAGTATTTATATGAAGCAGTTCCATATTGCCATGCCTGACCGGGATAATGCTGAGATACTGAACAAAGCATTGGAAAAAGGCAAAAATATTTTGTTTACACCGGGCAGATATTATCTTGATGGAACCCTGAAGGTAACTAAACCGGGAACTCTGATAATGGGTACGGGACTGGCAACGTTGATACCTAAAACAGGAAATTCTGTAATTGAAGTATCGGATATTGATGGAGTTATTATTTGCGGATTGACTTTTGATGCTGGAGCTATCCGTTCTGAAAAGCTTATGGTTGTAGGGGAGCCCGGATCAGACAAAGATCATCAATCGAACCCATTGTTTCTGTATGATCTTTTCTTCAGGGTAGGAGGCCATGCCCAGGGCTCAGCCGGAGCCTGTCTGGAGATAAACAGTAATAACGTTGTTATTGACCATATCTGGCTATGGAGAGCTGACCACGGAAAGGGAGTGGGATGGGATAAAAACCGATGTGCAAACGGCATTATTGTAAACGGAAATAATGTAACAATTTATGGTCTGTTCAATGAACATTTCCAGGAATACCAGACACTCTGGAACGGTGAAAACGGGAGAGTCTATTTCTATCAGAGCGAAATGCCATATGATCCTCCTGCGGTTGATGCCTGGAAGCATAACGGAACTTACGGATATGCATCATATAAGATTGCTGACCATGTTAAAGCCCACGAAGCATGGGGACTCGGAATATATAATGTCTTTTACGATGCACCCGTTATTGTTGACAATGCCATTGAAACACCTGAACATCTCGAAGGATTTATACATAACAAAATAATATACTGGCTTAACGGCAATCGGGAGAGTGTTGTGAAAAGCATCATCAACGGCAAAGGCGGCAGTATTGATGTGAATAACCGGAAAGCAACCATGAAATAAAATCCTGACGCAATCAGGGAAAGGTATAAACTCAATAGAAATAGATTATGTTGAATTTTCTCACCACGGGTTTCACGGATTAGCACGGATAAAATCTATGCTGCCCCGTTCTCTCCGCGGTGAAGAATTTATTAAATCAGACTATTGTTCTATAGCTTCCTGATATCCTGCTACCGGCAGGATAATTGATGTGCCGTCGAGGTCGACCGTTAGTTTGGTACCGGGATCGGGCCAGAGTGTGAATTCCCGATCGCTCGAGAATATCATCAGTCCTATCTGTTTTCCTGCAGGGATGATCTGGTCATCAGGTTCGAGCTTAAAAGTCATTTCATAAAAACGTCCCGGTACAAGCTGCTCACTGCTTGAAAGTGATTTATAATTTTGCAGGTCAGCCCAGCCTCTGGTGATCAGGTTATCTGTTATTTTTGCATCTCTTGCATTGTTCCATGGCAGGATAACCAGCCACACGGATAGATTTACTGCCGGTTTACTGCTTGCCGCTTTTATTTTTACCACAGGTATTCCTGAAATATGAAGAGGCTCTTTGAGAGGTTTAGTAACGTACAGCAGTCTGTGGTCAGTCCATTCGGCCTGTGCCAGGACGCTTCCGCTGAAGGAAAAGTTATCTGTAAGGGTCTCCTGACCCTGTTTCGGAGGCTTTGTTATAACAAGGCCTCCCCTCTGTATTCCACCTGCAGTCAGAAACATTTCAACAGGTTTTGCATCAGGGTTGGGATAATCGGGATAGGGGGTAGGCTTAAGCCTGTCGTCATTCTCACGTACAATCCATGCTTTAGGGTCATTCTCAACGCCATTCTGAACGCCAAAAAGATATCTCGTAAACCATTTGTTCATCATTTCGAACGGAGGTTCGCCGCCATGACCTCCCTGGTGGTAATAAATCTGAAGGGGTACACCTATTTCTTTAAGCACTTTAATGAAGCGGTAGGAGTGGCTGGGCACAACATTCCAGTCGTTGAAAGCATGAGACATCAGCACTGCTGCTCTGAAGTTCTTCATATAGTTCATCAGGTCGCGTTCGGCCCAGAATTCATTGTAATCACCCGTAACACGATCCATGCCCTTTGCCATTACCCCGTCACGGTAAACCGAGTCACACCATGCACAGCGGTCTGGATTGGAATGGATGAATTCATAAAGTACATCAACATCCTCTCCCAGATAACCGCCCGGACTTCTGACCAGTCCGTTTGAACGGTAATAGTGATAATATGAGGTATTGGGAGCAACCGGTATTATTGCTTCGAGTCCTTCAACGCCAGTTGTTGCCGCAGCAAAGGGAATGGTGCCGTTATATGAAGTGCCGATCATCCCCACCTTGCCGGTTGTCCAGTAAGCTTTTACTTCTTCATTACCGTCGGGTGTTGTAAAACCTTTCGCTCTACCGTTGAGCCAGTCAATAACTGCCTTTGGAGCAAGCCTCTCCGGATCACCGCCTATGGTGGGGCAGCCCTGTGAAAGGCCTGTACCCGGAGCAGAGGAGTGCACCACAATAAAACCATACGGAAGCCATGCATTAACATGAGAATTAGATATTACCGGTCGTTTGCCTCTTCGCTCGATAGGAGGCATATTGGTCCGCTCAGGAGGCACAGTGTTAAGCTCGTGTCTTACATTCCAGAAATACTGCCTTGCAGTACTTCCGGTACCGGCAAAATAGGGACTTGATTCATAAATGACAGGTAATTTTATACTATCGGTATCAGTCTGTTTCGGACGTGTTACATCAACATGCATCCTGTCAGGCTTTCCGTCACCGTCGGAATCAAACTCAGTCTCAACCCACAGATCATGACGTATCCAGTCGTCGGGATTTTCAAACTCGGGAATCTTCTGTGCCATTCCGTTTATTACTACCGGGACAGTAATTTTAGTTGAACTTCCTGGATCAACTGTCCGGATATCTTTTTGCTGTGCATGAATTTCCGGCTGAATAAGAAATAGATACAGCAGGAACAGGTGAATGATTAAAGAATCTCTTTTCACATCAGGATATTTTTGTTAAACATGATTTGTTGTAGTTTTTTGCGCCCTGTAGGGCTGTCTCAAAAGCTCCTTTTTACCCCCTGAATCCCCTGGCAGGGGACTTATTGGCTTACAATTCATTTTATTGTGGTAATTTTTGTTTTTGCAGGTTTAAATCCTTCGGAAGAGACCTCTACGTTAATTTCTCCGCCGGTTTTTCCTGAAGAAACAATTATCATTGCTTTGCCATAGAACAGTTCGAACGTTGTTGATTTAAGTGATGTAAGTCCCTGGGGGTTACCGTTATCGACACCCTCAAAACGGCCTGCACCTGTAACCTTTATTTCAAACCTGTTATCAGCGAGTGGGCAGAGATTTCCATTTTTGTCGAGTGCTTCCACAAGGATGAACGACAGGTCTGTCCCGTCGGCTTTTATCACTGAACGGTCGGGTGTCAGTCTTAACTCCACAGGTTCTCCTGCTGTTCTTACAACTGCTTCTCCGATTCTGGCTCCTTCCTTATAAGCAACAGCTTTCAGCTCTCCCGGTTCATAAAGAACGTTTTTCCACATTAATCTGAAGCGATCAACCGAGTTTTCCGATTTTGGGTTTTTACATTTCATTCCCAGCGATTTACCGTTAAGGAACAATTCGGCACAGTCGCCATTTGTATAAACAAATACAGGTACTTCTTTTCCGGTCATATTTTCCCAGTTCCAGTGGGGAAGGATATGAACGGTGTTCACATCCTGTCTCCAGTAGCTTTTGTATAGATAGTATCGGTCTTTCGGGATTCCGGCGAGGTCAACGATGCCGAAATAGCTGCTTCTGGATTCATTTGATGATTCCAGCCCAATAGTTTTCATGAAGAATCTCATGTAGGGGGTCGGTTCTCCGAGGTAATCAAAACCGGTCCAGACGAATTCACCTGCAACATAAGGTTCTTCCTGCTGCCACATAAAATCATCATCGGGTATCTCAGCCCATCGAGGAGCATTCAGGTCGTAGGAGCTTACCTGCAGTGATTTTGTGAAATCAGTTTTGTTTGCCGGCAGAGGTAGTTCGTAAAATCCTCTGGTACTAACAGTTGATGCTGATTCACTTATAATGACGGCTTTGTTTGGTTCAAGTTGCCGGGCAAGTTTATAGCGGCGGCCGTAATTATAGCTGTGGACATCATAATATTCGAAATGGCGGAGGCTTGCGGCTGTTTCGTTGTCACAAACCAGCGTGACCGGGCGTGTTGGGTCATACTTTCGGACATAGTTTACCATGGTATGCAGGCGCTGAAAGCCGTTGTTGATGTTGCGCTGAACATCTCCTATTTCGTTGCCCACACTCCAGATGAAAACGCACGGATGGTTTCTGTCGCGCATAACAAAATTACGGATGTTCCTGTGGGCAAAATTTTCAAAATCGGTTGTGTCTGTTATGTCGGCTTTGGCGTCATATTTATCGAATGCCTCGTCGAACAGAAGGAGACCCATTCTGTCGCACAGCTCTGGCAGTTCAGGTGCAGGTACATTATGGCTTGAGCGGATGGCGTTAACACCCATTTCCTTCATTATTTCGAGTTGACGTTCGAGGGCACGGCGGTTCATAGCGGTACCGAGCGCGCCAAGATCGTGATGCAGACATACTCCTTTTAACTGGACCCTGCGGTCATTGAGCCAGAAACCGTCATCGGCCGTAAACTTCATGCTTCTTACGCCAAAGGTTGATGTATAATTATCGGTAATATTTCCATTGCTTATCACCTCCGTTTCCACTGTATACAGGTGAGGATCGTTTATATCCCACCTTTTCGGATTCGTCAGTGTAACAGTTGTTTCGATTGTTGCTTTACTTCCTGCATTTACTTTCCCCTTAACCTCTTTCTCCGCAACCGTATTTCCTGCTATGTTTTTTATAATGTGTTTCAATACGATATCCGTGCCGTCATTGCTGAGGTTATTAACAGTTGTTGCGATACGGACGTCGGCGTAATGGGGTTTAATTATTGGGGTAGTGATATAAGTTCCCCAGATATCAATATGAACAGGATTGACTGCTATAAGGTGCACATTACGGTATATACCGGCGCCCGGGTACCACCGGCTGTCGTGGCGGCGGGTGTCGGCGTGGACGGCAATAAGGTTTTCGGCTCCGGGCTTTATGAAAGAAGTTATATCCAGAAAGAATGAGTTATAGCCATAGTCCCATTCTCCGGCTTTCTTCCCGTTCACATAGATTACCGGGAAAGCCATTACCCCATCGAAAAGGAGGTAGATATGTTTTCCAGAGTATGAAGATGGGATATTGATCTTCAGTCTGTACCAGCCTTCTCCTTTCCAGGGTAGTTTACCCGTATTACCATCCCCATCTTTAATAAATGGTCCTTCGATAGCCCAGTCGTGGGGTACGGTAACATCCTGCCAGCCGGAGTCATTGAATTCCGGCAGTTGTGCTCCGGCTATTTCGCCTTTTGAGAATTTCCATTCCTCGCGAAGCTCAGTAACAATCCGGTTCTGCGAAAAAGAATTGAAAACATCGAGAAGGAAAATTGTTGAAAGAAGAATAGTGAAACGTTTCATATTGCATGATATTTATTTAGAGGATTTCAAAGATAAAGAAAGTTTGGGTAAAATCAATTCAATCATTCATTGTATTGGTGTACAAAGGACTTTTTATATGAACCTTGAAATTATGGCTTGTGCACATATAAAAATCAATGTTTTATTTTAAAACATTTTTAAGTATTATTTTTGAACATTTATTATTTTTACTAAAAAATAATTGTCATGGGAAAAATAGACAGAAAGGAATTAGGGAGAAGGCTTGAAGCGCTGCGAAAATCCAGAGGTCTTAATCAGGAAGATGTCGCTAACCTGTTGGGGGTATCAAGAAGTGTTGTTACACAGATTGAAAATGGTAACCGTGAGTTAACAGCTGTTGAATTTACAAAGCTTGCGGAGATACTGTTTTTTTCAATTGATGAATTTCTTTCGGATGATTTTAATGTTGCGGGTGAGCCATCCGAAGCCGAAACTGTTAAAGCTGATATTTCACAGGAAAGAATCTCGGTACAGAAGATGAATACTGAAAAATTTAAAAATGTTCTTTTATACATACTGGAACGTTGTGCTGGCAAGCCTAACGTAGGTGAAACTGTACTTTACAAACTTCTTTACTTCTGCGATTTCAATTATTACGAGAAATACGAGGAGCATTTGACCGGAGCAAGGTACAGGAAATTGAATTTCGGACCTGTACCCCAGGAAATGAAAAAAATTATTGAAAGGATGATTTCGGACAGTCAGATTAAGAGGGTAAAAACCGAATATTATGGTAAGCCTCAAACCCGCTATATTCCTCTTGTAAAAGCTGATCTTAAGGTGCTTAACGCTGCTGAGAAAGAGGTAATTGACAATGTTCTTGACAGTATGTCGGATTGGTCGGCAAAGATGATAAGTGATTATTCGCATAATGATAAGCCCTGGCGGGCAACAGAGGTTAATGACTTTATCGATTATGAGCTGGTATTTTACCGCAAGCCGCCTTATTCCGTAAGAGTATATGAGGAAGATGAGCAGGATAACGTTTGAAGAACTCAGGGAATTTGATACTGACGTCAAAAAACTTCTCAAGAAGTATCGTTCACTCGAAGAAGATCTAGAAGTAATTTGTAAAGTCCTCAATGATGAACCTGATGAGAATCCGCCATTTAGTTTCAGGATTTCAGGGCTTGGTATTAACACATGTATTATTAAAATCAAAAAGATTGCATGTAAAAGTCTGAAAGGAAGAGGAATTAATTCAGGTTTGAGACTTGTATATGCATATTTCGAAAATGAGAACAGAATTGTTTTTGCGGAACTCTATCACAAAAATGAAAAGGGAAACGAGGACAGGGAGAGGCTGAAAAGGAATTTTAAATAGTTGAGTATGAAATATTCA
>DYKN01000089.1 GCA_020722575.1 Rikenella microfusus | reverse complement strand
CTTAATTTTTAAATTAGTGCGGTTTTAACAAACTAAACGTCTGAATTGGGTTTTTGATTTTCAAAGTTTCGGATAATTGTGAATTTGTGAATTTTTTTAACATTCAACTACCGGGCAGCTAATTACCGAATTTAATATAAATAGTGCCTGCAAGTGGTTCGGTGTTTCGATTTAAGCGGTAAACATTTTTTTGTCCCTGAGGACCCAGTTGGTCGGGCGAAAGAAATTTCGTTCCGATGGGGCTGATACCATGCAAAAATGATATATCTCCGTCAGGAAATGCAGGAGTAACCCATCCAGCAGCATGCTTTGGCTTCTGAGGAGTAAAAAGATGAAGATACAGATCCTCAGTAGCAGAGACAATTGTAACGGGTAGATTTGCAGTAAGAATTTTTACAGAATAGAAATTTGAATAATATCCTTTAAATTCAGGATATTCCCACGATTCACCGGTAACAGTGTTGTTGTATTTCTTTTCGTATATTCCGAATAGTGTTCCTTTCAATCGGTTCTTCCACACCCGGTAAGGTCCGTTTGCCTCGAGTATGGCACCTTCTACCTGTTCTTCCGGAAATGAAAAGGTTATTCCGAACAGATCGGCACTGCCTGATGGTTTGTAGTTCCATTCCAGATTCAACCATCCACCTGGCAGCATTGTATATTTTACATGGCACTCCGGTTTGCCGCTGTAAATAGCCTCAACAACATAATTCACGCCAGAACTGTAATGTCTCACTTCTTTAAACGAAGGATTTAGTCCAACAAAACGAGGGCCATTATTAAAGGGGATGACCTCCCCTCCTTTTCTTACTTCGGTAATCAACCCGGTTTCCTTACTTATCGACACAAAAATATCTTCAGAAGAAAGGATAATTCTGTCAGCTTCTTCAGTAAAAATAACCCTTCCATCTGTGGGTTCTACAAGTCTTTCAGCTGATTCTGCAGGTGAAGAGATATTCCACGACCAGGTATTAATAAGGCGGCCGTGAGGATCGAAAGCATTCAGATAAATAACATCAAAATCTCGCCAGTTTTCAGGCAGTTTTAGATTCATCCAGCCTCTTTCACCTGGTTTCAGTGAGGGCACAACTGGCTTATGATTAGTTCTTTGAGCTTCCGACTTATAAAATGAATCTGTAAATTTCACAAGGCTGTAACTGAATGTGCAGTCGTCAAATGAAGTGAAATGGAATCTGTTTTCAATCCGCAGCAAGCCGTCAAATCCGGGTGTGATTATTTTCTTTTCAATCCACACAGGTGACCAGATGTCGCGTATGGCGTAGAAGCTTCCCTCTTTTTCTCGAAATGGTCCTACGATACCATCCGGTGCCAGATTACCTGCTGTATCAATTGAATCCTTTTTATCTGACCTTACAATTCCCTCATCAGCAAAAACCCAGAGAAAACCGCCGGCTGAAAGGGGATTTGAATACATCAGGTTCCAGTAATCCTCAAGACCTGCTCCTGCTCCGCCATCATATAAGCCATGAAGGAACTCAGTCGGGAAAAATATATCTCTTCCGTTAAAAAATGTTGAAGTGCCGTAATTATATGGTATATAATGCTTTGTATTCATGCCGTTAAGAGTGTGCCATGGCTCGATAACCATTCTTTTCTGAGGATCATATTTAGCAAATTCTTCTCTGAGTTCAGGGTTGAAACCTCCCTCATTGCCGTTGCTCCACAGTATTATACATGGATGATTGACATCTCTCTCAACCATCTCTTTTACAAGTTTTTTCCCAATTTCAGTATCATAATTTGCTTGCCAGCCAGCAAGTTCATCAATGACAAACAACCCGAATGAGTCGCACACCTCAAGGAAATGTTGATCAGGTGGATAATGGCTCATTCTGACCGCATTGATATTCATATCTTTCATCAAGTTTACATCGAGGAGGCTGATTTCTTTACTCATAGTCTTACCAGATGAGGGCCAGGAACTGTGCCGGCACACACCCCTGAATTTTATTTTCTGCCCGTTTACATAAATGCCGTCGTTTTGTTTCACTTCAACGGTTCTGAATCCGAATCTCTGTACAACCTGATGCTTCAGAGCCTCCCCTTCCTTCAGGCTGATGATAACCCTGTAAAGGTTGGGGAATTCGGGGCTCCATGTCAGGGGATTTTCAATTTTGCCCCTGATAAGAAACTCTGTTTCACCCTTCCCTGCTTTTACTTCAGGCAGACTGGTAACTGATTGCCCTTCATTGGTTTGTATTTCAGTTAGGATAATTTTCGATGAAGTGTTCTTATTGAGATGTATAGCAGCCGTAAAAGTGCCATCAGATCCGGCGTCAATTGCAACATGTTCAATAAATTCGTCAGGCACTATCTCAAGGTAAACCGGTCTGTAAATTCCGCCGAAAATCCAGTAATCGGCTTCACGTTCTGCATGGTTAACCGATTTGTTAGCCGACATTTTGCTCACTGTTGCCTCAAGAAGGTTTTTTCCTCCGGGTTTTACAAGGGGGGTGATATCGTATTTAAACCGGTAAAAGGCTCCCTGGTGGACAGGTCCTGCAGATTTGCCATTTATTTTCACTTCAGTATCAGTCATTGAGCCTTCAAAAACGATAAATACTCTTTTCCCGCGAGCAGTAGCTGGAAGAGAGAACTGGTACCTGTATATACCCTTTTCGTCGGCAAACTGCCGGTCGCGTCCATAATTATAGGTTCCGAACCCCTGAAGCTCCCAGCAGGAAGGGACAGGTATTTTGGTCCAGTAGCCGCTGTTTCGGCCGGCGGTGCAGAAGAAATCCCATTGAACTGTAATATCTTTGTCAATTCCCGAGAGATAGATAATTTCCGTTTGCTGGGCAGAGGAAGAAAAATTAATATATATTAAAAGAAAACAGGCTAAAAGAAACTTTTTCATAAATTGTCTTTACAAAATAAATAAATAAAATTACTTCTGTAATTTAAATGTTCTTCAATCTGGTTTCTTCTCTTTACCTGTGATAAGATTTTTAAAAATATCCACCGGTATTGGAAATATAATTGTTGAATTTTTATCTACTGCCACTTCTGTTACAGTTTGCAGATAACGCAATTGCACAGCTACCGGGTTCTTGCTTATAATTTCGGCAGCCTCCGACAGTTTCTGGCTGGCCTGAAATTCTCCCTCGGCATGTATCACCTTTGCACGGCGTTCCCTTTCAGCTTCAGCCTGTTTTGCCATTGCTCGCTGCATCTCCTGTGGCAGGTCAATATGTTTTACTTCCACATTTGATACCTTGATTCCCCACGGTTCGGTCTGCGTATCAATTATTGATGCGAGTTCACGGTTTATTTTCTCACGGTGCGACAGTAGTTCATCGAGTTCCGACTGACCAAGTATGCTCCGGAGTGTGGTCTGTGAAAGCTGGGATGTTGCAAAAAGAAAATTTTCCACCTCTACAATAGCCTTATCGGGCTGAATTACACGGAAATAAACTACTGCATTGACCTTGATAGAAACATTATCTTTGGTAATCACATCCTGTGGTGGAACATCCATAACAACTGTTCTCAAGCTTACCTTTATCATCCTGTCAACCACAGGTATAAGTAAAATAAGTCCGGGACCTTTCACCGCAATAAGACGTCCAAGACGGAAAATAACGCCGCGTTCATATTCACGCAGAATTCTGATGGCACTCGCCAGAATAATCACTAAAAATAAAATTACTGTTATCCATAGAATGGGATAAGACTGCTCCATAATGACCTCCTTTTGAATTATTTATAACGATTTTTTAACTTTCAGTTTTAAATTTGAAATTTCCGTTACAATTACCTTTGTGCCTTTACTTACCGGGCCGTCAGTGCATTCAGCATTCCATAATTCCCCGTGCACCCTTACCTGACCATCGGGCCCTAGATCAGTAATAGCCTCTCCGGTTTCTCCAATCATACCTTCCATGCCCGTTGCAGGCCTCCTTGTCTGTGCCTTGATCCCAAAACCGATAGCAAAAACGAAAAAAGCCACTGTCAGAATCACAATCAACAGTATGACCTTCCACGAAACTTTTAAGACCTCAAGAGTTGATTCTGTGTCTATTAACATTATTGATCCAAGTATTAATGATATTATACCTCCTATTGTCAGGAGTCCGTAACTTACAACTTTTATTTCAATTATAAACAAAATAATCGCAAAAAGAATAAGAGCAAGGCCTGCATAGTTTACCGGAAGGGTGTGCAGTGAATAGAAGGCAATTATCAGGCAGATAAATCCCACCACTCCGGGGAATATTGCGCCCGGATTATAAAGTTCAAAAAAGATACCGTAAATGCCTATCATGAGCAATATATAAGCAATGTTCGGGTCGCTGAGAAGTCCCAGTATTTTCTGCGAGAGGGTCATATCGAGATTAATCACCTCCGCATTACGTGTATTCAGCACTTTTTCCCCTGATGAAATGGTTATTACCTTCCCGTCGATTTTTTCAAGCAGATCTTTAACTGAAACAGCTGTCAGGTCAATCACGCCTTCTTTTATTGCTTCAGTTTCGGTGATCGAAAGGCTTTTCCTCACTGCATCCTCAGCCCATCTGGTGTTGCGGGAACGTTTTTCGCTTATTGTTCTTATGAATGCTGCAGCATCATTGGTGGCTTTTTCGTTCATGACAGAGTCCTGTTCACCCTGCAGGTTTACAGGGTGTGCAGCACCTATATTGGTGCCGGGAGCCATTGCTGCAATATGCGCGGCCAGGGTTACAAAAACACCTGCTGACGCCGCCTGCGACCCCCCGGGATATACAAAAACAACCACCGGAACTTCTGAATCGAGTATCTCCGAAACAATAACACGGGTCGATTTAAGCAATCCGCCCGGCGTATTTAACTTTATTACAAGGCACTCTGCATCAATCTCCTT
>DYKN01000036.1:11820-28697 GCA_020722575.1 Rikenella microfusus | reverse complement strand
TAAAACAATAATAGAATTTATGCATAATGTTTTAAAAATCGGTAATATTTAACAAAACTGACATTAAATTTCAAAATATTATTAAAGTAAGGAGATTTGAATGTATTAAACCAGTTATACAGGTCCATGTCTTCATATTAAGGCAGACATGGTAGTAGATTATTTAAATGAAATTTCGATCAATACCACAGAGTATGGATCCATTACAAAAGTCATATTTTTCGAAAAAACACCGGTTTTATTCATTGGCTTTATTATATCAGGGGTCTGAATGAACGCCCGATCGTCAATCCCTTCAAACCCGCTTCCCTGAACTTGTTCAGCAAAGAGCCCGTCGACCATCGAATGATTAATACGCTCCAGGAAATGCCCATAAATTCCTTCCGAGATTTTACCGATAGGACGGTCAGTATCAATATTGAGTATCGCAACCCCGGACCCGGGAAGCAGAGTCCCTCGTGCCTGTAATAAAAGGCTCTGACCTGAAATAAAGAGTTATTCTGCACTCAGAATATGCAAATATTCGTGAAATCCCTTTAATAGTTTCATAAAATTTTAATTTTAATTATTATAAATGTCTGTTCATTTTAAAAACTTTTACAATTATTACCATATTCATTATTGTTGATAATGTAATTAGCATAATTAATACATGTATTGTACATAAAAATAATATATAAACCAATCCTTATATCTAAAAGAATTTTGTGCAAAGGAGAAATTTACATTATTTAACATTTCAAAGGAATTCATTTATAGACTTAATGAAAGAAATGCTTTAAATAACAATTTATGAGGTTAGTCAACTTATTTTATTAAATTTTAAATAAATTAATTATTTAATCTTTGGAATAATGGCTATTTTTATAAAAACTTTGAATTGATCGAACCTGATTCAAAGCTATTCATAATCAATGTTCTAATTCGATATTTCACGGATGAATTCATGAATTAAAATCGGTTAACCATGCAAAAATGTAATAGGTTATTATATTTAGATGATATATCCCTGCGCAGATTTTTAAAACAAAATTCGATACCTTGAGTGACTCCGGCATCAGGCATTTTGCTGCCCTGCTATTATGGAAATATCTGGCACTCCTTCGGTCCCTATACCCTCACAATTTCAGCCGAAGTGCCGATATTAGGGCGTTCTGTGATTACAGCTTTCCGAAAAACGGTAGATTTGTACTGTAGCAATATTTTTTTCCGGCCGCCTTGGGATGTTGAAAAAACTACGATGATAGTTAACATTGGGACAGAGATCGAGAACGATCAAAGAAGGGGACTTAGATTTCTGAAAGCTGATGCATAGAAGAAAATCAATTAGAAATAAAATGTTAAATTAAATTCTTTAAGAAATGAAAAAAATGAAATCGCTTTTAATTCTTTTATTACTCGCCGGATGGGGCTTTATGAATCCGGGTAGAGTACAGGCTCAGGTTTCGCAGGGCCAGCCAGTTCAAAGAACGGTGGAGGATGGGGGAACAGGACCCTGGCCAGCCGTTATGCTTACAGAAAGTTCTCTCCCGACACATACAGTTTTCAGACCTGCCAACCTGAACCCTTTTGGACGAAGAAACAAATTGCCGATAATTGCATGGGGTAATGGAGCATGCGCCAATTCGCCATGGGAGCATGTAAATTTTCTGTCGGAGATAGCTTCCCATGGTTTCCTGGTAATTGCTATCGGCCCGATGCCCAAAGAGGGGGAAAAGGGCAGAGGCAGATCTGAATCATCCCAGCTTATTGATGCAATCAACTGGGCAATAGCTCAGAATAATGACAGGGCAAGTCCTTATTATCAGAAAATTGATATTACAAAGATAGCTGTTGCCGGGATGTCATGCGGAGGTTTGCAAGCCCTCGAGGTTGGACCTGATCCGAGAGTATCTACAGTCATTATCTGTAATAGTGGCATCCTTCCGAATCCTGGAGGCGGAATGCCGGGAATGCCAGTACTTTCAAAGGACCATCTCCTGAAAATTCATTCTCCAATAATTTATATACTTGGAGGAGAAAAAGATATCGCATATGCAAATGGGATGGATGATTTCAAGCGTATTAACCATGTGCCGGTTTTTGTCGCTAATATGGATGTAGGGCACGGAGGGACTTATAGCAGACCGCACGGGGGAGAATTCGCCAAAGTCGCAACTGCCTGGTGTCTCTGGCAGCTGAAGGGCGACAAAGAGGCAGGCCAGCTCTTTAGGGGCGAACCTTGCGGCCTGTCGAAAGATCCAAACTGGAAGGTTGACAGAAAGAATATTAATTAACAGAATGTTTTACAATACTAAACATTTAATATCCTTTTATTAGGTCATAGTTGTAAAATATCATAATATTTGTACTATAAAAACTTATAATTATAATAATATGAATTGCAAGATTTTTTTCATACTGATAATCGCTGCCTGGACAATGATCTCTTGCAGTGATTCGAATCCTGTCCTGACCATTGAGGGTGGCAAGATTAAAGGAGTGCAGACCCCGACAAAAGGGGTTATTGCCTACAAGGGAATTCCTTTTGCAGCACCACCTGTGGGTGAGCTGAGATGGAAGGAGCCTCAGCCTGTTGTGCCATGGGAAGATGTAAAAGTTGCTGATAAGTACGGTGATGCTGCCTCTCAGACCACATGGGAACCTGAGAGCTTTTACGGAAGAGAATGGCGGGCCAGTGGAAGTGTTCCTTTCAGCGAAGACTGCCTATACCTGAACCTTTGGACCCCTGCAGCAGGTAAACCGGAGTAAAAACTACCTGTGGCTATGTGGATTCACGGAGGCGGCTACCGCGAAGGCTTTGCCTATGAACCTGAGATGGACGGTGGAGAGGAGTGGGCTTCAAGGGGGGTCATTCTTGTTCACGTAACTTACCGGCTTGGATCTATGGGGTTCTTTTCTCACCCTCTTCTTTCGGCTGAGAGCTCACACGGAGTATCGGGAAATTACGGACTGCTCGACCTCGTGGCTGCTCTTAAATGGATAAAAAATAATATTGCACAGTTTGGCGGCGATCCCGGCAATATTGCTATTTTCGGTCAGAGCGCAGGAGTAGGAGCTGTTCAGTCGTTATGTGCATCTCCTCTGTCGAAGAATCTGATAAGCCAGGCTATAATCATGAGCGGCGGTGGGCTAAGTACCGCCAGGCCAGCTGTCCTGCTCGATACGGCACAGCTTGCCAACAAGGCAATGATGGACTATTTCGGGAAGACAACACTTGATGAGATAAGGGCGCTGTCCTTCGAGGACCTCAGGCAGATGTCGGCCGACTATACGGCTGCAACCAAAAAACGTATTATGTGGAGTCCGGTGGTCGATAATTATATGTTGACAGGCACCTTCTCCACTGTGGCCCTTGCTAACGAGATTGCCGACATTCCATATATGATAGGGTTTACCGCCAACGACATGAATGATCAAACACAGGCAATAAAAGATTTTTGTGTGCTACGCGCTGAAAAGAGCAATAAACCAGCTTATGCATATCTTTTTGCACGCCCTTTACCTGGTGATGAAAACGGGGCTTTTCATTCAGCCGATCTGTGGTATGTATTCCATTCTTTCAGACACAGTTGGAGACCTTTCACCGCTGGCGATGAAGCTTTAAGCTTAAAAATTGTTGACTTCTGGACCAACTTCGCTAAAAATGGAAATCCCAACGGTAAAGACCCTGAGGTGTAGACTCAATATACACTCGAACGTCCGGCGTTTATGATTCTCGACGTCGAAGGGGATAAGGCCAAATGCTACATGTCTGAAACCCCTGTATTCAAAGGTCCGTCACCCAGAAAATAAAAAGAATTTTTAGCCTCCAACGACAAACTTCCTTGAAAAGAGGTGTATCGTCCTGAAAAAAGCTGACTTTTTTTTTTCAGGACGATATAATTTTTTATTTTTATCAGAAATTTTAAAAACTCGCTGCATGTCGTTAAAGATTACTGACTGGGCGCTTGAGGACCGACCCAGAGAAAAACTTTACATGAAAGGCCCGTCGGCACTGAGCGATGCTGAACTGCTGGGTATCCTTATCGGTTCCGGCACAAAAAACAAATCAGCAGTCGATGTTGGCAGAGAATTACTGGCAAAGGCCGGCAACAATCTTAACCGGCTTGGAAAGCTGGAAATATCTGAAATAAAAAAGATCAGAGGCATCGGGCATGCAAAAGCCATTGTCATCGCTGCCGCACTTGAACTGGGTCGACGGAGGAAACTGGCTGAAGTACCCTCGGGAGTACAAATAAAATCTTCAAGAGATGTTTTCGACCTCACCGGTCCATTGATGGCCGACATTCACCATGAAGAATTCTGGATTCTTTTTCTCAACAGGGCAAACAGAGTGATCGAACGAATGAAACTCAGCCAGGGCGGATTAAGTGGAACAGTAACTGATATTCGGTTGATAATGAAAAAAGCTCTTGAATATCTTGCTTCCGGTATAATAGTATGCCATAACCATCCTTCCGGCAATCTTACTCCAAGCGATGCCGACATAAAAATCACCCGTAAAATTAAAGAAGCTGGCGATCTAATGGATATCCAGCTTCTCGATCATCTAATCATCTCTGAGAAAGATTATTACAGTTTTGCCGATAATGGTCTTCTCTAACCTGCTTCAACCAGTAAACGGCACAACCTCCCCGCTGTCAGTGCATTCCTCAAAGAGTTCTCTGATACTCTTTCCAAAAACAGGATGCACCAGTCCTGGAGCTATTGAACACAATGGAACCAGAACAAACAACCTCCTGTGAATAAATGGATGAGGAATAACAAGGTTTTCCCTGTTTATAATCTCATTACCATAAAAAAGAATATCTATATCAATCACCCTCGGATGATAGCCACCACCCTCCTTTGCCCTTTCCCTGCCTATCAATGTTTCAATAATGTGCACCATTTCCAGAACCTTATCAGGTTCCTGAGCTGTCTCAGAACAAACTACCTGATTAAGAAATTTCTCTTTGCAATCAAAACCCCATGGAGTGGACTCATAAACACCTGACATCAATTTAACAGGTCCGATCATACTGCTTATTAATTCTACCGCCCTCGTAAGATTACCAGACCTGTTACCAAGATTTGATCCAATCCCAAGATATATCTCTTTAACTTTCTTCATAGAACATAAAAGTATTATATTTTCGCAGTAAATATTTCTATCTTTGACCTGAAAAATTTTGAAAATATTTGATCTCCAATATCTGACCGGCTAAATAAAATTAAACACTTCACCATTTCTGGCTTTTATAGACTATATAATGATTCATTCTGAGAGAAGAACAAAAAACTTATGAGTAATTATAAGACATAATTATAAATTTGCCATAGCTATAAAAAAATTGACCAAAAAATATCTGAACATGAAAAAGTTTCTCATTTATGTACTTGCGACTGTTACAGGGATTATAATTGCAATCTTCCTTTTCTCTCTTATCATGATTGGAAGTCTTGGTGCGCTTTTAGCCGTCGGGGAGAAGCCGGTAACGCTGGATAATAAGAACATTCTTGTCTTGAAGGCTGGTGTTCCTATTCCCGACAGAACCAATCCCAATCCTTTTGCTGGGTTTGATCTCATTGATATGACCATTTCACCCGCACCCGGACTGAACGATATACTCAAAAACATTAAAAAAGCTGAGAATGATCCGAAAATAACAGGAATACTTATTGAGAACGGCTTGCTTCCTTCGGGATGGGCAACAATGTCGGAAATCAGAGAAGCTCTTCAAAAATTCAGGTCCAGTGGCAAATTTGTACTTGCGTATGCTGATTATGTCCTCACCCAGGAAGGCTATTTCCTGTCGACAGCTGCCGATAAAGTCTATTTGAATCCGGCTGCAACAATGGAATTCAAAGGGCTGAGCGGTGAGGTAATGTTTTATAAAGAAGCTCTTGAAAAACTGGGCATTGAAGTTCAGGTTATCCGGCATGGTAAATTCAAGGGAGCCGTCGAACCTTTCATGCTCGACGGCCTTAGCAAGGAGAACAGGGAACAGATAGAAGCCTATGTTGGCTCAATCTGGAACCACGTCCTGACAAACATCTCTGAAGCAAGAAACATTCCTGTTGATACACTCAACAAAATTGCAGATGAATTAATTGCCCTAAATCCTGTTTCAGCACTTGAGAACAGGCTGATTGACGGACTGATCTACCGTGATCAACTCATTGACACAATTAAGGTGTTGTCAGGACTTACTCCCGATGATAAAATCGGGGTTGTTTCAATGTCAAGATATAGCAAGGTTCCTGGAACTGAGAAGAAAGTGATTTCCAGAAATCATATTGCTCTGGTCTTTGCTGAAGGAGACATAGTAATGGGAAAAGGGAGTGATTTCTTGATTGGTGGAAACACTTATTCCGATATTTTAAGGGAACAGAGAAAAGATACCTCTGTCAGGGCAATTGTTTTCAGGGTCAACTCTCGTGGTGGAAATGCTATAGCTTCGGATATGATCTGGCGTGAAATCGCTCTTGCTGCCCGTACGAAGCCTGTCGTCGTTTCTATGGGAAACTATGCAGCATCAGGAGGTTATTATATTTCCGCAGCGGCAACAAAAATTCTTGCATCCCCTGCAACTATCTCCGGATCAATAGGCGTTTTTGGCCTTGTACCAAATACCGACAAACTTCTGAAAAATAAACTGGGTATCAGCACCGAAACGGTAAATACCAATAAATGGTCGGATTTTCCTTCAATATTCCGCCCGATGAGTTCATACGAAAAAGAAACAATGCAGCAAAACATTGAGAAAACCTATGAGGAATTTACCCGGAAAGTTGCCGAAGGAAGGAATATAGAAATCTCAAAAGTCCTTGAGATAAGCGAAGGACGTGTATGGGACGGAACAAATGCCCGGAAAATAGGACTTATTGATGAATTCGGGGGACTTGAAGAGGCTGTGAAACTTGCCGCTGAGCTTGCAGGTATTGAACATTATACTATAAAAGAATATCCTCAAGCAGAAGATCCATACAAAAAACTTATATCGAGTCTTACCGGTGATGCAAGTTTAAAAGCACTTACAAAAAAACTGGGCACCGTTACGGTAAAATACCTTGAAGAGCTTAATGCTTTATCAAATATCTCCGGTATTCAGGCCCGCATGCCGTATTTAATTGAAATACACTGAAATTGACAAGAAAAAGATACATATTACTCTACCCTCTCTCACTGATTTTCGGTCTTATTACCGGGTTCAGAAACTTCCTCTATAATACAGGTATTCTGAAAGGAATTGAATTCCAGATACCTGTAATCTGTGTCGGGAATATTACTGTTGGTGGCACCGGAAAAACACCTCATTGTGAGTACCTTATCTCCATACTTAAAGAAAAGTTTAAAGTCGCACTACTCAGCAGGGGATATAAAAGAAAGACCTCAGGTTTTGTCATTGCTGCTCCCGGTTCTTCCTCTGAGGATATCGGCGATGAACCCCTTCAGATCTATCTGAAATATCCCGGAGTTCTCGTTGCAGTCGACAGCAACAGGGTAAGAGGCATTAAAAACATACTGGCTAAGCAACCTGATACTGAAATAATTATTCTCGACGATGCTTTTCAGCACCGGCGTATTGTGCCTGGCCTTTCAATCCTTCTTACCGATCACAGTCGCCTGATGATAAAAGACTTCCTGCTTCCCTATGGAGAACTGAGAGAAAGCGTCAGAAATAGATACAGGGCCGACATCATCCTGGTTACCAAATGCCCCGTTGACATGACTCCTATCCAGAGAAGAATAATTGTGAAGGAGATGAAAAAAGCCCCTTATCAGAACCTCTTCTTCACAACCTATATTTATGGAGCTCCCGTACCTGTCTACAACAATTTTCTAACAGGAGAAAATTTAATACCTGATGAAAATGATTTTCCAGAGACCGATGTTCTGCTTGTGACCGGAATTGCCAATCCTCAACCACTATATGATTATCTGGACAAACAGTTCAGAAAAATCTTATCACTCCGTTTTAAAGATCATCACCGTTTCAATGAAAATGATCTGTACAAAATCATCGATTCTTTCAGAAAGTTACCATCAGAGAAAAAAATTATACTCACAACCGAAAAAGATGCTGTCAGACTGAAACAATTAGGCAATATTGTACCAGATGAAATTATGAAAGTAACTTTTTACATACCTGTGTATGTACATTTTCTAAACGATGACAGTGAAGAATTCAATAACATTGTGATTGATTATGTTAGAAAAAATAAAAGAAACAACCGACTTTCTTGAAAGCAGGGGAGTTAAATTACCAGATGCTGGAATAATTCTTGGCACCGGACTTGGAGGTCTTACCCGAAAAATTTCAGTAGAAATTGAAATCGACTACCGGGAAATAAAGAATTTTCCTGTTTCAACTGTTGATGGTCATGAAGGTAAATTGATATACGGTAACTTTGGCAATAAAAAGATAGTTGCCCTGAAGGGAAGGTTTCATTACTATGAAGGATATAAAACAGAAGAAATTGCTTTTCCGGTAAGGGTATTGAAATACCTTGGCATCAAATATTTATTCCTTAGCAATGCAGCAGGGGGATTGAACCCTGATTTTGAAATAGGCGACATAATGATAATCACTGACCATATTAACCTTATTCCCAACCCACTTATAGGATTTAACGACAACCGTATTGGCCCCCGATTCCCTGATATGGGAAAAGCCTACGACAGGGAATTGATTGAAAAGGCAACCGCTATTGCCACCAGACATGGTATTAAAATACATAAGGGCATTTATCTGGCCACAACGGGACCAACTTTTGAAACCCCCGCAGAATACAAACACTTTAGAATTATTGGCGCCGATGCCGTCGGAATGTCAACAACCCCTGAAGTAATTACGGCTCGCCATATGGGACTGAAATGTTTTGCCGTTAGCATTATTACCGATCTGGGTGTGGAGGGCAAAATTCAGTTTACTACCCATGAATCAGTAATTAGAGAGGCAGAAAAGGCGGAAGACCGAATGACTACCATAATGACAGACCTTATTTCTTCCTTATAAAATTATTTTAATTCTACAACCTTTTATAATTATTTCAATTCTAAAACCGTAACTTTAAATACAGGAAAAACGGAGCTGTTTAGCGCCGCAAAACCGCACACGCCTTTTTCCAGCTTCCGGTTTTGCCCTTTTCATCAAACACTGTAACATAAACTATGTAAATTCCGGCAGGAACAACAGTTCCATCAGCATCGGTACCATCCCAGAACACAACACCGCTATGCCCAATATAATAATTAACAACAGGTTTTTTTAAAGGGAAACCGTTCTCATCGAATATTGTAACATTTGTTACAATTTCCCTGCCGGGAAAATTAAAGGTAATTACAAGAAAATCTTCCACTCCGTCGTTGTCGGGTGTTATTCTCGATAAGGAGAAACTAACATTCTTTTCACTTGCAATATTCTCAACATACACCGAGTTTTCAGCACCGGGTGTACCCCATCCTGCATCGGCAGTTGCAGAATGCCAATTACTCTTATTGATTGATGGCACAGAAGGATTAATCTTTTCAAGTGCAACACCCTCCTTATTTGTCAGAAGAGGGAAATGCTGATTCTCATCGTATTGTGTTTCATCTATCACTTCAAGCTGTTTATTGAATAGAATAAGATGACCTTCTCTGCCGGACATGGAAGGAAGTTGTTTAATGTTGAAAATATTTTCTCCATCTGAGGTGTAATATCTCATTATCACTGAATTTCGATCGGTTGTAATAGCATAATAGGACCCGGGTAATAAACATCTTGAATTATCTGAAAGAGGTAAAGGAGATGAAAAGCTTCCCGTTGTTGTGCTTTTTGATGAAACAGAAAGTGATGCTGCGTCAATTATTTTACTGGAAAGATTAAAGAATTCAACATAACGTGCATCACCCGGAAGCGGATTAAAAAGAAGTTCATTGAATACGATGTCACCCTTTTCTGTTATTTCTGGGATGCCAAATTGAAAACTTTTCTTTACCGGCCCGTTCCCGGCAAAATCAACATAACCTGCTGAAAGTGATAGAGTGTATATTTGCCTAATTTCTAACTTTTCTCCTGAAAAAACTGAATACTCCCTGCAGAGAGGATCTGACGACACTGAAGAAAAAGCCGGCCGGTCGTTAATATAAAACTCATCTCCGAAACCGGGTAAAATTCTTACAGGTTCAGAAAATACTACTTTCAATTCATTCTCATTAACTGGAAAAACATTCGTAATTCCTTCAAATTCCATATCGGGATTTTCAGCAGCAACTGAATTCCTTTGGCCAGGTGTTCCGCCCAAGGTAGATACTGATGCTTTCCAGTTACTCTCATAATGAAACGGAAAATCTGTATCAACCATTTCAAGCGACCATCCTCCAACAGCTTTAAGATTATCGTTATACCACCTATCAGTGTATTCAACTCCATGAATCATATTTCCAGAACTGTCGGTTAATACAAGGCATGCTCCTGAATTTAGCAGTTCAGGAAATGATTTCATTCCGGCTACTCTGCCGTACTTTGAAAACAATGCGCTGTCGGTTTCAGAGCAAATAATTAAATACTCATCTGAACTTGTTGTTATATCGGGTAATTGAAAAATCCGGTTTCCTGCTCTGAGCCACCAGCCTTTGAGGGAAAGAGGAACAGAAGATCTGCACATAATTTCAAGATACTCTCTCTGGGGCAGATATACTGGTGGCTCAGGATCAGCCATTATTTCTGTTATTACCACATCACCCGGTTCAGCCCATGCAGGCATAAATGATACAATTAGTTCAGAAATGCAGTTTGATTCACGATCACATACATTTAATATCTTTAACTGGCATAACTGCCTGTTTGGAAAATCATCATCAAAGATAAGCCTGTATGTTGCCTTTCCGGTTTTTAATGCATCCTCAGCAGGCATAACAAAATTATTGAGAAGAAAATTTGAGGCTGTGATAAAGCAATCGCAGACTTCTTCACTCATTGTAATTTCAACACTGTTACGGCTAATAAGTTTATAACCGGCTATTTTTGGAGGTTCTTTGTCTTCTATAAAAGGACCTTCAACAACAAGGTCGTCAAACCATAACAGCCTGTCGCGGGTAGAAGTGTACCGGTAAAAAATTCCTGTATAACAGGGATAAAAAAGTTCATTGTCGGTTCCTGTAAACGGACCGTATGATATCCCACCAGGCAATCTTACAATTACTGACCATTGTCCGCTTGCAGTCCGCTCACTGATAATCTCAGCCGGAATAGAAGTACCAACATCATTCAGCCAATTAACGGTTGTAGATATAAATTTCTGTACTTCTCCATTTTTTATTTTCCATAATCTGAGTGTATCATCGTATCCAGTTAGGTTAACTCCAACCGCAAAACCCGAAACGCCTGTACTTTTAATCATTTCAGTGGCCGGTAAATCGGAAAGAAGAAAAAAACACCAGTTATTCGAAGAGGAAGGGTCACAGGCATATCGAATAAGGAATGACCATTTAACAGTTCCTTCTGCAGGATGAAGGTTATAAAGTGGTAAAGAAATACAGTCGGTACCAGCTTCGGAATTGTCGAAAGAGTGCCATAATGAATATTTGCCCGATAGGGGTGAGAGTGAATCAATACCCCAGCGGCCCGAAATGTTCTGCTGCCAGCCTCCAATCAACCCTGTTTCGAAATTGTCAGATAGCTGGCAAAATGCCTGCAAAGGCATTAAAACTGTAAAAAATATCAAAATTTTCATGCAGCGCGACAGAATGAAAAAAAAATTATTTTTGACAGATTTTTTAAACAATGTAAATATCGAATTTTTATTTTAAACTTAAAAATGGAAAAGGTAAAAACTGCTGTAGTTGGCGCCACCGGAATGGTGGGCAGAGTTATGGTAAAACTTCTCGAAGAAAGGAATTTCCCGGTATCGGAACTGATACCTGCAGCTTCATCAAAGTCGGTTGGTAAAGAAATCTTATTCAAAGGTAAACCTGTTAAGGTCGTTAGTGTGATGGAAGCTGTTGAGGCAAAACCTGTTTTCGCCATTTTTTCTGCTGGTGCCGATGTTTCGAAAGAGTGGGCTCCGGTTTTTGCCCGAATGGGTACTGTGGTTATCGACAACTCCTCGGCATGGAGGAGTGATGACAATATCCCTCTGGTCGTGCCGGAAATTAACAGCCACACAATAAAAAAAGGCGATAGAATCATTGCCAATCCAAACTGCTCAACTGTACAGATGGTAATGGCGCTTGCACCACTCCATAAACAATACCGTATAAAGAGAATTGTAGTGGCAACATATCAATCAGTCACCGGTACAGGAGTTAAAGCCGTCACTCAACTTGAAAATGAAAGAAGGGGCATTAAGGGTGAGATGGCATATCCTCATCAGATAGATCTCAACTGTTTCCCCTTTGGAGGAAAATTTCTTCCATCGGGCTATACCACTGAAGAACAGAAACTTGTTGATGAAACACGTAAAATACTAGGAGACAAAACAATACAGGTTACAGCTACTGTTGTTCGCATTCCGGTTATTGGCGGACATTCAGAAGCAGTAAATGTTGAGTTTGAAAAAGAATATGACCTTGATGAGGTCAGGAAACTCATTGAAAGTTTCCCGGGTGTGGTCGTTTATGATAACCCCGATGAACATAAATATCCCATGCCGGTTCTGGCACATAACCGGGATGAAGTTTTCATAGGAAGACTTCGCAGAGATTATTCAAGGGATAAATGCCTCAACCTGTGGATAGTCTCCGATAATATCCGCAAAGGTGCCGCAACAAATGCAATACAAATAGCCGAGTTCATGATGACGAATGGACTGTATTAATTCATGTCATGGCGGAAAATAAATGCCGGAAAGCATCTAATCTGGCTACAATTAGAATACTTTAACGCTTTTAACCCCGATGCCTGAATATTAAAAAATTATGAGAATCAACATGGTGGCTTCCGATAGAAAAGTCAGGTATTTATATCCTTATAAAGAAAATTATCATAAGGATACCTTGATATATGAATTTTTCTGACCTCCCGGTAAAGCAGTTCTTTTAGTTCAGCAATATTATTTTTCAGCTTTGCTGAAATAAATACTGTGGGAATGTTGTCATTTCCTGCCATCCATGTTCTTTTAAGGTCGTCAAGTGAGTAATTTTCTTTTGTAACAGGTGTCAGATCATCTTCATCCTTCTGAACATAGGTAAACAAATCGGTTTTGTTGAACACCATTATCATCCGTTTGTCGGCAGCATTAATTTCTCTCAAGGTTGAATTTACTACATTAATCTGTTCCTCAAATCCTGGATGTGATATATCTACCACATGAAGGAGTATATCAGATTCTCTCACTTCATCGAGGGTGGATTTAAAAGATTCTACCAGATGATGCGGCAGTTTTCTTATGAACCCGACAGTATCTGAAAGAAGGAAAGGAAGGTTACCTATAACCACTTTTCTTACCGTGGTATCGAGTGTTGCAAATAGTTTATTTTCGGCAAAGACATCCGATTTTCCGAGAAGATTCATAAGAGTGGATTTCCCAACGTTTGTATAGCCAACCAGTGCCACTCTTACAAGTTTTGAACGGTTTTTCCGTTGCACTGCCATCTGGACGTCTATTTTTTCGAGTTGTTCCTTGAGACGTGAAATTTTTTCTCTGATTCTCCGTCGGTCGGTTTCAATTTCCGTCTCGCCTGGTCCTCTTAGTCCGATTCCTCCTCTCTGCCTTTCAAGGTGTTTCCACATACCCGCCAGACGAGGAAGCAGATATTGATACTGTGCCAGTTCTACCTGTGTACGGGCATAGGAAGTCCTTGCTCTTCCCGCAAAGATGTCGAGTATCAGGTTTGTACGGTCAAGTACCCTGATACCAAAAGCTTTCTCAAGATTACGCAGCTGGCTTGGTGAAAGATCATCGTCAAAAATAACCAGATCAGCATTATTTTCAGCTACATAAACGGCTATTTCATCAACCTTTCCCTCACCAATATAAGTCCCGGAATTGATTGACACTATTCTCTGAATAAATTTATTAAGCGTAACCGCTCCTGCTGTTTTAGCAAGAAATTCCAGTTCATTCAGATAATCTTTTACTTCCGCTTCATTCTGCCCCGGGTGAATTACTCCCACCAGAACGGCCTTCTCAACTTCCCTTGCAGTATTTATCATTCCCCTGTTGACAACTCCTTCTTACTATTAAATTATTAATTCTTTAGTTAATAAACCTCCGGTTGTTCATTATAGCTCCCCTGATAGCCATTTTAAGAGACTCAGAGCATCTTACTACCATTTCAATGTCGGATGGGAAAGGTAGTGGTTGTGATTTTGTCCTTTCAATCTGCTGCGATGATAGAGCCTGAAGGTCACCGAGTGCCCTGGCTGAAACATGTTCAAAGTTTGACTGCGCACCTATTGGATCTTTTTTAAGCACCCTGTTCGGATTCACCTGAATAACCTCAACATCACCTTCGATACGACACGATTTCTTCTGGATGGTTTCAATAAGTGCGCACTGTACCGTCTTGTATTTCGGTACCTTAATGTCGTTTCCAAGTGAATCCTTCATCACGTTCCCTTTCTTATCGAGCACATAATTAAAACCATCTTCTATTTCCTTTTTTATGACCGAATCACGCTGAACAGTCTGATCGGGACTTACCATAACATTGACAATGTTCACATTTACGAAATAATCAAATTGAATGTTGGGATCAAGAACAGCAGTATGATACTCAACCCATTCCGAATTAAGTGAAGGGAGGTTTAGCGCGAGCAAATCATCTTCAAATTCCCTGGGGAACTTGATAATTGACCTGTTCTGAACCGAAACAAGTACACGGCTCATTCCCAGGTATCTGGCCTCAACGATTTTATTGTCTATCCCTTCATAATCCCCAACATATTCTTTAGCTCTTACAAACTCATAATAAGCCTGCCGATATGATTCTTTTGCCTGATTTTTCATTAGTTCCGTTCCATGAGCGTAGTAATAATCAGCAGCTTTGCGTTTGGCGACCACCATCTCCTGCATATAGTCCACATAAGGTACGTTATAACCGGGAATTGTTCTGACAAGTGTCTGCCTGTCATAAAGCCTTTTATAGATTAGATAGATTTCGTCCCAATTGTCAGGTTTGCCTTCCATCTTCAGAAACCTTATTCTTTCGTTGTCCTGTTCATTGGCAATCTTATAAGCATTGTCAAGTATTTCTAACTGTTTGTTATCTGAAGGATCCCTGCGAAGTTGTTTGACAGCTTTATCAATAGCAGCATCGTAGTTCCCTTTTTCCATTTGTTTTTTCGATGAACCGCATGCTGTAATAAGTAATGCAGTAAATAGGAATAGAATAATGTTCTTCATTTTATTTCAGGTTTGATAATATAAAAATAGCAAAATCAGATATTAATATCATAAATTTTATAAATAATCTATTGTTCATCAAAGAGAAAAATTCAAATATATTGAGAATCTAACTCTTACCGGTCTCCCTTTTTGAAGTCCCGGACTCCATGGAGGGGATGACTCTATGGCACGTTTGGCTTCTTCATCGAGCAGTTTATGCACACCTTTTACCACGTTTACGTTTGTTACCGATCCATCGCGCTCCACGATAAATGTCAGATAAACTTTCCCTTCAATACCCTTTTCCTGTGCTTCATAAGGATAAATAACTCTTTTCTGGAGCCATTCCCTGAATGTATCAAGATTACCCCCTTTGAATTTTGGAGGTACCTCAAGTATAAAGAAATCGTAAGGTGCATTGCCTCCGACTTCACCAAAAAGTTCATCCCCTCCCGAGCCGACAGCCTGTAATAACGATTCAGCATCACTATTTTCAACATCCTTTGCTTCTTCAATAGTAGGAAGCATTAATTCTTTCTTTAAAACAGTGTCAACAATCTCAGGAGCCACATATTTTGCCTGAGGCTGTGCAGGAGCAGGAGGTGGGAGAATTTCAGGCGGAAGAGTAATATCTAATGGTGGAGGTTCAATGTTTTCCATATTGACAGCTATATATCGGCCCCCTCCTCCTGCCTGAAATGAATATGGCTTTTTATAGAGCGTCAAAAAGGGTATCACAACCATTGCCGATACAAGAAGAATCCCGGTTACCATGGATTTAATAACCAGCAAGTTGTATTTTTTTCTGATTACATAAGCTCCATAATCCTGATTCCTGTTCTCAAAAACGATATCGTCGAAACTCAATATTTCTCTCTTTCTTTCCATCCTGAAATATTAACGTCCGTTTTTTATTAAACGTTATTCGTCATGTTTCAATTTTGTTGCCATATATCAAATAAATAGCACTAAAGAATCAATGTTTAAAGGATTTGCAAAGCTAATAAAATACCCGGTTTTTTCTTTCTTTATTTTTTTATACATTTGCCGCAATGAATTCTTCGGGGATATAGCTCAGATGGCTAGAGCGCGTGACTGGCAGTCACGAGGTCAGGGGTTCGATTCCCCTTATCTCCACAAAAACAGGTTTGAGAGTGGGAGTGAGAGCGAGAGGAGAACCTGTTTTTCTCAAAACCCACTCCCACTCTCACGCTGTTGATTTTTATGTCTCGCTAACATACTTACTTATGTTCGATTTTCAGAAACTGGAGGTTTATTCACTGGCGAAACTTATTTGCAAATCCTTTAAAGATTTAATCAAAGTTTCGCATTTTGACAGGGTAACCAGCGATCAGCTTAGAAGGGCTTCATTCAGTATAATGCTCAACATAGCTGAAGGTTCATCGCGGTTCACAAATAAAGACAGAAAGCACTTCCTGGTAATGGCAAGGGGAAGTGTTTTCGAGTGTGCTGCAATAATTGAATATCTGATGGAGACGGGAGAAATAGCCGAAAGTACATTTAAAGAGTATTTTGCGAGGCTTGAAGAAATATCAAAGATGTTGTTTGCTCTGATT
>DYKN01000036.1:0-11720 GCA_020722575.1 Rikenella microfusus | reverse complement strand
ATTTTTATGTCTCGCTAACATACTTACTTATGTTCGATTTTCAGAAACTGGAGGTGTATGAATAAAGAGTATTTTGCGAGGCTTGAAGAAATATCAAAGATGTTGTTTGCTCTGATTAGAAATTTAAACAAGTAACGTGTTTTCAGGTTTGGGAGTGAGAGTGAGAGTGGGAGTGAGAGTGAGAATGAGAGTGAGAGTGAAAAACCCTGATTTCTCAAAACCCACTCCCACTCTCACTCTGTTGAATTAAGAGAAGAGTTATAATGATGGAGCAGTTTCAATGTTAACTTGATCAAAAAATTACAACTAACCATAAACACCACGTATAAGCAATGAGCTCATACGCGAAAACGTAATCTGAAATAGATGTTTATCATTTTAAAATTTGAGAAATGCATCCCGGATCAATGGAACCCCACGGCCTGACTCTCCTTGATTTCTTCAATGGTAATAAACCAGCGAAAATTATAATTTGTTGGGATAATGGGCTAAAGTAGGGTCTCCCCATAAGATTTTTCCTCAGAGAACCTCCGGACTTTTCAACCCCGGGAAAAACCGCTGTAATATCTGTCGCAGCTATCTCCTGAGTGCAGGTGCAGGGGTCGGAGTCCTTGGAACCCATGACAAAGACGATGCTAACGGATTCAAAAAGCTGGAGCCAACCTTTGTGGGACGTACAGGAATCGAACCAGTGACCTCTTGCGTGTGAAGCAAGCGCTCTGAACCAACTGAGCTAACGTCCCTTTCGTTTGCAAAAATAAAAAAATAAAATAATAAGGTGAAGCTTATGTCAATAAGTCACAATATTATAAAACTCCTGCATTTCACATTTCCCCAGAAATTCATTCATAAGAATATTCCTGCTCCTTAAAAGAGTTACCGAATAATTGAAATATTCGACAAGTTTATACCAGACCCCGGCATACAGTAATTTTTCATTTTTTATAACCTTATATTAAATCCGGCCTTATTTGCCTGAAATGCTTAAAAACTCTTTTAAACTCATCCTCCATATAATATATTCCTTTGTAGCTTCTTCTTTAACCTGATTGAATATCACGGCAAACTTTCAGGATGTATTGTAAATTTCAGTTCAATTATATACCACCATTTCAATCCGATAGCTATCGGAAAAAAGTAATGTACTTTACAAATCTATTTATAAGTATTTATGAAGTTTAGTTTGTTAAAAGAAGGAAACATCTTCCTTTTAGACACAAATGAAAAAGTATCTCAATATAAATCTAAACTCTTCACTGCTTTTATATATATAATTTTTTGTAACGAACACACAGACAAAAAGTTGAAACAGTCATTTAATTTTTATGAGGAGTATGAAAATATTTAATTCTTATTAACTTTAAACCCACCAAAACTGAACATTATGAAAATAATTTCTCTCAGTAAAGTTGAAAAATATGAAGTAAAGATGGAGGGAGCTTCCGGGGCATGGAAACAGATCCCCCTTGGAAGTAAGGAAGGAGCACCCGTGTTCTCTTATAGAGTATTTTCCATAGAGCCTGGAGGGCATACACCTTACCATAGCCATCCTTATGAACATATGAATTTCGTCATAGAGGGCAGCGGCGTTCTTGTTAACGAAAAGGGCGAAGAACACCCAATAAATGCAGGCGACTTTGCCATCGTTTATCCTGATGAAAAACACCAGTATAAAAACACCTCTCCTGATAATGTCTTCAGGATGATCTGCGGCGTCCCGGTGAAATATGAATGAATTATTTCTCCTCTCTACTGACTGAACAACCACAGAATAAAATGCAGTATGCGAATCGAGAGTGTTTTATTCCCGGTTTAAGGGTTCAGAAACGTTGTTCCTTTTTTCATCATATCCTATTTACCGGCACATGATGCCAAATATTTCATGCCAGATTAAGATATTTTTTCAGCAATGTTATTCCCTTTTTAATCTCTTCCCTGCCGCTCGATTCAATGCCGTACCATCCACGGTATCCTGCTTCTCTGCACAGCCTGATCATTTTTGCCGTGAGTTCCTCCGTTGGTTGATTACGATACGACATCCCTCCGGCATAAGGCAGCATCTTTGTTAGATAATTTACATTATCAAACTCAGGTGACGGCTGTCTCCAGTCAGGATAACTTCCAAAATAAAGATTATTCACTTCCTTCAACAATTTCTCCATCCAATCGGCATCATTAGACACTCCCCCATGATTTTCGATTAGCACACTTATTCTGGCCGGAACTGCATATTCAAGAAGCATCTGGTAAGTTTCCACCGACCATTTCAGTGCTTCTTCTTTGTTAACATCCTTCGGGCCACGGCAGTTCGTACGTATTGCATGGCATCCCAGAAAAGCAGCAATATCGATCCATTTACGGTGATTAATTACAAACTGCCGGCGTTCTTCCTTTGTTGCCGAACAGCCATCACCTTCATCATCAACCATGATAAGTACCATGGTTACATTATGGCTTTCGGCATTCTTTTTTAATCTTCTCAGGTAACCTTCAGTTGGAACCTCAAACAATGTATTCACGAATTCGATCCCGTTCAGCCCGAAATCATTTCTTGCCACAGCCGGAAAGTCAAGATTCTTCCATTTCCCGGCCCTTATCTCATCAACCAATGCCCATTGTGCCAGTGAAATATCATCTCTGGTCATCCTCAGGGTTGGTATGAGCGCTTCATTAACAATTTCTGATGGTATTAGAAATCCAGCTGCTCCAATCATTGCTGATCTTCCAATGAAATCACGTCTGTTCATTTGATACCTATTCTTTAGATCCAATTTTTACATTTCCCAACCTTTCCGATATTCGCGGGTAAGGAATTTATTTGCCTCAGCGTCGTTGGTGATCTTCATATTTACCGAGTCATATTCCACTCTTTTTCTGGCTCTGAGTGCAACAGCGCCAAGGAGTATTGTTTCTGTAACCGGACCTGTATATAAAAAACTTCCTGGTGATTGTGTTCGATTCAGAAATGCATTTATCCAGACATCATTACCTGAAGGGCCTTCGGGTTCGGCAGGAGGTGGTACAAAATCTTTCATTTTTGAAGAAGGCAAGAGAGTGGGGTTTTCCCCCCGGAAACCAGCTATTATTTTCCCTTTGTCGCCGACAAACATCATTCCCTCGGCTGTAAGTGATTTTCCTTCTGCAATAAGTTCTTCTGGCGTAAGTGGCTTCATTCCTCCGTCATACCATATCAAATCGAAAGGTGGAAGACTTCCCTGAGCTGTGAATTTAAATCTGATGATACACGACAGAGGGAAGGCAACGTCGTTACGTATGCTAACTGCAACATTCTCCCTGAAACCGCATGTTGTTGTTCCATATGCTTCGGCACTCACTGCAGGAGAATTGATTCCGAGAGTTAGAAACAGCGGGAAAAGGCTGTAATGTCCCATATCAGCAATGCTACCCCCACCAAAATCATACCACCCACGAAATACAGCATGTGTATAATTGGGATGGTACGGACGATCGGGTACCGGGCCAAGCCATAACTGCCAGTCGAATCCTTCAGGAACCGGCACTGTTTCAGTCGGATTAGCCTGCCACTGAGGCCATACTGGCCTGTTAGACCAGTTATGTATCTCTTTAAGTGTACCAATGAATCCGTCGTCAATCATCTTTTTAATCACCTTTAGTGATGGCCGGTGACTCCATGCAAGAAGGTGTGTGCTTAAACCGGTCTTTTTGGCCGTCTCAATGGTGACCCTGGCTTCATTCATCCTGTTGGCAATGGGTTTATGAGTCACCACATGCTTGCCTTTTTTCATCGAGGCTACTGCAATAGTTGCATGAAGATGATCGGGAGTCATAATCTTTATTGCATCCAGATCTTTCTCCTTCTCAAGAAGCTCTCGAAAGTCATTGTAAGAATTGCACCCTTTGTAATTGGGTAGATTTTTAACTTTTGCATAGTATTTCTGAACAAACTCCTGACCAACATCCCTTCCTCCAGGAATACCTTTAATATTCTCACCCCATGAATTATCCCCGAGTGTTTTTCTGATTGTATCGCGGATACTGTTCATTGACCAGTCAATGTAATTTGTGCTGTATTTGTTCGGATCGCATACAGCAACAATCTGAACCGACTGGTGAGCAAGAAGGGGAGCCATTTCTCTTATACCCTGCGTCCCACATCCGATATAACCAAGTGTCAGTTTGTCGGAAGGTGCAACATATCCCGGCCCGCCTATTACGTAACGCGGGACTATCGTGAATGCAACAGATGCAGCTGCAGCTGAACCCAGAAATTCACGCCTTTTGATCTTAGATGATTTTTTCATAATCGTAATAAATTTCAGAGTTTATCAAGGTTTTAACTTTATGTTTAACCAAATATAAACAAAATATTAAACACCTGAATTATTAATTAAAGAATTTCTTTTCCCCTCGTTACCAGATGACAACAATTTTTCCAACATATTCTTGAAAAAACAGAAATAATTTTTTCAACACAGAAATTCAAGTATAATCAACTGGTTTTTTATTAAGGAAGACATAACATATTCCAGCTTGAATAATAGATATTATTTGCCTGAAAAATCTTGTTAATGACAAAGTAAATTATTATCTTTGAAAATATAGCGTCAGGATGTTAAGAACATCGGAAGGATATAATACTGAATAAAAAACCTTAAAAACCATACTATTATGAAAAAATACATTTACCTAACTATCGCACCGGAGGCTCTGATTGGTTCGATGCTCCCTCCTGCTGATTTTGGTTGCTATATGGCTACGGGAACAAAAAAATCAAACAAAAGTCAGGTTATATTCTTTGAAATTGATTATCAGCAGGTAGAAAAACTTATTAACGTGGAATATCTTAACAGGAAATGCGTTCCAAAGCCTGACGGTTTACCAAAAAGTTCAGTTTATCTTTCCATTTACAGGGTACTTGAAAATATTCCGCTTACAGCTCTTATAGACCTTTATCTGACAACCGATACGGGGAAAGTCCTTCAGCTCAAAAAAGAGACATATAATGCGGTTTCAGCCAGTTCAAAAAAAATGTTCCTTTATCAGGAATTATGCCCCGTAAACCCCCAGGTAGCCAGTAACCTGCCACCTCATGAATTTCTGAAAGTTTTAACGGATGGCTCGCTTCAAATCAGAGTACCAAAATTGTTTTTTGTTGATTTAAAACTGGGAGAACTTGCCATTGATCCTCTTTCAGGTTCTGCAGAACACCTGCCTTATGGAAATATATCACACCTTAGAGATTGCCTCGAAATAATCAAAACTGAGGAAATGAAACTGATGAAGACAGTCCAGCGAGCATACAATGGCAACCTGCTTTACCGGACTGTTGACACAGGATTTTTCATAGGTGCAGGAAATGATATGGTATTTTACCCGTATCCAACAATGGCCGAGATTGAAAAACTGAATTATGAATTTTTCAGAGCTCTGTGACAGTAGCCTGAAATAGTTACATTTCAACATAATTATTTTAGGCTTGCCTTAAAACAATAATTGCCTGGTGATCTACAGGATATTCGATATATTTTTCCTCTTCTTTCATAGTGCCCTTACTCTTTTTAACCTTTTCGGGTGGATATGGAAGAAAATCAGGCTTTTGAATCTTCTCACTCTTATTTTTACAGGTCTTTCGTGGTTTCTACTGGGTTTTATAGTAGGAATACCCGGCTATTGCCCATTAACCGACTGGCACTTTAAAATACTGGAGAAACTTGGTAAACATGACCTGCCGAATTCATACATAAAGTATCTGGCCGACCGAATTACAGGTTTCGACTTTAATGCTAATCTTATCGACAATTTGACCCTGTCGGGTTTCTTAATTGCACTTATAATTTCACTAACTCTTAATCTGAAAAGTTACTTTAAGCAAAAACGAAAAAGCAATCTATTATAAAACATCATCATAGACCGGATAAACTATAATGAAATCACTAAATCATAGTTATTTATGACGAAATATGAATATGTTATTGCTGGAATATTAAACCATTTGAAATATTTCACCCATGAATCTTTCGAATGAGATCGCAAAGTAGCAAAATTAAGTTCTACATTTTTGAAAGGACCATTATTTAAACACCCCGTTTCCCCCAATATTTTTCCAAATATCACAAATATAGGGAGAAACGAGAAATCCAGGGAGAGTAAAAAGCAGGAATCAAAAATTATTGACTTATAAAAGGATATTCCGCATATGTTGTTAATATAATGTTAATATTACCTGATCTGGGAATTAAACGTACAGGTTCTTTGTCTATCTAATAAAGTCGCAAAAAGCAACGAGAGTTAATAGAAATTTAAAAATAAATGAGATGAGAAAAATTACAAAACTTTTAATCACAGGGCTTCTGCTGTTAACAGTTATATCAGCGGTAGATGCTCAGAGAGGGATGCGCAGGTGGGCCGACAGTTCCACCGTAAAGCGTCCCGGCAGAGAAATGAGACAGGCACCCCCTGTACAGGGGCCTCAAGATTCATTGCATAAAGGCATGCGTCCTGCATTAAGATTTGGTTACGGGGATGGTAGAATGATACCTGGTGGCAGAGGCTTTCGGGTAATACCTCCCTCTTGTCCATCATACGGTTTCGGTCCATGGTATTTTCACAGGCCGGGTATTGTTCCGGGTCCACAAATGTACAGACACTTCGGAAGAGATAACTTCAGGCTTTTGCCTCCTGCAAAATTACCTCCAGGGCAGCAGGCTCCGTTCATTTACAGAATACCTGATCTGACGGAAAAACAGAAAAAGGAAATCGACAACCTTCGAGAAGAGTTCAAAGCTGAAGCAGATAAGTTCCGAGAAGAGAACCGCCAGAAAATGGAGGAAATGAGAAAATCACATCTGGAAAAAATCAAAAACCTCCTCACTCCAGAACAAAAGAAATGGCTGGAAGAAAGAATCCCGGCAATGCCAGAGGATAAAAAGATTTAAATTAAGACGAACTGTGCGTTCGTTTTCATGGTTAATTCAGGTTGGGTTAGATTAGGGGTGCCACTATGTGGCACCTCTTTTTTTATTTGCCCTTAGCTTTTGTAACTTTGTGTAAACCTTAGCACTGATAATCATTTTTAACCAACAACCCGTATGAAAAAGACAATTCTTTTATTAACCCCAATTATTTTAGTAGCACTCCGGCAAGCAACAGCTTAGGTACCCGGCAGGGAGGAACTGGCACGAGGATATAATTTCATCGAAACAAAAGTTTATTCAGCCGAAGAGGATGCCAGAATTCTTGAAATGTACAAAAACCTGAGAGTTGCAGATGTTTCCGATGGCCTTGATATGGTGGGTCTACCCGGTACCGGACTTGTTGACCCTGAAATACATGCCTCATGGACTGATCCAGAAGATTTTTCACATGTCTTCAGGGGAATAGCAATAACAGTTCGTTACGTCCCGACTCATAGACCCGACCGTCCTGCACCGGGTGAGGATTTTTCAAAATGGGAAAGCAATGCTTACAGCAGTGTCACTACCGAGGCTTTCACATCGCTTATCAGGCCCGGCTCGGTAATTGTAATTGATGATGTTGAAGAAAAAGATATAGGGTCAATTGGTTCAAACAATATCCTTAACTGGTACCGGCTTGGCGCTGTTGGAGTTGTAACCGATGCCGGGGCAAGAGATACCGACGAGGTTGGTCTTGAAGGTGTCCCTCTTTACTTGAGAAAAAAAGGCAGAGGAATAAGACCCGGAAGAAATGAAATTGAATCGGTGAACCGGCCTGTTTCAATAGGAGGAGTACTTGTTTGCCCCGGTGATGTGGTGGTCGCCGATGGTGACGGTGTCGTTGTAGTGCCAAGGGCTGTGGCTGAACAGGTTGCAAAATATGCAAATGAAATCCTGGCAAACGATAAAATTGGCAGAAGGGGACTTTACGAAAAATTGGGCCGCCCCCTCGATAAAACTGTTAAGGAACAACCTTAACCATGTAATGAAACCTTATTTCTGCCTGATCTCAAAAAAGTTTTCTAATAAGCCACAATATCAAAGAGAGCACAATACTGATTATAATCATAGTTGTTATCGGAAAATAGAATCTTAAATTTTCCTTTTCAATTCTTATATCACCGGGAAGGTGTCCAATCCAGTTCAGCTTATTACCACCCAGCCAGAGAATAAGCCCGAATATGATAATAATTATCCCTCCAATAACCAGTAATTTCCCGACCTGTGCCATACTCTTTTTTCTGCAAAGATAAATTGAAAGAATATATATCCAGCCCTCTCAATTTCAATAGATCATCCTTACCTTGATAGTATGAGGTATTTTTTTCAGCTCTTCAATTGTGGAAGGGTCGAGCTCGCTTTCCGTTTCAACGATTACATATCCAATATCAGCATCGGTTTGAAGATATTCAGCCGATATATTTATTCCCTGCAAAGAGAAAAAATTGTTTATTTCCCGTAACACACCTGGTACATTTCTATGAATATGCAGGAACCTCTGGGAGGAGCAATTTGGCATCAGCGCTATCTCAACAAAGTTCACTGCACCGATAGTTGAACCTGTATCGCTATACTTAACTAGTTTTTCCGCAACTTCAAGCCCTATGTTTGCCTGAGCCTCTTTTGTGTTTCCTCCAATATGTGGTGTAAGAATCACATTATCAAATTCCTGCAGTTCATGAATAAAAGGTTCATTATTTGAGGCAGGTTCTGTTTCAAAAACATCGGCTGCAGCACCCGCCAGATGACCCGACCTGAGCGCCTCCGCAACTGCTCTATAATCAACCACATCTCCCCTTGAAGTGTTTATAAGACATGACCCCTTTTTCATCATCCTGACCTGAGTCGCTGAAATCATTTTCCTTGTGAGCGGGGTGGAGGGTACATGAAGGGTAACTACATCGGATATTTTCAAAAGCTCTTCAAGACTTGACACCGGTTTAGCATTGCCAAGATTTAACTTCTTTTCGATATCGTAATAAATAATATTCATTCCCAGAGATTCTGCCAGAACCGAAACCTGAGAACCGATATGACCATATCCGATTATTCCGAGCGTTTTACCCCTGACTTCAACGGCATTGCCTATCGTCTTCATCCATATTTTGCGATGTGCCAGTGCGTTCTTCTCGGGTACACCCCGCATCAGCATAATAACTTCTGCAATTACAAGTTCTGCAACTGAGCGGGTATTTGAAAATGGAGCATTGAAAACAGGTATCCCCAGCATCTTGGCATCATAAAGGTCAACCTGATTGGTACCAATACTGAAACAACCAACTGCAATCAGTTTCTCGGCTTTTTTCAAGATATCTTTCCGCAATTCCGTCCGACTCCTGATACCTATAATATGAGCCTGCCGGATTATGCTTTCAAGCCTGTCTCCTTTTAAAGCTTCTTTATAGTATTCGATATTGTTGTAACCGCTTTCATTTAGAAACCTTACCGCATTCTCATGAATGCCTTCCAGCAAAACCACTTTTATCCTGTCTTTATCAAAAGAATACCTTAGCATTTTTTATAACCAATTCTAAAACAAATTAAAAAAACGATGCAAAATAAATTAAAATGTTATCAAAATCCGACAAAAAACTTGAAAATTATAAAAAATTATTTAATATTTTTAAAGGAGTACCTGAAAATGGTTAAGATATATCCCGGAATTGGTTTCTTATTTTTCAATAATCATTATTTTATACAGCTTCAATAGTTGAGGGTGGTTTGGGCGCTATATTATATGTAACTGAGACTACACCCGGTACGGAAGTGATTATTTCGGAAGCCAGTTTTTCGAAGGTCTCGAAGGGCAGTTTTGTTGGTGTTGCGGTGCGGGCGTCGGTACTGTCCCAGCATCTTACCTCGATCTGCGTTCCGAATTCGCGTTTGCCATCATGCATGCCCGTTACGCGGTCGGCATGCAGTATGGCCATATATTGAAAGGCACCAGTGCCGGACAGGATTTTTTCCACAACTGAAGTGGCTTTACGCACTGTTTCAAGTTTTTCTTCAGTCACCTCCCCTATTATTCGGGCTGCAAGAGCCGGACCCGGGAAAGGTATGCGGGTAAAAATCTTCTCGGGCAGACCGAGTGCTTTTCCCACTGCCCTCACTCCATCCTTGCGAAGCTGTAGGAGCGGTTCGAGTATATGATAACCGAACGCTTCCTGAGGGTCAATGCCTAACTGTGCAAAAACATTATGCTGGCGTTTGATGCCTGCAACGGTTTCGTCCACATCGGTGAGGATGGTGCCCTGAAGAAGAAACTTAGCTCCGCTCTCCCTGACAATCCGATCGAAGACTTTTTTGTAGAAAGTCTGTGTAATAGCTTCCCTTTTTTCCTCCGGATCGGTTATTCCTTTCAGCGCATCGATAAACTCCCTGCGAGCATCGATAATTTCAATATCTACTCCCAGAGCTTTAAAAGTTGCCTCTACCGATTCGGCCTCGCCTTCTCTCATCAGACCGTTCTGAATGAAGACCGTTCTGAGCCTGTCGCCAAGCGCCCTGTGTCCAAGCATTGTCACAACAGATGAGTCAACTCCTCCCGACAGAGCATTGATGGCAGTACCATCGCCAACTACCTTGCGGATTTCCTGTACTTTTTCAGAAATGAATTGTTCAGGATTCAGATCAGAAAGTTTAATTTCAGTAATCATGATTGAATCTTTTTATAAACATAATAAAAAATATTTTCTGGTTAATACTAAAGATTAATTTTGAATTGCATTTCAGGTTTTGATGTGAAAAGATTAAAAATAGAGAAAGTTTAGTTATAACTGTTTTGCCAAAATTGGCAATATTGATGTTTAAAAAATCAGAATAAAGTGCAGTTTCCAAATTAACTTTGATTATAATGTAGGGTTGTTTTTAATCAAGTTTACAATAGATTACCTTTACCTTTTAAATCATGATTTGTCAGTACAATACTCAAGAGGATTCCTCGCTACGCTCGGAATGACATCAATCCTTTAAGAGTAGTGAATGTGTGGTATGCGGCGCGCTGTGCGCGCCGCATACCACACATTGTTCCCTCCCTCCTGCCGAATGTCATTCCGAACCCGTCCCGAAAATCGGAACAGGCGAGGAACCTTTTTCACCTGAATTATAATGTTTAGTACTGTAAAAGTTACTATTTTTAATAAATCTGAACAAAATCAACAATAAATGTCTTAATCACTTATAATCTGTACAGATTTTTCAAAAGAATTTAGAACTTCTTGTTTAAAATCATCATTTGATGTATTAAAGAATAAGAAAAAAATTATATATTCGGGGCTGTATATTTTTTAATAAATAGCATAATCCTATTAAATACTCGTGCTAATTTTCAATTATTTAACATTTCTATAATGACCCGGATTAATGTATTTAAAACCTCGACTTTTTTATCAAAGCTTTTCATAGCCCTGGGAGTAATCTTTTCCTCAATCGGTATTCTACTTTTTATTAAAGCTTTGATTAAAGGATTTAATTTTAAGTTCCTATCAGGCGACTGGAATTCAGTTCTTTTTACTTTACAAGGACTCCTTTTCATTATAATGGGAGCCGTAAATCTGGCTGTCAGAAAATATTATATAGAATTGGACGATAAGGAAATAAAATTCTTATTACCAGACACTAAGAAACCCGAAACTATAAAAATTGCTGATATTATCGCAGTCACGATCAGACTCTTCGAAATCGAGATTAAACTTCCTGACAAAACAAGGACTCTTGATCTTAATAACCTGCAATTTGAGGATCTAAAAAAGATCAAAGAGAAATTTGAGGACATTAGAAGCATGA
>DYKN01000088.1 GCA_020722575.1 Rikenella microfusus | reverse complement strand
CATATCCGTATCCTTGAATTTGTCACCGGCAAGGTAAGTCCTCAGTGAAGTACGTCTCACCCTGAGTGACAACGAAGGGTCTCGCCTTTAATAACGAGTCTGATTTATAATTGTTGCGATAGATTTGTTGTTGTAATTTGTAGAGGAGGGCTCAAATACATATAACCAAAAAAGGAGATTATGAGGACTAAAATCAAATTTAATTTTGGATGGAAGTTTATTAAAGGCGATATTGACAGGGGAGAGGAAATAAACCTTGATGATTCAAAATGGCGGGATGTAACCCTTCCGCATGACTGGAGCATTGAGGGCCCGATTTCAAAACTCAATACTTTTTCAATGAGTTATAAGGTTGAGAACCCGCAATATATAAAATTTTATCAAGGATTTTTCCCTGTTGGTATTGGCTGGTACAGAAAAAGATTTAGATTGCCTGGGAATTATAAGGGCAAAAAAGTGTTTGTTGAATTTGAAGGAGTTTACAGAAATAGCGATGTTTGGATGAACGGAAGATTTCTTGGAAATCACAAAAGCGGATACACTCCAATTATTTACGACATTACTGACTACCTAAATTTCGGGAAGGAAAATATTATTGCGTTAAGAGTAGATGCGAGGGAAAAAGAAGAATGGTGGTATCAGGGCTGCGGAATTTACAGAAATGTCTGGCTTATAATAACTGATAATTTGTACATTGAACACTTTGGAATATTTGTAACAACGTCGCAAATTAAAAAAGATTCCGCCGTTGTAAATATAAGAACAGAAGTAAGAAATGAAAATGCAAAAGCCATTGATTGCACCCTGATAACAAAAATCCTGGATAAGGAAAATAAAATTGTAGGGCAGGCAAAGTCATTCAAAAATATCTCGCAGTATGGAAGAATGAAGTTTGAAAATGATATTAAGATAAAAAAACCAGAACTCTGGTCTCCTGAAAATCCATATTTGTATAAAGCAGTGAGTATGGTAAAAATTGGTGAAAAAGAGGTTGATACTCGCGAAACTCCTTTTGGCATCAGGACCTTTTATTTTGACGCAAATAAGGGATTTTTCTTAAACGGAAAGAATTTAAAATTGAGAGGGATGTGCGGGCATCAGGACTGTATTCCATTGGGCTCAGCCCTTCCGGAAAGAGTAATCTTTGAGACAATGAAATTACTTAAAGAATGCGGGTGCAATTTTTATCGCTCCAGCCACAATCCTCCATACCCGGCATTACTTGATGCCTGCGATAAACTTGGAATACTGGTCTGGGATGAAAACAGGCACCTTGATGATTCAAAGGAAGGAGTAGAAGATTTGATAAGTATGATTAGGAGGGACAGAAATCATCCCTGTGTAATCCTCTGGTCTATGGAGAACGAAGAATACCGCGAGGGAACAATTGAGGGAACTAAGATTTTGAAAAACCTTGTACAAATAACCCGCCGTGAGGATTCAACACGACCAACAACTTTTGCCTCTTGCCGCGATGTGAATCCGCACGGCTATGCTGATGCCGTAGATGTCGTTAGTTATAATTATCAGATTGACAGAGCTGATGACGACCATAAAAAATATCCCAAAAGAATTATCGGGTTAATCAGTGAATATTCTGCAGCCCAGGCTATTCAATCTGCTTATAGAGACAACAGAGATAAATCTGCTGAAAGCACTGAAGAATCTCTTCCTGGCCGTGTTCTTGGAACAATGTATGAGTTATGCAAAGGAGATGAAATCTGCTGGACAGCAATAGAAGAAAGAGCGTATCTTGCAGGCGGATGTCGCTGGAATGCTTTTGATTATCTGGGAGAAACAAATAGATGGCCAATGATTGGAAACCTTTTTGGAATCCTTGATTTGTGCCATCTTCCAAAGGACAATTATTACTATTACCAGAGTATCTGGACAGAAAGACCGATGGTTTATATAATTCCTTCACACTGGAATTTTAAGGAAGGAGAAATGATTGATGTCTGGATTTATACAAATTGTGATAGTGTTGAGTTATTTTTGAATGGTAAATCCCTGGGAGAAAAAGGAAGGAGAAAAGCAAAATTTTATGGACCATGCGGAAATGGGACGTATGGAAAGTTATGGATGAGCCCTTTTCATGATGAGCCTGTTTCCGATGCGCATATTTCCTTTAAAGTTGAGTTTAAACCGGGCGTTTTAAAAGCAATAGGCAAGAAAGGTGGAAAAGTTATCTGCGGAAAAGAAATTCATACAGCAGGAAATGCTTCAAAGATAGTTTTAACTTCTCTCTGGGATGACATATTATCTGATGGACAGGATGTCTGTTTTGTAAAAGCAGAAGTTGTTGACCAAAATGGTACATTAGTTCCTGATGCAGACAATCTCATTACTTTTCAGGTAAAGGGAGAAGGAAATCTTATTGGTGTAGGAAACAGTGATGTTTTTAGCCATGAGAGTTTCCGGGGAAACCAGAGAAAATGCTTTAATGGTTTTTGCATTGCTGCCATCCAATCAACAACAAAGGAAGGGGAAATTAGTATTATTGCACAGAGTAGCGGGTTAAAAAGTGGCGAAATAATTTTTTTAAGCAAAAAGTTACAAGAAATCTAAAAGAATTTCTGAAGGTGAAGATGTATAAAACTGACAACAGTTCAGTAAAGTAATTTTTGATGATACGAAATTATCCTATCAGGAGAAACCCTAAATGTTTAAGATAGGTATTTCAACCAAGGTTTTTAACAAGTTCCATCCTAAAGAGCATCTGAGGTTGTTGTCAATCACCAATATCTCACTGATTGAACTATCAGGCAATTGCTTCCATATATTGGAAGATGCCGAAGCATTCAAGAATCTGCAAAGGGCTTTGCTATACAGCAAGATTAAACTAAATTCTATCCATGTCCCTTTTTACATAGAGCAGTCCGATTATGTTGGAATATCGAATCCTGAATGTCTGGATATCTCACATCCTGACAGGGCGGCACGCGAGAGAGCCGTTAAGGCGGCGCTCTTGTGCCTTGAACAATTGATTGAATTGGGCGGTTGTTGTTTGGTTATTCATCCCAGCCATGAACCGATAAAGGAAAGTGAAAGGATCCAACGGTTGGAATATAGTCTTGAAAGTTTGTTGGTTTTAAGAAATCATCTGCCAACTGACGGTAGTGTGAAGATTGCGGTAGAAAATATGTGCCGAACTATTCTTGGGCGTGACAGCTCGGAATTATTGGCTCTGCTTAAGCGAGTGAACAGTTCACACTTCGGGGTATGCCTGGATGTAAATCATTGCCTGCAGCAAGAAGATGTTGTTTCCGCTACAAAAAGATACGGTTCTCTGATATTTTCGGTGCACATATCTGATAATGACGGCGTTGAAGAGCGCCACTGGATGCCGGGTAAAGGTGTAATCAGATGGGATGAGTTAGCAAAGACCTTTCTGGAAGTCGGATACAACGGTGCTTTAATATATGAGCTTTATCCCGAACAGAATTGTTCGGACGAAAGAATTGTTAAGATGATATCGGACAATGCCAAATCATTGTTTGGGAAATCGTGATGAGCGCTATCAAGAAATATAGAATAGAACCCGGCTCTTATTTTGTGCATCTGACTGATTTACATCTTCAACGAGAGAAAAGCATTTGCTGGCAAGCATTGGAATCTTTTGTAAAGCAGGTAAATGAAATGCAGCCGGAACCGGCGTTTGTGGTGGTGACAGGAGATATTGTTTTTGCGGATATGAATCTTACGACCAGGCCAGAACAAGTCAAGACTGCTTTCTCAAGGTATCAGCAGATTATGTCTGGTTTATCGGTACCGGTCTATAATGTAGTTGGTAATCATGATATGGTGTTATCCGCAAGAGAACCCGGGACAGGTGGTTACGGGAAAGAGCTTTTTGAAAAATATTGCGGTCCCCGATATCAGAGTTTTGATTATGGTGATTGGCACTGTGTGGTGCTGGATGAGTGGGTAGTGAAAAGAAAAGATGGTCTTTGCGCAGATACCCGGAATGCTCTGCTTTTAACCAAGGATATAGATTTAGAACAGTTAGATTGGCTAAAAAATGATTTAAGCCGATGTGCTTCGGACAAAGATATCGTAATTTTTACGCATAATAGTTTACTGAATGACGAAGTCCTTGGTTTGGCACAAAGCCGCAATCAGATACTATGGGAGAAGGTTTCAGCCGTAATTCCTCCCAGGGCTAATGTTATTGAAGTTGCCGGCTGCAATCATATGAATACCTTTTTCAAAAAGGCCAACTGGCGATTTATTACAACCGCAGCCTTCTGCGGCGGATGGTGGGTTGGTAAAAGCATAGATTTGAACGAGCCGGGTTATGCTTTAATGGTCACGGATAATATTCTGGGTTTGCGACAATACTATCGTCCCACCGGTGGCAGTCTGGCCATAGCGTCTCCGAAAACAGGCCGGATTGTAAAAGAGCGATACCAAATAGATGCCATAGATGCGACCAGAGGAATCCGTGTTGTTGAAACAATAGATGGTTACTTTTTGTCGCCGGGATGGAACTCAGTAAAAATTTGTATAGAAGGTCATTCGGAATACGTTGAACTTTTCCGTGAACCCGGTCCCAGTATCGGAAATATAGCCTCCGAAAATGCTTTTCTGCAATTTGAGTTGGTGGAACCGCTTGAGGAAACGCTTGTTGTTTACTGTAATGGAAGTCAAATCGGACAGATTGAAAAGGATGCTGCTGCCGGCAAAACGATTGAACTTTTCATAAAGAGTGAATTGCTGCGCAATTGGACGTTTGTTCAGATGGAAGGAAACGCGGTTATTAGCTCGCCGCGGCTGACTCTTAACGGAAAAACAATTAAAGAAGAGCGAACTGCCAAACTGGAATCTGTTCGCCCGGAATGGTTTGGAGACATTAGAAAATTAACCTGGGATATTAGTAAAAGACAGCCAACGACGCCGGCAAGATATCCCG
>DYKN01000087.1 GCA_020722575.1 Rikenella microfusus | reverse complement strand
ACGGCGATTGGGTTGATGAACTTATCGATTTCTGCAAGATTGCAGGAATTGAATACAAGGTGTACAAATAATAAAAATAATAATTCTGGTTCTCGCATGAGAACCAAATTTTAGGAGGTGTATAAGTATGAAGAAGTGGAGAGTTTTGCTTTTGAGTTTCTTAATAGGTGGGTTGTTGCTATTGGGTGTAACATCTTTTGCTGAAACAAAACCAGTCAAAGACATTTCTATATTTTACATTGTAAAGGCAAGTAATTCATTTTACTGGCAGATAATGATGAATGGTGCCCAACTTGCTGCAAAAAATCTCGGCGTTCAGGTAAAATTCCAGGAACCTGTAGCGGAATCAGACGTTGCACAGCAAGTCTCTATACTCAATGATGCAATAGCCTTACATCCTGATGCGATTGTTATCGCTCCGACAGTTGCCGATGCACTTGTTCCAGGAATCGAACGTGCCATGAAAGATGGAATAAAAGTTATATTGGTAGATTCCGCGGCAAATACGAATGATTACGACAGTTTTCTAGCGACGAACAACGTGCAGGCCGGAAAAGATCTTGCAAAGGAATTCGTGAATCTTATTATTCAGAAATATGGGAAAGCCCAGGGAAATATCGCTTACATGACGTCTATGGCAGGTGTTGGTTCTCTTTCTCAAAGAGATCAGGGGTTTCTCGAAGGTTTGAAAGAATATGGGCCAGATCTTAAGATCGTTGCCCATGAGTATGCACAAAACGCGATCGATACCGCGACGACAAACTGGGAAAATATATTTACAGCTCATCCTGATTTGGTAGGAGTTTTTGCTGATAATAACGTTTGTGGTGATGGCCTTGCAAGAGCTTTACAGTTGTCCGGTATGAGCGGAAAATTGGTTGCCGTTTCCTTTGATAACGATCCTGCGGAAATAGCTGCTCTCGGAAGCGGAATATTGCAGGCTTTGCAGGTTCAGAGACCGTGGAATATAGGATATTGGAGCATTTTTTATGCTGTATCAACTGTTGAAGGCGTAGGCCTTCCGAAGAACGTCGATACCGGAGCCTTTATAGCTACCAAAGCCAACATGAACACCCCTGAGGGACAGGCTATTCTTAATCCGATTGAATTCCATAAAAGCTGGAAATGATTTGTGAATTTAGGAGTCGGGGAGTTTCAAACTCCCTGACTTTTTTAGGAGGCAAAAAATGAGCAAAGTTCTCGAAGCTAAAAATGTAAGCAAGGAATTTCCTGGAGTAAAAGCGCTCGAAAATGTGTCTTTTGAACTGAATGAAGGGGAGATTCACGCTATAGCCGGAGAAAATGGGGCTGGAAAGTCAACGCTGATAAAAATTATGACTGGTGCCTATGTACCGAATAGTGGGAAAATATCTGTTTTCGGAAAAGAATACGAAAAATTAGATCCGGCTCTAAGCCAGACACTTGGAATTGCTGCCGTTTACCAAGAGATGGTGTTGGCAAACGATTTGACCGTTGCTGATAACATATTTCTTGGAATCGAACCTTCGAAATCAGGATTTATAAAACATAAAGAAAAAAAGGCTAGAACAATGGAATTGATGAAATCCATAGGATATGAAGGAATAATATCCGCAAACTCAATCGTAAGGGATTTAAGTACGGCGCAGCAAGGTGTCGTCGCGATTTTACGCGCACTTATTAGAAATGCAAAAATAATGATATTCGATGAACCTACGGCATCTTTGGGTTCCAAAGAAGTTGATATTCTTTTTAAGATAATAAAAACTCTAAAAGAGAAAAATATTTCTATCATTTACATATCACATAGGCTCGAAGAAATATTTAAAATAGCCGATAACGTTACAGTTATGAAAGACGGAAAAGTTATAAACACCAAAGATATAAAATCAACGAATATAGACGAACTCATAAAAATGATGGTTGGCAGAAATGTAGGAAATGATTTTTATAATTCAAAGCGCAAAATGGGAAATGAATTGTTTAGATGTGAACATTTAAGCAATTACAAAGTAAAAGATATTTCTTTTTCGCTGAAATCCGGTGAAATTGTGGGGCTGTACGGACTCATAGGTTCTGGTCGGACAGAACTTGCGATGTCCATTTTCGGTGCAGATAAATCCGTTCATGGAGATATATACATAAGTGGGAATAAAGTAAATCTTAAGTCTCCGGAAATAGCTTCAAAAAAGAGCTTATCTTATCTTCCGGAAGACAGAAGAAGACAGGGATTGGCGCTTCAAATGAGTGTCAAATACAATATAAATATCGCATCTTACAGAAAAATATCCAATTTTGGTTTTGTCGATATGAAAAAAGAAAGATTTGTAGCTATGGATTTCGTGAAGGCTCTTAGCATAAAAACCCCAACACTTTCCCAGGTAGTTTCTAATTTGAGTGGTGGGACCCAGCAAAAAGTCGTTATTGCGAAATGGCTTGCCGCAAATTCTAAGATCTTTTTAATGGATGAACCGACAGTTGGCATAGATATCGGAGCAAAATCTGATATATACAATTTGATAAACGAACTTGCCCAAAACGGTGGAACTGTACTTTTCATCTCTTCGTATATGCCTGAATTGATGGGAATTTGCGATAGAATTCTCGTCATGAACGACGGAAAGCTTTCTGGAGAGGTCAAACGTGAGGAATTTTCAGAGGAAAAGATCCTTTCACTCGCCATAAAAAATCAAAAGGAAAAGAAGGAGACGGAAATATGAGTAAAGAAACAAAACCCTTAGGAATTATGCGAGGAAAAAAGTTTTCATTTCAGTTGAATACGCAGATGCTCGTTCTTATCGTAATAGTTGCTTTGTGGATCTTTCTATCCGCTACTTCTCGGTATTTTTTCACTCTCAGCAACATAAGGAATCTTTTCTCACAGGAAGCGATAATAGGAGTCCTTGCCGTAGGGCAGCTTTACGTCATAGTAACTGCCGGGATAGATCTTTCGGTCGGTGCGGTTGCAGCTCTTAGCAATATCATTCTCACCATGCTCGTGATAAGTGGAACGCCGGTTCCGCTTGCCATATTGATTTCTTTGTGTGTCGCGACTGGAATCGGTTTAATCAACGGTATTGTGGTATACGAACTGAACATGCCACCGTTTATAGTAACCCTCGGTACAATGACGATCGCTATGGGAGCCGCATTGCTTCTTTCTGGAGGTACAAACATTTCGGGATTACCGATATCTTTCGCCAATTTCGGTTCGGGAATATTCCTCGGAATGCCTAATTTGTTTTGGCTGTTGATAATAGTGGTTATCCTGGGAGAGATTTTTTTGAGATTTTCGAGGTTCGGAAAGTACGTTTATGCAGTCGGAAGCAGCGTCGAAGCGGCCAGATTGTCAGGAGTCAACGTAAGAAAGGTCATATACGGAGTTTACACGCTTTCCGGATTTCTAGCGGGAGTTGGCGGGATCATGTTGACTGTGAGACTGTGGATGGGTGTTCCGACAGCCGGCTCCGATTACAACCTGAACTCGATAGCCGCGGCGGCAATTGGTGGCGCAAGCTTGTTTGGAGCTCAGGGCACGGTAATAGGCGCTTTTCTGGGTGCAATAGTAATGTCTACAATTTACAACGGTACCGTTTTGCTGAATATTAACTCGTTCTGGCAGGAAGTTATAGTTGGAGCTTTGATACTAGGCACTGTTGCGATCGATCAGATAAAGAAGAGGCAAAAGTATACTTACGTCAAGAAATAAAATTGTATAAAGTGTTTTTAATTTTTAAATCAAGGAGATAATTGAATATGAAGTTGTTTATCGACTCTGCAAAGATTGATGAAATAAAAAACAGTATTTCACTCGGATATGTACAGGGAATAACGACAAATCCGACTCTCTTAAAAAGCGCAGAAGTATGGAATTACAACAAGAATCTGAGATCGTTCTATTCGAAACTGCTCGATCTTTTTGACGGAGAGGTTTTCGTTCAGATTCCATTGCGAGAGTTTCAAAATGTTTTGGATGAAATCGAGCCGCTTGACAGAACAAGGCTAATAATAAAAATCCCGTCCGTTTCAAATGGAGTAGAGATAGCGAAAAGGATCATGAATCTCGGTTATAAAATTTGTGCGACAGCCGTTTATACACCTTTTCAGGCTATAGTCTGGGCGTCCTTGAATGTTGAATATATTGCGGTTTACTTCAACAGGATGGAGATTGCAGGTATTGATGCCATTGAAAATGTAAAAAATATTTTGAATTCAATTTCTTCGAAATCGAATACAAAAGTAATCGCAGCAAGCATTAAAACCTTTGAACAATTGAATTCTCTTGTTCAAATAGGTATCGATCACATGACCATTGGATATGATTTACTGGAAAAGCTTATCGAGTCGAACAATAGTCGGAACGATGCCGATAAATTTGATGAAGATATGGCGAGTGTTATCGAAGCTTTTTATCAGAAGAGGAAACCAAAAATTTAAAGTTGAGACTCTGATAATTGCATTGCTAAGATGAATAAAGAACGCATAAAAAATAAATGATGGAGGTCCAACATGCTTAAGAAAATAGATCCGATAATATCTCCGGAACTTTTGAAAATTCTGGATGAAATGGGGCACGGAAGTGAAATTCTTCTAGCAGATGGAAATTATCCAGCTCAAAGCGCTGTGAAAAATGGTTCTCTTGTAACCAGAGCAGATGGAATAGGCATACCAGATTTACTTAAAGCTATTCTTAAACTTTTTCCTCTTGATACATTTGCAGATTATAATGTTGTTCTGATGGTTCCGGAAAAGGGAACTCCTGAGATATGGAAAGAATATGAAAAAATTCTCGAGAATTCTGGAGAGAATTTAAAAATAAGGAAAGTTCCAAGATTCGAATTCTATGATCTGGCTGCAAAAAGTTATGCAGTTGTTGCAAGCGGAGAACATGCGTTGTATGCCAATGTGATTTTAAGAAAAGGCGTAATATGATTTGTTGAAAGGATGTGTTCAAAAGTGGCCAGGATCGCAATAATCGGAGAGAATCTCATCGATCTGTTCAAAATAGATGATTCATTCGAACCTCATGTCGGAGGCTCTCCTTT
>DYKN01000035.1:26505-29448 GCA_020722575.1 Rikenella microfusus | reverse complement strand
TTAATAATTTATTAAAAACTTAATATCATAAGTATGTTTTGTAATCAATGTCAGGAAACAGCAAAAAATATAGGCTGTACAGTAAAAGGAGTTTGCGGAAAAACCGAAGAAACTTCTAACATTCAGGACTTGTTAATATTCGCCTGTCAGGGGCTTTCGTATTTGACAATCGAAGCCCGAAAACAAGGAATAGACACAAATGCCGAGAGCAAACACATCACCAATTGTTTGTTTATGACTATCACCAATGCAAATTTTGATGATAAATCAATCATACATGCAATTAAAGATACCATTAAGTATCGAGATGAATTAAAAAGCAAAGTTAAAATTGCAGAGAATCATGCGTCAATCAATTGGAACGGAAAAACCGATGATGAATTCTACGCAAAAGCAAAAGAAGTCGGAACATTAACTTACGATTCCAACGAAGACATTCGTGGACTGAAACAATATGTTTTGTTTGGAATAAAAGGAATGGCGGCTTATGCTGAACATGCCTTCAATCTGGGGTTTGAAGAGCAGGAGATTTACAATTTTATGGAAGAAAGCTTGGTAATGATTACCAAACCAATTGAATTGGGAGCTGCTTTTAATTGGGTTGTAAAAACAGGCGAATACGGTGTAAAAGCCATGGCATTGTTGGACAAAGCAAACACCGAAACATTCGGAAATCCTGAAATTACAAATGTAAAAATCGGAGTTGATAAAAACCCTGGTATTTTAGTCAGCGGCCACGACCTTAAAGATTTGGAGCAATTGTTAATCCAAACCGAAGGTAAAGGAATTGATATTTACACACATTCTGAAATGTTGCCTGCACATGCATATCCAAATTTAAAGAAATACAAGCATTTAGTTGGTAATTATGGTAATGCATGGCATCGCCAGTTAGAAGAATTTGAAACTTTTAACGGACCTATTTTATTTACAACCAACTGTCTGGTTCCACCACGCAAAGCAACTACATACAACAATAGAGTTTTCACAACCGGACCAACAGGAATGCCTGAATGGAAAAGAATTGAAAAGAGACTTCCAAACGGACATAAAGACTTTTCAGAAATTATTGAATTAGCCAAAACTTGTCCACCCCCTACGGAAATAGAAACAGGTGAAATTACAATTGGTTTTGCACACAATCAAGTTCTTGCACTTGCCGACAAAATTCTTGATGCTGTAAATTCTGGAGCAATCAAGAAACTTGTTGTAATGTCAGGTTGCGATGCACGACAAAAATCTCGGGAATATTACACCGAATTTGCAAAACAACTACCAGAAGATACCGTAATTCTTACTTCAGGTTGTGCAAAATATCGCTATAACAAATTAAAATTAGGTGACATTGACGGAATTCCAAGGGTATTAGATGCAGGACAATGTAATGATAGTTACTCATGGGCATTTGTTGCTTTGAAATTAAAAGAAGTTTTGAATTTGGATGATATAAACAAACTTCCTATTGTATTTAATATTGCATGGTATGAGCAAAAAGCAATTATTGTGCATCTTGCATTATTAGCTCTTGGCGTCAAAAATACACATGTTGGACCAACTTTACCAGCGTGGTTAACTCCAAATCTATTGAAAGCAGTACAGGAGAATTTTGGAGTACAAACCATTAAAACAGTAGAAGAAGATATGAAAATTTTTGAACTTGTTTAAACATACTGTTTATGACGGAAGATAAATTAACGTGATTTCGATATAAAAAATTTTATCAATAGTATCCGACTAATTTTTTAATAAAAAAGGGGGTTAATCCTCGAATCCAGATTTATCGGAACCCGCATTGTAAATTTACATTAGAAACAAAACTATACAACATGGGTGAAGATACAGAAATAAAATTTGTCGGACATCCTGATGTTTGATTTGACTATTAAAAAAGAGATACTTCTAATTGATTCCACAATAATCAGGTTATTCAATGATATCTTAAAATGTATAAGTCATAATCCTTAAAGGCGGTGGAAAGGAGAAAGGCGGATTAAAGATCCATATTTTGATCAGTGATACAATTGTTATTTAATCTACAAGGAGGTAATTTTTGAGAAAATTTTAATTATTGATAATTAAATACTTATGAAGATAAATTAGATATATAAATTTGTAGTCGGATAACAGTGATTGTTTATTGATATTTTAAAGAATTGCATTACTTTTATAAATAAAAACTAATTAACTATGAACCGTTCTGCTATTATTCTTTTAGCCATAATTTATCTGGCAGGTCTATCCTTTACCGCCTCAGCCCAGACAGAAGCAGGTAATGTTATGTTTTCAGGAATTACCAGTTTTATGTTTTCTTCATCCAGTACAAAAGATGCGGATAATTATGGAGACAAAGTCAAAACGAGTACAATGGAGTTAAGTCCACAGATCGGAATTTTTTATTACAGGAATTGTCTGATCGGATTCGCATTACAATATAATTCAAGCAAACTTGAAACAAGTACCTCAGATTATAATTCATCTACCGTTCTTGCAATGCCGGTTCTTATGTATTATTTTGGCAAAGAACAACTGAAACCTTATATTTACGGAGGTATTGGATTTGGAAAAACAAAATCAGACAATAATAATTATTCTTATCTTGAAGAAGGTAATCTGAAATCTTATGAGGTAGGATTTGGAATTTCCGCCTTTGTAAAGAAAAATATCAGTCTGGATATAGGCGCTGGATATTTACGTCTAAAAACACAACAGGATGAAGATATATTTATTAGCAACGGATTTGGATTTCAGGCAGGGTTTTCATTTTATCTTTACCCGGAGCCAAATAAATTTAAAGAAATAATTAAGTAATATTTTTAACTGCTTTACTCAAAGTAAATTTGACTATATTTTTCCCCGGTAAGCTAATAGCTAATAAAATAAGCTCCAATCCTCCGCGGCTTACGCCGCTTTCAAGGCTTTTTGTTTTCTTGCCCTGTTGAGCAA
>DYKN01000035.1:0-26405 GCA_020722575.1 Rikenella microfusus | reverse complement strand
CTTTCAAGGCTTTTTGTTTTCTTGCCCTGTTGAGCAAGCTCATGGGCATTCAACAAAAAGCCTCTATCGCTTCGCGATAAAGGCTTTGATTTGTAGCGAGAGAGGGAATTGAACCCTCGACCTTATGATTATGAATCATACGCTCTAACCATCTGAGCTATCTCGCCTTATTATTATTTCATTGAACCCTCGACCTCCCCGATTACCATCGGAACGCTATAACCATCTGAGCTGTCTCGCCTTATTATTATTTCATTGAACCCTCGACCTCCCCGATTACCATCGGGACGCTCTAACCATCTGAGCTATCTCGCCAACACCTGCTAAAGCATTTACGTAGGATATCCACCCTCATCAGCTTCAACAAAAATAAAATAAACCCACAAAACCGACTGCTGTAACAGGAGTCAATAAACCCCTTAAACGCGGGTGCAAATATAATCAGATTGTTCCAATTAATCAAAACGATTTTTTGTTTTGATAATTTTTTCTATATTGCATTCAATAATAAAAATTTTAAAAGTACATCATTTCTGAAAGAAATGTATCATGAGGGAAAAGTTTGAACTGGAATATACATTAAATACTTCTCCGAAGGTTCTCTTCCCGAGACTTAGTACACCCGAAGGGCTTGCAGAATGGTTTGCAGATAATGTTACGGCTAAAGATGATATTTTTACATTTGTATGGCATAAAACAGAATCAAAGGCAAGGCTCTCGGCAATCAAAGAAAACAAATTTGTTCGGTTTGAATGGCTCGACAGGGAAGAGGAAGAAACCAATTATTTTGAATTCAAAATAAATATCCAGGAACTGACTAACGAACTGGCCATCATTATTACAGATTTTGCTGAACCTGAAGAAAAAGAAGATACAATTTACCTGTGGGATACTCAGATTAACGAACTCAAACACATTCTCGGCATCTGATCTCTCATTTATTCCAGTATTCCAGCTTACAGAAATATGATAAAAATCGCGTATTTTTGCATTTGAATAATGAATACATGGCAATGAAGAAACTCGACCTTTTTGTGTTCAGATCTTTTATAGGACCTCTGGTTCTCACTTTCTTCATCGTACTTATTATTCTGATTCTACAGTTTCTTTTCATGTATATCGACGAACTTATCGGTAAAGGACTTGGAGTTAAAATAATGACTGAGTTGCTCTATTATTTCTCTTTAACCTTTGTACCGATGGCATTACCACTTGCCATACTTCTTGCTTCACTCATGACATTCGGTAACATAGGGGAATTCAATGAATTGACTGCCCTGAAAGCTTCTGGAATACCACTTCGCAGAATAATGCGCCCTGTAATTATTATCGTAGCTCTACTCTCTGTAATATCGTTTTTCTTTTCTAATAATGTTCAGCCATATTCATATCGCAAAGCCAGAACACTTCTTTACGATATCAGAAGGAAACGACCTGAAATTAACATTCAATCAGGTACATTTATTAACGATATTGACGGATTCAGCATAAAAATAGGCTATAAAGATCCCTCCACAAACCGGCTGGAAAAAATTCTTATCTATGACCACAGAGAAAAAAAAGGAAATACATCTGTCACATTCGCTGATTCGGGTTATATGAAAGTTACTCCGGATGAGACGGGAATGATAATGAAACTTTTTAATGGTCATTCATATAATGACCTGGAAGAAAAAGATGCCGCAGCAAGTTTAAGAAGATATCCCTTCCGAAGGGATGTTTTCAAAGAACAGACCATAGTAATACCCTTGAGTGGCTTTGAACTTGAACGAAGTAAAGAAGATCTTTTCAGATTTAATTCTGCAACGCAGACCATTTCCAGACTACAATACTTTATCGACTCACTGAGTAACATGAACGAAATTCGTAAAAAGAACTATATAATTGAATTCAACACCGTCAATATTTATACACAAAGAAATTTTTACATACCCGATGTTACGCAATCCGATAGTGCAGAAGCCAGAAAAGCTATGGTTTTTTCTCCTTATGAAATTTTTGATACGTTGAGTCCGGTAATAAAAAAGTTTGTCCTCGACAAAGCTCTCGAATTTGCACGTTTCAGCGCCAATTACGTTAATCAGAAAAGAGAATTAATTCATAATGACATCAAAACGCTCAGAAACTACCAGATCGATTACCATAAAAAGTTCACTCTGTCACTTGCTTGTATTGTCTTTCTGTTAATTGGTGCTCCGCTCGGTTCAATTATCAGAAAAGGCGGACTGGGAACTCCCGCTGTAATATCAGTATTTTTTTTCGTAATCTATTATATTATATCCATTTCTTTCGAAAAACTGGTCAGGGAAAATCATATAAACATATTTGCAGGTATGTGGGCGGCATTTATTATTCTTTTGCCAATAGGAGTATTTCTTACATGGAAAGCCACTACCGATTCTTCTATTTTTAACACCGAGACATACATACTTATCTTTAAGAGAATCAAAGACAAGCTTTATAAAATAATCTTCAATATTAAAGATGAAGATACTCCTGTTGACAGGTAAATCGCCATGGCCTGCAAAGGATGGAGGAGCGGCAGCAATTGTGTCGCTTGTCGACATGCTCCTTTTAAATAATTTTCAGGTAAGTATCCTGGCTTTCAATACCACAAAACATTTTTCCGGTCCGGAAAATATACCTACATTGTATTCGAAAAAGGTCAAAGTCAAATATGTTTCGTTAGATGCCAGTATAAGAATTTTTCCACTTTTATCAAACATTTTCTTTTCGAATAAATCATTAATTAAAGAAAGATTTCATTCTGAAAATTACCATAAAGCACTTTCAGATTGGCTGAAGGACGATTTCGATATTGTACAGGCAGAAGGCCTGGCAATGGCAATGTATCTTCCTGTCGTAAAATCTTTAAGCAGGGCTCTTACCATCTTCAGACCTCATAACGTTGAAAGCAATATCTGGTCGATGCTGTCAGAAGAAGAGTTAAATCCAATTAAAAAATACTATTTCCGACTTCTTTCTCGACGGCTTAAAAAGGAGGAAATTTCATCTGCCAGATCCTGTGATGCAATAATGACAATGACAGAGGAGGATATGAACTGGTTTTCAAAATATTACAAAGAGAAACCTGCTATAGTAATTCCACCGGCACTTCAATCTCTTAAACCCGAATTTGTCAACATCATTCCTCACTCTGTAGCCTACATTGGTTCACTCGACTGGCTGCCAAACTTAAACGGGTTGAAATGGTTTATTTCTAAAGTATGGCCAAAAGTGATTGAGAAACTCCCCGATGCTGTTTTGAGAATTGCCGGAAGAAACCCTGTGAGATTAAAAATTAAAGGCAGAAACATAATCTTTGAGGGCGAGACAGAATCTTCCTCAGTTTTTCTTTGTGCCAGCAGGGTTATGGCCATTCCTCTTTTCTCGGGTAGTGGAATCAGGATGAGGATAATCGAAGGGATGCATCTGGGCCGATGTATTATTGCAACACCCACTGCGGTAAGAGGCATTCATTGTACCAACGGTGAAAATATCATTTTTACTGACAACTCTGACATATTTGCAGACAGTGTTGTTAAATGCCTGACAGATGCAAATTATGCAAGTTATTTGTCGGACAATGCATTAAAATTTGCATACAAAAATTTCAATATCTTTGAAATTGCTAAGAGAGCCGGCAAATTTTACAATTCACTGAAATAATGTTTATTTTCAAAATAACCTTCTGGATTTTCGTAATTCTGATCCTCCATTCTTATCTTTTTTACCCGTTTTTATTAATAATCTGCAGTAAAATCTCTGGGAAAAAACTTAAATCTTCTTCTGATTTTACGCCTTCTTTATCAATACTTATACCTGCACACAACGAAGAAAAAGTTATAGGTTCAAAGATTCATTCGCTTTATTCATCTGACTACCCTTCGCATCTTCTGGAAGTAATAGTAGGATCGGACAGTTCGTCTGACAACACTGTTCAAATGACAAAAGAATTGCGTAAAGAATATCCATCATTAAAGATCATAGAATTTAACAGACGCACAGGCAAACCAGAGGTAATAAACAAGCTTGTTGATGAGGCTTCGGGAGAAATACTGATCTTAACCGATGCGAACGTTATTCCTGCAAGGGATACAATAAGAAAATTAACAGGACTATTCGCCGACAGAGAAGTATGCCTTGCTGATACAAGGCCGTTGAACACAGGAATAAAGAAAACCGGCATATCTGTTCCTGAAGCTGCATATTCAGGAATTGAATTTATGCTCAAGAATGCTGAAGGAAAGCTCTGGGGAACACTGATGGGGCCGTTCGGCGGCTTTTATGCCATTAGAAAAGAGTGCTATGTGCCAAATCCTGAAAATACTCTTGCCGATGATTTCAGAATTGCGATGAACATTTTGACAGCAGGAGGAAAATGTGTCAGTCATGATGGTGCAACAGTAAATGAGGAAATATCAGATGATCTTATGGAGGAGTTCCGAAGAAAGGTCAGAATATCAGCAGGTAATTTTCAGAACCTCAGCAGTTTTTCATATTTATTACTCAAACCTTTCACTATTTTATCTTTTTGTTTTATTTCCCACAAAGTTCTTCGCTGGGTTTCTCCATTTTTGGGTTTAGTGGTATTTTTAAATTCTGCTTTACTGGCAAACCATTCACTTTTCTTCTTTCTTGTTTTATTACTCCAGCTTATTTTTCTAATTTTGCCCCCGGTTGATTTAATATTGAAGTTTTTTGGAATCAATCTTATACCACTCAGAATGGTGACACATTTCTGCCTTGCCAATACAGCTCTTATGGCAGGATTTTTGAAGTATCTGGGGGGTATCAGGAGTGGCATCTGGAAGCCTACAAAAAGGAATCAATAAGATGAAAGAATTTGTACTGAATACAATTGAGGAAGCCATTGAAGACATCAGACAGGGAAAAATTCTGATAGTTGTAGATGATGAAGACAGGGAGAATGAAGGAGATTTCATTTGTGCAGCTGAGCTCATAACTCCTGAAAAGGTAAATTTTATGGCCAAGTATGGTCGCGGACTAATATGCTGTGCACTCCCTGAAGAGAGATGCGAAGAGCTTGATCTTGACCTGATGGTTGGAATAAACACCTCCCTCCACGAGACTCAGTTCACTGTATCGGTTGATTTACTTAGTGATGAAACTACTACAGGGGTTTCGGCAAAAGACAGGGCATTAACCATAAAAGCCCTTGTTGATCCTGCTACAAAACCATCCGATCTGGGCCGACCGGGTCACATCTTCCCCCTAAAGGCAAGGTCAAAAGGTGTTTTAAGGCGCGCAGGCCATACCGAAGCAGTTGTTGATCTCACCCGATTAGCCGGTCTAACGCCGGGCGGAGCACTTGTTGAAATAATGAACGACGACGGTAATATGGCACGATTGCCCGAACTGATGGAGTTGAGCAAAAAGTTCGGAATAAAAATAATTGCAATAAGAGACCTTATTAGCTACCGTCTGGAGAGAGAATCAATTATCGAAAAGGGAGAAAAGGTAAAGCTACCCACAACACTTGGAGAATTCGAATTCATTCCATTCAGACAGGTCAGCAACGGACTCGAACATGCTGCACTTATAAAAGGCACATGGACAAAAGATGAACCTGTACTGGTAAGAGTACATTCCTCATGCTTCACCGGCGATGTATTCCATTCACTCAGATGCGATTGCGGACAACAACTAGACAAAGCCATGGAAATGGTTGAGAAGGAGGGCAAAGGTGTAATAATTTACCTCAATCAGGAAGGAAGGGGAATAGGACTAGTTAATAAGATTAAAGCCTACAAACTCCAGGAGCAGGGTCTGGATACAGTCCAGGCAAACCTGAAGTTGGGTTTCGGCGAAGATGAAAGAGATTATGGAGTAGGCGCCAGTATAATGAAAGAACTGGGCCTTGGAAAAATAAGACTTATATCCAACAACCCTGTAAAAAGAGCAGGACTTGAAGGTTATGGAATAACTATTGTTGAAACTATACCTCTTGTTATCCCCCCCAATCCCTATAATGAATTTTACCTGAAGACAAAAGCCGATAAAATGGGACATAATATTACCTGTTACAAATACGGGAAAAAAACTTGATACATTATGAAAAGCCTGCGAATAGTGTTTATGGGTACCCCGGAATTTGCCGTTGCGACTCTGGGGGCTTTACTCATGAACGGCTTTAATGTTGTCGGAGTTGTAACAACACCCGATAAACCTGCAGGAAGAGGCAGAAAAATAAAAAAATCGCCCGTAAAAGAATTTGCAGAATTCAGCTATCTACCTCTTTTACAACCTGAAAAGCTTGATGACCCGGATTTTGTTGAAGCAATAAAAAAATTAAATCCTGATGTTATTCTGGTGGTAGCTTTCAGAAAACTGCCTGAACAAATCTGGAAGATCCCACCTCTCGGAACAATAAACCTTCACGCATCACTTCTTCCTAATTACAGGGGAGCAGCACCTATTAATCATGCAATCATCAACGGAGAATCCGTTACTGGCCTGACAACATTTTTGATTGATGAAAGCATCGATACCGGTAAAATTCTCCTTCAGGAGAAGGTTCATATTTACCCCCATGAGAATGCCGGCGATCTGTCGGCACGTATGATGAAACTTGGAGCCAGACTTGTTATTAAAACACTGGAGGGACTGGCAAACAATAGCATCATTCCGGTTCCCCAGTCAACTCTTCTCAATCAGGTTGAAAAACCCAGATCTGCACCTAAAATAAGGCCTTCAGACTGTATCATTGACTGGACAAAAGATTGCATATCAATTTATAATCTTGTTCGCGGGCTTGCTCCTGATCCATGCGCCAGATCATATATAAACGGTCCCGGAGGAAACTTTCTATTCAAAATTTACGAATGCCGACCCGAAGAAACAAACCATTCATTACATCCCGGAGAAATTATTACCGATGGTAAAAGTTATCTCAAAATAGCATGCGGCAAAGGATTGCTTAAAGTATGCACTATTCAGGCTGAAGGCAGAAAAAAAATGAGTATAGATGAATTTCTCAGAGGCTTTAATATTCAAAATTATAAAATAAGCTCTAATCCACCGGCTTAACCCTCCTCAGCCATAACATACTGCCTAGCTCTGGCTCACTCCCCTCCTCCATCCTGTTATAGTAATAAAGATATTTTACTTTTATCCCGTATTGCTGCGATATTGAATACATTGTATCACCTTCCTCAACTTTGTGAATCTCATTTCCAGGAGCAGCTTTCTTCCTTTTAGGCTGTATATAAAGTATCTGACCGGGTACCGGGCTAAATATTTCAGGCAATTCATTATATCTGCTCAGTTGCCAGTGCAACAAGTTGAGTTCTCTTTCAATTGATTCCTTTGTATCTCCTTCTTTTACTATTATATACTTAATCCTGTTGTTTTCCATAATTCTACTATAATTATCTCCTGACAGAGGCAGATTGTTACCATTCCGGGTTTTTTCAGTTATCATGCCATCACGATTGATGGGTGTTACCGATTGCAATGCCTTTTCTGACTTACCTGAGTAATTTCCATTTAATACCATTCTGTCGAGTTCATAAAGCTCGTACTCTTCAATTTTCCTGATAAGTAATCCGGCATAATCAGGGTTAGTAGCATAGCCAGCTTTTTTTAGTCCACGTGCCCAACCTTTATAATCAGCAGGATCAAGTTCGAATAGGAACTGGTACCTCGGCGTATTCTTAAGAAAATCTGAATGGTCCCGAAATGATTCTTCAGCTGTGCGATACTTTCTGAAACATTCATTTCTCCGATCGTCGTGATGACGAATTGTGGGTCCTGTCCATCCATTGTGGCACTTTATCCCGAAATGATTATTAGCTTCGATGGCAAGTCTGCTTCTTCCGTAACCCGATTCAAGCATTCCCTGAGCCATTGTAATACTTGCCGGAATACCAGTCCTCTTCATCTCGCTTATCGCTACATCCTTATATCTTTCAATATAATCGATGGCTGTTGCTGGAAGCTCTGCCCTGCTTGTACCTGTGCGTGATACCCGGCAGGAAAACATCATTATAATATAAATTAACGATGATACGAATAACAGAATCCTGTGCATCAAAAAAGATTTTCCGCAAAAATATATCAGTCTGATCTATTTGAATGATTTAATAATTCACAAAGAAAAAAAATTATTAACTATACGGAACAATGGAGTTACCTGTTTTGACAGGACTTAATAATTTTGAGTGCCAATGGATGAGAAGAATCTCATGCAGGGTTCTCTTTGACTATCAGCTGGAAACCAGCTCCGTGTATGTTTTTAATTACCAGTTCAGGGTCGGTTGAGAGGTATTTTCTCAGTTTTGTGACATAAACATCCATACTTCGTGCGGTGAAATAGTCATCTGATCCCCATATTTTCCTCAATGCCATTTCCCTTGGAATCAATGAATTCGGATTATTTACAAGCAACTCCAGCAGCTGGGCCTCTTTTGGTGAAAGTTTTATCTCCTGATCACCTGTCTTAAGTATCCGGAGTTTTGAATTAAATGTAAATTTTCCGATTTCATATATATCACGACTCTTATCACCCGAGTCACGTCGTGCAATAATGGCTCTGATCTTTGCAAGGAGAATATCAGTATCGAATGGTTTTGTTATATAGTCATCACCTCCCATGCCATAGCCTTTCAGGATATCCTCTTTCATCTTTTTTGCGGTAAGAAATACAATGGGAATAGTCGTATTTATTTTTCGTATCTCACCGGCAATTGTAAACCCGTCAATATTAGGAAGCATTACGTCGAGGATGCAGAGGTCAAACGGGTATTTACGGAAAGCATCCATGGCATATTTACCATCGTCAATCCATTCGACATCATAATCGTTCAATTCAAGGAAGGATTTCAGTACTGAGCCAAAGCTCAGATCGTCTTCAACAAGCAATATACGTGGTTTTTTTGGCGACATCTGTTCAGTTTTCCGGTTTATATGGCAAAAATACTGAAAAACAACTTCCCTTTCCCGGTTCACTCTCAACTTTTATGGTTCCCCTATGAGATTCAACTATTGCTTTAACATAATTGAGCCCCAATCCAAAACCCTTAACATTATGTACATTACCAGTATTCTGTCTGTAAAATCTCTCAAAAATTTTCGATTGGACACTCTTCGACATACCGATTCCCCTGTCTGCAACTGAAAGTTCAACACCCGTATTATTACTCTTTGTTCTTACAGTTATTTCAGGCTTTTCGGGAGAATATTTCACAGCATTGTCCAGCAGGTTATGAACAAGATTTGTCAAATGCTCCTCGTCTCCATAAATCATATCATTTTCAGCTGCAAGAATTGTTGTTATTTTCCCCTGCCTCTGACTGACAAAAATGTCAACCGTATCAATAGCTTTTGAAATAATTTTGTGTACTGAGACTTTTTCGAATTTGAATTCAATTTCCTTTTTATCAAGTGAAGCAATCTGGAGTATTGTCTCAACCTGTTTGTTCATACGATCATTTTCCTTTTTTATCATTCCTGCGAAATGACGGATGCTCTTTTCATCATTAAGAACCTTCGGGTTAGTAATTGCATCGGCGGCAAGGGATATTGTTGCCAGAGGTGTCTTGAATTCATGCGTCATGTTGTTGATAAAATCAGATTTTACTTCTGATATTTTTTTCTGACGCAAAATAAACAGTATGCTCAGGGCAAAAGTTGAGAAAATAAAAAGTGAAAGAATCACCGACCCACCCAGCATCCAGGAGATGGAACCAAGTAAATAATTGGTCCTCTCAGGAAAGACTATCGAAAGGACAATATCAGGCATGAAGAAATCGTCACTGAAAAGCCTGACTTTATAAATACTTTTCAGGAACTCGTTTATGCTGATTTTTTTTGACGATACCGCGACCGGTTGCCCGTTTTCAATTATGGCAAATTCATATGGAGTATTTATATCAAAATAGGGGAAGATTTTGTTAAGAACATTCCTTATCATTTCAGGATCGGGTCTGAAACTTTTCTCTGATTCAAAAATCTGATTGAGCAGTCTGTCGCCCATCTGGTTAAATTCTTCGGTTTTTTGTTTTACCCATTGCATAAAATCAGACCGTGACATCATTATAGAATTACCGCCCGGGGATTCAATTCCTCCTTGCTGTGATATTCTTATACCACCTTTATTGACATTTGAAGCAGTTATTAAAACAGAATCTTTTCGGTCAGGTTCTGTCTTATTTCGTTTATCCCGGGCAGGTAAATCATTTTCTTTTTTATCCGGGCTACTGCTGAATTTAATTCTGAAACCTTCATCACCATTTGAAATGAAACCGTCAAAACTAAAAAACTCCGATAAGGATGAATCTATATCCTGTGCAACAAATGGAGAACGAAACATATAATTACTGAACGAATTCATCCGCTGATAAGTCTCAATCTGTTGTGCAGCATTATTGAGACTAATAAATACCGCTTTATTGAAATTTTCCCTGCTCGTGGCTAGTGCATTTCTCATCCATGTTACCTGGACATAGGTTATTCCAGTAACCGAAAGTGCCATCATTATAACAAGACTTATAAAAATCTTATTTTTCATATTACAAAATTAAACCAATTCATTTTCAGAAGGTCAGACTTTAACTTTTTCTTAACTACATTTAACCTGATTTTAACTGAATTGACGGAATGCAGTTTTAAATTTGCAGTGACTATAGACAGCAGCAGGATTTAATATTCTGATGAAGCTTTCAATGACAACCCCTGGACAGCCGGGATTACCTTCAGCCCGGTTGTTCTTTTTTTATTTATCAAAATTTCTGAAAATTTTCCAGACATCATTTTCAGGCAGCGGTGCAATTATTTCGATTTGCTGGTTAGTGACAGGATGGATAAATTTCAGACATCGGGAATGGAGGCTAATACTGCCATCATTATTTGATCTACGTGCGCCGTATTTCAGGTCGCCCTTTATCGGGCATCCTATGGCAGCCAGTTGAGCTCTTATCTGATGATGCCGGCCCGTATGAAGTTCCACCTCAAGCAGATAATAACGTACTGAATGCCCAATAATCCTGTAGGTCAATGATGCTTTCCTGGATCCTCTCACTTCATGATCGTACGCGTATGATTTTTTTTGTTTTTCGTTCTTTTTCAGAAAATGTATTATTGTAGCTTCATCTTCCGGGGGTTTCTCTCCTGTTACTGCCCAGTAGATTTTTCTAACCTCCCTTTGCTGAAACATTCGGTTAAGGCGACTGAGAGCCTTTGAGGTTCGGGCATATAATATAACACCACTCACAGGCCTGTCAAGGCGATGAACGACACCAAGAAAAACTTTCCCGGGCTTGTTATACTTTGTTGCAAGATACCGCTTTACTTTTTTATCAAGAGGCTCATCACCGCTTTTGTCGCCCTGCGACAGATCAGATGCCCGTTTATTAACCGCAATGATATGATTATCTTCGTAAAGTACTATCAATTCATCAGCCTGATTCAGATCTGCCATTTTTTAATATCTGTCAGTACTGTTCCTTTTCATTTGGGAAATTTCTCGAACGTACATCGTCTATATATGCCTGTACCGCTCCTTTTATTTCATCATGAAGGTTATGATATCTCCTGAGAAATCGAGGTGAGAACTCCTGGTTTATTCCAAGCATATCATGAAGAACAAGCACCTGCCCATCGGTTTCACGTCCGGCCCCTATTCCAATAACAGGTATCTTAAGTTGTTTTGTTACCTCACCTGCTAGTGTGGCAGGTATTTTTTCAAGTACAAGCGAAAAAACACCAACTTTCTGAAGTAACTTTGCATCTTCAAGCAGTTTGAGTGCCTCCTCTTCTTCACGTGCCCTCACTACATAGGTGCCAAATTTATGAATTGACTGCGGGGTAAGTCCCAGATGTCCCATAACAGGAATTCCTGCTGAAATTATTCTTTCAACCGATTCAGCCACTTCAATGCCTCCCTCAAGTTTTACTCCATGCGCTCCTGTCTCTTTCATTATCCTGATAGCAGAGGCCAGCGCCTCACGTGAATTACCCTGATATGTACCAAACGGCATGTCAACAACAACCAGCGCTCTTTTTACACCTCTAACAACTGAAGAGGCATGATATATCATATTGTCGAGAGTAATAGGAAGCGTAGTTTCATATCCTGCCATCACATTCGATGCCGAATCGCCAACCAGTATAACATCTATTCCTGCCTCATCAAGAATGCGAGCAAAAGAATAATCATATGCCGTAAGCATAGCAATCTTCTCTCCCCTGAGCTTCATCTCAAAAAGGACATGCGTTGTAACCCGCTTTATAGACTTAAAATCTGCCATATCACCTGCTTTAATTTAATTCATTGACAAAGCTACTAATTTTTAATGAGTTTAAGTTTTCCTGCAGATATTAAAAACATCAGGAATCATAAAATGTTAAAAGGTTTTTATTTGTAATGAAAAAATATACAGCATGTAAAAATATTCTACCACCACCTCCTACCCTTTCGACTTCTCATAACTAAATGAGATTTTGCATCACAATAAGCCGAAACACTCTAATTTTCCGCCTTCAGCCTCCCCCCTTAAGCCAATTTAACCTTAATACAATGAAATTAATATTTTATAAATCTGACTTTTTGTCATAGATCCAGTAAAAAGACGGCTTGGCATAATCATTGATAACATCTGACAGAAATTAAAATTGAATTATAACAAAAAATAAGAAATATGGGAAAAATAATCGGTATAGATCTTGGAACTACCAACTCTTGTGTTGCTGTTATGGAAGGCAATGAACCTGTAGTTATACCAAACAGTGAAGGCAAGAGGACCACTCCTTCAATGGTAGCATTTGTGGAAAACGGTGAACGTAAGGTAGGTGATCCAGCCAAAAGGCAGGCCATTACCAATGCCAAAAGAACTGTTTATTCCATAAAGAGGTTCATGGGCGAAACATACGATAAAGTTCAGAAGGAGATAGAAAGAGTTACTTATTCTGTTGTCAGGGGAGAAAACAACACTCCCCGGGTAAAGATTGACGACAGGCTATATACACCTCAGGAGATTTCTGCCATGATACTTCAAAAGATGAAGAAGACGGCTGAAGATTATCTCGGGCATGAGGTAACTGAGGCAGTAATAACTGTTCCTGCTTATTTCAGTGATTCACAGAGGCAGGCTACCAAGGAAGCCGGTGAAATTGCCGGCCTGCATGTAAGAAGGATTATAAATGAGCCCACTGCAGCAGCTCTTGCCTATGGCCTTGACAAAAAGGCACAGGACATAAAGGTTGCAGTGTTCGACCTTGGTGGCGGTACTTTTGATATTTCTATTCTCGAGCTTGGTGATGGCGTTTTTGAAGTTAAATCTACAAATGGCGATACTCACCTTGGGGGTGATGATTTCGACCACCTGATAATCGACTGGCTCGCAAATGAATTCCAGAAAGAGAACGGCGTTGACCTGCGGAAAGACCCGATGGCAATGCAAAGGCTCAAAGAAGCAGCTGAAAAGGCCAAAATTGAGCTTTCAAGTTCCACGAGTACAGAAATCAATCTGCCATATATTATGCCTGTGGATGGTATTCCAAAACATCTGGTTAAAACCCTGACACGGGCTCAGTTAGAAAAAATATGCGATAAGCTTATACAGGCAGTCATTCCGCCATGTGAAAAAGCTCTTGAATCGGCAGGACTCAAGCCTTCAGATATTGATGAAGTGATACTTGTAGGTGGATCAACACGTATTCCTGCTATACAACAAATTGTTGAGAAGTTCTTCGGTAAAGTGCCTTCTAAAGGTGTTAACCCCGATGAGGTAGTTGCTGTTGGAGCTGCCATTCAGGGAGGTGTTCTTGCCGGAGACGTTAAAGACGTGCTGCTTCTTGATGTTACTCCGCTCTCACTGGGTATCGAAACGCTAGGAGGTGTTATGACAAAACTTATTGAAGCCAACACCACCATACCCACAAGAAAAATGGAAGTATTCACCACTGCTGCCGATAACCAGTCATCTGTTGAAATACATGTGCTTCAAGGAGAACGTCCGATGGCTGCCGGTAACAAAACAATCGGTCGTTTCCATCTCGACGGGATTCCGCCAGCTCCAAGAGGAATTCCACAAATAGAGGTTACTTTCGATATTGATGCAAACGGTATTCTGCATGTATCAGCAAAAGACAGAGGTACCGGCAAGGAACAGAGGATAAGGATTGAAGCTTCATCAGGCCTTACCGACGAAGAAATAAAGAGGATGAGAGAAGAGGCTAAATCCAATGAGGAAGCTGATAAGAAAGCCCGCGAAAGAGCTGATAAATTAAATGCTGCCGACAGCATGATCTTCCAGACAGAAAAACAGCTCAGGGAATTCGGCGATAAACTCAGCAGCGATAAACGAAGTGAGATCGAAAAAGCCCTTAACAGACTTAAAGAGGCACATAAATCACAGGATGTTACTGCAATTGATAAAGCTCTTGCCGATATCAACAATGCATGGCAAAAGGCCTCAGAAGATATGTACAGGGCTGCACAGGCATCGGGTGCAACAGCATCAGATTCGGGGCCGGGTCCTTCAACCGGTAGCAACAAAAAATCAGGTAACGAGGAAGTTACTGATGTCGACTTTGAAGAGGTAAAATAATAAACTGATTAAATAAACGTTCATATCCTGCACAAACAGTGCAGGATATTTTTTTATCTTTACACCAATAATCAATCCCTGATGAAATCAATTATTCAGGTAATAATTGTTGCCCTCTCTTCCTTAACACTGACCTCTGGCCAGACTGTCGATACAATTAACCGTACCGACAAAAACGGCTTGCGACAGGGATACTGGATCCAGAAATATCCAGGAGGTAATAGAAGGTATGAAGGCTATTTCAAGGATAACCACCCGATTGGAGTTTTTAAAAGATACTACGAAACTGACACCATCCAGTCAATGTTATTTTATAGCGACAACGGGAGCAAAGCAGATGCTATATTTTTCCATCCCAACGGTTTCATTGCAGCCGCCGGTAAATATATTGACCAGAAAAGAGAAGGAAAATGGGAATTCTTTTCATCAATTATCAGGGGTTACAAGGTGTCAGAAGAGGAATACCACAATAATATGAAAAACGGTTTCTCAATCAAATATTACCCCGACAAAATCATCGCCGAAAAAAGGAATTACATCAATGATGTTATTCAGGGTGAAAGTCTGCAATATCATGAAAACGGAAATATTTATATCAGATCTCATTATATAAACGGTTTACTGGATGGAAAATTTGAGGTCTGGGATAAGAAAGGCAATATGATATGCACGGGCGATTATAAAAATGACCGTCGTAATGGAACATGGTATATTTATAATACTGACGGAAGTGTTAAAGAAAAGATAAATTACGTGAACGGACTGGCTACAAACCCCGAACTCTACATCAGGGAAAACAGGCTTCTCGATTCACTTGAGATAAATGGGAGAAAATTGTCTGATCCGGAAAAAACTGGTACCATCTGGCAATAAATACTAATGAACAGGAAACCACATTTGTGCATTCTGACAGTTTTATTCTTGTTTACGGCAGCATCATTATTTTCTTCCGGACAAACCATAGAGTACAATTATTTCTACAGAGTATATTTTACAGATAAGGGTAATTACAGTCCGGAGCTGTTCGACCCTTGCAACCTTTTGAGTCAGAGAGCAATAGCACGACGCCTGAAACATAGAATCAGCTTCCCCGACTATTATGACCTCCCGGTCTTTGATGAATATCTCAAGCAGATCAGTTCCTCAGGGCTGACGCTGCATTGCACTTCCAGATGGATGAACACAGGCCTGTTTAAATCAATTAATCCTGTTAACACTTCATTGATAGAAAATCTCCCCTTCGTAAGCAAGGTACTTACAGTTAAACATCCTGGAGTCAAAACAACCAAACCCGACAAGCTTGAACTTGTTATTGATGACAGGGATGCCCTTCCATATGATAACCCTGTTTCGATGCTAAACGGAGAAGTTGTCCAGAGTTCAGGTTTCAACGGAAAGGGTGTGCTTATTGCGGTACTTGATGGTGGATTCTACAAAGCCAACACCATTTCATCTCTGGCTGCATTGAGAGCCAGAAAAGGTATAAAGGGCACATATGATTTTGTCAGAAAATCTCCTGAGGTTTATAGTTATCACAATCACGGGACTGCCGTATTGTCAGTTCTGGCAGGTGATATTTTAGGTTATCTCAGGGGTTCAGCACCGGATGCCAATTACTGGCTATTCAGAACTGAAGACGTCTCATCAGAATTTCCGGTTGAAGAAGATTTCTGGGTTGCTGCAGCTGAGTTTGCTGACAGCATTGGCGTGGACATCATCTCAAGTTCCCTTGGATATTTCACTTTCGATGATCCTGAAATGGACTACAAGTATGAAGATATGAATGGAATGAGTGCTTTTGTAACAAAAGCCGCCGATATAGCTTTTTCAAAAGGAATACTTGTTGTGTCAAGTGCGGGAAATGAAAGAGATAACCCATGGAAACATATTATTGCACCATCTGATGGATTCAACGTATTATGTATAGGTGCGGTTGACGGATATAATGTTATCTCATCCTTTTCATCAGCGGGTCCAAGTGCCGATGGAAGAATAAAACCTGACAATGTTGCACAGGGAGTGGCTGTAACAGTTCAGGTAAATGATACAGGAGTTGTAAGAGCAAGCGGTACATCGTTTTCATGTCCAGTTCTAAGCGGCATGTGTGCCTGTATTATTCAGGCAGTTCCCGACGCAAAACCGACTGATATTATCAACGCCCTGCACCAGTGCAGCGATAAGTATTTTAATCCCGATTCTCTATACGGTTACGGATTACCTGATATAAAAGCCGTAATTGATACACTCCAATCATTTATTGTTCTTAAACCGGGTATTATTATAGCAGCAGGGCCAAATCCTTTTACAGATTATATTGAATTCCGCTTTGCAGAAGAACCGGGTTACATAAATGTCGAAATATTTACTATCAGTGGTTTAACAGTTTATAAAAGAAATTATGCTAGATATATAAGCAGGACTTTCAGAATCAATGAACAGGAGATACCTGGTCATGGAGTATATTTTGCAAGGATTACAATTGCAAAAGGGTCATCAGTTTTTAAAATAATTAAACTTAATAAATAAAGATGAATGAGAAACTATCACTAACCGAACTCCAGTTAATCATAAGAGACTCTTTATATGCAGCCTTGCCCGGGTTTTACTGGGTTTTTGCAGAAATTGCTGAAGCTAAGGAAAACTATGCAGGTCACTGTTATCTTGAGCTTGTAGAAAAACACCCCGATGATATCAACATAAAAGCGAGGGTAAGGGCTGTAATATGGAATACGAGATACAGGTTCCTGAAATCATTTTTTGAAAGCATGACAGGTCAGACTATCAGAGCAGGTATAAAGATTCTGGTAAGGGCTAAAGTTGATTACCATGAAGTTTATGGATTAAGCCTTGTAATTAATGATATTGATCCGGCCTTTACGCTTGGCGATATGGCCCTAAAGCGCCAGCAAATATTGAAGCAGCTCGAAAATGAAGGGGTATTGACGATGAATAAGGAACTCGATCTGCCTCTGGCTCCACAGCGGATAGCAGTGGTTTCATCAGCAAGCGCAGCCGGATACCTCGATTTTGTTAAACATCTTAAGGAGAATATCTATGGCCATGCTTTTAAGATTACTCTCTTTGAAGCTGCCATGCAGGGAACTGAAACGGAACAAAGCGTTATTTCAGCACTCGACAGGATTTCGGAAAATGCCGAAAATTTTGACGTAACAGTAATAATACGTGGTGGAGGTTCACAAACAGACCTTAGCTGGTTCGACAATTATAATATTGCATACTGCATAACACAGTTCCCTTTACCAGTAATTACTGGCATAGGTCATGAAAAAGACTTAACAGTTGCCGATCTGGTTGCCTACCATTCCCTTAAAACACCAACAGCAGTAGCTGACTTCCTTATTGAAAAAATGATTAATGCTGAGAATATTATCTCAGAAATGGCAAGGCTTATAGCTTCTAGCGCAGAAGAACTTATCGAAAAAGAAAAAATTCATATTAATTCATTCATTATGAGAACATACCCTGCAGTTAATCTGATCCATAATAAAAAAACAAGAATTTCCGGACTTGCCGTAAGGTTGATAAATTCAGGTAAAGATAGGCTAATGAAAGACGGATTAATCCCCATTGAATTAAAAAGGGCTCTGTCATCAGCATCGGAAAATTACATTTCCAGAAAAACAACTGAGCTTCATACCGGGTGTGAAATGTTGAAAATTAATACTTTCAACATTATTAAATCAAACGTTATTCTTTTAAAGTCTCTGGAAGAATCGTTGAAGATTCTTGATCCTTCAAATGTTCTGAAAAGAGGCTACACAATTACAGTTTATAAGGGAGAGATAATAAAAAGCTGTACAAAAGTAGCCCCTGAAGATGAAATAGACACGGTTTTTCATGATGGAAAAATCAGGAGCAGGGTACTGGAAAAATCAAAAATAAAATTGTAGATTTGCTACAAACTATTTATAAAATAGATTATTGCAATGGATGATAATAAGGAAAGCAAGCGGGGAATTAAAAAAAGTACGAGAAAAGAGCTTTCATTTAATGAAGCTGTGAAAGAAATTGAGTCGATACTGAGAAATATTGAAAGCGGCACACTTGATATTGACAAATTGTCGAAAGAAGTTAGAAGGGCATCGGAACTGATACGGCAGTGTCAGAAGAAACTGAGGTTAACAGAAGAAGAAATAAACGAAATCTTGAAAGATCTTACATAAAAAAGATATCCCACAGATTCTATTTCCGTGGGATACCCTTTACCCTAACCTAAATCCTATGAAAAAACTGACCCTTAATTAGAGGTTGTTGTTTCATTATATTAAACGTATAATTTTTAAAAAAGTTACATTTTTTTTAGTTTTTTTTGTCATCATTTTTTTCCACCCCAAGTACTTCTTTAAATGCTGAAATAAGACTTTCTTTGGGCAGAGCTCCTACTGCCATTCTGGGCACTCCCTCTTTAGGTACGAAAAGAAGGCTTGGAATACTTCTGATACCAAAAATAGCCGCAAGCTCTCCCTCACTTTCGGTATCAACCTTATAGAAATCAATCTTTCCTTTATATTCTTCAGAAAGTTCTTCAAGAATGGGTGAAACTATTTTGCATGGTCCACACCAGTCGGCGTAAAAATCAATTATACAGGGTTTGTCACCCTCAAATTTCCAGTCTTTATTAACTTCGTAATTGAATACTTTTGTCAGAAAAGTCTCTTTTGTTAAATTTTGTGTCATAATCTTTTTTTTTAAAAAACAATTCAGTTTAATTAATGTTCAAAGTATATTTCAATAACTATGCCGTTAACACCTTTCAGGGATAATTTCCATAAAATTAATGATAAATTGTAAATTTGTCAGCCCGACATAATATTTTACATTGTAAATGATGAAATTTTGTCTGAAGGATAAGGTTTTTGAAAAGATATCATCTGTTCTTGATATGGAGGGAACGGAAGGGTATTTGATTGGGGGATTCGTACGGGATTTTCTTCTTGGCAGGGACAATCCCCAGAAAGATATTGATATTGTTGTTAAAGGAAGTGGAATAAAGATAGCTGGAAAAGTTGCCAGATCCCTGGGAAAAGGGATTAAGGTATCGGTTTACAGGAATTTTGGCACTGCCATGTTCCGGTATGACGATTATAATATTGAATTTGTGGGAGCAAGGAAAGAATCATACAATAGGGATTCGAGAAAGCCTGTTGTTGAGGACGGAACCCTGGAAGATGATCAAAAAAGAAGGGATTTTACAATCAATGCACTGGCTATAGGCCTTAACAGTTCAAATTGGGGCAGATTAATTGATCCTTTTGGAGGTCTGGAGGATTTGAAAAACCGTATTATAAGAACTCCACTTGATCCTGACAGAACATTTGATGATGATCCACTGAGAATGATGCGGGCAATAAGATTTGCCACCCAGCTTGATTTCACCATTGAAAAACAAACTTTTGAATCAATAATAAGAAACCGTGAAAGAATTAAAATAGTTTCAGCAGAAAGGATTACGGGTGAAATTAATAAAATAATGATGGCAGAGAAACCATCAACAGGATTTAAACTACTTGATAAATCCGGTCTTCTGAGTATTATTTTCCCGGAGCTGGCCAATCTTAAGGGTGTAGAAATGATAGAAGGCAGAGGTCATAAAGATAATTTCTACCATTCACTTGAAGTTCTTGACAATATTAGCAGGCATTCGGATAATCTGTGGCTGAGGTGGGCGGCTTTGCTTCATGATATTGCCAAACCTGTCACAAAAAAATATTCAGAAAAAACCGGATGGTCGTTTCACAATCATGAATTTATCGGAGCAAAGATGGTTCCAGCGATCTTCAGAAGGATGAAGCTTCCATTGAATGAGAATATGAAATATGTTCAGAAGCTGATAGACCTGCATCTGCGCCCGGTTGACCTCTCAAAAGAAAATGTTACTGATTCTGCAATCAGGAGGCTTCTTTATGAAGCAGGCAATGACATTGATGATCTGATGATGTTATGCGAAGCTGACATCACATCAAAGAACAGGGAAAAGAGAATAAGGCATCTGGCTAATTTCAGATATGTCAGGCAGAAGCTTGCCGAGATTGAGGAAAAAGATGCAATCAGGAATTTTCAACCTCCAATTAGCGGGGATGAAATAATAGCAACATTTGGCATTAAACCGGGCAGGGAAGTTGGAATAATTAAGAACTTTATCAAAGATGCTATTCTTGACGGCATAATACCTAATGATTTCAATGCGGCAAAGGAACTTATGCTTAAAAAGGGAAGAGAGCTTGGTCTTCAGCCGGTTAATGATACCCGGGAAGTATCAGATCAAGAATAATTGGCAGATGATCGCTGAATCCTCCCTGATATCTGTATCCGGAATAGGTAGAAAACGGCCTGAATCCTGGATAAACCGGATCCTTTACCAATAATGATTGCAAATCCAGAATTTTCAGTAAACCCTTTTCAGTTTTTATTCCCGAATTACCCTCTACCAAAGCAGTTGAAACAATTATCTGATCTGGCATCTCCCATATACCTTTAAAACGATAGGTTCCTTTTCCCTTATGATATGCTCCTGTACATAAATTTTCATAAACCTGCTTCCCATTTTCCGGAGCAAGAAGAAGAGAGATTTCCGGCCCGTCGGGCAAGCAATTGAAATCTCCTGCAAAAATTATCCGGGCATTTCCATGAGTTTCTCTGAGGATTGAATCTCCCTTTTCCCTGAGCATTCCAGCAAGTATAATACGCAGATTTTCAGTAGCCAGAACACCTCCCCTCCTTGAAGGCCAGTGATTAAAAAAAAGATGAAGAGTATCATTCATTACCAGCCACTTTGTATAAAGAACTTCTCTTGTACGAATGCCCTTTTCATAAAAGGATACAGGATATAAATAGCTGTATTTTAATAACTTGAGGTGTTTGACAGAATAAATTAAGCACACATCAATTCCTCTTGGATCATCGGAATCTTTATGGACAATCTCACATGAATATTTTCCTGCAAGCGGAGTCAATGAAAGAAGATCCTCAATAACTTTCCTGTTCTCCACTTCACAAAACCCTGCAATCTCTGGGGGATGAGAAGTCCCTCCGGCTAAAATTACCTTGCTCAGGGATTTCAGCTTTGCAATATACTTTTGCTCATTCCATTTTCGGACGCCATCAGGCAGGAATTCATTATCATCTGTCATTGAATCATCATCGGTGTCGAAAAGATTTTCAACATTCCAGAAAAACATTCTTAACCTTTCATTTTCTTTTTCCTGAGGATGTAATTCAAATGCAAAAGAGAGAATAATTGTCGCTATAAAAATATGGGTTAATGCCCGGCTGAATCGTGAAGCCATACTTTTTAATTTTTAGTTTCACCGTTAATCCTTTCGTAGGCACCTATATCCGGTAAGCTGTCAGCCAGGCGTGATGCACCCCGGATATCAAGAGGGAAATTTGCAGCAGTAGAAACATTTCCTGTATTAATCAGGCAAGAGAGAGTGTCGGGACGAAAGTCATATTCTGCAATATTTATAAATTCCGGGTTTTTATTAAACATTGAACCCGGGAATTTTTCACTTTGCTGGAATGTTGCTTCTGATTCATTCGCTATCAAGAGGCAATGATCAAATAGTAAATCGACCGGCATACCGGAGGTATTATTGTAAATAAAAATTTCCGATTCCATGTCGCCGTATATAACAGAATTAATTGCCCGAACTGTTGTGGCTTCTGTTCCGCAATGCCCGTAAGGAGCTTGAACGACATTAAATGCCGGAGCAAGCCTTACCCCATAATCCCAGAAATTAATAATGGTGCAATGAATAAAATTGTATTCACCATCGGAATTAATATTTATACAATTTTTGCCACAATGTGCGAATACCGAATTTACAGCGGTAAGGTTTCCCTGAAAGACAGCAAGACAGTTTACCGTATTATGTAATATCCTGACATTGTTTAACTGTAAATCGGGACATGAATGAGGAGAGGTTTTATCTGGCTCACCCATCTGTATTCCAAAAGTTGAATTTCTTATTTCGGCATTATTAATAATATTTCCGGTACTACCGGAATGCAAGTATATTCCATTCCAGAGTCCAGGCACATCATTATATTCCGAGCTTATTATATCGGTAGCAAAAAGCACCGGTCTCGAGACTGACCCTGAAACAATAATATTTCCTTCAACAATAAGAGAACTATTCTTATGAAACAGGACCCTTACCCCTTCGGTAATAATAAGTTTACATAAAGTATCAATTATTGCATTTCCATAGACAAGGTATGGTTTCGGGCTATCCCATACCTCATTACCGTTTATTTTATTTTGAACCATAATGACATCCTGCCCCCACGCCTGAAGAATAACTCTGAAAGTTTTATCTCCCGTTTCAAATATTATGGAATCCGTAACAGATACAGGCATAATCTCATTGAGCGGATTGATAATGACATCCACGAAGATAAAAAGAGTGTCGCGGGGATAGATTACAGTATTTCTTGTAATGGTTTCTGATTCACCGTCGATATTTATTCTAAATGGTGAGTCTTCACCACCAGCGAGATAAATCTTATCGATAATTATCCTGCAATTGGAATTATTTCTGACATGTATCTCTTTTGTAACAGATCCTATTGCAGTAAAAACTGTATCAAAAAAGACAGTATCCGGATAAAAGCTGAGCTGGGGTTCAAAGTTTGTATTCGTCTTTTCGCATGAATAAAAGGTCAGCGGGATAGCAGCAACTATTATCAACAACCATCTGTACATAATTCAAATATAGCAAAACTTTGTAGCTGATTGATCAAAAAACAGAAAAGGGCGCTGATAGAGCCGCCCTTTTCTGACAAATTATTGTTTCTCAGTAAGATATTAGCCATCTATATCTTCTGGCGCTTTCTCCGAATTTTACTGCAAGAGTTAATTCATGGGATCCGAAGGTATGTCTTCGCAATTCGGTGAGTGCATAGTCGAAGGCGTATGCAAAATAGAACCTGTCGTATTTCAGTCCAAAGAGGAGAATCATTGCATCACCAGTTCTATATGAAAGGCCGGCCCAGTAGTCATTTTTATAAAAGACTCTGGCAGTCAGGTCCATCTGAAGTGATTTAAAGAACATATCTGATGATTTAAGCAGAATGGAAGGTTGCAATTCCCAGTCTCTTGTTCCCGGAAATTGGATCTTTGCACCTCCTGTCAGAAAATAATGCCCCAGTTCCGAACGTTCGTTATCTCCTCTGTTTCCAAATAGTATTGCCCCTCTCGACAATGAACTCATTGCAAAACCAACATAATATCTATCGCTCGAATACGTTGCACCGAAATTGAAATCAGGAACATACACAACCCTATCGTAGTTATTAAGGAATTCATCATCAGTATCGTACAATAAAAGATTTCCGTTGAGGTCTACAGCATATTGATAAACTGTTGCGGCCAATCCAAAGGAAAGGTAATTTGCATATCCTCCCCTGTAACCCATTGGAATGTGGTAAGCATATGCACCCAGAATTCCTGTGCGGCTCATAATACCGTTCCTATCGTTAAAGATATATCCTCCAACGCCGACATTTCCTCCCCTTGTGGGTCGGGTTGCTTTTTTTCGTACCGAAGTTGAGCGTGATATATAGCTATCTTTAAGAAGCCTCGTCTGGAAACTGGCTGCATAAGTTCCCGGTGAGTTACCCAGTCCAACCCATTGCTCTCTTACAGTGACATTTACGGTTGTATATCCGTCTCTACCGGCAATTGCAGGATTAATAAGGAAGCCGTTCATTACATACTGGCTGTACATCGGCACCTGCTGTGCTGATGATATGACCGGAAAAAAAGCGGCTGAAACAATAAAAACAATTAACTTTTTAATATTCATCTTAACAATTAAACTAATTATCTAATAACTGTAATAACACCCTTTCTTGGTTTTGATCCATCATTCAGGTAGAGGATATAATGATACGAATCTGTTGGTACCAGTTTTCCTCTGTATTTGCCATCCCATGGATTGGCTGCAATATTTCTGGTATGATAAATCAACCTGCCCCATCTGTTATATATAAAGAGTTCGGCATTTGAATATATACCAATATTACGTATAACCCATACATCGTTTTTGCCATCACCATTAGGTGTTATTATTTCAGGTATTTCAAGGCAATTGATACCTGTAACTGTGACCTCTACATCCAGTGTTGCAGTGCAATTGTTTGCATCAATCACTATAACTGTATATGTACTGTCACCTGCACTTCTTGATATACCGGTAACACCATCGGACCAGAGAGCTATATACGGAGGCACCCCACCACTGATAGTAAGAGTAATTGATCCGTCGCGAACATCCGGACATGAGACGTTCACGACTGAAGCTGTTACATTCAATGCGGGTGGTTCAGTTATCTGTGCAGTATGTACAGCTGTACACCCATCTGCATCAGTAACTGTTACAGTGTACGAACCGGCATTAAGAGATGTTATATCTTCGGTTACTTCACCATTGCTCCATGAGAATGAATAGGGCAATGCGCCACCTGAGATGCTGATATCTATTGCACCGGTGTTTCCACCATTGCATAGAACATTTGTAACAACCGAACTTATGCTCATACCAGAAGCCGGTTGATTGATGGTTCCACCTGCACTTGTGCTGCAGCCATGAGCATCTGTAACAGTTACGGTATAAGTGCCAGCTGGTACATCAACAAGATCTTCGGTAGTTGCACCATTACTCCACAGGAATGTATAAGGTGCAGTCCCTCCTGTAACAGTAAGATCAATATCACCTGTTGATTCCCCGAAACATAACACATCCGTTACAACAACTGTTGCTGTAAGCGCCTCTGAAGGCGCATTGACTGATCCGCTGGCAGTTGCAATACAACCATTGGCATCTGTAACTGTTACAGTATATGTTCCTCCGCTAAGTCCACTGATGTCTTCAGTTGTCTCTCCATTACTCCAAACGAAGGCGTAAGGTTCAGTACCTCCTGTAACCGTAATATCAATAGCACCATTTGTTTCACCGAAACATCCTACATCTGTTACTGTTACATTTATATTCAATGCCGAATCAGGTTCTGTAACAGTCATTTCTGTCATTGAGGTACAACCCGATGCATCAGTAACAATTACAGAATAGGAATCTGCCTTAAGTCCTGAAATATCTTCGGTAGTTTCACCATTACTCCAGAGGTAAGAATATGGGGCAGTACCTCCGGTCACCGTTATATCAATCTGACCAGTTGAATCACCGTGACACAGAACATTAACAACACTATAAGTAATATTTATCGGTGTCCCGATTCCATCATTTACATCTGCAGTAACTACGCCGCTGCAACCGTTGGCGTCAGTGATAGTAACTGAGTAACTGCCTGCTTTCAATCCTGTCAGATCTTCTGTTGTTTCTCCGTTGCTCCAGAGGAACGTATAAGGTGCCGTCCCTCCAACAACAGTCAGATCAATTGCTCCGTCATTTCCGCCGGCACATGTTACATGAGTTACATTTGTTGTGCCTCCCGGTGAATCATTTACTGTAACGACAACAGGTTTAATATCGAAGCAGCCTGCTGTATTTGTTCCTTTGATGTAATATGTACCACCTGTTGCAGAAGACGGATCAGGATGCGGTATTGTTGCAGCTACATCAATCCAGTAAGTAAATATTAACCCTGGATCTGAACCTGCGGTTATTGCCGGGTCAGTCAGATCCACCGTTGCAGGTGAACATACCGGTGCAGGATTAGTAATAATAAGGGATGGAGCCGGGTTAACTGTAATAGTACCGTACGCTTCAGAAGCAGGGCTACAACCACCCGTCAAGGTCACCGTATAATTAAATGTCCCTGACGCAGTCGGCGTGCCACTGATCGTTACCACAT